>JAPLRZ010000027.1 GCA_026398895.1 Methylococcales bacterium
ACGAACTCTGATCATGCACTCTGCTATAATGCTAGCTAAACACTATAGCAGTTTTCTCCTTTGCTTTGGAGAGATACAAGGTTGGGGTTCGCAAGCTCACCCACAACCTACGCAATTTAACCCAACGTACGCAGTACGCACTTATCTTTATTGCTTAAAAATTATTCGTAATGCGTCCACATTCGTAAAACATGGACGGCTTTTTCATTTTCAATAATTTGATAAACTAAACGATGTTGAATCGAAATACGTCGAGAATAAAATCCTTGCAAGTTACCCACTAACTTCTCATAAGGCGGTGGTGTTTTGTACGGATTTTCTTCCAAAAGTTCTAATAATTTTTTAGCTTGTGGTTTAAGACCTGATTGAGCAATTTTCTTCGCATCTTTCGTTGCCTGACGACTTAAAATAATCTGCCAAATCACCAATCTAAATCCTGTAAATTAGTACCTTGTGCTAGTGATTCATTAGCTGCCTCATGAATACTAGCAACCATATTGGGAATTGAATTAAGAAATAAAGTTTCTTCAATTGACAGCCAATCTTCAGCACTAATAATCACAAAATCTTTACCATCACGTTGTTTAACGTGCAGGGTTTCATGATTTTTAAAACAAGGTTCTATTTCCTTGGGTAAATTCTTTCGTAATTTTGTCACTGTGGTTTCAAGCATTATTATGTCCTTAATATATTTTAGTATGTCTCTTTATTTGTTGGGGTTCGCTATCGCTCTATCCAACCTACGGGCTACGGGCTACTTGCTACCATATTTTTTAAAATCATAAGCACATAATAGTTTACGATAATTAGTTTCTGCTTTGTCTGAATAGTTACGCAGGTATTTTTCAACGTCTTCTAATGGTATATTTCCTTCTAAGATAGACCATAAAATAGAGCTATGCTTGTTACTGTTTTAAATAGATTCTTCTGATTGAATTTGCTCAATATCTCCATAAGAAGTTTTTATTTGTTCTTTAATTAAAGATTTTGCATTATTCAATTTATCGATTTGTTGTTGTTTTAAATCATCAACTCTTTTTATATCATTTTTTATTTGGCTAAATCCAAATATTGGAAAATATTGTTGGCTATTAATGACATAATCATCAATAAGCATTAAAATTTGTTTATTATTCTCATCTATTATTTTAAAATATTTTGACATCATTTCTGATGAGTTTTGATATTTATATTGAATGGTTTTTGATGAACCTATAACAAGTATTTTATCACTATTTTTAAGAGTATCTAAATCTTCTGTTATAGTTACTTGTATTGAACCACCAGAAGATATTTCTTTAAATATATCTTGAACCTTTCTCACATCCATCGCAGATACTGGCAAATGCAAGTCTGATAAAGCACTATAAAGTGCTTTATAATTATCCGTTTTAATTTTATTTATTCTTATTGTTGAAAAACCTTCGATGTCAATATCATGCTCTATAATATCCTCGCAACTTGAACCAGCATCATACTCAACCAAAAGAAAATTTTTTCTTATTTTTTCTGCCTCTTCTGAGTTTGGCTCAATGTATGTAAAAATAGTTTTTAAAATGTCTTTTATATTTTCATCGCCAATATTGTATCCAATAAATATAATTGGATTGTGAACAAATAATGATAAAAGTTGCGCCCTTATTAACTCATATTTCTCTTTGAAGTTTTTGTAGTCTTCTGAGCTTATAATTATTTTATCAATAGCGGAAACACATCCATGTATTTTATAAACAGAACCATAAGGATTACTTAACAAAATATCATTTCCAATTAATGGATTAAACTCGAATATATCTTCAACAAGTTTGTCGTAATTTGTTGTAATTATTGATCCAATATTCTTCCGTATCTTTTTTAGTTCAGAAATTTCATCCCTCATTTCATGTCTAAAATCGAGCGTAGAAAGAAGTTTTGATATGTAAATTTTAAACCTACTTAAATTAATGCCTTTTTCCATATTACTGTAAAAAACATCATTAATATCTTTAAACTTATCAATCTTCTCATTTTTTAATTGAGAATTGAATTCATATTCTAAAAGACTAGCTACTTTGTCAAATTTATATTTTCCATTTTCTTGGCATTCTGATTTTACATCTAAATAATATTCATAATTACCTTTTAAGTCATAACTAATATTTCTTAAAAGAGTATCCCATGTATAAGAATTATTTAAATATCTTAGACTAATACCTGTTCCAACAAATAAAACGGGATGGTTTTTATAATCTGCAATGAATTCTTTAATATTCATAATTATATATTTTTCTAGTTTACATCGTTCCAACGCTCTGCGTTGGAATGCCTCAGTTGACGCTCCAGCGTCTTCATAGTCACACAACGCTGGAGCGGTGGGAACTATAAAACCTATTTTGCACTACTCGTTAAATCACCAAACTCTATTCACACCATAACGCAAAAATAACACTTCATTACTAATAAACGCCATTTCATCTTGCAAACACTGGGCAATCATAAGACGGTCGAATGGGTCGTTATGCTCAAAGGGTAATTCTAATAGTTTTAAAATATGTGCGGGCTGAATCGGTAATAATGTAATACTTTGATTTTCTAAAGTATCAAGTAAACACTCAAGCGGTTGTGATAATTTTAATTTACCACGCGCTATTTTAATTGCCATTTCCCAAAAGCTGGCAATGCTTAAATAAATATCTGCTTCGTCACTACAAATAATATTTTTAATATCGAAAGGCAGTTGTTTGTCATCGTCTAAAAACCAGATTAAGGCATGAGTATCTAATAAATATTTCATTCCATATACTCTTTAAAATCCTCTAAAGGCGCGTCAAAATCCTCTGCTATATAAACAACAAGCCCTTTCATACAACCCGCTTGTCGTTTTTGCTTTGGTTTTAATTTTAATTGAGCAATTAATTTTTCCACTTCAATTAATGAATCTTCTGATAATTCATCAATCTGACGGAATAAATTTAATTTATGTTCTGCAATATTCATTTTATTCCCCATTTAATTCTAACGCGATAAGATGTGCTGAACAAGGAAAGCACGTCATTTTAATTTTCATAAAACAATTTAGCTATCGTACTCACAGGCAAATAAAGCCTATTCTCATTTTCTGCCAATACTTGAAAACCAAACTTCTGATAAAAAGTTTGTGCTTCTGGTTTGGCATCTACAATGACACACATAACCCCTATTATCTCAACTGCTTTCAAAGCCTGTTTTAATGCGTGAATGACTAATTTAGAACCCAAGTTTAATTGCGCCTCGCGTGTCTGTTTATCATAAGCCAAGCGCGAAATTAAAATTGCTGGAATCGGATATTTTGGAAGCTTTTTAGCTAACTCTTTTGGCAATTCTGTGTGACTTATTGAAGCTGATGACAAGGTGTAATAACCTAAAACACGATTGCTATTTTTTTCTAATGCCACATAGGCTTGTATTAAATTGTGTCCTAAATGTTGTTTAAGATAGTTATTAAGAGCTTCATTACCACAATCAAAACTATCGCGCTGATGTTTGCTTTTATCAAAAATGACAATTTCTTCTGCGTGTGCAGCATGATTATTTCATACCATTATCTTGATAATCTTTCAGGGTGGATTTTCTAAAGTATGAATAAAACTATCCCAGTCGTTAGGTGATAACACAATATCTTGATGATTTTGTAAAATTTCGCGTGCTTTATCTATCGCAGCTTGTACGATTAATGCCGATAAAGAACATCCGTCAATCTCAGCCGCTTTGCTCAGCATTTCTTTAACAGAATAAGAAACTTCAATATCAAAATGTTCAACTTGTTGGGAAATCATTTTTACACCTGTTATTGTCTATAAAAAGACATTCGATTTAGTTGCCGCTCCAGCATTTTATATATTCGCAATGCTAGAGCGGTGGAAACTATGAAACCTACAATATTAAGATTTTGGACAGCTACTGGTATTGCAAGCACTTGATGGTGCGCTGGCTTCACCTGCGACATTTTTCTTCGCACCGCTTTTAAAATCGGTTTCATACCAGCCGCTGCCTTTTAAACGAAAACCCGCCGCTGAGATTTTTTTCATCAGTTCGGGTTGCGTGCAGGCGGGGCAAACGATTAATGGTTCGGCGTTGAGTTTTTGTAATGCTTCGTGGGTGTGACCGCACGATTTGCATTGATATTCATAAATTGGCATAACGAACTCCGTAAAAAACAGTAGATAGTGAGGTGAGTGTTAGTTTTTCAACGCGCTTACCTATAGAATAACCCGCTATTTTACAGATTTACGGCTTAACAATGAAAACATTAACGATTATTCGTCCTGATGATTGGCATATTCATGTCAGAAATGGCGTAATTTTAAAGACTGTGTTGCCTCACACGGCACAACAATTTGCCCGCGCCATTATTATGCCTAACCTAAAACCACCTGTGACTACCGTTGCACAAGCCTTGGTTTATCGAGAGGAAATTTTATCCGCTTTGCCGCAAGGTGCGAAATTTACGCCGTTAATGACTTTATATTTAACGGCGGTAACCACGATTGCAGAAATCAAAGCCGCCGCTGAATCTGAACACGTTTATGCGTTTAAATTGTATCCCGCTGGGGCAACGACTAATTCAGATGCGGGGGTAGCGGATATTAATGCTATTTATCCGTTGTTAGCCGCGCTGGAAAAGTACGCGTTACCGTTATTAGTGCATGGCGAAGTCACTGATGATAACTGCGATATTTTTGATAGAGAACGCGTCTTTGTTGACCGTCATTTGACTGTTATCATGCGTGATTTTCCACATTTGCGCGTAGTGTTGGAACACGTTACCACCAGCGAAGCCGTACAGTTTGTGCTAGCAGCGAGTGATAATGTTGCGGCAACCATTACCCCGCAACACTTATTATTTAATCGCAATGCGATTTTAGCAGGTGGTATAAAGCCGCATTATTATTGTTTGCCGATTTTGAAACGCGAAACGCATAGACAGGCGTTAATCAAAGCGGCTACCAGCGGTAATGCTAAATTCTTTTTAGGCACTGATTCCGCGCCACACACACGCAATTTAAAAGAAAATGCCTGTGGCTGTGCAGGCTGTTACAGTGCGTTTGGCGCGTTAGAACTGTATGCTGAGGCGTTTGAACAAGCAGACGCGCTGAATAAATTAGAAGGCTTTGCCAGCTTTTATGGCGCGGATTTTTATCGCTTGCCGAGAAACACTGATACCATCACACTGGAAAAACAAACTTGGACGATACCCCATACATACAGTGATATTACCCCGTTAAAAGCGGGTGAAAATCTGAGTTGGAAATTGGTTAGCGCGTAAATCCGTATCTACCTCGCGTATGAAAACACGGCGCGGCGCACCGTCACTGCATTCCCACGCGGCGCGTGGGAACGAGAAATAAATTTTACTATTCGGATTAAAATCAAAACTTAATGGATACCCCAATCATCCCGCTAGAAAAACGTTTTAGAGGCTATCTGCCTGTGGTTATCGACATCGAAACCGCAGGCTTTAATGCCAAAAAAAATGCCTTATTAGAAATCGCCGCTGTTATTGTGGAACTAAATAGCAATTGTGAACTGCATATTACGGAACATTACACCACCCACGTTATACCGTTTAAAAATTCTGAATTAGACGAAGCCGCGCTTAAATTTAACGGTATAGACCCTTATCATCCGTTTCGCATGGCAATTGATGAAAAAGACGCGCTGGAGATGATGTTTAAACCGATTAGAGCGGCGATTAAACGTAATAACTGCACAAAAGCGATTTTAGTCGGACATAATCCCGCATTCGATATTGCCTTTTTAAATGCGGCGGTTCATCGCACTCAAATGAAACGTAACCCATTTCATCCGTTTAGCACCTTTGATACCGCAACTTTAGGTGGTTTAGCGTATCAACAAACGGTATTGGCAAAAGTTGCGCAAGCAGCGGGGATGGAGTGGGATAATGAGAAAGCCCATTCGGCACTCTATGATGCAGAAAAAACCGCAGAATTATTTTGTAAGATTGTGAATCGTTGGAAACATCTGGAAGCTAAAGACGTGTAGGCGTGACAAGTCGCGCCTACACCAATGATTATTCGGCAGTCGCCGCTAACATCGTCGCTAATTCACCTTTTTGATACAAATCAGTGATGATGTCACAACCACCGACTAATTCGCCTTTGATATAAAGTTGCGGGTAAGTCGGCCAATGTGAATACTCTTTCAATGCTTCACGCAATTCGGGGTCTTCAAAAATATTGACTGCCAGATATTTGGCATCGCACGCTGCTAACACTTGCACGGTTTGCCCAGAAAATCCACATTGTGGAAAATTGGGTGTGCCTTTCATATATAAAACCACAGGATTATTTTCCAGTTGGTCTTTAATTTTTTCTATAACATTCATAATAATAGTCACTCAAATCAATAAAAACTAACTCAGTCTATCAACTTTGAACAAATATTGCCAACGTGTGCTTAATTGTGGCTTTATAATTAACGCAAAACTATTACTTACCAAGGATATACAGGTCTACCTATGAATACTGATGATATTGCCAGAGTAAAAAACTACTTGCTTGATTTACAATACCGTATTTGTAAAGCATTGGAAAATGAAGAGCCTAAAGCGCGTTTTATCGAAGATAAATGGCAACGCGCCGATGGTGGCGGCGGTAGAACTCGTGTATTAAGCAATGGCGATGTATTTGAACAAGGTGGGGTAAATTTTTCTCATGTGACGGGTTTTAAATTACCGCCATCAGCGACTGCGAAACGTCCAGAATTGACTAATCGGCAATTTCAGGCGATGGGCGTGTCATTAGTGATTCATCCTAAAAACCCCTACATTCCCACCTCACACGCCAATGTACGTTTTTTAATTGCCGAAGAAGACGGCGAAGCCAGTGTTTGGTGGTTTGGTGGCGGTTTTGATTTAACGCCGTATTATCCATTTAAAGAAGACGTGATTCATTGGCATGAAAATGCACTTGCCGCTTGCCAGCCTTTTGGAAAACATTTATATCCCAATTATAAAAAATGGTGTGATGATTATTTTTATCTTCCACATCGTGATGAAACACGCGGGGTCGGTGGTTTGTTTTTTGATGATTTGAATGAAGGCGACTTTGAACACTGTTTTGCCTTTATGCGTAGCGTCGGCGATCATTACATCACAGGTTATTTACCTATCGTACAAAAGCGCAAAAACACGCCTTATGAAGCCAGAGAGCGTAATTTTCAACTGTATCGCCGTGGACGTTATGTGGAATTTAATTTTATTTATGACCGTGGCACATTATTCGGCTTGCAATCGGGCGGACGCACTGAATCTATTTTGATGTCTATGCCACCTATCGCGCACTGGCAATATAATTGGCAACCTGAATTAGGTAGCCCAGAAGAAGAGCTTTATGATACCTATTTGAAACCGCAGAATTGGTTGGAGATTTAGATAAAGGTAGTGGTAAAAATATATGGAATTACTTGGATTTTTGGTAGCCCTAAAGATTGACTGATATTAATGCCGTTCGCCCTGAGCTTGTCGAAGGGTGATCGTCAAGCCGCTCATGGTTCGACAAGCTCACCACGAACGGTTTGACTTCGATAATATCACTCGCATTTGTGGACTACCGAACTTTTACCACACCCAACAAGATTGTTAGACTTCATGGCGGAATTATTAGCGTTAGAAATCTCAAAATTACTGGTCTCTAGGTTTTTAATCTCTATCGCGCTTTACAACTCAGGCTATTGTTTAAAAGAGAAAATCAAAGGAATCTGAAGCTTTTGGTATGCGGTAGGATTTGAGCCATGCTTTGAGTGCCGTCGGATTTTTCGCGAGTTTAATATCTGCTTGTAAATATTTGATATTACCTTGCAATTCTTTCATATCATTGTCTAAAGCTCTCATTAGGGTTTCGGGCTTTAGATGACAAAGTGGTGATATATCCATTTGTACTCTGAACGGATATTCAATTTGCTTAATTTCTTGTGATAACTCATTAAGCTGTTCTTGCAAGATTTTATTAAAATGCTTTAAGCGGTCTTCGGCGATATTGTTCAGATGTGCTTGATCGATTTGTTCAATTTCCAATTGCAGTTCCAAAAGCCCTAATAAGTCCTTTTTGGTGTATGCCGCGTTTACTTTTTGCATGAGTTTGGTTTTGCGTTCGCGCTCTTGTTCGTCTGGCTCACGGTCTGGATGCAAACTGGCAGCCAATTTTCGATAAACTTCGCGTATCGATTTACTGACATTTTCTTGCTCCTGTTTTTGCTTGAATTCTTTTTTGAGCTGTTTCTCAGTTTTTTTACCTTGCTGGGCTTGCGCTTGTTGATTTTCTTTTTCCAGTAACCTCTCTTTCAACAAGGCTTGCATTTTTTCGGGTGAATTTATATCGAATTCATCGCCTAACTCTACACCTAAGATGTCACTCATCATGGCTTTCATCATGCCTTCTGTTACCTCATCAAGCATTTCCTTCTCAGTGTCAAAATCACTATCTTCTGCATATTTGTTGTACAGTTCTTTCAGTTCTTCTTTACCGTGATCAAAAACCAGTTCATAGCTTAATTCACCAAGTAGATGTCGCAGCTTTTTTTTGTCAGTTTTGCTAAAGGCTTTATGGTCGTAAGCCCTATCTAGCAAATGTAGCCATTCAATTCTATGGTCATTAAAATTATCCAGCAATGGCTGATAGGACTCATTAATACGATGATTGTACTGTGGTAGAGTTTCTTGCCACTCAAGCATTCGCTTTTTTTGAACGTCAATTGTTTTAATTAAGTTGTTGAATTTTTTTTGCGCTTTGGATAAAACTTTTTTTTCAGCTTTATCAGCAATATGCACAATATTATGATTTGATGGTGTCATTGAGTTTACCAAGAGATTTGCTTAGAGCGAGGGTTTTCTTAAAAAAATAATTATTAAAAATGGAGTCCAAAAACTTGTTTTTGGACTCCTTACTTTGAATTAGCTTACTCTACCGTAACCGATTTTGCCAAGTTTCTAGGTTGATCGACATCGGTGCCTTTTAGCACGGCGACATGGTAGGACAAGAGTTGTAGCGGGATGGTGTAAACCATTGGAGAAATTTCATTGTCAACTTGCGGAATTTTGACAATCTGGCTATTTTTGTCAGATTCAGCCGCTAGGGTTTCATCCATGAACACGATGAGTTGTCCGCCACGCGCCGCGACTTCCTGCATATTAGATTTAAGTTTTTCCAGCAAACTGTTGTTGGGTGCAACCACAATCACGGGCATATCGACATCAATTAACGCCAATGGACCGTGTTTTAATTCACCTGCGGGGTAAGCTTCAGCATGAATGTAAGAAATTTCTTTGAGCTTTAACGCACCTTCCATTGCAATGGGGTAGTGCGTACCTCTGCCTAAAAATAACGCGTGCTGCTTTTCAGCAAACTGCTGAGATAAGGTTTTGATTTCTTCATCCAATTGTAATACATCTTCAATTTTTTTCGGCAAGCTGAATAACTCGGAGGTTATTTTCTCCTCCATAGCCTCAGTCAATTCAAAACGTCTACCTACCGCCATCACTAGCATCATCAGTGCGACTAACTGAGTGGTAAATGCTTTGGTGGATGCTACACCAATTTCAGGGCCTGCGCGGGTCATTAATACTAAATCAGATTCTCGCACCAATGAGCTTTCTGGGACGTTACAAATAGCGATGGAGTATTTCGCACCTAGTTTTTTGGCTTCTTGCAATGCGGCTAAAGTATCGGCAGTTTCACCTGATTGTGAGATGGTGACAATAAGGGTATCGGGCGATAACACAGGGCTACGGTAGCGAAATTCACTAGCGACTTCAATGTTACAAGGCACGCGGGCGAGTTTTTCAAACCAATAACGAGCGACTAATCCAGAATGGTAGCTTGTACCGCAGGCGAGTATTTGTATGGATTTTATGTTATCAAATACTTCAGCTGCATTGTGTCCAAAGGCATTTTCTTGCAAGCGATTGTTGATGAATCTGCCTTCCAGCGTTTGTGAAATAGCCAATGGCTGCTCATAAATTTCTTTGAGCATATAGTGGCGATATTCACCTTTATCAACTGCGTCAGCAGTGAGTTGACTTTGTTTAATAGGACGTTTGACCAATTGGTCATTCACATCATAAATCAGCAGTTCTTTGATGGTTATCTTAGCAATATCACCTTCTTCGAGAAAGATAAAGCGTTGCGTAACAGGCAGTAAAGCGGCAACATCTGAGGCAATGAAGTATTCACCAAAACCCACTCCAATAACCAGCGGACTACCTTTTCGACAGGCGATAAGTGTGTCGGGATCGTCCGCACTCACAATACCTAGTGCGTAAGCACCCTCTAGGCGTTTTATGGTTTGTTTAACCGCACTTAATAAACTGTCAGTGCTTTCTCTGGCGTGATGAATTTCATGAACGATGACTTCAGTGTCAGTTTCTGAGGTAAATATATAACCATTGCCCGTTTGCACTTCTCGTAAGTATTCATGATTTTCAATGATACCATTGTGAACCACGGCGATTTTGTCGCGGCTGACATGGGGATGGGCATTCGCGGTACTGGGTTTACCATGTGTTGCCCAACGAGTATGCGCGATACCCAAATAGCCAGCAATAGGATCAGCGTCTATTAATGCTTCTAGTCCTTTGACCTTGCCAAGTTCGCGTTTTCGGTAGATTTCGTTATCGTGTACAACAGCCAGTCCTGCTGAATCATAACCCCGGTATTCTAAGCGTTTTAAACCTTCTATTAGAATGGGGACTACGTTGCGCTGTGCTATACCACCTACAATTCCACACATTTTATTTCTCCTGTTTAACGGGGCGTTGCCAACCTGAAAGTGTAAACTGTTTTCCTCTACTAAGGGTCAGTTGATTTTCAGGGCAGTCTTTAGTGATTGTTGAACCTGCGCCAATAGTCGCATTTTTTCCCACTGTGACGGGCGCGACTAATTGGGTATCTGAGCCGATAAACGCACCATCTTCAATAATGGTTCTGAATTTATTTACTCCATCATAGTTACAGGTAATCGTACCTGCACCGATATTGACTTTACTACCTATGGTGGTGTCACCAATATAACTCAGATGATTGATTTTACTGCCTAGCCCGACAGTTGATTTTTTAATTTCGACAAAATTGCCAATATGGACATCATTGGCAAGTACCGCTTCGGGTCTTAATCTAGCAAATGGTCCAATACGACTATTAGCACCTATGACAGCATTCTCAATCACACAGTTAGCAAAAATTTCGACATTATCACCAATGGTGGCATTTTTTATTTGGGTATTCGCGCCGATTTTAACGTTGTTGCCAATGCTGTTTTTACCTTCTAAAATCACGTTGATGTCGATTTCTATATCTTGTCCTAGTGATTCGATTGAACCGCGAAGATCAAAACGGGCTGGGTCGATTAGGGTAACGCCTTGTTCCATTAAATTACGCGCTTGCTGTAGTTGATAAACACGCTCTAGGTGACTGAGCTGAATACGGTCATTCACACCTAGCACTTCATCTTCGCTGTCTGCCTGACTGGTGATTATGCTGATTCCATCCGCAACTGCCATTTCAATCACATCGGTTAAATAATATTCACCTTGGGCATTGTTATTACCTAATCGGGTGAGCCATTGTTTTAACTTATCACCCTGTACCGCTAAAATCCCTGTATTGCCTTCGGTAATCAGTTTTTCATCGGCTGTCGCGTCTTTTTGTTCGACAATTTTAGTCACTTTGCCATCGCTATTTCTGACTATTCTGCCATAGCCTGTTGGATTTTCAAGATTGACAGTCAGCAAGGCGAGAGATTGGTCATTTACGTTGCCTAGTAGTTGTTTTATGGTGGCGAGTTTTAATAAAGGAACATCGCCATACAGAATTAATACTGTATCGCTATCAGTGATTTGATCGCTGACTTGTTGTACGGCATGACCTGTACCGAGTTGTTGTTTTTGTTCAACCCAACTAACAGGTAAATCCTTTAATGTCTCAGTAACAAGTTCTGCGCCGTGACCGATAACGATTTTAATGCTGTTGTTTTCTAGGTGGCTACTTGTGTCATAAACGTGTTGTAGCAACGGTCGATTCGCTATTTTATGTAACACTTTGGGTAATTCAGAACGCATACGCGTCCCTTTACCTGCTGCAAGAATAATGGTGGTAATTTTCATGTTATTTCCTGTTAAACAAAAAAAAGCCCGATAGCGTAGTGTACGTTATCAGGCTTTTAAAAATAATAAAAACGTGCAAATTCGCGTTTTATTATTTGCTACGTTTTCTCAGTCTATCCAGCATTTTTAACTGCATCATAGCTTGAGCTAATTGGGCTTGTGCCTGTCCGTAATCCATTTTACCGCTCTTATCTTCCAGAGCTTCTTCGGCTTTTACTTTGGCTTGTAACGCAGCTGCTTCATCAATATCTTTTGCTCTTATCGCGGTATCAGCCAGAATAATAACCATGTGTGGTTGTACTTCGATAAGTCCACCTGATACATAAAAATGAGGGTCTTCATTATCAGAGGTTTTAAGTCTAACTTCACCTGCTTTAAGCTTTGATATTAAGGGGGCATGACGCGGCGAAATACCCACTTCACCCATTTCAGCGGGTGCAAATACCATCTCCGCGCTACCCGAAAATATTTCTTTTTCCGCGCTTACGATGTCTACATGTACGGTCATGGTCATAGTCGTTACCGTTTCGTTTTGATGTGCATTTCTAATGCTGCCTATGCAGCAGTGAACTATAAACGGTGGGCAAAACAGCTGCCCACCCTACATCTTACATAGCCTTCGCTTTTTCTAATACTTCGTCGATAGTGCCGACCATATAAAAAGCTTGTTCTGGAATTGTATCGTATTCGCCGCTAATAATGCCCTTAAAACCAGCAATGGTATCTTTTAGGGATACATATTTACCAGGTGAGCCTGTAAAGACTTCGGCAACAAAGAACGGTTGTGACATGAAACGCTGAACTTTACGCGCTCTAGTTACCGATAATTTGTCTTCTTCTGATAATTCGTCCATACCCAAAATAGCGATAATGTCGCGTAATTCTTTGTAACGTTGCAGAATACCTTGCACACTACGCGCAACATCATAATGATCTTGACCAATGACTAACGGATCAAGCTGCCGACTGGTTGAATCCAATGGATCAATCGCAGGATAGATACCTAATTCAGCAATTTGTCGTGACAGTACCACGGTTGCATCTAAGTGAGCAAAAGTCGTCGCAGGTGATGGATCTGTTAAGTCATCCGCTGGGACATAAACCGCTTGAATAGACGTAATCGAACCTGTTTTAGTCGAAGTAATACGCTCTTGTAATACGCCCATTTCTTCAGCCAATGTTGGCTGATAACCTACCGCTGATGGCATACGACCTAATAACGCTGATACTTCTGTACCTGCTAAGGTATAGCGGTAAATATTATCCACGAAGAATAATACGTCACGACCTTCGTCACGGAAATATTCCGCCATTGTTAATCCTGTCAAAGCAACACGCAATCTATTTCCAGGTGGCTCGTTCATTTGACCATAGACTAACGATACTTTGTCGATAACGTTAGAATCTGTCATTTCATGATAGAAGTCGTTACCTTCACGCGTCCGTTCACCCACACCTGCGAACACTGAAAAGCCACTGTGTTCAATAGCGATGTTACGAATAAGCTCCATCATATTGACGGTTTTACCTACGCCCGCACCACCGAATAAACCGACTTTACCGCCTTTAGTAAACGGGCAAACTAAGTCGATAACTTTAATACCTGTTTCTAATAGTTCATTGGCAGCGGCTTGTTCAGCATAGCTAGGTGCATCACGATGAATACCCCACATACTTTTTGCGCCGATAGGTCCTTTTTCGTCTATGGGTTCACCCAAGACATTCATAATACGACCTAACGTTTCTTGACCGACGGGTACAGTAATCGCGGCGTGGGTATTAATAACGACTAAGCCTCTGCTTAAGCCATCGGTACTACCCATCGCAATAGTTCTGACTACACCATCACCGAGTTGTTGCTGCACTTCTAGCACCAAGCCTTTTGTTTCTACTTTTAATGCGTCATATACTTTGGGGAGTTCTTCGCGTGAAAATTCCACGTCAACGACTGCACCAATAATCTGAACGATTTTACCCGAACTCATTCTGTGTCCTCTTGTATTGTGTTGTTATAGTGCAGTGGTTTTAAACAGCGGCGGCACCAGCAACAATTTCTGAAATTTCCTGAGTGATAGCGCCTTGTCTGGCTTTATTGTAAATCAGTTGCAATTCATTGATAAGATTACCCGCATTATCCGAAGCACTCTTCATTGCAACCATTCTAGCAGCCTGTTCACACGCATTGTTCTCAACCAGCCCCTGATAAACGATGGACTCAATATAACGAATCAATAAATAATCCAGCACTTCTTTAGCATCTGGCTCATAAATGTAATCCCAATGACCTTTTAGATTTTGATCCAGTTCACACGCGACCACAGGCAGTAATTGTTGAATTATTGGGTTTTGTGTCATGCTATTAACGAATTCATTATTGATAACATGAAGCTCGTCAATACGCCCTTCGTTATAAGCATCTAGCATAATCTTAATGACTCCGACAATATCTTGCAGATGCGGAATATCACCCAATTTAGCCACACGACCAACAACATTAACTTTTACATTACTAAAAAAACTAGCCGCCTTACCGCCAATGGTGGCAATATCGACTTCGATACCATCTTTATTCCATTGCGCTAAATGCGTGAGGGATTTTCTAAACAAATTAGAATTTAATCCCCCACACAAACCCTTATCCGAACTCACCACGATAACGCCAACGCGTTTTACTTCACGTTGAATAAGAAACGAATGTTGATACTCTGGGTTTGCCTGCGCTAAATGCTTAATAATTCGAGCAATCTTTTTAGAGTAGGGGCGAGTTGCCTGCATTCTGTCTTTTGTTTTACGCATTCTACTGGCGGCAATTTTTTCCATTGCGCGAGTAATTTTTTGAGTATTTTTAATACTCGCAATCTTAGTGCGTATTTCTTTACCAACAGCCATAAGGAGACCTTTTTACCAACTATGCGTTTTAACGAAAGTTTCAATAGCCGCTCTTATGCTACTACTGATTTCATTACTAAAATCACCTGTGGCATTAATACTGTCCATCAATTCAGACTGCTCTGATTTCATGTACAACAATAAAGCAGCTTCAAAAGCGAGTACTTTTTTGATTTCAACGCTATCGAGAAAACCTTCGTTAGCGGCAAACAATGACACTGCCATTTGTGCAACTGACATCGGCGAATATTGATTTTGTTTCATCAATTCCGTTACCCGTTGACCACGTTCTAATTGTTTGCGGGTATTTTCATCTAAGTCCGAAGCAAACTGAGCAAACGCCGCTAATTCACGGTATTGCGCTAAGTCTAAACGCGTACCACCACCTAACTTTTTAATAATCTTAGTTTGTGCCGCGCCACCTACTCGCGATACCGATAAGCCTGCATTCACCGCAGGACGTATGCCTGAGTTAAACAAGCTACTTTCTAAGAAAATTTGACCATCGGTAATAGAAATCACGTTAGTCGGTACGAATGCTGATACGTCACCACCTTGGGTTTCAATAATCGGTAAGGCAGTCAACGAACCTGTTTTACCTTTTACTTTGCCGCCAGTCAGTCTTTCAACTTCATGAGCATTAATGCGTGAGGCTCTTTCTAATAACCGCGAGTGCAAATAGAAAACGTCACCTGGATACGCTTCACGACCTGGTGGACGACGTAATAACAGCGAAATTTGACGATAAGCCCATGCTTGTTTAGTTAAATCATCATAAATAATTAACGCATCTTCGCCACGGTCTCTAAAAAACTCACCCATCGAACAACCTGTATAAGGGGCGATGAATTGTAATGCCGCTGATTCTGACGCAGAAGCGACGACCACAATGGTATGAGCCATCGCGCCGTGTTCTTCTAACTTGCGTACCACATTAGCAACGGATGAACGTTTTTGTCCAATCGCCACATAGATACATTTGATACCTGTACCCTTTTGATTAATGATGGCATCAATTGCAATGGCTGTTTTACCTGTTTGACGGTCACCGATGATTAATTCACGTTGACCGCGACCGACGGGAACCATTGCGTCAATCGATTTCAAGCCTAATTGTACAGGCTGATCCACTGATTGACGGCTAATTACCCCAGGAGCAATCTTTTCGATAGGTGCAGTTTCGGTGGTATTGATTGCACCTTTGCCATCAATCGGATTACCTAGCGCGTCAACAACGCGACCTAGTAAGGCTTCACCGACGGGTACTTCTAAAATTTTACCTGTACACTTAACGGTATCGCCTTCAGAAATATGTTGATAGGCACCTAATATCACCACACCAACTGAATCTCTTTCGAGGTTTAATGCCATACCAAAGGTGTTACCTGGAAATTCCAGCATCTCACCTTGCATTGCTTCTGACAAACCATGTACGCGTACAATACCGTCAGTTACACTGACAACTGTACCTTCTGTGTGCGCTTCGGCACTCAGGTTAAAGTTTTCGATCTTCTTTTTAATCAGATCGCTTATTTCAGATGGGTTTAATTGCATGTTGCTCTTCTCACTCTCACTGTAGAGTTTTTTGCATGTGTTGAAGCTGGCCTCTAATAGAACCGTCAATCACTCGGTCGCCTGCGCGTACCAGAACACCACCAATTAACGATTTATCTATGGTGACATTCATGTTGACTTTTTTACCTAGGGTCTTTTCCAGAGTTGAAGCAAACTTAGCCTTTTCTTCTTTGGAAAAGGCGTAAGCAACAAAGGCTTCAACATCGACATAACCTGCATCTTCTGTCTTATAGGCTTCAAAAAGCGTAGCAATGACAGGAGTTAGGGTCAGACGATTATTATGAACCAGTAACTGGAGAAGATTTTCAGCTTCTCCATCTACTTGCCCTTGGCAAATATCCAACACGAGTGCGGATAATGCTTGCTTGTCTATTTTTGGATTATCGATTACCACAGAAATGTCTGTATTACTTAGGACAGCGGATATAAAAGCCAAATTTTCAGACCATTTTTTAGTCGAATCGGTCTCTTTGGCTCTTTTAAACACTGCTACCGCATAAGGTCGTGCTAATGTTGCCAGTTCGCTCATACTTAACCTAATTGACTAGAGACTTTACTTATAATGTTTTGATGCTTGGCTTTATCAATTTCGGCACCCAGAATTTGTTCTGCGGCACTGAATGCTAAAGTGGCGATCTCTTGACGCAAGCTTTCTCTCGCTTGGTGTATTTCTTGTTCAATCTGCGCTTTTGCTGCCAGAATCATCCGCTCCCCTTCTTTCTTACCAAGGTCTTTGGATTCTTCAATCAGTTCATTGGCGCGTTTTTGAGCTTGGTTGACAATCTCTGAAGACTGTTCTTTAGCTTCTTTGATAACATTCTTAGCTTTTTTCTCAGCCAAGTGCATGTTTTCTTGACCTTTTTCAGCCGCAGCCAAACCATCAGCAATTTTTTTTCGACGTTCTTCTAACGAGTCAAATAAAGGCGGCCAAATATACTTCATGGTAAACCATACCAGAAGTGTAAAGGTAATCATTTGCCCAATCAGAGTAGCATTGATGCTCACGATGCGTTCCTCTTGTTGCTATTAAAGTTAGACAGTTGGAATTAACCCGCAGCTGCCGCTGTTACCGCAGATAGGAATGGGTTTGCGAAAGTAAAGAATAACGCCAAACCAACACCAATCATCGTTACCGCATCTAATAAACCTGCAACAACAAACATTTTAACTTGTAGCATAGGTACCATCTCAGGTTGACGCGCCGCGCCTTCTAAGAATTTTCCACCCAACAGACCGAAACCGATCGCTGTTCCTAACGCACCCATACCAAGAACCAGACCGACTGCAATAGCAGTCATGCCTTGTACATCAGCGATTAATCTTGCAATTTCCATGAAACCTCCAAACGGTTAATTTAAGTGATAAAAAAGTAAAACTATTAATGGTCTTCGTGTGCCATACTCAGGTAAACAATCGTTAGTACCATGAAAATAAAGGCTTGAAGCGTGATAATTAAAATATGGAAAATTGCCCACGGAAAACTCAGTACAGGTTGTAAATACCAAGGCAATAACGCAATCAAAATAAAGATTAACTCACCTGCGTATAAATTTCCGAATAAACGAAGTGCCAGTGAGATAGGCTTAGCAATTTCTTCAACCAATTTTAGTAGCAAATTGAACGGCAACAGCCAAGGTCCAAAGGGTTGAAACATTAACTCTTTTGCAAAGCCCCAAGGACCCTTTATTTTAATGCTGTAAAAAATAATCAAACAAAATACCGAGATGGACATGGCAAACGTTGCATTCAAATCGGTACTGGGTACGACACGCAAATATTCAAGCCCCATCAATGAACCGACTAGCGGGAATATATCGACAGGGAATAAATCCATGAAGTTCCATAAGAATATCCAGCAAAAAATAGTCAGTGCTAAGGGAGCGATTAATTGACTGCGCCCATGAAAACTATCTTTAACTTGCTGATCGACAAATTCAATCAGCATTTCAGCAAAACTTTGCACTAAGTTAGGCACACCCGCTGTGGCTTTTTCTGCGGCAGTTTTAAAAAACCAGAGAAACAACCCACCTAAAACGGCCGAAAAAAACAAGGTATCCAGATGCAGTGTCCAAAAACCCTCACCAACGTGTAACGGCGTTAAATGGTGAATGATATAACCAGTTGCGCCTTCGGCATGAGCTTCAGTAGCCATCGTTCCTCTCTTTAAAAAATAATGTCAACGCATTAACAATGCGAACCAAAAAACCGATAATGCGGCTATATAACTAACCAACAGCGGTAATATTTGTATGTTTGGGACTTGAAAAATCATCATAAAAAGTGCGCCAGTCAATAATAATTTTCCTGACTCACCTGCATAAAAAGAATTAACAATTTTTCTGGCTTCTTGTCCCGCTGATCGGTGTATTCGCAGGGCAAAATACAGATTAGGAACAAAAGCAGCCACGCCGCCTAACATCGCAGATAAAGCTTGTTGCTCGTTTCCTTTAACCGCAAAGCCAGCGGTAACAATCGATATTATCAAAATTTGATAACTCAGTATTTTAACGACAGTAGAGTATTTTCTATCTGTCACATGACTCTCCAAACGTAATAGCTGATGAATTATAGCTATCAGCGTTCATTAAATCAAGATTTGACCATTTTCTGGACAATATCCTTGTATTATTAGTCGCAAGCACAGCTATTGTTTAAACTCCGTCCACAGTGAAATCCATAGTTTTTAGTGTGTCTTTAATTGGGCGTTAAGCCACTCATATTTCGACAAGCCCCGCACAAACGACATAACCTAAAACTATTGGTTTCTGAATAGACACAGTTTATTGCTTCAATCATGAAAAGACGTTTATTTTTGTCACATAGTGACAAAAATAAACACCCACTGATGTCTATAAGAAGAGAAATAAAAACCTAACATACAATAAAATCAATATATTACCTACCATTAAACCAAGCTTTATATTATTGGCATTGAATATGCTGTCTTCACGGAACGACAAATAAATTTGTGAAGGTGACTAAACTGCGTTCACATTGAAATCCATAGTTTTTAGTGCGTCTTTAATTGAGCGTTAAGCCGCTCATATTTCGACAAGCTCAGCACAAACGACATAATCTAAAACTATTGGTTTCTGAATAGACGCAGTTTATAGTAAAAAACTCATTTAATGATTGTGTTTTGTCCAATCTCGACTACTTTTAGAGCAGTAATCACTGTTATTTCAGAATCTAAACTTTTAGGAATCGCCATCATGACCAGCCCATTAACAACCAATGCTAAGCAATTAATTATTATTGACAGTCAAGTAATCGACTGGCAGAGTTTGATAGTGGGTCTAAGTCCAGACGCTGCTATTTTAATTCTCGACCCTACTCGCGATGGCGTTAGTCAAATTGCCGAAGCGGTCGCCAATTATTCAAACCTTGATGCCATACATATTATCTCGCATGGCAGTGCAGGAAGCCTATCACTGGGTTCTTCTGTATTGGATAACAGCAATATAGCCGTTTATGCAAGCCAACTTGTCAGTATTGGCAACGCACTAACGACTAACGGGGACATTTTGCTCTATGTCTGTAATGTCGCTCAAGGTGATTCGGGTATCGCTTTTATTAATGAGCTAGCGTTTTTTACAGGTGCAAACATAGCCGCCTCTGCTAATTTAATAGGCGATGCCGCACAGGGTGGTACTTGGGAATTAGAACAGCAAACGGGGCTTATCCAAGCATCCCTGCCTATATCTCATACTGTCATGACCAATTACGCACATACACTTGCTGCTAATTCCCTCCCTAATGGTAGTGTCAGAATCTTCGGCACAAAGATTCAAGGAGCAATTTTAACAGCCAGCCCTGATTTCACCGATGCAGATGGGGTAGGTGTTATCACATACCAGTGGCAAGCAAACGGTGTCGATATTATTGGGGCGATCAGTTCAACTTACACGCTAACTCAAGCCGAAGTCGGTAAAGCCATTACCGTGGTCGCTCACTATATTGATGGTGCAATACCTCCCAATGCTGAAAGTGTAGGTAGTCTTGCTACTGAGCTAATTGGTAACATCAATGATGATCCTATTGGCACGGTCAGCATCTCAGGCACACCAACACAAGGACAAATCTTAACTGCCATTAATAATTTAAGTGATGCCGATGGGCTAGGTACTATCAGTTATCAATGGAAGGCAGGTGGTACCAATATTGTTGGGGCGACTAATTCAACTTACACAATCACCCAAGCCGAAGTCGGTAATACCATTACCGTAGTTGCCAGCTATATCGATGGGCAAGGCACTGCTGAAAGTGTGAAAAGCACTCCTACTAGCGCGGTTATCAACGTCAATGATTTACCTACTGGTGTAGTCACTATTGCAGGCAACGCAACCCAAGGACAGGTCTTAACTGTCAGCAACAATTTAGCTGATTTAGACGGTTTAGGTAGTATCACTTATCAATGGAAAGCAAACGGCATCAATATTAATGGTGCGATTGGTTCAAGTTACACCCTCACCCAAGCCGAAGTCAGTAAAGCCATTACCGTGGTTGCCAGCTATTTTGATGGTCTAGGCACGGCTGAAAGTAAAACCAGTGCGGCGACGGGGGCGGTTGTCAACGTCAATGACGCGCCTGTCGGCAGTGTCATTATCACAGGCTCCCCCACACAAGGACAAACCTTAACTGCCAGCCATAATTTAACGGACATAGACGGTTTAGGAACTATCACCTATCAATGGCAAGCAACCACCAGCGGAGGCACTGCTGTCAATATTGCGGGCGCAACCAATGCCACTTACAGCTTAAGCCAAGCCGATGTGGGTAAAACTATTACCGTCGTTGCTAGTTATACGGATTTACAAAACACAGCTGAAAGCAAAAGTAGCGCACCCACCACGGCTGTCATCAATGTTAATGATGCCCCCACTGGCACAGTGACTATTGCAGGCATCGCCTTGCAAGGAAACACCTTAATTGCCAGCAATAATGTAGTCGATATAGACGGAATAGGCGCGGGAGCTATCACATACCAAGGGCAAGCCGACGGTAGCAATATTGGCGGGGC
>JAPLRZ010000064.1 GCA_026398895.1 Methylococcales bacterium
AAGCTCGGACATTTGATAACCTTTTAATAGCTATTGGAAATGCTTTTAAAATTATTACCGTTGATAATGCACATGGATATTTTTACCATGCTAACCAATTTTAATTTAAAGTAACTAATGATGATTGAAAACACTGTATAATCACAGTTTTTAATGCACCACCCTTTAGTTTATGGATTTTTTATGCCCCAATGTCTCAAAGCACTTTTTGTAAACCGTCCGCTGAAAATCGCGGTGGTATTATTTATGGTGGGACTGCTCACCGCTACGTTAGCCGCGCAGCAACAACGCATAAATAACCAAGAGGCATTACAAAAATTGTTTGAAGAAGAGGTAAAAACAGCAGTTGATTCTATTATTGCCCATATCAATACCTATAACCACGCACTACTGGGTATACGCGGACTGATTGTGGCGCATGGCGATGACAGTATTACCCGCAAAGCGTTCCATACATATACTCTGTCACGAAATTTAGATATTGAATACAGCAGTGCGCTGGGTTTTGGATTTATTCGGAAGGTGGCGCGGGCAGACGAGGCGAATTTTCTGACCAAAGCGCGTAAAGATACGATGCCCAATTTTGCTATTAAGGATTTCACTCCTCATGAGGGCGATCACTATATTATTCAGTACATTGAACCCGCTGATCGTAATCGAGCTGCTACCGGCTTAGATATTGCCTCTGAAGAAATGCGGCGCACGGCTGCGATACAGGCAATGCGAAATGGTACGACAACCATAACCGCGCCTATTACGCTGGCTCAAGCCTCTGGATTATCATTGCGGTCATTTTTGATTCTGTTGCCTGTGTATCATTTAACGATGCCGCTTGATAACGCAGAGCTGCGCGAAGCCGCGACTTTTGGTTGGGCTTACGCCCCGATTGTGATTGATGATATCCTAACGCAATCGGGCATTACGAATGAACAACTTGCTTTTCAAGTCGCCGACGTTGGTTTTGATAAACAGGCAAACGGATTTTATTCAAGTCCCGAATTTGAAGAAACCGCTAACACGCAGAACACCACTAAAATCACTCGCGTTATCTTTGGGCGGCAGTGGCAGTTTACCTTACGCGCCCAGCCGCTTTTCTATCAATACCATCAGCAATTATTACCACTGTGGATAGCCAATCTTATTGCTTTTTGCGCGTTGATTTTATCGGTGTTTGTTTACTTGTATTTGTCTTATCAACAGCGCAAAGCAAGGTATTTAATAGAGCAAGCGCAACTCGCGGCAATTGTTGAAAGTGCCAATGATGCCATTATCGGCTTTGATTTGACGGGTGTTGTTACCAGTTGGAACAACGCCGCCGACAGGCTGTTTGATTACTCGCCTACCGAAGCCATCGGAAAAAAAGTCTATGACTTGATTACTCCCGATGAATTTCTCCCAGAAATCGAGCCTTTTTTGCGCAGAATGAGGCGCGGAGAGCTTGTTGGTCGTAGCAATACGATTCGCAAAACGCGAACGGGGAAAATCATTGATGTCGCGGTGTCGTACTCACTGATTTACGACAACAAGGGTACTATCATCGGTGTCGCAAATACCATCACCGATATTACCGAGCAAAAACGCAGTGAAGATCTGTTTCGATTAACCATCGAAGCCATTCCCGATGCCATCGTCACGGTCAACCATGAAAACATAATAACCTTGTTGAACCAAAAGGCAATTGACTTATTTGGTTATAAAAAGTCGGAATTGCTAGGTCAAAACATCAGTTTTTTGATGCCAGATCACTATCGACAACAGTATTTCCAAGCCGATGCAAATTTTAATACACCATTAATGAATCTCCCGCTGTGGTCTGGCGAACAAAACTTGTCAGTATTGCGTAAGGATGGTAATGAAATCCCCGTCGAAATTCAGTTAAGTCCGATTCAGAGTGCCACCGAACACTTCACGTTAACAACCATTACCGATATTAGAACCCGCAAAAACCTTGAAACCGAAGTTCAAACCACACTGGCACGGATGAAAATGGCGATTACTTCTCTGAATGTGGGTATTTGGGTGTGGCGTTTGGCTGACAATACTCTCTTGTGGGACGAACAAATGTTCACGCTGTATCATGCCCCTGAAAATCTGAAAGAAACCCAGTTATACTACGACTTCTGGGTGTCCAGCCTTCATGCTGACGATAGAGAAGAGTCGGAGTCTTTACTCATGGGAGCTGTTGCTGGTAAAAATTCATTCGATACAGAATTCCGCATTGTGCTTGATAATGGCAAAATTCGTCATATTCGCGCAGCGGCAATACTTGAACGGGATGCAACAGGTACGCCAATACAAATGGTGGGAGTCAATCAAGACATTACGACTATCAAAACCGCCGCTCAAAAAATTAAACAACTCGATGAACAACGTACTACTGAGTTACAATCACTCAATGCCTCATTAGAACAACAGGTAGACAATCGTACCACTGAACTTAACTTAACAATGGAAATCGCTAAACAGGCTAATGCGGCTAAAACGAATTTTTTGGCTACTATGACTCATGAGATAAGAACCCCGATGAATGCCATTATCGGCTTGGCTTATTTGCTACAAAAGGAGTCGCTTAGCCCCGATGTGCGTGACATGGTTAAGAAAATTGATGGTGCGGGGCGTTCTCTGCTAGCTATTATTAATGAATGTCTGGATTTTTCAAAAATTGAGGCAAATCTTTTAGAAATAGAATCCATAACTTTTAGCTTGCCTGAGTTGTTAAATAATGTGGCTACTATCATGACCACTCTGGTTGCTGAAAAACCTATTAAGGCACAGATTTTACCTCTGCAAAAAGATCTTGATTATCTAATCGGAGACCCAGTTCGCTTGGAACAGGTGTTGCTTAATCTGATTAGCAACGCCGTCAAGTTTACCGAAAAAGGCGAAATAATAGTTGAAATTCGCGTTATCGACTCGATATCGACAGGCAACCACATTCATCTTCACTTCTCAGTGCGAGACACAGGTATCGGTATTGCGTTAGAGAAGCAGGAGAGCATTTTTCATCCGTTCATTCAAGCCGATAATTCAACCAGTCGCCTTTACGGTGGCACGGGATTGGGGCTGAGTATCTGTCGTAACTTAGTGCAACTAATGGGTGGAATATTACAACTCAAGAGTGAAGTTGGCGTGGGCAGTGAGTTTTTCTTTGAATTAATGCTGGCAGTGAGCAAGCCTAATGGCAATTCAGCGTCTATTTCGTTCAATCAGAACGCGTTGATTGTTGACAATGATGCACCCACGAGTAGGGTTTCTCAATCAATACTACAAGATCTTGGCTGGAGTTCCACTGCGGTGGACTCTGTTGAAAACGCATTACTGGCGATGACTAAAGGAAAGGATTATTTTGACTTTCTACTGTTGGATTGTCAGCTACTTGAAGGTGATAGTATTCAGTTAGTGACTAACATTCAAGAGCAGTTAGGTAAGGGACACGGCTCAATTATTATCATGAGTCCTAATCAGGATGAGGGGCATAGCCTATTAAAGCAGTTTAGTGGGATTGCTGGTAGCGTTGTTTCCAAACCTGTGACCCATTTATCGTTGTTTAAGGCGATATTGGAAACCAAGAAAAAGCGAGGTGAACTCGATAAACAGCTGATAAGTGGCGAACGGCTAGCAGGATTAAATTTGCTGATAGTTGATGACAGTGATATTAATCGAAACGTTGCCTATCAAATTCTTACTGGCGAAAGAGCTAACGTTGAATGTACGGATAATGGTCGTGAGGCGATTGCTTTGCTTATAGCGAGACCAAACTACTTTCATGCGGTACTGATGGATGTACAGATGCCTATTATGGATGGCTACACGGCTACTCGAGAAATCCGTACTCTACCTGAGCTAAATGGCTTACCTATTATTGCACTGACGGCTGGGGCATTCAAAACGTATCGCACGGCGGCACTTGAAGCAGGAATGGATGATTTTATTGCCAAGCCCTTTGACGTGGATGAGCTAGTCGCCTGCGTTGAACGACACGTTTGCCAGAGTATTCAACGCAAACCAAGCAACACTCTGCCAATTTTACAGAGTCCCACGATAGCAATTGATACTATGCCATTGATTGACGTAGAACACGGCTTAAAAAAATGGCGGGATGTTACACTTTACAAAGAATGCTTACGCCTATTTTTACAACAACATGGAGACGATGCCGACTGTTTTTATGATAAATTACTCGACGATAATCCAGCAGCGGCAAAGGCGATTACCCATAAATTGTTGAGTGCGGCGGGTGCGCTGTCGCTGAAACGCATTACCCATCTGCTCAAAGAGATTGAAGATACTTTTAGTAATGACGGAGATGTTAACAGCTTAAGTAGTCGCTTCGCCCCCCTGTTATCGGAAACAATGGATGCTATTCATGTCTACCTTGATGCTGAAATAGTAGCGGAAACCAAGCAAACAAACGTTGAGAATGATTGAAGTAAGTATTAATTAGGTAGTGAGTTAAATCTTTGTTAATACTACTGGAATGCAGGCTTTGCCTGCAAGCAGAGCTTGCACTCCGCCTTACGTCCAGCGTTACATACAGTGTTTTCAATCATCATTAGTTACTTTAAATTAAAATTGGTTAGCATGGTAAAAATATCCATGTGCATTATCAACGGTAATAATTTTAAAAGCATTTCCAATAGCTATTAAAAGGTTATCAAATGTCCGAGCT
>JAPLRZ010000001.1 GCA_026398895.1 Methylococcales bacterium
ATTCAGCACAATAAAAACAATGGCTTATAAAAACGCCAAACTCCCTCTCCTGCTGGAGAGGGTTGGGGTGAGGAGAATAAAATTAAGTATTCACACTTCCCCTCATCCCAACCTTCTCCCTCTGGAGAAGGAGTAATAGCACTTGGACAAAACACACCCATTACCCCTTTTCACACTACAAAACAGCCTGTTTTCCCCCTCAATGGGTATTTTATATATCCATTTTATACCCAATAATACCCCATTCGCAGTGCTTGCCCCTGTTACGTTTTCAAGCGAAAATAATCACGCGGTAGAGGTGCTCTCTGTTAGCCGCAAGTGTTTCTTTGATTCACTACTTTTATACTGCACTCAAAGTCCATACACAAGCGGAGTATTGGTGAGTGCAGTTTTTTTAAAACGCTGTTAACGGTACATATTGTCATGAAATTAAGAGGGCTAGACACGATTACTAAAACTTATGTCTTTCGGGTTTCAAAAATTCAACTGATAAAAAGCATTCAAATCAGTCAAGGGGGTGTTCCGTGCATCGCCACTGCTTACGCTGGACAATGTAATCAAACGACTTGTTGTTGGCGGGAGGATTGTTTTGATGCTGTCGGCAATACAATCAATGTGACAGGCAACGCTTGACTATCCACAGTTCGTAGGGGCAGTAAGGTAGAGTCTACCCCACTGCCATTAAGTTAAGAAATAAGGCTTATAAATCAATATACTATGTAACGTGAAAATTTACACCATCGACTTAAACCGTTCGTGCTGAGCGTGTCGAAGCATGGACGGTTTAAGTCGATGGTCACGGATTTTTCCATTCACGAACGGAAAAATCCTTGGTTCGCTATTTGTATCATATTGATAATAAATAAAAAATCCTTAACTTAATGGCAGTGAGAGTCTGCCCCCGTGATACAGCGTTTTTCTAATGCCAAATTCGATTTAGAGAATACATCATGCGTAAGAAACAACAGAATAGTTGGCAACTTGATCGTCGTCTCCGAGAACGGGCAGAAGCAAAACTGGCAAGTCTTCAGTTAACTGACAGTGAGCGTCAGCGTCTTATGCAATCTAGTGATGAACTCCTGCACGAATTGCAAGTCCATCAAATTGAATTGGAAATACAGAATGAAGAATTACGCCGACTACAGCTTGAGCTAGAGGAATCGCGTGATCGCTACATTGACTTATACGAATTCGCGCCTATCGGCTATCTGACATTAAGCGAAAAAGGTCTCATCGCTGAAATCAATCTCATGGGTTCTACCTTGTTCGGATTAGAACGCAATAAACTCATTCGGCGGCGGTTTGCCAGTTTCATCGTCCCAGAAGACAGAGATCGTTGGCATCATCACTTTCTATACAGCAAGCAACAAAGCGACAAACAAACCATTGAATTACGGCTACAGCGTGCTGACAATACTCATTTTTACGCTCGCCTAGATTGCCTAGCTGTTGAAATGTTCAATGCCCCGCCCATGTTACGCATTGCCCTTAGTGACATTACTAACATTAAAATAGCCGAACAGCAGTTACGCATTGCCGCTACCGTGTTTGAATCGCAGGAGGGAATGTTTATCACCGATAATCAGAGTGTGATTCTGCGCGTGAATCAGACCTTCACACAGATTACGGGTTATACCGCTGAAGAAGCCATCGGTAAAACCCCAAAAATCCTTAAATCATGTCATCACGATGCAGCTTTTTATCAAACGATGTGGAATAGCATTCTGCACACAGGCACATGGAAAGGTGAAATTTGGAATCGGCGCAAAAATGGTGAAATCTATCCAGCGTATCTAATCATCACCGCTGTGCAAGACAACAACGGTCTTATCAGTCATTACGTTGCGACCTTTGATGACATTACTGCAATCAAGCAGGCTGCCGATGAAATTGAGCATTATGCTTTCTATGATCCCCTCACCGACTTGCCAAACCGCCGACAGCTACTCACACGGCTAAATCAAGCACTAGCATCCAGTACCCGTCATGACAAGGTAGGGGCGGTTTTATTTATCGATCTGGATAATTTCAAAATCCTAAACGACACCCACGGTCATCATCAAGGCGATTTACTGCTAAAACAGGTTGCACGGTATCTTATTGACTGCACACGAGAAGATGATACTGTGGCGCGATTGGGTGGTGATGAATTTGTGGTGGTACTGGAAAATTTGAGTACCGATATGGAAGCGGCAACCACCGAAGCCAGAACCGTGGGCGAGAAAATCCTTGTGACCCTCAATCAGACCTATTCATTGTATGACTGCGAACACGACAGCTCTTCAAGCATTGGCGTGGTGCTGTTTAATGGTAATCAAAATTCAGCGGAGAAATTACTGAGACAGGCAGACATTGCTATGTATCAGGCGAAAATGAACGGACGGAATACGCTGTGTTTTTTTGATCCTACTATGTGAATAGCTTAAGCAAGCAGAACCCTAAATCGTTCGTCCTGAGCTTGTCGAAGGATGAACGGAAAAATGTAGATACCGTCTTGATTCAATAAAAGCAAGCCTTAGTTGGCATTGTTAAACATAGATAGCTCGAATAAAATTAAAAAATTTATAGCAATGGAAAAACCAATGATTAACTGTCCAAAATGTCAACCTAGCGAAAGCCGAAAAGATGGAATGGTTAGAGAAAAACAGCGTTACCACTGTA
>JAPLRZ010000032.1 GCA_026398895.1 Methylococcales bacterium
TTAAAGCCCAATATGAACGCCTAACCAGCAAAGGCAAAAGCAAGATGTCCGCACTCGGTGCCGCTATGCGTAAACTGGTTCAGATTTGCTTTGGTGTTCTAAAACACCAGCAACCCTATCAACCGCAAACGGGATGATTTTCCGCTTGCGATTGATTTAGAGAGATGGTATCTACGCACTACTGATGGTTTTAAGCCAATGTTTAAAAAATATTTACCAAATATCAAACTTGTCGGCTTGTATACAATGGCTCTGTATTCGATGAATGCTTATGCGTCCTTCAATTCCTTTGGGAGTTCCCCCCTCTGCCGCGATTTTATTGATTGTTTTATACTTTTTAATGTCTTAGGTTTCATAGGCATACCAATTTTTGTAGCAATATCTCTAATATTTCATCTATTGTCAGGAGGCAATCAAGTGGGTCGGGCTGTATTAAATGGGATAATTGCGTTTGAGATTGTTGCAATAGTGGCATCAGTTATATTTGGGTAAGCTTACAAACTACCAACGAAAACAATTAGTTAAATGTAAATGTCGGGGTTCGTGCCTCACCCCAACACAAACACAATACTATTAACCCAACGTTTCCAAACGAATCCGATTCACTTTGCTGCTCACTGTCGGTAAGGCTTCGATTTTAGCAATCGCCGCATTCATGCGTTGTTCTTGGGTGATTTGCGTCAGCATGATAATGTGGACGGAGGTTTCGCCTTTGGGTGGTTCTTTTTGGGTGATGGCTTCGATGCTGATATCGTGGTCGGCTAGGATGCGGGTCACATCGGCGAGTACGCCCGATTTATCTTCGGCGTGTAGGCGTAAGTAGTAAGCAGTTTTGAAACTGTCGGCAGATAATACGGGAATGTCGGCTATCGATTCGGCTTGAAAAGCTAAGTGGGGGACGCGGTTTTCTGGGTCGGTGGTTAAGGCTCTGACTACATCAATCACATCGGCTACCACGGATGAACCTGTCGGTTCTGCACCCGCACCTCTGCCATAATATAAACTTGCACCGACAGCATCGCCTTGGACTAATACCGCATTCATCACACCATTGACATTAGCAATTAGGCGACGTTTTGGAATGAGTGTGGGGTGAACTCTTAACTCAATTCCTTCGGGAGTTTTTCTGGCGATGCCCAAGTGTTTAATGCGATAGCCTAATTGTTCTGCATATTCGACATCGGTGCGGGTGATTTTGGTGATGCCTTCGGTATACACTTTGTCGAATTGTAACGGAATACCAAACGCGATAGAGGCGAGAATAGTGAGTTTATGCCCTGCGTCTATGCCTTCAACATCAAAAGTAGGATCGGCTTCGGCATATCCTAAGGCTTGAGCTTCGGCTAACACATCGGCAAAATCACGTCCTTTGTCGCGCATTTCAGTCAAAATAAAATTGCCCGTGCCGTTGATAATCCCTGCTACCCATTGGATTTGATTGCCGCTTAAGCCTTCGCGTATCGCTTTGATAATCGGAATACCACCTGCAACTGCCGCTTCAAAGGCGACAATCACGCCTTTTTCGCTGGCTTTGGCGAAAATTTCGTTACCGTGTAGTGCGATGAGTGATTTATTAGCGGTGACAACGTGTTTGCCGTTTTCTATCGCCTGTAAAACGTAGTCTTTGACCACGCCCACGCCGCCGATAAGTTCTAGCACGATGTCGATGTCTGGATCGTTGATAATGTCCAAGGGATTGTCAGTTAAGTGGATGCCTTTTGTATCGCAAATACGCGGTTTATTTAAGTCTTTTGCCGAGGCGCGGGTGATAATAATTTCTCGCCCCGCACGACGCGCAATCTCTGCGGCATTACGTTTTAATACATTGACTGTACCGCCACCGACAGTACCCAATCCTAATACACCTACTTTTACCGGTTTCAAAGTCAACTCCAGTTTTTCTAAAAACCGCCATTATATTTCATAAGGCGTTCAGCACTTAATAAGATTTTGACAAAGCGTTTTGCTATTTATCTACTGTGTTATAGCTATAGCATAATAAAAAGATGGCGTTCGTGGTGAGCTTGTCGAACCACATTCACACTTCGACAGGCTCAGTGCGAACGGTTTTCCAATCAATTTAATCCTATAGCTCTATAAGAGACAGATTGTTAATTTTTGGCTTTCAAATTCCCCGCGTGTAATCCACATTCTTTTTTGGTACTGTCTTCCCACCACCAACGTCCTGCGCGTTCATGTTGATTGGGTAATACGGGACGGGTGCAGGGTTCACAACCGATGCTGATATAACCGTGTTGATGGAGGTCGTTATAGGGGACTTGATAGGCTTCTATGTAATCCCAGACTTGTGAAGATTTCCAGTTGAGCAACGGATTAAACTTAATCAGGGAATGGGTATCGGTAGAAAAAGCGGTATCGATTTGAACTTCGGGGATGTCAGATCGCGTGTCCACACTTTGATCTTTACGTTGCCCTGTAATCCACGCATCAACCTGCGCCAGCTTGCGTTTTAAGGGTTCAACTTTACGAATGCCACAGCATTCACTATGTCCGTCTTCATAAAAACTGAATAAGCCTTTTTGTTTGACGAAGCTATCGAGTACATCGCGGTCTGGCGTTAATAGCTCAATATCGATGCCGTAATGTTTGCGGACTTTTTCAATAGTGCGGTAGGTTTCAGGATGTAAGCGTCCTGTATCCAGTGAAAATATTTGTATGTCTGGTCGAATAGCTAACGCCAAATCAATAAGCACTACATCTTCGGCACCGCTAAACGAAATGGCAATATTATCAAACAGCTCTAAGGCTTTTTTCAGAATAGTGCGTGGATTTTTACCCGCTAACTCAGTTTGTAAGGCTAGAATGTCAGTCATAATTAATAACAGGATTGGCTAAAATATTTTTCTAAAAATTCATCGAAAGGCAGTTGAGTTTGGCTTTCAATGTCGCGTTGTTTTGCATGAGATTGGGCTGCCATCTCAGTAAATTGTACGCTGGTTTGTTCGTCCAGCTCTTGGTGACGAAAATAGTGCGCGTGTTTATCGGAAATGCTTAGTGCGAACTTGGCAAGCGGTTGTGAGTGTTCGCGCATACTGGCTAACATCCGCGCAGAAGCGGTCAACGCTGGGTTTTCTACCACTCGCTGCTGCTCCGCTAACGCCGCGCTATACGGTTTATCAGCGTCATCGTTATCGAGAATGGCACACACAGGCTGCATGGCTTGCAAAATTTCTCGCGCCCAGTCTGGTAATGCAACGGTTTCGCCGTTTCTATTCAGGGTTAAATCGGGTTTTCTGCCTTCATTGGCGACCGCAAGTTGATTGGCGTTATTTATTTTGTGGTCATAATCTGACATCGCAGGACTATCGGCTAATAAACAGGTCAATAACAGAGCCTCAATAAAACGCAATTTGAATTCATCAACACCGACAGGATTGAATATATCCAAATCTAAAGAACGCATTTCGATATAACGTACACCACGTTGTTTTAACGCACGCGTTGGTTTTTCACAGGACTTGGCAATTTGTTTGGGACGAATAATGCTATAAAACTCGTTTTCAATTTGTAAAATATTGCTGCTGAGCTGACGGTATTCACCGTTTACCACTGTGCCGATTTGTTCATATTCAGCATAAGGCGTGGCAATCGCTTTGCATAAGCTGGACACATAACCATCCACTGAGTTGTAATCGATATTAAGATTCGCCTGATTTTTACTTTTATAGCCTATATCGCTCATGCGTAATGACGTGGCATAAGGATGATACAAAGTATCCTCATCAAACTCGTCAAACTGCGCCATTAACTCCTCACGACCTTTGAAAAAGTTTTTACAGATCGCAGGAGACGCACCAAATAAATACAAAATTATCCAACCCACCCGCTGAAAATTACGCACCAAACCAAAATAACCGTCATTAGTGAATTGTTGCAAATCCAGCGGGCTATTTTCGTGTTGATGTAACGCGACCCACAATGCCTCAGGCGCGGAATAATTAAAATGAATACCTGCAATCGCCTGCATGGTTCGACCATAACGATGCCATAAACCATGACGATAAATATGCTTCATGCGTCCAACATTCGATGATCCGTATTCGGCAATACGAATACTGTCATCGCCGTCAATACCACAGGGCATACTGGTACCGAGCAGAAATTCATTATCCAAATGCGCGTAAACAAATTGATGAACTGTGCGTAAATAAGCCAGAGTCTCGGTAATATCGGCAAATGGCGGAGTAATCAACTCAATCAGAGCTTCCGAATAATCGGTGGTAATCGCAGAATGCGTTAAAGCAGACCCTAAGGCTTGCGGGTGTTGAGTTTGTGAAATCAAACCGTTTTGAGCAATGCGTAAGCTTTCTTTTTCAAGACCTTTTAAGCCACCACACAAAGGTGGCGGGTTATTGGATGTCAGAAGTGAATTCAAGCGATTGGTTGTAAAAGTCATAGCGTTTGTCGTCCTGATATAATCTGAGCATTATACTGTACAAATACTAATCAGCACACGCACACCGTGTGCCATTGCGGGACAGCTGTAGAAGCCCTGTAGGAAATCTGTTATAGCGATATTAATGACTGCCAGTCCTTTAAAGGACTGGCAGTCATGCTCAACAGATTTAATCTACTACTCACATCCTGCATAACTACAACGCAAGTTTTAACGCAGTCAGGTCTTTATCACGCAGATGATTAACGAAAAAACAGCCGTAAAGCTATCAGGCGTTGTAGAGTTCGATGTTGTTATCTGGTTGCGAGGCATAAAGGACAGCCTGAGAAAGTTAAGCTCGCCAATGAGAAGCCACCTGTTTTTGGCATGATACAATGGTCATGCGAAGTAGTGATGAGAATACTGGAAAACGTCAAACAAACCACAGTTAAGCACTTGATTTTATATATAATTTTTATTTATAAAGCAAATAACTCCCGCATTTTTTTCCCTGACTGTTCCACGCGCATAAATGCTTCACCGACTAAAAATCCGTAGATGTTATTTTCTAACATTAACTGTACATCGTTGGTAGTGTGAATGCCGCTTTCGGTGATGATTAAGCGGTCGTCTGGAATGCTGTTTTTCAGCGTTAAGGTGGTTTGTAAATCGGTGGCGAAAGTACGCAGGTTGCGGTTGTTGATACCGATAAGCTTGGTATCCAGTGTTAATGCGCGTTGTAATTCATCGGCATCATGCACTTCGACTAATACATCCATACCCAGTTTCGCGGCTAGGTCGGCCAATTCGTGCATGACTTTGTCTTCCAATGCGGCGACGATTAATAAAATACAATCCGCACCTAATGCACGCGCTTCATGGATTTGATAGGCATCAATCATAAAATCTTTGCGTAATACGGGCAGTGGTACGCGCTTTCTGACGGCATCCAAGTAGGCTTCTGAGCCTTGGAAAAACTCTTTATCGGTTAATACAGATAAACAGGTTGCGCCGTTCATGGCGTAATCTTGAGCGATGGTGACGGGGTGGAAATTTTCTCTAATCACGCCTTGGCTAGGTGAAGCTTTTTTAATTTCCGCGATAATGGCGGGTTTTTTTGCCGCTATTTTACTGTGTAAAGCATTAGCAAAACCGCGTGGACGCTCTACGCCACTGGCAATTTCTTCCAGTATTTCTATCGGCATATTCACTTTGCGCATAGCGACCTCTTCGGCTTTTTTGGCGAGGATGGTTTTTAAAATATCGGGAGTAGTAGTCATAATTTTCTGTTTTTATAAAGAGTTTGAATAAGCGATTAACGCCGAGAATTTAGCTTTTGCCGCACCACTGGCAATCACTTGTCCTGCGATTTCAATACCTGCGGTGAGTGATTCAGTGATATTTGCCGCATAAATCGCCGCACCTGCATTGAGTTGTACAATATCCCGCGCCGCGCCTGCTTCATTATTAAGCACAGAGTGAATCATCACCAAGCTATCGGTGGCATTTTCAACGGCTAATTCAGCTAAACTGGCACGGTTAAAGCCAAATTGTTCAGGCTTGATAGTGTATGTTGTAACAATGCCATTTTTTAATTCGGCAACGTAAGTGGGCGCGGCAATGCTGATTTCATCTAAGCCATCTTCGGCATTGACTACTAACACATGATGACTGCCCAATTTTTTTAGTGCCTGTGCCAATGGCTCAATCCAATGCTCTGCAAATACCCCGATGAGTTGATTGGGTGCGCTGGCAGGATTGACTAATGGACCTAACAAATTAAACAGAGTTCTAACACCCAGCTCTTTACGCACAGTGCTGGTGTGTTTCATTGCGCCGTGATAATTCGGTGCGAATAAAAATCCAACACCCAGCGTAGCCACACAGTCCTCAACTTGTACAGGGGTTAAATTTAGATTAATCCCCGCCGCTTCTAATAAATCGGCACTACCGCAACGACTGGATACCGAACGATTGCCGTGTTTAGCCACTTGTCCACCCGCCGCCGCCACCACAAATGCGCAGCAAGTGGAAATATTAAAGGTATTCGCACCATCACCACCCGTACCGCAAGTGTCAATAATATGCGCACCTGACACCGTCACTTTAGTGGCTAACTCGCGCATTATTTCAGCGGCGGCGGCAATTTCATCAACCGTTTCACCTTTGCAACGCAAGGCAATCAGAAAACCCGCCAGTTGAGCATCGGTGACACCACCCGTCATAATCAGGCGCATCACTGCCCGCATTTGTTCAATGCTGAGGTTTTGTTGGTTTAATAAGATTTGTAGGGCTAGGTGTATTTGCATAGTGAAATTAGGAAAAGCTGATGAAGCGTTTTTCAAGTTTATTGTAGTCTTTTACTTTTACCGCAAAATAATATTTAAACCGAGGTAGTGGATTAAATCTGTGAGCATGACTGCCAGTCCTTTAAAGGACTGGCAGTCATTAATATCACGATAAGATGTTATTGTGAATTCAAGCAAACAAGGTAAACAAGTACGAATGAATTCGCGTCAACCTTAGGGTAAATTATAAGCGCATAGGCATGACTATGAATTTATAAGCACAGCCGTCTGGTTCATCGATAAAACAACTGCTGGCGTTGCTAGCGATGGTAAGCACAGCGAATTCTGAATCCAAATTGGAAACGGCATCAAGTAGGTATTGGGCATTGAAGGCGATGGATAAGGGATCGCCTGTGTACTCGATGGCTAATTCTTCTTCAGCTTCGTCATGTTCGGGATTGTGAGTGCTAATGCGTAGGCTTTCACTGGTAATATCGAAGGTTACGCCTTTGAATTTTTCATTGGATAAAATCGCTACTCGTGTCAGTGCATTTTTAAAGACTTGTTTATCAATGTTAATTTTATTGAAAAAATCTTGTTGAAATACTTTGCCAAAATCTGGGTATTTTGAATCGACTAGCTTGGCTGAGAAAATCAGATTTTTGATAAAAATGCGAATGTTGTTGCTGGAAAATTCAACTTTTAATTCGGCTTCTGGATCATCAAGTAAACGATTAAGTTCTAGCACACCTTTTCTTGGCAAAATAATTCGTGCTTCAAAACCAGCACCTTGTTCGAGCTGGTCTTCATAAATCGATAAACGGTGTCCATCAGAAGCGACCAGCTCTAATTTGCTGTTAGAAATATGCAGCAATAAGCCGTTTAGATAATAACGCACATCTTGATTCGCCATACAAAACAGGGTTTTATCAAGAGCCTTTTTTAATTGCCCTGCATTGATGATGAACTGGTTGGTCGTGTCGCTTTCAGCAAATTCTGGATAATTGTCTGCGGGTAAACAACTCAAAGAAAAACGACTGCGATTAGAGGCGATTTTGACTTTATCATCGTGTTGTTCAAAACTGATTTCAGCTCCGCTAGGTAATAACCGACATATATCTAAAAACTTTCTCGCAGGAACAGTGATTGATCCAGGTGTTGCTGAGTCGATATTGATTTTAGCAATAATCTGAATTTCTAAATCTGTGCCTGTCAAAATGAGTTCATCATTGGCAATGCTGATTAACACATTGGCAAGAATAGGCATGGTTTGACGTTTTTCGATAACACTAACAATTTGCTGTAAAGGTGTTAAAAGTTGTTCTCGATTAATTATAAATTTCATATAAAGTATCTTTTTATCTATTATTATTAGTAAGCGGTTTTTTTGTGGATAACTTTTTATTTTTTATTAAAATCAAAAAGTTATAGTGCTTTTATGCTGTGGATAACCCTGTGGATAACACGGTACAACTTGTGTATAACTGTTGATATTCAACTGGTAAAAAAACTATCCACAAGTTATCCACACACTTATCCACTAAAAAAAGGCAGTTATACACAACTTATCCACAAATTAATTTTGGTGATGTGAATCCTTATTCTCACCACCAGAATGACATATTGTTCAGTCATGTGGAAAATGTAACATAAAAATGTTACAGCCCATACAACTTACGCTTACGCCAAAAAGTTGCACGACTCATGGCTAGTAGTTGTGCAGCACAACCAACTTTGTTATTGCTTTGTGTCAGTGCTTGACGAATAGCACAAGCTTCCTGCTCGGCTGATTGTGGTAAGTTTAGGTTAATGGGGTTTACAACGTTGCGCGGTTCTCTAAATTCGGGTGGTAATTCAGAAAGTCGTAAGCTTGTGTCGCGCCCTACTGCAAACGCATATTCAACCACATTTTGTAATTCTCGAATGTTTCCTAACCACGAATGGTCTAGTAATGTTCGCATGGCGTGAGGTTCGATTTTTTCAATTTTTCGAAAGTTGGCAGTATTATGCTGGTGAATAAAATGCCAGATGAGTAAACCAATATCTTCACGGCGTTCTCGAAGTGGCGGTAAAAAAATTGGCACAACCCTAAGTCGATACATCAAATCCTCACGAAAACGTCCATTCTTGACCTCTTCGCGTAGTGAGCGATGGGTTGCTGCCACAATACGCACATCGACGTTTATTGAGCTTGAGCCGCCTACGGGAATATAGTTTCTTTCTTGAATAACACGCAGTAGTTTAGCTTGTAATTCTAACGGCAATTCAGCCACTTCATCCAAAAACAAGGTGCCTCCATGCGCTCGTTGAAATAAACCGCTGTGATCTTTAATCGCGCCCGTAAATGCACCGCGTACATGACCAAATAATTCGCTTTCCAATAAGTTGCTGGAAAGAGCGGCACAATTGATGGCTAAAAAGGGCGCGTTTTTGCGTAAACTTAAATCGTGTATGGCTTTGGCAACTAATTCTTTACCCGTGCCGCTTTCGCCTCTGACTAATACGGTGACAGTGGTTTCGGCAGCATTTTCAATCAGCCGAAAAACATCCTGCATGGCGGGGGAGCGACTGAGTATGCCGTGAAAGTTTTGACTACCAACCGTTAGTTTTGCTAACGGTTCACTGGTCGTGAGTTCACAAGGTAGTAGCAAGCCTAAACCCCCTGCAAAACTACCGTCTTGGTCTTGTAAAATCTGCACAGTTTTGTTGATACTGGTGTGATTGCCATTGCTGTGGGGTAATTGAATCGATTGTTTAGCAAGACTAGCAGGGGTGATGATGCACTCAGGCAAACAAGTAGTACCAATCGCCGTCTCGTGTTGTAAGCCAGTCAAGGTTTCCATGCCTACACTCCAGTACAGCACCCGTTGCTCTTTATCGACAATATAAATATTCGCCAATGTACAAAGATCAAGTATTTTCGACAAAAAGTTGTGATGGTCGAATTGTGCTAACCACTGAGAAGAGTTGTTTAAAAAGGACGCGCTTTGTTTCATGAGTTTACTAAATTCCGATGACTATTTTTGTCACGAATATAGCATTGATTATTTAATAAAATTAGTTATAGTCATTCAATTTGTACACAATGGTTATTAACTATTTCCTACTGTTCTGGTGTAGAATGAGCATCTTCCACTGTCATAGTGGCTAATGATAGGTATGTTGAGCATTTGTTTTTTAAATTTTTTGGAGATAATCAATGAGCGTATTAGTCGGTAAACAAGCACCTGATTTTACAGTTCCAGCCGTATTAGGCGACGGTCAGATAGTTGATTCATTCAGCTTTTCTGAAGCCACTAACGGCAAATATGCGGTGGTATTTTTCTATCCGCTGGATTTTACCTTTGTCTGTCCTAGTGAGTTGATCGCTTTAGATCACCGTATGGATGAATTTAAAAGCCGTGGCGTTGAGGTGATTGCTGTCTCTATCGATTCACATTTTACCCATAACGCATGGCGTAATACCCCAATTAACAAAGGCGGTATTGGTGCGGTGCGTTACACAATGGCAGCAGATTTATCGCATTCTATTTGCAAAGATTATGACGTTGAAGCCGCTGCCCCTGCGGTCGCTTACCGTGGCACGTTTTTAATCGACCGTAGCGGTTTAGTACGTCATCAAGTCGTTAATGATCTGCCTTTAGGTCGTGATATGGATGAATTATTGCGTATGATCGATGCCTTACAATTCCACGAAGCTCATGGCGAAGTTTGCCCAGCAGGTTGGAAAAAAGGTGCGGCAGGTATGAATGCAAACCCAGCGGGTGTTGCTGAGTATTTGGACAAAAACGCTGATAAATTGTAATGTTGTGATTTGCAGGTAGGCGTAGTTGGCTACACGGAGTACAAACTTCCTTAGGTTTGTACTCCGCTTTGAACTAATTAGTTTTTTCAGAGGCATTACTGATTAACTTTTTACGAATTAAAAATGCTCCCGCAATCGCGCATAGTGCGGGTATTTGCATGACAACCACAGCAGCTGTGGGATTCTTAGACACCATACTCCATAGTGCTTGAACAACGGTATATCTAACCGCTATCCACACGATTACATAGCCAATTAAGCCAGTAATTGCCCAGTTAATAGGCGGTTCGCCTTTTTCTCTCGCGGTTGTGTAAAACCAAACCAGAACAGCTATCGCCAACGCTTTCGCTAAAAACAACATATATCCACCTCATCGCATTATTATTATGTTTAATACCTTTGGCTAGAATTTAACTAGCAACAGTGAGGCATGATATTCGATAATAGATCATTATTGTAGTTTTTTGAGTGGAGCATCGTGTGAAAAATCCGTTAAAAATTATGTTGTCAATCATTGCCGCACTGGTGTTATTAGTCGTGCTTGTGGTTTGTGCTGCTGTTTTTTTCATCAATCCCAATAATTTCAAGCCTGAAATTATTGCAGCGGTTAAAAATAAAACTGGGCGTGATTTGGGTATCGATGGTGATTTAAAACTTACCGTATTTCCTTCTATAGGCGTAACTACAGGAAAAATGACCTTGAGCAATGCCCAAGGTTTTGAAGCTAAAAACTTTGCTTCTTTGGAAGAAAGTCACATCAATGTTGCATTATTACCCTTATTGTCAAAAGAAGTGCAAGTGGGTGACATTGCCTTAAAAGGGCTAATGCTCAATTTAACGACTAATCAGCAAGGTCTAACAAATTGGGATGATTTAACGGCTAAAAAAACGCCTGCTAGTGTGACCAATAGTACACCGTCTAGCCAACAAATCGCTGCCACTGCCGCTGTGGAAACTGCTGCCGCTTTAAGTAAGCTTTCTATTGGCAAGGTGACACTGACTAACACTCAAATTAATTGGCAGAATCAACAAACAGGGCAGAATTATGTTTTTAAAGATGTCAGTTTAGCAAGCAGTAAAGCCCGTTTTAATCAGCCTATTTCGATTAATCTTGGCTTTATCACCTTAAATCCTGACACCAACATCACGCAAACACAGAAGCTAAATACGATACTGACCATAAATGAGCAACTCGATACGGTTGCTTTCAGTGATACCAATTTACAGACCATCACCACAGGCGACAGTATTCCCAACAAATCAATGACTAGCTCGCTAATCATTGCCAGTGGTGCAGTGTCTTTGCCTCAACAAACGGTTAAGGTGTCTGGATTACAACTTAAATCAGGCGATTTAAACCTTACTGCCGATATATCGAGTGAGCATTTTAAAGAGACCAATGCGACTTTTCAGGGAACATTGAGTATTGCACAATTTAATCCTGCTAAACTGATAAAAGAATTTGCCATTCCAGTTCCCGCGATGCGTGATGCTAATGCACTGAATAAATTTGCCCTTAGTGTTAATGTTACCGCCACGCAAAACTCCATTGATCTACAAAACTTAGTGCTTAACCTAGATGACACGCTCATCAAAGGTTCAATCAGTCTCAATAATTTTGCCTTCGCCATTGCCTTTAATTTAGCGATTGATAGCATCGATGTTGACCGTTATTTATCACCTACAGAAAAAAGCAAGCAAGCAACCACCAGTCCACTACTTGCTTTAACGGCAGGAGTAGCCTTTTTGCCTGTTGATCTGTTAAGAAAGCTGGATGCTAACGGTGATTTAGCGGTCGGGTCGCTTAAAGTCAACGGACTGAATTTACAAGATGTTCATTTTCATGTCGGCGCGAAAAATGGTTTGGTCACTACCACGCAAAGTATTAAACAATTTTATCAAGGCGAATATGCCAGCAATTTCAGTGTTGATGTGCGTCAACCGAAAACCGTGTTGGAAGTGGATCAAAAACTGGATCACGTCCAAATTGAACCGTTATTAACCGCTTTAGGCAATAAAGCAACGATTCGTGGAACGCTAGATTCATCACTACAGTTACAAGGATATGGCAATACACCAGCTGAGCTTCAATCCTCGCTTAGCGGTCAGTTAAAGTTCTTATGCAAAGACGGCGCGATGCTTGGTTTTAATTTGCAAAACATGATTGATAAAGGCAAGGCTTTACTCAAAGGTAGCGATTTGGCGGCGATTACTGACAATAAGGAAACCCCGTTTTTAATGCTCGGTGGCTCGGCTGTTATTGCTAAGGGAGTAGTCACGAATGATGATTTAGAGCTAAAAACCAATAAAGTTCAAGCGACAGGTAAAGGCACGGTAAATTTACTCAATCAACAGCTGAACTACAAACTCACCGCTTTGTTGCCAAAAGATTCAGTCGCACCCGCAGAGGCTGATTTATTACACAATACACCTATCGTTATTTTAGTAGGCGGAACACTAAGCAAACCGACTTATACGCTGGATGTAACAGCATTGGTGACCGACAAAGCCAAAGCCAAAATTGAAAACGTCATCAATAATGCTCAAACTGAGGAAGGCAAAGCGAAAATTGAAAAAGCCTTAGATAAATTAAAACCAGAAGAAAAAGAAAAACTTAAAGAGCTAGCTCCGAAAGTAGGCAAGTTATTTAAAAAATTCTTCTAATACTGATGACTCCTGCCGCTTTTCAGCAAAGTATTCTGGCGTGGTTTGCTTGTCAAGGACGTAAAAATTTACCGTGGCAACAGAACACCACGCCTTATCGGGTGTGGTTATCGGAAATCATGCTACAACAAACTCAAGTCACCACAGTAATTCCCTATTTTCAGGCGTTCATCGAAAAATTTCCTACTCTGGATAGTTTGGCGGTCGCCCAAATTGATGAAGTTTTACCGTATTGGTCGGGTTTAGGCTATTACGCCAGAGCAAGAAATCTACATAAAAGTGCGCAGATTATTTATCAGCAACAGCGTTTTCCCGATACACTGGAAGAGTTGATGGCATTATCTGGCATTGGGCAATCGACAGCGGGGGCAATTTTGAGCATTGCTTTTCATAAAAGTCATCCTATATTAGATGGCAATGTTAAACGGGTGTTGACACGTTATAAAGGCATCACAGGTTGGTCGGGTGATACTCAGGTAACTAAACAATTGTGGGCAATCAGCACAGCATTGACTCCTATTGAACGTTGCGCTGATTACACTCAAGCGATAATGGATTTGGGTGCGACCGTGTGTACACGCAGTAAACCATCGTGTACTGTTTGTCCACTTGCCAGTCATTGTGTCGCACTAAGCATGGGAATAGTTGCGCAATTACCGACCCCCAAACCTAAAAAAACCTTGCCCGTTAAACAGCGGGTATTTTTGTTGTTGCGTAATTATGACCAGCAACTATTTTTGGAAAAAAGACCACCCACAGGCATTTGGGGTGGATTATGGAGTTTACCTGAATTTGACAGCATCGAAGCGGCACAGGATTGGTGTTTAAGCAAAAACATGGAGATTAATAGTCAACAACTATTGCCAACTTCGCGACATACATTTTCTCATTACCACTTAGACTATACACCGCTAGTTATCCAAACCAATAGCCCGACAAATTTTGTGATGGAAGCTAATCAAAGTCTTTGGTATAACGCTGGACAGAAGTTGGGTTTAGCAGCCCCCATTAAACAATTATTACAACAACACATAAAAACCGAGAATGAAAATGACTAGACGAGTATTGTGCGTAAAATTAGGTGTAGAAGCTGACGGCTTAGATTCAGCACCGTTTCCAGGTGAAAAAGGCTTAGAAATATTTGAAAAAATATCCAAGCAAGTATGGAAAGAATGGTTAGGCAGGCAAACGATTTTAATTAATGAAAATAAGTTAGCTAGCTTTGACCCTAAAGCTAGGGAATATTTAGCGGTCGAAAGAACTAAGTTTTTATTTGAAGATCATAACGATATGCCTGAAGGCTATGTGCCACCAACGCCACAGGGCTGAGTATTAAAATCTTTTCTATTATATTGAGTTAGTTTTTTTATTGGAGAACGTCGATGTTTGATCTTGATAGAACATTTTGCCAACGCAATGATAAAACGGGCTTAATGGAATGGTATTTCAATGCTCGCGAGGGTACTTTTGGTCCTTACGTTAGCAAGCAAATGGCGATAGAGGAACTCAAGGTTTTCGTTGAACGTCGAAGACTGACAGGAGACGATGGTGGTCGCAGCAGTATAGCAAGTAAAGATAAATTATCTCTTGCTCCTATCGAATCTGAAGGTGAGTTAAAGTTTTTTGATTTTTCTAAAAGAAAGAAAGGTATTGATGAGTGATAGCTAATGGCAATGTCTCAATTTAAACAAAAATCAGCTAAAGCCTGATTTTCCAAACGCCCACGCTCACTATGAGTAATAAATTTTTAACAAACAGCAAACCATAGTCGATGGATACTTTATAGTGTTTGTGGGCTTCATAACCATTGACTAGATATATAATGAGTAACGAATATAACGCGGCGGCAATTGAAGTATTAAGTGGTTTAGAACCTGTACGCAAACGACCGGGTATGTACACCGATACCACAAGACCGAATCATTTAGTACAGGAAGTGGTTGATAACAGCGTTGATGAAGCAATGGCAGGTTTTGCCAAAACTATCGATGTCGTGTTATACAAAGATGGTTCAGTGCTGGTTAAAGACGATGGTCGAGGAATGCCTGTGGATATGCACCCCGAACAAGGCATGACGGGCGTGGAAGTGATTTTGACACAGCTTCATTCGGGTGGAAAATTTTCTAATAAAAACTACCAGTTTTCAGGCGGTTTGCATGGTGTAGGCGTGTCTGTAGTCAACGCGCTATCGGCAACGCTCAACATTGAAGTCAAACGCAATGGCAAACTTTACAGCATGGATTTTGCCGATGGTGAAAAACAAACTGAATTAACAGAAATAGGCACAGTCGGCAAAAATAACACTGGCACAGCGGTCAAATTTTTACCTAATGGAAAATATTTTGATTCTGCCAATATTTCCGTTAGCAAGCTCAAGCACGTTTTACGCGCTAAAGCGGTACTGTGTCCACGGTTAAAAATAAGCCTAAGCGTTGAGCAAACGGGGGAAAATTATCAATGGTATTATCAGGATGGTTTAAAAGGCTATTTGTTAGACCGTATCGGCGACATTGACTACTGTCCAGAACAACCTTTTATGGGGCTAGTGGCAACTACTCATGAAGCGGTAGAATGGGGTGTTGTTTGGGCAGTGGAAAATCCGCCTGAAATACTTAATGAAAGTTATGTTAATCTCGTTCCTACTGCGCAAGGAGGTACACACGTCAACGGCTTACGCGCAGGGCTGACCGAGGCGATGCGTGAGTTTTGCGATATTCGTAATATTTTGCCGCGTGGCGTTAAAGTCGCTCCAGAAGATGTCTGGGAAAACTGTCATTTTGTGTTATCAGTGAAATTGGAAGACCCGCAATTTTCAGGGCAAACAAAAGAACGACTTAGTTCCCGCGAATGTGTGGCGTTTGTCTCAGGGGTCGCAAAAGACAGCTTTAGTTTATGGCTCAATCAAAATCCCGCTGAAGGCGAAAAAATCGCCGAGATTATTATTAATAGTGCGCAAAAACGTCTGCGTTCCAATAAAAAAATCATCCGTAAACGAATTACCTCAGGCCCCGCACTTCCAGGGAAATTGGCAGATTGCTCTGCACAAGACATTAATCGCACCGAATTATTTTTAGTCGAAGGTGATTCTGCGGGTGGTTCAGCTAAACAAGCACGCGAGCGGGATTTTCAGGCCATCATGCCGTTACGCGGTAAAATTTTGAATACTTGGGAAGTCGAATCCAGCCAAGTTATGGCTTCACAAGAAGTCCATGATATTGCAGTTGCCTTAGGCATAGAACCAGGTGTGGATGATTTACAAAACCTACGCTATGGGAAGGTGTGTATTTTGGCGGATGCCGATTCCGACGGAAATCATATTGCCACGCTAATCTGCGCGTTATTTTATCAACACTTTAATTCGCTGGTGAAAGCAGGTCATGTGTTTGTCGCTATGCCACCTTTATATCGCATTGATGTGGGTAAGCGGGTTTTTTATGCCTTAGATGAAGCCGAACGTTTAGGGGTATTGGACAGAATCAAAGCTGAAAAATTGAAAGGGCAAATTAATATACAACGCTTTAAAGGCTTAGGAGAAATGAATCCTAGCCAACTGCGCGAAACTACCATGAACCCCGATACGCGCCGTTTGGTGCAGCTTACTATTGCCGAAGACGATGACACCACCGCGCAGCTAGATTTACTCTTGGCAAAAAAACGCTCTCAAGATAGAAAAGCATGGTTAGAAACCAAGGGTAATCTAGCGGATGTACTTTGATTAGTCAGGTCTTAAATAAACGCTAAGTTATTTAAAAAATACCATTAATGAAAGTGGCGATATGCTCTACTTCTTCGATACAAACCGAGTGTTCCATTAAATAATCATGCCATTGAACTGGGTAGCCTTGAGCATGAAGGCTATCAAATACTGCTTTACCTGATTCAACAGCAACCACTGAATCGAGTATGCCGTGTCCTATAAAAATGGGTGTGTTTTTATTGGCGGCAGAGGCTTCAGTGTTTAGTTGTCCAATAGTGGGTAGATAGCTTGATAAGGCGATAATGCCCGCTAATTTCTCTGGGTATCTTAAGCCAACATGCAGGGCGACAACACCACCTTGAGAAAAGCCAGCGAGGAGAATATTTTCAGCGGCTATGCCGTTGTTTTTCTCACGCTCAATCAGTTGTTCAATCAATTTTGCCGATTGATAAATGCCGTTTATATCAACTTCACGTTCCAGTGCCATGACTAAAATATCATACCAAGCACGCATTTCTACACCACCATTGATGGTGACAGCTTGAATAGGTGCGTTAGGGAAAATAAAACGGCAATGTGGCGCGGCGTTTAAATGGAGTGTCTGAGCAATATCTTCAAAATCGTGACCATCAGCACCTAACCCATGTAACCATATTACTGAATATCGGTGATCTGCGTTCGGATGTATTTCAATCGTGCTAAGTTCGGAAGTCATAGTTGCGTTCCATAAAATGTTTTAGTATTTACCAAAGATATGCCCGCATATTGAGTACAATAAACACCATACTCACACTTTTAGCGGTTCGTGGTGATTTTAACTCATGTTCAATAATATTGTATCAATTAGTTTACTTTTGTTGTTTTATTGGTACTGGCATAATGCCCAAACCGCTAAAGCTCTTGCTTTGAAAGCCACAAAAGCACGTTGCAACGCACTGGAAGTGCTAATGCTCGATGATTATGTTGCTTTGACTCGCATGGGTTTAAAAAGAAATGCGGCAAAGAAGTGGCAAGTTTATCGTTGCTACGCATTTGAATTTGCCTCAACAGGTGAAGACCGTTATCAGGGGATTTGTACGGTGTTAGGTGATAGGGTTCTGTCGATTGAGATGGATGCTTATCGAATTGAATAAGCTGAACGCTGGAGTAAAACAGCTTTAGCTGTTTTAGCCAATAGCTAAAGCTATTGGACTCCTGTCTTTTGTATTTACGTTACTAACAAAAAACTATGCTAAGAATTACTGAACTTAAACTACCACTGGATCATGACCAAAGCCTGATAAAAACCGCTGTTATTGAACGGCTGGGTATCACAGAGCAGAATTTCATTGCCTACACCGTATTTCGCCTAGGACATGATGCGCGTAAACGTAATGCAATCGAGCTGGTTTATACGCTGGATGTGGAAGTCAAAAACGAATCTGATGTACTGGCAAATCACAAAAATGATCCGCATATTTCTGTTACGCCTGATACCACTTATCAATTTGTCGCTCACGCTCCAGCGCAGTTAAAACAACGTCCTATCGTTATTGGCACAGGGCCTTGTGGTTTGTTTGCTGGTTTAATTTTGGCACAAATGGGCTTTCGTCCGATTATTTTAGAACGTGGAAAAGAAGTGCGAGAGCGCACTAAAGATACCTTCGGCTTGTGGCGAAAATCGGAGTTTAATGCTGAATCCAATGTGCAGTTTGGTGAAGGTGGTGCAGGAACATTTTCTGACGGCAAACTGTACACGCAAATCAAAGACCCCAATCATTACGGGCGTAAAGTGCTGACTGAATTTGTTAAAGCGGGCGCACCTGCGGAAATTCTCCATGTTAGTAAACCGCATATTGGCACCTTTAAATTAGTCACAATGGTAGAACAAATCCGCGCTACGATTGAAGGTTTAGGGGGCGAGATTCGCTTTCAACAGCGCGTCGATGAGCTGATTATTGATAATCATCAAGTGCGCGGTGTGACATTGGCTAATGGCGAAACGATTAGTAGTGATTATGTGGTGTTAGCCGTAGGTCACAGTGCGCGTGACACCTTTAAAATGCTCTATGAGCGTGGCGTGTACATTGAAGCTAAGCCGTTTTCTATCGGTTTTCGTATTGAGCATCCACAATCGTTGATTGATGTTTGTCGCTTTGGTAAGCAGGCAGGGCATCCATTACTGGGTGCGGCAGATTACAAATTAGTGCATCACTGTAAAAATGGACGCTCGGTGTATAGTTTTTGTATGTGTCCTGGGGGAACAGTGGTTGCGGCAACTTCTGAAGCAGGTCATGTGGTCACTAATGGTATGAGTCAATATTCACGCAATGAACGCAATGCCAATAGTGCCATAGTGGTCGGCATTACGCCTGAAGTCGATTACCCTGAACACCCATTAGCAGGAATAGATTTGCAACGTCGATTAGAAGCCCATGCCTTTGTATTAGGTGGCAGTAATTACCAAGCTCCTGCGCAGCGAGTGGGTGATTTTTTGGCACAGCGTCCGTCTGAAAACTTGGGTAGTGTGCAGCCATCTTATACACCCAGCGTACATTTAACGGATTTAAGTTCCGCGTTACCCGACTACGCTATTGAAGCAATCCGTGAAGCATTGCCAGCATTTGATAAAAAAATAAAAGGCTTTGCGATGAATGATGCCATATTAACAGCGGTAGAAACCCGCACCTCCTCACCGATACGCATCAAGCGCAACACGCATTATCAAAGCATCAATACAACAGGACTCTATCCAGCGGGAGAAGGGGCTGGGTATGCAGGGGGAATTTTATCAGCAGCGGTCGATGGTATTAAAGTCGCTGAAGCCGTGGCGTTGGCAATGATTAGTTGTGTGGATATTACCTAAAATCGATTAGAATGCAATTTTCCAAATTTTAAAGAACAATCATGGCAACGCAACAAGTTCAATATTTACTGGATTTTATTGATGCAAGCCCCAGCCCTTGGCATGTGGTTGATAGCATTGAAACCCAACTGAGCGCGTTTTCATTTGTAAAGCTCAATGAAACTGACAAATGGAGCTTACAAGCAGGGGGGCGTTATTATGTCATTCGTGATGATTCCTCTATTATTATCTTCGTAATGGGGCAACAGCCTTTAGTAAAAACAGGCTTTAAACTCATTGGTGCGCATACCGATTCACCTGGGTTGCGCATTAAACCCAATCCCGCAACAGCAAGCGATGGATTATTACGTTTAGGTGTTGAAATCTACGGCAGTCCCATACTGGCAACCTTTGCCGATAGGGATTTAAGTCTTGCTGGGCGAATTTGTTATAAGGATGAACACGGTAAGCTGGTGAGCCAGTTAGTGCAGTGTGATAAACCCTTGCTACGACTACCTAATCTAGCCATACACATGAACAGAACCGTCAATGAAGAGGGTTTAAAACTGCATAAACAGCAGGAATTACCCTTAATTTTGACGCGCTTAACCGAGCAACAATTACCCTGTGCGTATTTTTCTGACTGGTTACAGCAGCAAATAGATAAAGAGATAGAATCCATATTGTCTTGGGATTTGGCAGTGTATGACACTCAACAAGGAGTGTTTTGGGGGGCAAACAATGAGTTTTATGCGAATAGTCAACTGGACAATTTAGCGTCCTGTCATGCAGCTTTATTGGCATTATTGGATGAGAGCGTATTGGAATCAGGCAATATGCTAGTATGTGCCTTTTTTGACCACGAAGAAATCGGTAGTGAAAGTCAAAAAGGCGCGGCGGGTAGTTTTCTTACTGATATTCTTGAACGCATTGCCTTAGCGACAAAAACCGATCGAGAAGACTTTTTAAGAGCGTTGGCAAAAAGTTTTATGATTAGCGCGGATATGGCGCACGCCTATCAACCCAGTTTTCCTAACGCTTATGATTCAGAACATAAGGTGCTGGTTAATCAAGGTCCCGTTATAAAAGTTAATGCCAATCAGCGTTACAGTACCAGCAGTGGTTCAGAGGCATTATTTGCGGATTGCTGTGAATTAGCAGGCGTACCCTATCAAAAATATTCCCATCGTAATGAGTTAGGTTGTGGTAGCACCATAGGACCGATTACTTCTAGTTTAATCGGGGTAAGCTGCGTTGATGTGGGGTCTCCACTGTGGGCGATGCACAGCATTCGAGAAAGTGCGGGCGTGTGGGATCATCACTATATGATAAGAGCGATGCGCCAATTTTTTGCGGAATAGGCAACTTAACTTTCTTAGCCTAGACTAGACTCACAAAAAGCAATTTGTCCACAAGTGGACAGCAGCTAACATCATTAAGCTAACTTTTCTAGTTAAAGTCAGTAGTTCTGGTGGTGGGTGAAACCTGTTATAGCGATACAAGGACTGCCAGTCATGCCCAAAAGTAAAAACAACAGATTTAACCCACTATAGCTAAAGCACAATAAAATGATGCCGTTCGTGGTGAGCTTGTCGAACTACATTCACACTTCGACAAACTCAGTGCGAACGGTTTTTTTAATCACAAAAACTGCTTTAGCTATACCGTAGTTTCTAGTCTTTTTCATTCACTAATCATTATGAAAGCATGAAAAGTATTTGTTCGATTTTAGTTTTATTTTGTTTACTGTGTTCGCTGTTTTTGCGGGATTCTTACGCAGAATCTGCGCCCGTTGATGAATATAAAATCAAAGTGGGCTACTTGTTTAACTTTACTAAATTTATTACTTGGACTGAAGAAACTACTGAGACCTTCAATATTTGCATTTTGGGTAATGATCCTTTTGGTGAAATTATTGATCCCATTGAACAGCGAACCGCTTTTAATTTACCAATCAAATTGTTCAGATTGACGGTGATGGATAAAGCCGTGCATTGTCATATTGTTTATGTGGGGTCAAATGTCAGTGCTAAAACCCTAGCGGCGAGTAGCAAAAACACCCTAACGGTTGGCGAAGAACCTGAATTTATTAGCCAAGGTGGCATGATTGCCTTTGTTAAACGACAAGACAAAATAAAATTACAGGTAAATCTAAAATTGCTACAACAAAGTGGTTTAAAAATCAGCGCGAAATTATTGGAAGTTGTTGAGATTGTTGGGGGAGATCACAATGATTAAACGCATCGCTGATTTAGCAATAAACCGTAAGCTACTATTAATCACCATATTTCCTAGCGTGTTGTCATTAATAGTGGCGGGTATATTTATATTGGTACTTGAAATTGATGAATTTCAGAAAAATACCCAAGATGATTTGTCAGCAGTAGCAACCATCATCGGTAATCGTAGTACCGCCGCACTATTATTTAATGACCAAGAAACAGCGCGAGAAAATCTTGCTGTGATTGGTCTGTTGCCAGAAGTACAAGCCGCTTGTCTTTATAATCAAGAAGGGGCTGTTTTTGCCGAACTAATCAAACCCAATCAGAATAAATGGACGTGTCCTACCTTGCTTAATGGATGGACAACCCAATTTACCAATACGCATTTATGTATTGTGCAGCCGATTATGATGGAGTCAGAGCAGCAAGGAACGGTTTATATTCACGCCGATTTTTCTGCTGCTTACTGGCGTAAAATACAGTTTATCGGTTTTTTATTTTTAGTATTACTCAGTGTGTCGATACTGGCTTTTCTTTTAGCTACTCCGTTATTAAAGCTGATTTCAGCCCCCATCAATAAATTGGTGGCAGCGGCTAAAGCAATTAGTGCGAGTCATGATTATTCGATACGCGCCGTTAAAGTCAATAATGACGAGTTAGGCGTGTTAGTGAATGCGTTCAATGAGTTGATTGATACTGTGGAACAGCAAAATGTAGCGGTACTGGATGCAAAGAATCGTTATGTCTCGTTGTATGACGATAATCCATCAATGATGTTTAGCGTCAACGCTGTGGGCAATATTTTGTCGGTTAATCGTACTTGTGCCGACCAAATTGGTTTAACCATCAAAGAGTTACGCAATCATTGCATTTTTGATTTTATTTATACCACTGATATACCTATTATGAGTGCTTTTCTTGAGCGTTGTCTGCTTAATCCTACCCACGCATACAAAGAGGAATTTAGACAAATTGGAGCGGATGGGCAAATTCTTTGGCTGCGAGTCACCGCTAAATCTGTTGAGTATGGACAACAAAAAAACAGCTTATTATTGGTGTGTGAGGATATCACCGAAGCGCGTGAGTTGAGTGAAAGAATCACCTACCAAGCCAGCCATGATGCGTTAACAGGACTTGCTAATCGAGTTGAGTTTGATCGTTACGTTAAACAAGCCATAGAATTAGTTCACACCGATGATTCTGAACACGTCTTGTGTTATTTGGATTTGGATCAATTTAAACTGGTTAACGACACCTGTGGGCATCTTGCGGGTGATGAGCTGTTAAGACAATTAGGCTTGGTATTAAAAAAACACATTCGAGAGCAGGACTTTATCGCTCGTTTAGGCGGTGATGAATTTGGCATATTAATGTATTACTGTTCGCTGAATGACGCGTTTTTACTGTGTGAAAAGCTACGCGATACTATCAGGGATTTTCGTTTTCATTGGGAAGGAAAAAACTTTTCCATAGGTGTCAGTATAGGGCTTTCTACCATCAATAAAACCAGTGGCAGTGCGGTCAATTTATTTAAAGAAGCCGATGCCGCTTGTTATGCGGCAAAAGATAAAGGGCGCAATCGCATTCATATTTATAGCCCAGATGATGAAGAACTCGCGCTAAGAAAAGGCGAAATGCAGTGGGTGGAAAAAATACGGCTAGGACTAGAGAATAATAGTTTTTGCCTGTATGGGCAGCCAATCGTATTGGTATCCAAAGAAGATGAAAGGCTGCATTTTGAAACTCTGATTCGCTATCGCGATGAGAGCGGTCGTATTATACCGCCTAATGCGTTTTTACCAGCAGCGGAGCGTTATGGCTTAGCTCCTGCGATAGATCGCTGGGTTATCGGTTCTGTTTTTGAGTTTATTGCCACAACACCTGATTTTATGGAAAATTTGTCATTGTGTTCTATTAATTTATCGGGCTTATCATTGGGTGATGAAGGGGTGTTAGCCTTCATCTTTGAGCAATTTGCTAAATGGCAAATACCTACTCAGAAAATATGTTTTGAAGTCACTGAAACCGCTGCGATTGCTAATTTATCATCGGCAATTAAATTTATTAATTCATTAAAAGAGCAGGGCTGTTCCTTTTCACTGGATGATTTTGGCAGTGGCTTATCGTCTTTTGCCTATTTAAAAAACCTACCCGTGGACTATCTTAAGATTGATGGTTTTTTCGTTAAAGATATTTTAGATGATAAAGTAGACTTAGCGATGGTAAAAGCGATCAACGAAGTTGGACACGTTATGGGTAAAAAAACCATTGCCGAATTTGTTGAAAATGAGGAAATATTTAATTTGCTGTATGAATTAGGTGTCGATTATGCGCAAGGCTATGGCATCAGTAAACCTGTGTTATTGACGGAACTTAAACTCATCAAACCTTTCATGGCATCATTAAAATGAACAGTAAACGTACCCATCGTATTAATTTTGTAGGGGGTGCAATGTCTACCCTACTGCTTTGCTTTTCTGAAAATCAGGCAATGGCAGACGTTGATTATTTTTCGATGTCGCCCGCTGAATTAGCCCAAACATCCGTTAGCATTGCGACAGGGACACCCAAGACCGTATTTCAATCTGCCGCCGTGACTAGCATTGTTACCGCTGAACAAATTAAATCAATGGGTGCAACAGAGCTGCATGAAGTCTTGGAAACCGTCCCAGGCGTTCATGCCAGTTTACAAAGTAGCACATTCGATTACAGTTACAGTCTGCGCGGCATACGCAACGCCACTAATTCAGAATTGTTGATGATGGTCAATGGCACACGCATTAATACGCCGTTTCGTGGTAATACCCTATCGCATTTTGAATTACCTTTGGAAGCGATTGCACGCGTAGAAATTATTCGAGGCCCTGGTTCTGCCTTGTATGGCGCGGATGCGTTTGCGGGTGTCATCAACATTGTCACCAAAAAAGCCAAAGACATTAATGGCACAAAATTAGGTGTTCGCGCAGGTGATGCTAATACTCAAAGTGGCTGGGGACAACACAGTACGCAATTAGCAGGGTGGGATATTGCCACCAGCTTGCAATATCAGCATACCGATGGAGATCCCAATCGAATAATTAAAGCCGACGCTCAAACTAATTTAGATAAAGCATTTGGCACACACGCTTCTAAAGCACCTAGTAAATACCAAGGTCGCTATGAAACCATAGATGCACATCTCAACTTACAGCGCAAACATTGGGATATTGATTTTTGGTCATTTAGCGCGTTGGATACAGGAACTCGTGCAGGTGGCAACTTAGTATTAGACCCTAATGGTGAATCGCATGGTCAACAATATCTGGGCGATGTCCGTTTTTCTACCGAAGATTGGTTTAAAGAATTAGAGTTGACCGCGCATCTTAGTTATCTATATGCTAATTTTGGTGCGCAAGGTCAATTGTTTGCCGATAACGCACAATTACCATTGGTTAATGGTAACTTCAGTAATAACCCTGTGTTGCCAAAAACATTGTTTCCTAATGGCGTTGTTTCTGCGTTAGGACGAATAGAAAATATTCCAGCCATTGAATTGAGTTCAATTTATAAAGGCTTTGATAATCATGTGTTGCGATTGGGTACGAGTTTTCGCTATGAACAAATCAGCACGCGCGAAGCCAAAAATTACGGTACAGGCGTGATTAGTGGTTCGCCTACAGTGGTTAGCGGGGTATTAACCGATGTTACCAATACCCCTTATGTTTATTTACCTAGTCTTCATCGTGCGATATTTTCTGGCGTATTGCAAGATGAATGGCAGTTTGCCGATAACTGGCAGCTAACCGCTGGAATTCGTTACGATCATTATTCGGATTTTGGTAATACACTCAATCCACGCGCCGCTTTAGTGTGGGATATTAATAAACAATTCACCACTAAATTACTGTATGGCAAAGCCTTTCGTGCGCCCAGTTTTTCAGAACAAGCTAATCAAAATAATCCTGTTCTGCTTGGTAATAAAAGTTTAAGACCAGAAACTATCAATACCATTGAATGGGCAGTGGACTATCGCCCTGTGAGTTCACTAAGAACAGCCGTTAATATTTACTATTATGAAATTAAAGACCTGATTGCGGCTGTTCCTGATGTCGGTAAATCTTCGGCTACTTTTCGTAACAGTGGTAATCAACACGGTTATGGCAGTGAGTTTGAATGGAACTGGCAAGCCAGCGAGCAGTGGAGTATTTCTGGCAATTATGCGTGGCAACGCGCTATTAACGAACAAACGCACACGCGTGTCACTTATGTCCCTGAGCATCATGTTTATGCTGCGGTGGCTTGGCAGTTTTTGCCTCAGTGGCAATTACAGCCACAAATTAACTGGCTGGGTGGTCGCATACCTGCGGTAGGAGATAATAGACCATTGAAAGATTATGAAACTGTTGATTTAACCTTAAGAGGTAAAAAATTATTTGATCATTTGAATGTCAGTGCGTCGGTACACAATTTATTGGATGCTAAAAATAATCTTGAACCCGCATCAACGTCATTGCCACAAAATATTCCAATGTCAGGTAGGCTTTTTTACCTTGAAGCGAGCGTGAATTTTTGAGCATGACTGCCAGTCCTTTAAAGGCATAAGTATCTACACAAGTGCTACTACTCCTTCTCTAGGGGGAGAAGGTTGGGATGAGGGGAAATATAACTACTTGATTTTATTCTCCTCACCCCAACCCTCTCCAGCAGGAGAGGGAGTTTGGCTTTTTATAAGCCATTGTTTTTATTATGCTGAATTGTGTGTAGATACCTACTGCTTTAAAGGACTGGCAGTCATTAATATTGCTATAATCAGGTTTAACCCATTACCCCTCAGTTATAATAAAATTTGTCCATTTTTCGTGATCATAGCCCAATAATCTATGTCTTTTTCGGCGACAGAGTTCAGAAGATCAGTTACTTTAATCACGCAAGGTATACGCATTCCGTGATAATCGATTAAAGGTCCCATTTCTATAGCATTTATGCCTAATGGCGCAACAACCCGTTTCAACGCAGGTTCTATAAGCGCGTACCAGTAGAGAATGTTATGATCTGAACTCATTTGAACCGCACAGGAAAATAATGACAGAGTAATGCTGGCAGAACTGTGTTTGCCTCTCGGTGAACGGCTTTCATCTGTATCATTAGTGATGATTAAGTCCTGTTCATTGGCTCGTCGCCTAAATTTTTTCGAGACACAAAACCGTGACAACTCAGCTAAGTTAGCACGGTTTATGGTCTTTACTAGCGTAGTATCAATTTGACTATGTACTTCTATGGGAAATGGATATCTATTCGGCAAAATAAGGCGAGTGGTTGCCATGTAACTGTCAGTCGCACGATGACGAATTAGATAATGACAAGAATGTTCATCATATTCGTCATATTCCAAACCGTCAGTATGTCGTTCTGGATTCTCAAAGTCTTTTTCAAGACAATAGACTTGATAGCGTAATTTATAAACTTCTTGTTTAAGCTCCTCCGAATCGACGGCTACCATTTCAAAATAGGTGTTAAAAGCATCAAGAATGCTCATAAGATTAAGAGCATCGCTTATTTAATGGCTTTAAAACCAATATCAGTGCGGTAGTAAATGGCATTCCAATCAATTTTATTGGCAAGTGTGTAAGCATTTTTTTGTGCTGTTTGAATATCATCACCCAAGGCACACGCGCATAACACTCTACCCCCAGCGGTAACTATGTCATCGCCGATTTGTTTTGTGCCTGCATGAAATACTTTGCTGTTTTCATTATCAACGGTAGGTAAACCAGAAATAATTGCTCCGCTTTGATAAGCATCAGGATAACCGCCTGCGGCTAACACCACACCTAAAGCAACACGTTCATCCCAATCGGTGTGAGTAGTATCGAGATTACCTGCTAAAGCGGCTAGGCATAATTCCACTAAATCACTTTTTAAACGCATCATAATCGGTTGAGTTTCAGGATCGCCAAAGCGGCAATTGTACTCTAGCACTTTAATGTTACCATCGGGTGTAATCATTAAACCCGCGTACAAAAAACCTGTATAAGGCACGCCGTCTGCCGCCATGCCTTTTAAAGTCGGTTCGATAACATCACGCATCACCCGTTGATGAATCTCAGGCGTGACAATCGGGGCAGGGGAGTACGCACCCATACCGCCCGTATTTGGACCTTTATCACCATTATCGCGGGCTTTGTGATCTTGAGACGTTGCCATTGCTAATGCGTGTTGTCCATCGGCGATGACAATAAAACTGGCTTCTTCACCGTGTAAAAATTCTTCAATGACGACACGATGACCCGCTTCACCAAAACCATTTCCCGATAACATATCTTCAACGGCGGCAATGGCTTCTGCTTTTGTTTGGGCAACAATCACCCCTTTACCAGCGGCTAAACCATCGGCTTTAACCACGATAGGTGCGCCGTGTTGCTCAATGTACGCAATGGCTTGCTGCTGGTCGGTGAAACTTTGATAACTCGCTGTTGGAATGTGGTGGCGGATCATAAAATCTTTGCAAAAGGTTTTTGAACCTTCCAGTTGCGCCGCTTTAGCCGATGGACCAAAACAGGCTAATCCCGCTTGTTGAAAACTATCAACAATGCCTAACACCAACGGAATTTCAGGCCCTATGATGGTTAAATCAATCGCCTGTTGTTGAGCGAATGCCAATAAACCTGCTATGTCATCTACCGCAATAGCAACGTTTTCCACAGAGGCTTCGAGTGCCGTCCCTGCATTACCAGGTGCGACAAATACTTGTTCGACCTTAGCCGATTGTTTAACTTTCCACGCGAGGGCGTGTTCACGTCCACCGTTACCGACGATGAGGATTTTCATAAGCAAGTCTCGTAAATAGAGTTATTGTGGATTGAGTTGAGGGTCAAAAGCCAATATTTAAGGCATGATTAGGTGTACAGTTACTAATTATGGCTAAAGCACAATAAAATGATACCGTTCGTGGTGAGCTTGTCGAACCACATTCACGCTTCGACAAGCTCAGCGCGAACGGGTTTTTAATCACAAATACTTCCTCAGCTATAAACACTCGTACCTCCCACCGTCATACTATCAATTTTTAGAGTGGGTTGACCGACACCAACAGGAACACTTTGCCCTTCTTTGCCACAAGTGCCAACGCCTGAATCGAGTGCTAAATCATTGCCGACCATTGATACTTTAGTCAATACATCAGGACCATTGCCGATTAGAGTCGCGCCTTTGACAGGGCGAGTAATTTTACCGTCTTCAATTAAATAGGCTTCACTGGCAGAAAACACAAATTTGCCTGAAGTTATATCGACTTGTCCGCCCGAAAAATTACGCGCATACAAGCCTTTTTTCACCGATTTAATAATCTCTTCGGGATCGCTTTGACCTGCCAACATATAGGTGTTAGTCATGCGTGGCATGGGCAAATGGGCGTAAGATTCACGACGACCATTGCCTGTTAGCTTAACGCCCATTAAACGAGCATTGAGCTTGTCCTGCATATAGCCTTTGAGAATGCCGTTTTCAATCAGTACCGTATTTTCACTGGCTGTGCCTTCGTCATCAATGCTTAAAGAGCCGCGCCGTCCTGACAGTGTACCGTCATCAACAACGGTGCAAAGATCAGAGGCAACACGCTCACCGACTCGCCCACTAAATGCCGATGTACCTTTACGATTAAAATCACCTTCCAAGCCATGACCTATGGCTTCATGCAATAAAATTCCAGGCCAACCAGAGCCTAATACCACAGGCATATTACCTGCGGGGGCTTCATCTGCTTCTAAATTGACTAAGGCGACTCTGACCGCTTCACGTCCGTAAGCGATAGCAGTGTCTTGATCGATAAAACAATTGTAATCACAACGACCGCCACCACCCATACTGCCTTGTTCACGTTTGCCATTATCAACCACAATCACGCTGACATTCATGCGGACTAAAGGACGTACATCGGCAAGCAATGAACCATCTTGATTGGCAATCAAGATATGTTCATAAACGCCACTTAGACTCACAATGACTTCTTCTATGCGACTATCGAGTTTGCGGGTTTCACTATCGACTTTTTTGAGTAGCGCGATTTTTTGTTCATCGCTTAGCGATTTTAGTGGATTAAGCGGTGCGTAGTAGTGCGCAATAGACGGAGGAGTATGGGTAATTAAACCAATTTGCGCTTGTTGTCCTTGTCGAACGATGGCTTTAACATTATTAGCCGCTTCCAATAATACGGGCAATTCCAGACGGTCACTGTAAGCAAAGCCCGTTTTTTCACCCATTACCGCACGAACCCCCGCACCTTGTTCGATGCTGTGACTGCCTTCTTTAATAATTCCGCCTTCCATCACCCATGATTCAGAATGACTGGATTGAAAATAGATGTCCACCAAATCAGCTGAGGAGCTGTAAAGTTGGGCGAAAATCTTTTCAATATCATGCTCTTGTAGACCAGCAGGGGCGAGAATGGCTTGTTTTGTTAGGTTTAATAGTTCCATAGTTTTATGCGTAGTTTTACTAGGTGGGTTGTATGAGAAAGTTTTTGTAGTGTATTAAATCTGTTATTTTTACTTTTGAGCATGACTGCCAGTCCTTTAAAAGACTGGCAGTCATTAATATCGCTATAACAGGTTTAACCCATCACCAAAGTTTTATTCCTCTTCATCTTCATATAAGTCACTATCAAGAATAGGTTTGTTTAGTTGACTGTTATTTTTAAAATCTTTTAAAAACTCACTTACAACTGCATGAGTTGATAATCCTTTTTCATCTAAAGGGAAATCACACGCTCTCAAATAAGTACAAGCCATAGAATTTAAAATTGATACATAAAATTTTTCAAGTGCATCCCAATCTTCATTATGTTTTACCCACCCATCTATATCAGCATTTTCAATAAGCGTTGTAACTGCCTTTATATAAAGGTCTTGACACCAAAAATCCTCTGACTTTCCCTCAATTGTAATTGTAAGACCATTGTCCATTATTTCGATTTGCTTCATTGTTTCATCATTCTCACAACTTCCCGTCATCATGCTCATAGCTTTTTATCCTATTAAAATTAATATCATATAAAAAAGTAACTCTGTAATGCCTTATTTAACCATTATTATTCACGTCTGTTTTACGCGATTGCCATTTGCGTCTACGCATAATTAAAGTGACCACAGGACCTGAAATTGCATAAGCTAAAAATAATAAAAACAGCATAGTTTGCGGTTGTGCCATAACAAATGCGATACCAAGCATGACGGTAATGGCGACAATAAACGGTACTTTACCTTTAAAATCGATTTCTTTGAAACTGGAATAACGAAAGTTACTAACCATTAATAAGCCGCTGCTGATTATAAGTAGCAAGGCAACATATTTGAAGATTGCCATATCGTAGTTATACTCGATACATATCCAGATAAATCCTGCTGGAATAGCCGCCGCCGCTGGGCTGGGTAAGCCTTGAAAATAGCGTTTATCGGCAGTTTTTAGTTGGGTATTAAAACGCGCTAATCGTAATGCCCCCCCTGCGGTATGTACAAAAGCGGCAAATAATCCTACTTTTCCCAGAGTAGAAAAAGCAAATAAATACATCACTAAGGCGGGCGCAACCCCAAAAGACAGCATATCGGATAGGCTATCGTATTGCGCTCCGAATTCACTTTGGGTATTGGTGAGGCGGGCGACACGACCATCTAAACCGTCTAAAATCATCGCCACAAAAATCGAAATAACGGCCGTTTCATAACGTCCACCGATGGCGGAAGTAATGGCGTAGAAACCTGCAAATAACGCGCCTGTGGTAAATAAATTGGGTAATAAATAAATACCCCGACGGCGAATAGTTGGTTTTTCAATAGTAGTCATACGTTTAAGTCCTTATTTACAGTAAAAAAACAGTCTGTTGGATTATATAGCCAAAACAGTTGTGCTGATTACAAAACCGTTCGCACTGAGCTTGTCGAAGTGTGAGGGTGGTTCGACAAGCTCACCACGAACGGCATCATTTTAGTGTGTTTTAGCTATACACTCTGATGTTACGCCCAATTTAATTGTTGGAGTGCAGGCTTTGCCTGTAACGGGCGAGCAAAGCTTACACTCCTTATCCCAACGATTTTAAGTGTCTTAGTTTTTCTTTGATTTTAATTTCTAAGCCTCGGTCTACGGGCTGATAATATTCGGTGCCAATCAGTTCATCTGGAAAATAATTTTCACCTATAGCATAAGCGTCTGGTTCATTGTGTGGATAGCGATAAGCTTTGCCATAATCTAAGGATTTCATTAGTTTGCTCGGTGCGTTGCGTAAATGTACAGGGACAGCGAGACTGCCTGTGTGTTTAACATGACTCATGGCTGCATTGTAGGCTTTGTAAACCGCATTACTTTTGGGTGCAGAGGCTAAATAGATGACTGCTTGGGCGAGAGCTAATTCACCTTCTGGGCTGCCTAAGCGTTCTTGAACTTGCCACGCATTCAACGCAAGTTGCAAGCCTCTGGGGTCGGCATTGCCAATGTCTTCGGATGCCATTCTGACAATGCGTCTGGCTAAATAAGATAAATCACAGCCGCCGTCTATCATGCGGCATAACCAATACAATGACGCATCGGGCGAACTGCCGCGTACTGATTTATGTAACGCGGAAATTTGATTGTGAAATTCTTCGCCGTGATTATCAAAACGTCTGATGCTACCGAATAATACTTCTTTGCTGATAGCCTCATTGATGACGGAGCTATTATGGGCTGCGGCAAGCTCAACGGCTATTTCCAATAAGTTCAGCAGTTTTCTAGCATCACCATCTGCGGCATCGGCAAATTGTTGTTTAATCTCCTCTGCTATCTCAATAACTAAACCACCGAAGCCGCGTTGTTGATCGCTTAAGGCGTTATTCAATACTTGCAATAAATCATCGCTAGTTAATGCCGTTAATACATAAACTCTAGCTCGCGATAACAGTGCGTTATTCAATGCAAATGAAGGGTTTTCGGTGGTTGCGCCAACAAAATAAATGGTGCCGTCTTCAACATGGGGTAAAAAAGCATCTTGTTGGGCTTTATTAAAACGATGGACTTCATCGACAAATAATACCGTGGCTTTGCCTTGAGCTTGCTTAACTTTTTTGGCTTCATCGACAGAAGCACGGATTTCTTTAACCCCTGATAATACTGCCGACAGCGGCAAAAATTGGGCATCGGAATGTTGGGCAATCAATCGCGCTAGGGTGGTTTTTCCAGTTCCAGTAGGCCCCCAGAAAATCATGGAATGCAAACGTCCTGAATTAATCGCCTCATACAACGGTTTGCCCCGCTGTAGAATATGGGCTTGCCCGATATACTCATTCAATACCCTAGGGCGCATTCTATCCGCTAGGGGTTTGCTTAAATCGTTAAGCATGGGTTTGGTTATTTCTCTTCAGAAAAAACATCAACGCCTTTAGGTGGGGTAAAGTCAAACAAGGTAGATTTTAACGGTGGATTGAGCAAAATTTTGGAGAAATAAATGCGGGTTAATTGCCCAAAGTTATCCATTAGCTCCATACCTGCTAATTTGCCTTTTTCCAAACCGATGGTGACATATTTGAAACTGCCTTCCTGTTTTTTGGGTAGGAGTTTTATCCACTGCATATCACCGTCAGTACCTTGTTCTTCCATAGTAAAGTTATCTTCCAATGACACTTGACCACTTAATAGCAGAGCGGGCGTTGAACCCACCGACTCATCGAGTTTTTTAATCGTTACTTGCTCTAAATCAACATCGTAAAACCAAACTTTTCCGCTAGTGGAAACAATTTCTTGCTGAAAGGGTTTGGCATAATTCCAGCGAAATTTACCAGGTCGTTGCAGATAAAATACCCCATAACTGGTTTGTACAGGATTACCTAGCTCATTAATCAATACTTGCTTAAAATCAGCCGAAAATGATTTAGAGGTGGATAAAAAATTTTTCAATTGCACAACTGGCTGTTCTTCTGCGTACACCGTGTTATGCAACGATAACAAGGTCAACAACATAGCAACAAAGAAATTGGTTTTGTTCATAAGAGCCTCAATAATAAAAATTGTTTAGTTAATAACAGGAAGTTCGATAGTTTCTTCCTCTTCAGGTTCTTCTTCAGCGGCTGGTTCACAAGAGGAATAAGCGGTTGGTTCAGAGCCTTCAATGTAAGGGTATTGTTTTCCACCACCACAGGCTTTAGTCGCTAGTAAACCGCTATACGGATCAACACTGAGCATTTTAATGTTGTCAGGAGGAGCTAATGTTACAGGTTGGGTTGAAATTTGCTTCATCAACGAAATCCAAACTTGCAACGCACCTTCGCCACCCGTTAAACCGATGGGTTTATTGTCGTCTCGACCTACCCAAACCACCGATAAATAATCGCCTGTGTAGCCTGCAAACCAGCTATCTTTAGCGTCATTGGTTGTGCCTGTTTTACCCACTAAACCGTAGTCTTTGGGAAAGGTTTTATAGGCAGAATGCCCTGTGCCATCACGCATTACTTCTTGCAAAATGGTATTAACAATGTAGGTTGCGCCAGGGTCTACCGTTTGCTTAACGATAAAAGGATAGCTTTGTAAACGTTCACCACTCGCAGAAATCACTGCTCTAATGGCTTTGATAGGGGTTGAAAAACCATCGCCTGCTAAGGTTTGATACACTTGGGTAACATCCATGGGCGTTAAAGACACCGCACCTAGTAAAAACGAGGGAAATAGTTCAACTTCTCTGCTAACGCCCATGTCGCGTAGCGTTTTAGCGGTTCTGGCTATACCAATATCCATACCAACATGAACGGCTGCCAAATTATACGATTTAGCTAAGGCTTTATGTAATGGGACTGAGCCGTGTTCCTTATGATCGTAGTTTTTAGGACTCCAATCAGGTCCCCCATCTTTACTTGGCACAACTATCGCCCTATCAATAACGGGGGTAGTGATGGTGTATTTTTCGGGATATTCCAAGGCGGTTAAATAAACGACAGGCTTAATTAACGAGCCTATCGGACGCACGGCATCGAGCGCACGATTAAAGCCAGAGGGTAAATTTTGTCGCCCACTGGTTAAGGCGGCAATTTCACCGCTATCACGGTGCGTTACCACGACTGCTGATTCCAGATTTCGTGCGGAGGTGGTTTTCTCCAGTTGTTTTAATTTTTGGGTAACGGATTTTTCCAGTGTTTCCTGAATTTGAGTATCCAACGTAGTAAAAATCTTTAGCCCTTCAGAGGTTAAATCTTCTTCGCGATATTCCTGAATTAATTGCCGTCTGACCAATTCAAGAAAACCAGGGTAAATATTATTTGAGCGATAGGCATTAGGCATCACACCTAACGGTTTCGCGCTTGCCGATAATTGCTGCGTTTGGGTGATGTAACCTTCTTTCAACATCTCACTCAATACCAGATTACGTCGCTGTAGAGCGCGGTCAGGGTAGTGTCTGGGATCATAAGTAGATGGACCTCTAACGATAGCCACCAATAACGCCTGCTGATCTAAGGGTAAATCTTTTAATGTACTGCCAAAATAAAATTCACTGGCCAAACCAAAACCATGCACGCCATTACCGCCATCCTGACCCAAGTAAATTTCATTTAAATACGCTTCCAGAATTTCATCTTTGCTGTAGCGATGCTCTAACACCAACGCCATCAATGCTTCTTTGACTTTGCGTTTTAAACTGCGCTCAGAACTTAGGTAAAAGTTTTTGATGAGTTGCTGAGTAATGGTACTCGCACCTTGTACCGCGCTACCTGCGCGATAATTCGCCAATAATGCTCTGACAATACCGCGTGGTGATACGCCAAAATGATGATAAAAATCGCGGTCTTCTGAGGCAAGCAAGCCTTTAATCAGGTACTCTGGAGCTTCTTCCAGTTTAATGAGTATGCGATCTTCTTTAATTTTTGGATAAAAGCTACCAATCTGCACAGGATCCATGCGAATCACTGAAATAGCTTTATTTTCGTTGACATCCTGAATGGCAGTGATAGCGGTGTCGCTAAACGATACCTGTATTAGGAGACTCTGTTGTGGTTGCTGTTGTTCTGGAAAAGTAAATTTTCTAGTTTTTACTTTAAAGTCAAAACCATTTTTAGCATAAGTGCCGTCGGCGACAAGCCGCGCATCTTTTCGATAATGCAGCATTCCTAGTAGCTCTTCAAACTTTTCAGCCGTCAAACCATTCCCCGCATAAAGCTCCATTGGATCGGCATACACTCTGGCAGGAATCGCCCAGCGTTTACCTTCAAATTGCTCACGCAGGTTAATATCTAAGTATTTCAAATAACTGAGTAATATAAATCCGCATCCTATCGATATTACCAATAAAAACAAAAAACTATTTCTAAACCAATGCGATGGCTTTTTTTTTGTGATTACTTTTTTAGTTTTATTATATCGGGAACTGAGTTTTCTTTTGTCTGCCATAGCCTTTTCTACACTGCTTCATTTTCAAGCGTTCTTTGGACATTATACATAAACTAGCAGTATGGATTCAGCAAGCTGATATTTATCTGCAATTAAGAGGACGAGTAAAACGAATGCTTGAGTGCTTTATGTAAAATACCGTAGGCATAAAAAAAGCCCCATTAAATAATGAGGCTTTTGATATTCGTGGTGCCCAGGGGCGGAATCGAACCGTCGACACGAGGATTTTCAGTCCTCTGCTCTACCGACTGAGCTACCTGGGCGAATAATAGTTGTTGAGATGACTACACAAATCTACGTTTGTTTATTTTTTTGTAGTGGTGCCCAGGGGCGGAATCGAACCGTCGACACGAGGATTTTCAGTCCTCTGCTCTACCGACTGAGCTACCTAGGCGAAAGCTACAAAAGAGGGACATTAGACTCGATTATCCGATGCTAGTCAATAGCCAATATCAATTTACTGTGGAGGGTTCGCGCTAGTGGGTGGCTGGGCAGGTCTGAATAGATTGATAATAAAGCCAAAAACTTTTTTTATCCCTGCCCATATTTTTGGTAACAATAAAATCATCAGCACAATAAACACCGCCAAACCCACTAAAAACAAGGCGGGATGATTAATACAAGACCAAACCCCCGTGACTACCATCACATCCTCCGTCACAGAAGCGATCCAATTAGTAAATGGCTCAGGCGAGGTATTAATCAATACCCGTGTACCTGCTTTAGTGACGTGACTGCCTGCTGCCATACTGCCACCCAAAATTGCTGCTGCCAATTCAACAGAAGGGTCTAACGTACCCACTGCACCCGCCGCTAACATTGCTCCCGCAGGAATACGAATAAAGGTGTGAATAGCATCCCAACCTGAATCGACTCCAGGAATTTTATCGGCAAAAAACTCCACACAATACATAAAGCCTGCCGCCGTTATCACCAATGGGTTAGCGACAATTTGCAGATCAGGCGGTAACTGAATATTGCCTGTAGTAGCCAAAAGCCCTAAGGTCAACAGTGTTGCGTAAAGATTAATGCCACTTGCCCACGCCAAGCCCATTGTCAAAGCTAAGGTGGTTGATATATGATTCAATGCGTCCATTAGAGTACCCTTGTTTATGATCATTCACACTTAGCGTACCATACAAAACTTAACTTTGACTGAACAATATGACCACCAAAACACACAACAAACGTATCATCGTTCTTGATACTGAAACCACGGGTTTAAGCCCACAAGACGGACACCGTATTATTGAAATTGGCTGTGTGGAATTGCTTAAACGCCGATTAACGGGTAGACACTTTCATTGTTATATCAACCCTAATCGCACTATTGATGCAGGCGCGATTGCCGTTCATGGTATCACCAGCGAGTTTTTGCAAGACAAACCCGATTTTGCCCAGATTGCTGAGGAATTTATCGATTTTATTCGCGATGCCGAATTGGTGATTCATAACGCGCCTTTTGATGTTGGCTTTATCAACCATGAATTTGCCCAACTTTCATTAGGAACAGTGAAAAATTACAGTACTGTGTTTGATACCTTGGCTTACGCACGAAAAAAACACGCAGGACAGCGCAACAGTTTGGATGCTTTGTGTAAACGCTATAATGTTGACAACAGTCACCGAGATTTACACGGTGCATTATTAGATGCCCAAATTCTTGCTGATGTATTTTTAATCATGACAGGGGGGCAAGATTCATTACTAGATAACAGTGCATCTGAAACAAGCAACCCCGCCGCCAATAAAGACCTTAAGCGGTCACTAAGCAATCGCCCTGCTCTAAAAATAATCCCTTGTAATGACACAGAGCGACAACAGCACGAACAACGATTAGCCGCTATTGAAAAAGCCAGTGGCGGTTGTGTTTGGAATAAATGAGTTTTTAGCAAAAAGTCAGAAGGTATTTGCATATGGTGGAGGTCAGGCTTTGCCTGATTTTGCAAGCAGAGCTTGCACTCCAAATACACGTTCAGTTATTGATAATAAGCTAGCTAGAAATTCTCTGAGTCGGTTACATTTTGAACTTCTCGACTTCTTTTTCGTTTAAATGTCCACATTCTGAGCATATTGCCTTTAATCACTCGCTGCTCTTTAACTGATTGCAAGGCAGCAACGATAAATTGACAGTTATCTTTTGCATCTTGCAAAGACAATAATGGGGCTTTGCCTTCTAATACACAGTGACCAAAATGCTCTATCTCCAGTTGAAAATGATTGGCTGTGGGAAGTTGTTCTTCTTCGCTTTCGCCACTGTCAGTCCACCAAGAAATAACAGGCACATCAGTGGGCATAGCCCAAACGTTGTGGCATTTTATACCGCCTTTCGTGCCGATAATTTCGTATTCACAGCGTCTTGCCCGTTCAAAACTAAAATCAAACTGGGCAAATTTTCCTTCACCAAAATCAATGATACCGCTGGTACTAATATCTGCACCGCTTTCGACGTGTTTGGAGAGTGTACTAATGGCGACAGGGTCTTGCTGGAAAAATAAGCGTACCGCATGAATGGCGTAACAGCCGATGTCCCACATCGCGCCACCGCCATTGTCCACACTTTCAGCTAAGCGATAGCGTCTTGCGGGCTGCATCATGAAAGAAAAATTGCTACGAACCGAGCGAATTTCACCGATAACCCCCGATTGTATTAATTCTTGGACGCGGGTATGTTGCGGATGAAAGCGATACATAAAACCTTCCATGACCGTCACATTGTGTTCTTGTGCTGCAAGATAAATAGATTCGATAGCCGTAGCACTCAATGCCATTGGTTTTTCACATAACACATGTTTACCGTGTTTGATAGCGCGTAATGTCCATTCTGCGTGTTCGTAATTAGCCAGCGGAATATAGACAGCATCGATATTAGGATCGTTAAGCAGGGCTTCACGGTCATTATAGATGCGTACATTTTGTTGTTCAGGCGCGTATTTTGCCAGTGTTTGAGCGGCAGCGTCTGGGCGACGGCTGGCAATGGCGACTAATTCGGCATTAGATGCAGCAACAATGGCGGGCATCAAGCGTTCATTGATGCGTGCCGCACCTAAAATACCCCAGCGTAATTTCGTTTTGTCATTCATTTAGGCTTACCTTTATTATTGATGGTGTGTAACGACAATGTTATAGCAACTTAGCACACGATAGAATCAAGTAGTGTTTTAAATTGTATGTGTTTGAGCAATGTTCTGTCAGTATCTTAAAAACGGTAGTGGGTTAAATCTGTTATAGCGATATTCATGACTGCCAGTCCTTTAAAGGACTGGCAGTCATACCCAAAAGTAAATAACCCACTACCAGCGTTTGGTGCTGGACGAAACAATAAGCAGAGAGCAACATAACAACAAATAACGAGACATAATCACGCCCCCCTAAGATTGTAATTTAGAAATATCGGCACAGGTTAAAAACTGTTCAGATAACATATTCAATAACGCTAAGCGATTGGCGCGTAGTGGTAAATCATCACACATCACCATGACGCTATCAAAAAACGCATCCACATCATGTCGCAGAGCGGCTAAGCGGGTTAAGGTTGCTGTGTAATCGTGTTGGGCAAGCAACGGTGCGATAGCAACAGCAGCTTGATTCGCGCTGTTTAATAATTGCAATTCGGCAGTCTCAACTAACGCACCTACCGTTGCAGCAGCGGGGGATTCAGATTTTTTCAAAATATTACGAATGCGTTTATTAGCGGCGGCTAGGCTTTCCGCTTCGGGCAGTTGGCGAAACGCTTTAACAGCGGCTAAGCGTTGCATGAAGTCTAACGGATCAGCAGGTTTAACGGTCATCACTGCATCAAATTCATCGGCACTGTAGCCTTTGTCTAAGCAATAACCTTTTAAACGGTCAAAAACAAAATCAATCACGGCGGTTTGGGTATTGCTCACATCAAATGAATGCGTAAACAGCATCAAAGAAAACGAAATCACTTCACGAATATTGAGTGTTAAGTTGTTTTCAATGATGGTGCGCAATGAACCTAAAGCAGCACGGCGTAACGCATAAGGATCTTTATCACCTGTTGGAATCAAGCCCGCACTAAAAATACCTGTCAGGGTGTCGATTTTTTCTGCAATGGCTAGAATTTGTCCTGTTGAACTACTCGCAGTCGGACTGCCAGATTGTTTAGGAAAATACTGCTCTTCCAATGCCCACGCGACTTCTGCGGGTTCATTTTCTACCAGCGCGTAATAACGCCCCATAATGCCTTGTAAATTCCCAAATTCACCAACCATTGAGGTCATTAAATCAGTTTTAGCCAGTAGTGCGGCACGTTTTGCTAACGCCACATCGGCATTCAAGCGTTCAGCAATAAATTCTGCTAATTTCATCACACGTTGAGATTTTTCAGCAACCGTACCTAATTTTTCCTGAAAAACGATGGTGGACAAACTGGCTACGCGATCAGCTAACGTATGCTTGCGGTCTTGTTTCCAGAAAAATTCTGCATCCGATAAACGCGGAGTCACCACGCGCTCATTGCCTTGTTGGATGGATTCAGGGCGGCTACTTTCGATATTACTGAACGTTATAAAATGCGCTAATAAATCACCGTTTGTATGTTTAACAGGGAAATATTTTTGATTGGTCTGCATGGTGGTGATTAACACTTCAGCGGGCAATGCCAAAAAGCGCGTATCAAAACCGCCTGTAATGGGTACTGGGAATTCGTTCAACGCGGCAATTTCTTCCAATAAATCGTCTTCAATATGCGCATAACCACCAACAGCGACAGCGGCGTGTTGCGCGGCATCACGAATAATGGTTTTACGTTGTTCAATATCGGCAATGACTTTGCCTTGCGTGTACAAAATATCCGCGTAGTTTTCAGGCTTATCAATACTGACAGAATGCGGCGCGTGGAAACGATGTCCTTGTGTTTCTCTGCCTGTGTGTAGTCCTAAAATTTCCGTTTCAATGACGTTATCGCCATACAGCAACACCGCCCAATGCACAGGACGCACAAATTCAGTAGTAAAACTACCCCAACGCATCCGTTTAGCAATCGGCAGATTGGCAATGCTGGTGCGAATAATATCGGCAATCAGCTCTTCGGTGTTCTGCCCTTTCACCGCTTGCGTATAGCTTAGCCATTCGCCTTTATCGGTTTTCAAGCGTTCCAACTGCTCAAAGGTCGTGCCGCAACTGGTCGCAAAACCTAACGCCGCTTTGCTTGGGCTTCCGTCAGGTGCAAACGCCGCTTGTATCGCAGGACCGCGTTTTTCCACGGTTTTATCAGGTTGCGAACTAGCGAGATTTTCAATAAACACCGCTAAACGTCTAGGTGTCGCATAAGCTTTGCTAGCAGTAAAACCCAGTTCAGCGGCGTTCAAACCCTGCACGATGCCGTCTAATAAGGCGTTGCTGAGTTTTAATAAAGTTTTTGGGGGGAGTTCTTCTGAACCTAATTCAAAAAGTAAGTGTTGTTGTTCTATCACTGTAGTTCCTTTAATAAAAGGGATTTTAAATCTTTAATGATGAGCGAATCGTTATCCATTTGCTTTAATAACTCAATTCGAAAATATTTTTTATCAATATTACATTGGAATTCATTGCTAATAAAATCAATAAGGCTATTTAAAGCCTCTTTACCTCTAAAGTATTTCTTGGAAAAATCTAACGAGAAAGTATCAGGATTATTTACCAAACTATCCCAACCAAATTCATTTTTAATTTCCGTATAAAGAGTTGTTCTTTTTGGCTTTACGGTAATTTCTTTGTCTTTAAAATAATTTAAAAACCAATTTTCTATTGTTTCAACATTATCTATTTCAAAGTTCTCTGGTTTTGAAATAGATGGATAATTTATCCTAGGACTAAGATTGAATTTTAGGCATTCAAAAAATTCTTCCTTTATTTTACTAGAAAAGTAACATTTTAAATGATTATCTAAATCATCCTTTGTAATATCAATTGTAGATTTTTTATAAAACCCACCTGATTTCTGTGATTTTTCTGGGAATTGATTAACGAAGTTGGCAATCAGTTGAGTTTCTTCTAAAAGATAATTTTCCCATTCATGTCGTTGCCAATATAATATTTTAGATTTTTTGGATTCAATTATTTTGTTGTTGTCTTCATACTTTTTGTCTTCTTTAACCCTGTAATCACTATCAGCAATAGCTAAAACAGGTATATTTTTGTGTGCTTTTTTAGAAAGCCTATAAAAAACTTTAGTTAAATATGGATTAAAAAAAGAAGAACAACCACCAACTTCCTCAATCTGAGGAATATAAGAAATATTATTGTCTATAAATATCTTATTTATTCTCTCTTGTAAAAAAGTCAATTCTGGACTATCTGGGTCGCCTTCAACCAATATATAAAATAATTCCCCACTCATTCCCCTAAATCCCCCAAATCTATAATTTCATCGTTATAGAAAATTTGTTTTACAAATGGAGAATGTGTTGTAAAAATATACTGATTATTGTTTTCTTTGTCCTCGCGTAAAGTCTGAATTAATTTTGTTTGCCAAGCTGGATGCAAATGTAATTCGACTTCATCAATTAATACGATAGAATTTTTTGCCCTTTCAGATACTAAACCAACTAAAATTCTTAAAATTTGATGCTCTCCTGAACTCATTTGTGATAAATCATATTCCACATGATTTTTTCTAAGAATTAATGTATCACTATCGTCACCTGACTCTAATCCTATGAGTTCAGTTGGATAACAGATTTTATTAAATAGTCGTTTAATTTTAGCCCAATAAGATTCACCATATTTCTCTGGACTCCATGTTTTATCTTTTAAATAAAACTCTCTTAACCATGATAAAACATCATCATAAGGTAAACTGTCTTCGTTTTCTTTTGAGAAACTCTTCACTAATTTTAATGAGCGTCTTTGATCTAAATAACAAATTCCACCTATACGTTCAAACATATTTTTTGAAACTTTATTTAAGCTTGTAGCTCGTTTTAGCTGTCCTCGCACACCTAGTACTTTTGCTGATTCACGAGGGGAAACAAAATTGGAAAAGCTTTTTCTCTCCCATGTATTTGATGGCGGATATTGCCAAGTAATAGTTGATGACGAGGTAACGGGTGGAATTGTTATTTTATTATCATTAAAAGGTAGATCTCTAAAATTTAATGCACGAAAAACTTCATTAATCGCCAAAGCTTCATCTTGTTCAATAGAGTATTCAAACTCAATTCGAGCGTGTTTATTTACGCGACTATTGCTATAAACTAACTGCTGTACAGAAAATTCTAATCCTTCTCTTAACTCTGGATGCTGGGGATTTTCCAAACATTTAACCACGACCTGAATCGCATCTAAGATAGAAGTTTTACCGCTGCCATTAGGTCCGACTATTAATGTGACAGTTCTGGGTTTAGATAAACTGTCAGTAAAATCCAATTTGCCAGAATCTTTAATAGCTCGAAAATTTTCAACTCTTAATGAGTGTAGTTTCATAATCTTATTCGTTACACATCGGAAAGCCCAACGATTCGCGGCGGGCGTAGTAGGCTTCGGCGACGGCTCTGGATAGGGTTCTGACTCTTAGAATGTAACGTTGGCGTTCGGTGACGGAAATCGCGTGGCGGGCATCTAATAGGTTGAAGGTGTGCGAGGCTTTTAGCACCATTTCATACGCGGGTAGCGGCAAGTCTGAGGCGATAAGTTTTTGGCATTCGGCTTCGTAGGTGTTGAAGCACTCGAATAGGAAGTCTACGTTGGCGTGGTCGAAGTTGTACGAGGACATTTCGACTTCGTTTTGATGGAATACGTCGCCGTAAGTGACGATTCCGTGCGGAGTTTTTGTCCAGACTAAGTCATAGACACTGCTGACACCCTGCATATACATGGCGAGACGTTCTAAGCCGTAGGTGATTTCGCCTGTGATGGGGCGACATTCTAATCCGCCGACTTGTTGGAAGTAGGTGAATTGGGTGACTTCCATGCCGTTTAGCCACACTTCCCAGCCTAAACCCCACGCGCCTAAGGTGGGCGATTCCCAGTTGTCTTCGACAAAACGAATGTCATGTTCAAGCAGGTCAAAACCCAATACTCGCAATGAACCTAAATAGAGTTCCTGAATATTGTCAGGCGAGGGTTTTAACATCACTTGGTATTGGTAGTAATGCTGTAGGCGGTTGGGGTTTTCACCAAAACGCCCGTCGGTAGGACGGCGTGAAGGTTGCACATAAGCGGCGTTCCACGGCTCAGGGCCGATAGCGCGTAAGAAAGTGGCAGGATGAAATGTACCAGCACCAACTTCTTGATCTAAAGGTTGTAATAACACACAGCCTTGTTCTGCCCAGTAGGCTTGTAAGGCTAAAATTAGCCCTTGAAAAGTAGATAAATCGGTTTGAGTATTCAACACGGCGGCAAGTAGTGTAAGTAAATAAAAAGTGGGCAATTATAGCGTAGAAACAGTGTTGTCGTGTTAATGGCGTTAGCTTGAGCGGTGTGGTTCTAAATAATTGCCGAAAAATTGTGGGTCTTTTTGTTGGGTGGTTTCACTCACACGCTGAGTCAATATAGAGTTGTGCAGCGGTGTACGACTCATCGGACTTAAATCAAATTAGATGATAGCGACTTCATTAATTCGTTGGCGGTAGTGGGTGAAACCTGTAACTTTTAAACTATTGAGCTATTCGCTAATATTGACTAACCATCCATCACCCCCTTTACAGCTGCTTGGACTTTCAGCGGTAATATTAATTCTGGCAGCCGTTGCTTTTAAATCGCTGGGTAATGTTCCACTAACTTCATAACCTTGACCTTTAGGTGTTATCGTCACGGCTACGGGTTGTTTTTTAATGTCTACCACAATGCTTTTTGGATTAGTCCCCGCCGATGCCATAAAAGAAAACCTTGATTTCGGCGTGACTTCTGCCTTATCGGCAGGGGAAAATTCACTAAAATGTGGCTTAGTGCAGGATTTTGAACTGCTGCTACTGCCATAAGAAAATACTTGTGTAGACATTATTGTTAAGCCAAGTATCCAAAACAATTGTGTAGTTTTCATCGTTGAACTCCTTATGTACTGCTGTGAGATTAGGTTGATTGCCCGCCACCGAATAGAAATTAATTCGAGTAGATAAGGCGATTGGATACTAGCACATAAGCGTGAACAGAGCATCATCGCTGATTTAAGCAATCTAAAGCCAAATAAATCAATGCTAGTTTGACCTGTTCACACTTTTTAATTAACAATACTGCCTTTTTGCCCTTAATTTTATGAAAAATACTACTATCTATTCGTTGGCTGCGGCGGGTGTACAACGTCTTATTCCTTATAAAGCGGGTAAGCCTATTGAAGAATTAGAGCGTGAGCTGGGGCTGACGCAGATTATTAAACTGGCTTCTAATGAAAATCCATTCGGCGCGGGACAAAAAGCATTGGCGGCGATTCAAGCGGCGTTGCCTGAATTGGGTTTATATCCTGACGGCAGCGGCTATCATTTGAAGAATGCACTGGCTACAAAATATGGCTTGGATGCTGAGCAGATTACCTTAGGTAATGGCTCAAATGAAATTTTGGAATTAATTGCCCGCGCTTTTGTTACCCCTGAATTGGAAGTGATTTTCTCGCAACACGCATTTGCGGTGTATCCCATTGTCACCCAAGCAGTCGGCGCGACTGGGGTGGTTGTGCCTGCACTGAATTATGGGCATGATTTGGATGAAATGCTGAACGCAGTGACGGCGAAAACGCGGGTGATATTTGTCGCTAATCCGAATAATCCAACTGGGACATTATTAAGTCAAGCCAGTTTAGAAGCCTTTATTGGCGGGTTGCCTGACACGGTGATTTGCGTATTGGATGAGGCGTATTTTGAGTTTGTCAGTTGCGTACAAACGGTGAATTCGATTGAGTGGCTAAAAAAATTCCCTAATTTAATCATCACGCGCACCTTTTCTAAAGCTTACGGTTTGGCGGGTTTACGGGTCGGTTATGGTTTATCCAGTCCTGAGATTGCCGATATTTTAAATCGCGTGCGGCAGCCGTTTAATAATAATTCTTTGGCATTGGTTGCTGCCACTGCTGCGCTGAATGATGCTGAACATTTGCAACTGACCGTTGATAATAATACGCTAGGCATGGCGCAACTCACTGAGGGTTTTAAAGTCTTGGGTTTGGAATGGATACCGTCAGCGGGTAATTTTGTGTCCGTGGATTTAAAGCAATCAGGGCAAACGATTTATGATGCGTTATTGCGTAAAGGCGTGATTGTTCGCCCTGTCGGTGTCTATGAAATGCCCGATCACTTGCGCATCAGCATTGGCACGAAAGCTGAGAATGCGGTGTTTTTGCAAGCCTTAGCCGATGTGTTGAAGAATGTTTAATAAGCTGTGCATTATCGGCGTGGGTTTAATCGGCGGTTCGGTTGCGAAAGCGGCTCGTGCTAATGGTTTGGCAAAAACCATAGTGGGTTATGGGCGTGAGCAAGATATGTTTAATTTGCAAACCGCAAAACGGCTGGGCGTGATTGATGAGTTTTATATCGATTCTGTAGGTTGGGTTAGCGATAGCGTAACCCAACAAAATGCAGATACTCATGTTGGGTTACGGCTATCGCCTAACCCAACCTACGCCATCGAGCAAGCTGTTCAGAATGCAGATTGCGTACTGATTGCTACGCCCGTTGCTAGCATCGAAGCAATTTTTACCCAACTCAAACCCTTTTGGTCAAAAGACACCATTTACACCGATGTGGGGAGTACAAAAGGCAGTGTAATCGCCGCCGCTGAACGTGTTTTCGGTGTTGTTCCTGACAATTTGGTTCCTGCTCATCCGATTGCAGGCGCGGAACAAAGTGGTGTGGAAGCGGCGTTAGTGGATTTATTTTTCCATAAGCGGCTAATTATTACCCCTGCCAAGTGTGCTAATCCCGCTGCTGTGCAGACCATTAAAGCCTTTTGGCAAGGGCAGGGCGCGTTAGTGTCGGTGATGGATGCGCAACACCATGACAGTATTCTTGCTGCAACCAGCCATTTACCGCATATTTTGGCGTTTGCCTTAGTTGATATGTTGGGGCATAAAGACGAACAAACAGAGATTTTCAAATATGCGGCAGGTGGCTTTAGGGATTTCACTCGCATCGCCTCTAGCGATCCCTTGATGTGGAAAGATATTTGTGCGGCAAATAAGCAAGAAATTCTGCCATTAATCGAGCAGTTACGCGCGGAATTGGCTAAAATACACGGTTTGTTGGTGAATGATGATTACCAGCAACTTTTTTCCACGTTTGCTTATGCTAAGTCGGCACGGCAACGTTTTCTTAATCAGTTTGAAGTGCCTATTATGTCAAAATCAATTACATTCCATATTCAAAACGGCGGCAAGTTACAAGGCGAAGCGCGAGTTCCTGGTGATAAATCCATGTCGCACCGCTCCATTATGTTGGGTTCACTGGCGGAAGGTGTCACCCATGTTAAAGGTTTTTTAGAAGCTGAAGATGCCTTAGCAACGTTGCAAGCGTTTCGTGACATGGGTGTGGAAATTGAAGGCCCAGTGAATGGTGAGCTGACTATTCACGGTGTCGGTAAACACGGGCTAAAAAAGCCCGAAGGTGATTTGTATCTGGGCAATTCAGGTACGTCCATGCGTTTATTGAGTGGTTTATTGGCTGGTCAACTATTTAATTCGGTATTGACAGGTGATAAATCCTTGTCAGGTAGACCGATGAAGCGCGTTACTGAACCGTTAGCCTTGATGGGTGCGGATATTAAAACCACTGAAAAAGGCACTGCACCGTTAGTTATCACAGGCAAAGCAGGTCAGTTGCAAGGTATTGATTATTTGATGCCAATGGCAAGCGCACAGGTTAAATCGTGTTTGATATTAGCAGGACTGTACGCGCAAGGTGAAACCAGCGTTACTGAACCTGCACCGACGCGTGACCACACTGAACGGATGTTGGCTGGTTTTTCCTATCCTGTGAAACAAGAGGACAGTAAAGTCACTGTCACTGCGGACGGTAAATTAACAGCGGCAGACATTGATGTACCTAGCGATATTTCCTCAGCGGCATTTTTCCTAGTGGGAGCGTCAATTGCCGAAGGTTCAGATTTATTACTAAAACACGTTGGTATTAATCCAACGCGTACAGGTGTGATTGATATTTTGCGGTTGATGGGTGCGAATATTGAAGTATTGAATGAGCGTGAAGTGGGCGGTGAACCTGTCGCTGATTTGCACGTTGTTTATAGTCCATTAAAAGGTATCGATATTCCTGAAGACCTAGTGCCATTGGCGATTGATGAATTCCCTGTGTTATTTGTTGCCGCAGCGTGTGCGAAAGGGCAAACCCGCTTAAGTGGTGCAGAAGAATTGCGTGTGAAAGAATCAGACCGTATTCAAGTGATGGCAGACGGTTTGCAGATTTTAGGTGTCGATGCAGTACCAACCGCAGACGGTATGATTATTCAAGGTGGCGGCAATATCGGCGGCGGCACTGTCACTTCACACGGCGATCATCGTATTGCGATGGCGTTTTCTATTGCGGGTTTACGCGCTAGTGCGCCGATTACGGTATTGGATTGCGCGAACGTCAATACCTCATTCCCTGAATTTAAAGACTTAGTGAAAAATTTGGGCTTAGATTTAGTGTGCGAGGAATCGTAATGATTGTTCCTGTGTTGACCATTGACGGCCCTAGCGGTGCGGGTAAAGGTACGATTAGCCGTTTAGTTGCCAAAAAATTAGGCTGGAACTATTTGGATAGTGGCTCAATTTATCGGTCTTTAGCTATCGCTTTATTACAGCAATCCGTTGATTTATCAGATCAAAATACTATCGTTAAAGTTGCAGAAACGATGGGTTTAGCGTTTGAATGTGGTGATGAACTGGTTGTTAAACTCAACGGGATAGACATTACCGCGCAACTAGGGCTAGAAAGTACGGGCAATACCGCATCCATTATTGCCGTCTTGCCTGAAGTCAGACGGGTGTTATTGCAAAAACAACAGGATTTTAGGCAATTCCCTGGTTTAGTTGCCGATGGACGCGATATGGGAACAGTGGTTTTTCCTGATGCAACTAACAAAGTATTTTTAACGGCAACTGCCGAAGAAAGAGCGCGAAGAAGATATAAACAGTTGAAAGAAAAAGGAATTGATGCTAATCTTTCCCGCTTAACACTCGATATTGAAGAGCGTGATCGCCGTGATAGCGAGCGTGCCACTGCTCCTTTGGCAATGGCTGAAAATGCACTTTATATTGATTCCTCAAACATGACTATCGATTCTGTCATTGAGGATGTTCTAAATTTAATCCGCTAGGGATTTTTTTATGGCTACATAATTCTATGTAGTTTTTTTTAACTTTGATAAATAAAAGGCTTGTGCGATTTTTTAGCAAGTCTGGGAAAAGAAAATGAGCGAAAGCTTTGCTGCATTACTTGAAGAAAGTTTAACCAAGACCAAAATGAGTCCTGGTGCCATGTTAATAGGTACTGTCATTGATATTGAAAATGACATGGTTATCGTCAGTACCCATTCTAAATCTGAAGGTGTCATTCCAAAATGGCAATTTTTGAATAACAATGGCGAATTAGAAGTTGCGATTGGCGATGAAATTGAAGTTTCACTTGAATTATTTGAAGATGGTTTAGGTGCTACCCTTCTTTCCCGCGACAAAGCTAAGAAAAACAAAGCATGGTCTGAACTGGAAAAAGCGTTTGAAACAGAAGCGACTATCATCGGTCAAATCAACGGTAAAGTGCGCGGTGGTTTCACTGTTGCTGTTGGTGCATTGCGTGCTTTCTTACCAGGTTCATTAGTTGATGTGCGTCCGATTCGTGACACAACTTTCTTGGAAAACCGTGATTTAGAATTCAAAGTCATCAAAATCGATCAAAAACGCAACAATGTTGTGTTATCACGTCGTGCTGTCGTTGAAAAAGAATACAGTGCAGAGCGCGAAGAATTACTGAAAACCCTAGAAGAAGGCGCGACAGTTATCGGTGTGGTTAAAAACTTAACTGATTATGGCGCATTTATCGACTTAGGTGGTATTGACGGTCTGTTACACATTACTGATATGGCGTGGAGAAGAGTCCGTCATCCATCTGAATGTGTAGAAATCGGTCAAGAAATTAAAGTTAAAGTCTTGAAATACGACAAAGACAAAAACCGTGTTTCTTTGGGCATGAAGCAAATGGGTGAAGATCCTTGGCAAAACATCGCCAGACGTTACCCAGCAGGCACTCGCGTATTCGGTAAAGTGAATAACTTAACTGATTACGGTTGTTTCGTGGAAATTGAAGAAGGCGTTGAAGGTTTGGTTCACGTTTCTGAAATGGACTGGACTAATAAAAACATCAACCCATCTAAATTGGTTCAATTAGGCGACGAAGTTGAAATCATGGTCTTAGAAATCGATGAAGATCGTCGTCGTATTTCCTTAGGCATGAAACAATGTAAAGCTAATCCTTGGGATGAGTTCGCAGCAACACACAACAAAGGCGATAAAATATCAGGCAAAATCAAATCAATCACTGATTTCGGTATTTTCATCGGTTTGGATGGCGGTATTGATGGTTTGGTTCACATGTCTGATATTTCTTGGGCAGATGATGGCGAAGCTTCAGTGCGTGACTTCAAAAAAGGCGATGAGTTAGAAACTGTTATTTTGGCGGTTGATTCTGAGCGTGAACGTATCTCCTTAGGTATCAAACAACTAGAACAAGACCCTTTCCAAAACTTCCTCGCTAAACATGAAAAAGGGTCGTTAGTAAAAGGCACTATCAAAGAAGTCGATGCTAAAGGCGCAATCATTACTTTAGCTGACCACGTTGAAGGTTATTTACGCGCGTCTGAAATTCAACGTGATCGCGTTGAAGATGCCAGCAAACTGTTAAAAGTAGGCGATAGCATTGAAGCGAAGTTCATCGGTGTTGATAAGAAAAGCAAATCAATTTCTTTGTCTATGAAGGCAAAAGATCACGACGAAGAAAGCCATACGATTAAAGATCACACGCAGCAATCAGTCGTTGGTTCACCAACCTTTGCTGACATCTTTAAGCAAATGGAAAAATAAAGACCATTAAGAGGGGCTATGCCGAAAGTATAGCCCCTCCTGTATTCTTTTTTTATAGGGTAGAATGTGACAAAATCTGAATTAATTGAAGCACTTGCTAAACAACAGCCACATTTAGCACTAAAAGATGTAGAGCTAGCAGTGAAATGTATCATTGAAAAAATGAATCAAGCATTATCTTCTGGCGAAAGAATTGAAATTAGAGGTTTCGGCAGCTTTTCTTTGCATAAACGTCCTCCTCGCGTTGGGCGAAATCCAAAATCAGGTGAATCTGTTTCATTATCAGAAAAATACGTTCCGCATTTTAAACCTGGTAAAGAGCTTCGTGATAGAGTTAATGAAGCGAGTGAGAAATATCAGATAGTGGAGTGAGAGCTTACATTTTATTGTAGTAATCGCTTGACAAAGGATCTGAGGTAGTTATAATAGCCAGCTGACTTCGGCACTAAGCAGGAATTAAGTGTAGGGGTTGATCAGGAAGGACGGGGTTTTAGGGTTGAGTCATTTATGAGTAACTTTGAAAGCGGATTAAAAGGGAAGAAAAATAAAGTATTGACAAGAA
>JAPLRZ010000071.1 GCA_026398895.1 Methylococcales bacterium
ACAAAAACAACGGATTTTAATGCTGGTGTTAGCTATCGGTCTACCCGATAGCTTTGTCGAACAAGGCACCCGCGAAGAATTACTCGCCTTGTGTGGCTTGGATGCGCAAGGCATTTTGATGCAGATTGAGCAGTTTCACGCGTAAACAAGAGGATAAATAATGGACAGATTAAGAAATAAAATTCGTGATATTCCTGACTTTCCTAAACAGGGTATTATTTTTAAAGACATTACCCCGTTGGTCAAAGACCCCGCCACGTTAAGACTTGCAGTGCATTCATTACTACAGCCGTTTTTAGGGCGGGACATTACCGCTGTTGCTGGCATGGAAGCACGCGGTTTTATTTTTGGATCGTTAGTCGCTTGGGAATTAGGACTACCTTTTATACCTCTGCGTAAACCAGGAAAATTACCTTACGATGTCCAAAGTGTCTCTTACGATTTGGAATATGGTTCAGCAATGCTCGAAGCGCATATCGATGCAGTTGATAGCAATGATCGGGTGCTATTAATTGATGATTTATTGGCAACAGGCGGTACAGCTAAAGCAAGCTGTGAATTAATTGAAAAGCTGGGAGCTACCGTAGAAGCGTGTGCATTTGTAGTAGAGTTGGATTTTCTTCAAGGCAGGGAAAAACTAAAGGATTACGAAATTCATTCCTTACTACATTTTTGATTTTTTTGCCTACATAAAGACTTATATGGTCGTTGCTGTGTGTTACCTCAGGATGATCTAATGTATTCAGATCATCCTTTTTAGTGTCTGCCAGCACACGGTAATACCTGCGGACTTTTTACCATCCTTCAATATTGAACGCCCATAGAAAATATAAAAAACTGATTGATAGAAATATACTGATAAAAACAAAAAATTTTCTGGATGACTTAGGTTTGCTAATATTATTTCTGCTAACTTGTGAGGGTTTGGTATAAGAATTTTTGGTATTATTACTGTAGGTCTTTTTAGTTTCTAACGGTTTAAGTAGCAATGGTTTTTGGGCTTCTGGTGCTTGGTTTTTTGATGGTTTAGACTTTGTGTTTTTGAGTGCTAACGGTTGAATTTTTAACTGTTCATTATGATTATTTTCAATGGCTATAGGCTTTTTTTTTACGAAAATATCGATAATATGCTCGATCAGCATGGTTTCATTTACAAAGCTAATATCAAACATTGCGGTTAAACCCTTAACACGCTCTTCATCAACCCCAGAAGTCAACATTAAAAATTGCGCTTTTGGTATAAATAGTTTTCTTCTTAATTTCGTATATTTATCGATAAACTCACGGTATTCCCCCGATTTACATTCTATAAATAAGGGCTGGTCATTTATTAAGAAAAACACATCTATTTCATATCTATTGTTGTCATCTGACAAATAAATAATCATGTTTCTAGTACAAGAAAATTTTATTTTTCTTTGATGGCATAATTCTGCTATTTTCATAACCGCATACCATTCTAGCCATTCACCATTGAAGAAATTAATTATTTTAGTGGCTGCCTGTAACTGTAAAACGGCTTTTTTATCTTTGCTATTATAAAAGTATTTAGCAACAAAAGCATACTCATAGAGTTGTTTACAAAACTTTTTAATAGTTTCTATATTTTTCGGCTCATCCCTAGATAAGTCAATATACGCTTTATCATATTTACCTTGTTGCCTACGTTTAATGGTATCGACGACCCTCTTTAATAACTCATAATTGTCACCCAATTCAATAGCAATTTCATCAAAAAAACCACTGGTATCCATTGCCGCTTCGTTGACTTCAGCTTGAAAATTTCTTTGTTTTAACCAGCCGACAATAGGCGCGTAATGGTCTATTTTGGTCATCATATCGGTATTGTGAATATCCAAATCAGGTGTTTTTTGTGGGGCAGGTGGGTTAGTATTTGATTTTTTTTGCGGTGGTGGTAAAGGTTTTTTTGTTGGATGTTCTTGCTTGTTCTCTATGGTTGATTTTACAGTAGAGTCGGTTTTTTTATTGTTGGCAATGGGGGTAATCTGGTTTTGTTGTTCGCTAGATTCTATATCAACACCAAAGTTTTTTGCTAATACTGCTAAGCCATTATTATAACCTTGCCCCATTGCTCTAAATTTCCATTCAGCATTGCTACGATATAGTACGCCTACTATAATCGCTGTTTCAGTATTTATATCGGTTAGGCAATAAGAAATTAATTTTTGTTTATCGGAAAAATTAAATACTTCAATGGTTATTTTTTCCAATAGTCCAAAATGTTGTTGTTTTTGTTTTGCATCGTGTAATGTTAAGACAAAACTAATTTTATTAATATCTTTATCAATAGCATTCAATGAAATTTTAAATAAATTATTTTTAAATATAATGGCATTATTAGTTGCTGTTGGTTGATTGTAAAAAATAAAATCAGTATCGCTTCTAACTTTATTTTGTTCAGTGAGCATAAATGCACTGGTATCAATATCAAATTCTGTTTCATTATTGAGTTTTTTAGTCCATTTTATGACGATGATAATTTCACTGAGAGCAGGTATAAATTTGCTTAGTGATATATTTTCACCTTTTTGTAAAACGTCAACCATAATTATTCCGTCACATATTCCAAAAGTAGGCGCGATTTCATTCGCGCCTATCTCATTGCTAACCGATTGTTTCTGTAGTATAGCGATAAATTTTAACAGTGTTTGACCAATAATCAGGTGGTAAACCTGCTTTTTGTTTTAGATGTCGTAAGAATTGTTGTGGATCGGGTAGTTGTTCCCAAACTGAGGGTAAAAATGTACCGCGTAGATGACCTTCTTGCAAAATTAAGCCGTCAATATTCGGTTGTATTTGGCTCACTAAATCCTGCTCTGAACTGAATGTCATGGGTTCAGAAGGACTGAGTATGGACAGGTGAATCTCTAAATCTGCCAATTCTTGCGCGGTTAAGGGTGGAAAACGTGGGTCTTTAAACGCAGCACAAAAGGCGTTTTCGGCAATGTCTTCAACCAATGGTCTAACGGCGGTCAACAGTCCTATGCAGCCGCGTAGTTGTCCGTGCTTTTGTAGCGTGACAAAAGTAGCTCGCTGTACGGTTAATTCAGCTGGAAAATCGGCTAGGTCTACTTTTAAGTGTTTACCCGTCGTTAATCCGTGCTGTATGGCATTTTTTGCCAGTGTTAGCAACTGTTGTTGCTGGTCTTTATTCAATGATGTACGCGCCATAGCCTACCACCCTTTGTTTGTCGCCTGCGGTATCGCCAGAATTGCGCAGGTCTATATTTTTTACGGTTAATGAATTATCTCTTGCCAGTTTTAATAAGCCGCTGACAGGCACTCTGCCACAGGTGGAGTCATGGTTTAGTTTTTCGTATTGCAGATTTTCTATTGCCGCGCTGGTAGCACTGTCTAGGCGTTGTGCAGTGGCATAGTCGTGGTAATGGCTTAAATCCGAGCTGATAACGATCAACGTTTCATCACCACCCCATAAAGCGGTTAGGACTTGACTCATTTGTTCTGGTGAAGCATCTCCTGCCACTATCGGCACGATACTGAAATCATCCAGCATGGCTTGTAAAAAAGGCAGTTGCACTTCTAAACTGTGTTCGTGACTGTGGGCTTGTTCTATGTATTGGACAAACGGTAGCTGAGCTATTGCTTGTACGGCTTGTGTATCAACAGGAATACTGCCTAACGGGGTGATAAACGTGTCTGCTTGACTGACGGCTAAGCCTTGAAAGCCAACCCGATGGGATGGACCTATCAATACAACGCGCTTGATGTGTGAGCGAACGGTTTTTAATCGTGCATAAGCTGTTGCGGCAATCTCGCCTGAGTAGATATAACCTGCATGAGGTGCAATAATGGCTTTGGGGGCTTTTGCATCAGTTTCTGCGTTGTGTAAATAGTGTGTCAGTATCTGTTGAAGTTGTTGTGGATTAGCAGGATAAAAACTACCTGCTACAGCGGGTTGTCTGTTCATCAGGGTTTCCTTTTACGATTATTTTGAATGGGTGAAAATTCCATGAATACACTATGCTTAATACTAACATTTTATATAAATGGGGGCGACAAATGACAACTTTTATTACGCATGATACGGTGCAAACTCGTTATTGGCATACGCTAGAAGATGGACGTGTGCAGTGTGATTTATGTCCACGATTTTGTAAGCTACATGAAGCGCAACGTGGGTTGTGTTTTGTTAGGCAAAATCTGGATAATCAGATCGTTATGACCAGTTATGGGCGTTCCAGTGGCTTTGCGATTGATCCTATCGAAAAAAAGCCGCTCAATCATTTTTTGCCAGGATCACCGATATTGTCTTTTGGCACTGCTGGTTGTAATTTGGCGTGTAAGTTTTGCCAAAATTGGGATATTAGTAAATCACGCGAAATGGATACGCTAATGAGTAAAGCGTCACCCGATGCGATTGCACAAGCGGCATTAGCGCATGGCTGTGCGAGCGTCGCTTATACTTACAATGATCCTGTGGTGTTTCACGAATACGCGCTTGATACCGCGCAAGCTTGCCGCGCTCTGGGCATAAAATCGGTGGCGGTAACGGCAGGTTATGTTTGTGAACAGCCTAGAGCGGAATTTTATGCCTTGATGGATGCGGCTAATATTGATTTAAAAGCGTTTAGCGAGCGATTCTATCATCACATCACGGGCGGACACTTACAAGCGGTATTGGAGACTCTGCAATACGTTAAACAGGAAACCTCGATTTGGCTGGAACTAACGACCTTACTTATTCCAAACGAAAATGATTCAGACGCAGAGATTGAAGCGATGACGCAATGGGTGGTTGAAAATTTGGGTGTAGATGTGCCTATGCACTTTACCGCTTTTCATCCCGATTGGAAGATGCAAGCTATTTCTCACACACCGTTACAAACTTTATTACGCGCCAGACAGATTGCGTTAAAAAACGGGGTACGTTATGCGTATATCGGTAATGCACATGATAAAGCGGCGGACAGCACTTATTGTCATGGTTGTGGTCAGTTGTTGATAGGTAGGGATTGGTATCAATTATCTGAATGGAATTTGGATGCTTCAGGTTGTTGTCGTTTTTGTGGTGTACGCTGTGCGGGAGTGTTTAATGCAAAAGCAGGGGATTGGGGTGCAAAACGTAGAGCTGTTGTTATCGACTAAGGCGGATAAACAAAAAACCCAGCGGTAAAGCTGGGTTTTTTGGTATTACCAAGTAGTATTACAGTGCGATAGAGCTTGAAACTTTTTGTTTGCTATCGTCTTGGCTGTCGATACAACCAGTTAAGCCAACGATCATTAATGCCATAGCCAAAATTGCTAAAACTTTTTTCATAGTATCCTCCAATGGGGGTTTAAATTATTTTTATGTGCGCTGTTACAAAAAGCACAGATAATTTATATCATGACTATCCTATCGATGCAAACAAAAATAGCTACCTTTTTTTTGATAGTGATGAATTATAAGGTGTTAATGTTTTCAGGTAAGTCAAATGAAATCATATCATTCGACCATGTAACTGTACCGATAGTCGTCCATTTTGAGTCGAAATTTTTGTGTAATTGGTCGTAAACCCACTCGCTAGGCGCGTCAATTTTTTTCATTTTAATATGAAAAACAGTGTGATTTATATCTAATCCGATGCTCTTCCCCCAGAACGCAGTCACTTTCATAATAAATTTTCGGACTCGCTGATTATCGATGGTCGGGGTAACCGCAATATTAGCCCACATTGAATGTACTCGTCCCCAATTAGGCGCGAGTATTCGCCCTTGTTCATTCACAAACGGCAACCATTGCTCAACACCGTCTTTATCGGTGTAAGTAATGGCTAAAATATGGTCATAGCCCATAAAATGGTCGTGTAGATAAAGCGCGTGTGGCGTAACGCCTAAAAATAGCTGAGAGACCATAATTAGCGCGTTACTGGCTTGAGACACGGGTACGCTGAAGGGGCTTTTTTCAATGGCTAAATCAAGTCGGTAGAAAAGACCGTAATGAATCGAGCTGTTTAATTGCAAAATGAGTATAAAAATCAAACTATTGGTCAGTTTTCTAGCAAATGCTTTAGGTTTACGAGTAGCGAATTGTTCAAACACACGATGGTACAAAGTGTTATCGGCTAGTTTTTCTGAAATTAAGCAATCCGATGAGCAAGTAATGCGTTGCCGATTGTCGGCAATAGCACGGTATTTTTTTGCCGCAATTTGGTAAATAACAGGCAGGCGCAATAACAATCCAATGAGTGATAAATAACGCATTTTTAGTGCGATTTGGATATAAGTATCCAATCCTGAATAGACTTTGTTATTGCTGTCTATGGCGTATAAATCAGTCAATAAAGTAGTTTCGCTAATGCTAGCTAATGCGGGATAGTCTCTAGCGTGTTGTTGCGCACTTTTGAAGTCTATACAACTGAAAATATCAAAATGATTAATTGTCAGCACCGTGCGATTACATAAAGGGCATTGCTGGTCATAAAAAACCGTCAACGCGGCTTGTTTAGCCGTTAATTGCTTACCAATGGCACGCCACCAGCTAAACGGTACGAGCAGTATATAAAACACCGTCATACCCAGTCCAAAAGGATAAATATTTAGCGATAGGGTAATGCCCAGATGTAAGCTCAGCCCAACGAATAAATAAATAACGCGAAATTGGCTGCGGAAAAACAGAAAAATAAAACTGAATTGAAACACTAAAATCGTATAGCCAATGGTTTTTTCCACTAACTCCAAATTTAACAACCACGACATATCTAACGCAGACACATAGTAAGGTTGGGTGGAAGGTAGCCACGAACCCAGCCCATTACGCCAATGTTGGGCAAATAGCTTATGAATAGACGAATCAAAATAAAGAAAGCCCAAACAAATCGCTACAGGCAGAAGATAGGCGAGTATCGATACCGTTGGCTTTGTGTAGCTTTGATAGGGTGTAAAAGGCGTACTGAGCTTATAGCGTAAATTATCGAGTGAAAACGCACGGTCTGCTGGCATAAACAGCAGAAAGAATCCAGCACCGATCATAAAAATATCAAAGCCACCGTCAAAATCACGCTGCATGGTGGTGAAATTAACAAAGACTATCCAAAAAATGTAATTACTGAGCATCGCAAACGAATAGCGATAGCCCACTACCACAAAACAGGCAATCACAGCCCAAAGACACAAGAAAAATGGAATTGTTGGAAATTCGACATCGATATAGGGAATCGGGTCAAATATTAAATGATTGAAATATAACAGGAAAAATATTTCCTGTAGGGTAACAAGTCCATAAAAAACACGAAATAACCCAACACCTGTTGCGGGGGCTTGTTTGGAATGGAGTTTTGAAAGTGTAGCGATGAGTGTTTTATACATTTTGATGTTTTAAAAACCGCAAAACATGTAAGTATAAAACAAATAGAAAATTTAAGCGTGGTAAAAACGAGGTCGCTACTCATTCAAAATGAATGAGCAACGACCCAACTCAGGTAATGTAAAGCTACAGACCTTATGCTTCGTCGTCTGGGTGTGGAGCAAAAACCCATTTTGCGAGAAAATAAATAGCTGCTATAACAACAACTGCTCCAATCATCCCTTTTGGTTCTTTTAACATTTCAGTCAAGTCTAATATAAAACCCATAAATATCTCCTACCTAATATTTTTTTTGAGAAATTGCTAACTACATAGCAAGCGGAATTGGCATGATACTTTAGGCAACGTTAAAGTCAAGGCTTATTGTTGATAGCGTTTAAAAAATGAGGCAACATAAATATTGCGCATTGAATAGTTAAAGCTCGATAGCCAGTGTGGTATAGTTTAAACTCTGCACTTTAAAGCAGATACACTAGGGGGAAAAAAATAATGAAAAAAACCGTTAAAATGTTATCGTTAGCCTCAATTTTCTTAGCATTTTCAGTAAATGCAGATGTTCAACTAAAAGACAACACTGAGATTTTAGGAAAATGGAATCTCTATGCTGAAGCAATTAAACTAGATGGCGAACAAAAAGCAGTTAAAATTGAATGGGACTTTCAATCCGATGGTACGTTGCAAACAACGTCAACTGACTCGGTAGGTCGCACTAAAGAAATGAAAATTGCTATTAAATATTCCGTGGAAAACGGCGAAATTAAAAAGCAAGCAGCACCTGGACGCGAAAAATATGATTCTTGTAAAGTACTTGAAAAAGACGATAGCAAGATGACTTTGAAATGTTCAGGTATGTTCTTTTTTCTAAAAAAATTATAACAGTAGGGTAGGGTATAACTTATGATTGGCGCGATAGTAATGATTTTTGTAGCTCTTTGGATATACCAGTCAGCTATAAAAGCAAAAGTAGGTAATGTAATGATGTGGGTTGCAGGTGCCGCAGCCGTTTTTTTTATGATGCAGTTTTTATTGGTTGACATCAATGTAAATGTTTTTAGCTTAGATGGCTCTAAAACAGAAAGTACAGTGATGCAAAAATCATCAGATGAAGTGTGTAACCCCATTAAACCAAGTAAAGCCAGCTCAAAAGCGGGTGAAGCAGACGGTGATATGGGACAATTCAAAGATTCAAGCTGCTCCGAGGTACACGGTGAAGACAGGCAAGATAAAGAGCGTTATTTAGGCTTTAGTGGCATACTTAAATCATTGTATTTTGAATTATCTCCTTCCCTTCTTAGCTTTTTGGCGATCGCGTTCTTACGCATTAAGTTCATCACCAAAGAAGCGTTTTCAGTCACTACTTTATTCAGTGGTCTTCAAGAAATGTTTGCAGGGATATACCAAAATATCAAACAAAGCTTTAAGTCAGATTCCAAGTAGACAGGCTCTCTGCATTGATAAAAAGCCCAAGTGTTGCTTGGGCTTTTTTATGCGTAGTGCTAATCTTGTGACAGACTTATTGTCCTACAGTATTATAGAAACCAGCAGAATAAGACCGCAAACAAACAACACGGTAAAAATCACACCAGCGACTACATAAGTCGATAGTGAGCCGTGTTCAAATTCTTTGCGTCTATTTTCATCACTTTGTACGCCCATAGCCGCAGAAAGAACGCTTTTTATTAATTGTATAATTTTGGCTTTTGACACAATATCACCGACAAAAGAATAAAATAATAGTGCTAGCTAGCGCGTTAGGCAATGATTAGTTTTAAGCAACACAGACACCCTAGGTAATTTTAATGAACAGAACAGACTTATTCAAACAACACTTGTCTCAACGTATTCTATTTCTCGATGGCGCGATGGGGACAATGATTCAAGGCTATAAGCTGGAAGAAAAAGATTATCGTGGATCGCGTTTTGCACAGTGGGAAATAGATTTAAAAGGCAACAACGATTTACTGTCTTTAACCCAACCTGACATTATCCACGCGATACACAGTGCGTATTTTGCCGCAGGTGCTGATATTGTGGAAACCAATACCTTCAATTCCACCACGATTTCTATGGCGGATTACGGCATGGATTCCTTAGCCTACGAAATTAATGTGGCTTCGGCAAAAATTGCCAGAGCTGCCGCTGAACAGTACAGCACACCCGAAAAACCGCGTTTTGTCGCGGGTGTCTTAGGGCCAACGGCGCGTACTGCTTCCATGTCACCCGATGTTAACGATCCTGGTTTTCGTAATATTTCTTTTGACGAACTGGTCGTAGCGTACACCGAAGCCACTCACGGATTGATTGAAGGCGGTGCAGACCTTATTTTAATTGAAACTGTATTTGATACTCTGAATGCCAAAGCGGCTATTTTTGCGGTTGAACAAGTATTTGATAACATCGGTTATAAATTACCTGTGATGATTTCGGGTACGATTACCGACGCATCTGGCAGAACGCTATCTGGACAAACGGTAGGCGCATTTTGGAATTCCTTAAAACACGTCAATCCTATTTCGTTTGGTTTTAACTGCGCCTTAGGCGCGACTGAATTACGTCAATACATCGCCGAATTATCCAGCATTGCCGATACCCATGTATCCGCACATCCAAACGCAGGCTTGCCCAATGAATTTGGTGAGTATGACGAAACGCCTGAACAAATGGCGGCAGAAATTGCCGATTGGGCAGCCAACGGCTATCTCAATATTATCGGTGGTTGTTGCGGCACGTCACCCGCGACTATTAAAGCCATTGTCAATGCAGTAGAAAAATACCCACCGCGCCCACTTCCAACCATTGAAAAAAAATGCCGTTTAGCAGGGTTAGAACCAATGAGCATTGGTGCGGATTCTTTATTCGTCAATGTCGGTGAACGCACCAATGTCACAGGTTCAGCCGCTTTCAAACGCTTAATTATTGAAGGTAATTTTGAAGCCGCCCTAGATGTTGCCAAACAACAAGTAGAAAACGGCGCACAAATCATCGACATCAACATGGATGAAGGGATGCTGGAATCCAAAGAAGCGATGGTGCGCTTTTTGATGTTGATTGCCGCTGAACCCGACATTGCCAAAGTACCGATTATGCTCGATTCCTCCAAATGGGATATTTTGGAAGCGGGATTAAAATGTATTCAAGGCAAAGGCGTAGTCAATTCCATTTCGCTGAAAGAAGGCGAAGAGGCGTTTATAAAACACGCCAAACTGGTACGCCGCTATGGCGCGGCAGTGATTGTCATGGCATTTGATGAAGAAGGGCAAGCCGACACCAAAGCCCGCAAGGTGCAAATCTGCCAACGAGCGTATAAAATTTTGGTCGAGCAAATCGATTTTCCACCCGAAGACATTATTTTTGATCCCAATATTTTCGCCATTGCCACAGGCATTGATGAACACAATAACTATGGTTTAGATTTTATTGAAGCCACCCGCGAGATTAAACGCACTCTGCCATTCGCGTTAATTTCAGGCGGCGTGTCCAATGTGTCATTTTCGTTTCGCGGTAATAATCCTGTGCGTGAAGCGATTCACTCGGTGTTTTTATACCACGCGATTCAAGCGGGCATGACGATGGGTATTGTCAACGCAGGACAACTCGCCATTTACGCCGATGTTCCTGACGATTTACGCAACACCATCGAAGACGTGGTATTAAACCGTCATGATGGTAGCGGCACCGATCAATTATTAGCCTTGGCTGAAAAATACCGTGGTGACGGCAGCACAGGCGAAGTCAAAGCAGAAAATCAAGAATGGCGCAGTTGGGCAGTCAGCAAACGTTTAGAACACGCACTTGTTAAAGGCATCACAGACTACATAGACGAAGATACCGAACAAGCCCGATTAGAAGCCGAAAGACCATTGCACGTTATCGAAGGCGCGTTAATGGATGGCATGAACGTGGTCGGTGATTTATTTGGCGCGGGTAAAATGTTTTTGCCACAAGTCGTTAAATCCGCCCGCGTGATGAAAAAAGCGGTCGCTTATTTAATGCCGTTTATGGATGCTGACAAAGCCGCAGGTGATCGACAAACTAACGGCAAAATTCTCATGGCAACGGTTAAAGGCGATGTACATGACATCGGCAAAAATATTGTCGGTGTAGTGTTGCAATGTAATAACTATGACGTGATTGATTTAGGCGTGATGGTGCCTGCGGAAAAAATTCTGCAAACAGCACGGCTGGAAAATGTTGATATTATCGGCTTGAGCGGTTTGATTACCCCCTCATTGGATGAAATGGTTCATGTTGCCAAAGAAATGCAGCGACAAGGTTTTACTATTCCGTTGATGATAGGCGGTGCAACGACTTCACGCGCTCATACTGCGGTGAAAATTGAACCCCATTACACTAATGGCGCGACTGTCTATGTCACTGATGCGTCGCGGGGTGTGGGCGTGGCGAGTAACTTACTCAGTAGTGATTTAAAAGCAGATTTTGTTAAAAGTATTCGTGAAGAATACGAAGAAGTTAGAACGCGTCACAAAGGTAGAGAAGCTAAAACCCAACAACACAGTTTAGACGCTGCCAGAGCTAATAAATATGAGTGGGGGACACTTACGCCTGTCAAACCGTCATTTTTAGGCATTAAAGTCATTGATAATTTGCCGCTGGCAACCTTGGTGGATTACATTGATTGGTCACCATTTTTTCAAACATGGGAAATGGCGGGCAGTTATCCCAAAATTTTGGATGATAAAGTAGTAGGCATAGAAGCGCGAAAATTATTTAATGACGCGCAAGATATGCTGAAAAAAATTGTCAGTGAAAATTGGTTACAGGCGAGGGCAGTGGTGGGCTTTTTTCCTGCTGCCAGTAGCGAAGACGATATTATTGTTTATAGTGATGAATCTCGTCGTCAGGTTCGCGAAACGTTACAGCATTTACGTCAGCAAAACATCAAAGCACCTGGTCGCCCTAATTACTGCTTATCGGATTTTGTTGCCCCAGTGGACAGCGGTAAAGCCGATTATATCGGTGGTTTTGCCGTGACCACAGGCATCGGTATCGAAGCGAAATTGGAAGAATTTGAAAAAGATCATGATGATTACAGTTCCATTATGCTCAAAGCCTTAGCGGACAGACTCGCCGAAGCCTTTGCTGAATATTTGCATTTACAGGTAAGAAAAGACTATTGGGGCTATGCAGAAGACGAAGCCCATAGTCCAGAACAACTTATCAATGAAAGCTATCAAGGCATAAGACCCGCACCAGGTTATCCTGCTTGCCCAGACCATACCGAAAAAGAAAAATTGTTTGATTTGCTCAATGTCACTGAACATACCAGCATCGAACTTACTGAAAGTTATGCCATGTATCCTGCTTCGGCAGTCAGTGGTTGGTATTTCTCCCATCCAGACGCGCAATATTTTAATGTCGGAAAAATAGATAAACACCAATTAGCCGATTATGCTCGCCGTAAAGGGATGGCGGAAGAGGTTGCTGCGCGTTGGTTAGCCTCACATTTGAATCATTAGCCGAATACAGGAGTAAAACAGCTTTAGCTGTTTTAAGTGCGTAGCAATAAGTTTGCGTGTATTCGGGAGTGCAAGGCTTTGCTTGCAAGTCAGGCAAAGCCTGACCTCCAACGTTATGAATACATCCTTACTTGTTGCTAAGAACTTATGTCCAATAGCTCAAGCTATTGGACTCCTAGAGCTAACGGTTTTGTAATCATTTTATCCACAGCTATCTATATCTTCACAGAATACAACTATATTTTTCTACGAAAAAACCAAATATCAATTATGCACTTAATACTATTAGGCACAGCAGGCTGTCATTTGTGTGAACAGGCGGAGGAAATTATTCGTGAATGCTTGGGTAATGACTACGATGAAGTGGTTGAAACTATTGATATTGCTGAACAGGAACACTGGCAAGCACGTTATGCTGTTCGTATCCCTGTTTTATATGATCCAAGCAGTGAAAAAGAATTAGCTTGGCGGTTTGAGCAAGCAGAGGTTAGAGCGTTTATTCAATCTTTGTAGGCATATTGATTATTCATTGGATCATGGAGATCGTAATTTGCAGGAGTACAAACCTAGGTTTGTACTCCTGCATGGTTAGAATTTACCAGCAATCCGCCACTGTTCCCGTTCCACCTTCGGATTTAACACCAATGCTGTTTAAGGTAAGCGCACCACATACACTATCAGGAGCTGTTGATTTTGGGGCGGCTTGTAGCGTGAATTCCGATGCTGTAATGATCGAAAGACTGAGATCGTAATTCGCTTTACCCGATTTAGGTGTAACAACAGTCCCATCAGTTCTAAGATAAGGTGCTAAGACAGGGGCGGTAGAATCATCAGTAGTACCGCATATTTTATCCGCTCCAGCGTTATAGCACCCAGTCGTGGTATACAGCCGCTCCATAAAAACCGATAACTCCAACAACGCTGCTTTAGCATCGGCTCGGCGTGATTTAGTCATACTGTCTTGATAACTGGGATAAGCAATTCCCGCTAAAACCCCGACGATAGCGATAACAATCAATAATTCAATCAGAGTAAAAGCATTTTGTGTATTTTGTCGCATTGGTGTTTTCCTCAAAAAGTGGCTGGATTTTTACTAAACTGTTCATACCTTCGATAAACTCATGACAGGCTTCAACAAGCGTGGCATGAACGGTTTAGTTTGTAGCGTTAATTATTCACCACTTCCCGCCAAGATTGTCGCTCTGCCGCACCTGTACCAGTAATAATTTCCGCTTCTCCTGTTACGCCAACCACTTCTCCTGAGCTTTTGCCTGTGATTTTAAGTTCCGCAGACCCTGGATTAGTGACTACTGCTACTCCGTCACTACTAGATTCTAGCTTTACACCTGAACCAGGTATATTGGTTGAGGTAGTTGTACCTGTACCATTAGTACCGCTTGCTATTTTATCTTGTGCCACAGCTGTGCTAGATAAGTTAAAAATGTCTGAGCCATTTACTTTCAGATCCCCTGTAATATCCAGTGCAGGGTCGGCAAGACGCGCACCTGTATTGGCATTTAACTCCATTAGCCAACCTGTACTACTAGAGCTACTTGCACAGGGGTCGTCAGTGGATTTTATAGTAGGATTAGGAATTAAGGTGGTGAACACAATGCGTCCACCACGCAATAAGGAAGCACTCACAATACGCTCACCGTCATTTTTACCCGTGCCATCAGGGGGAGGTGGACTTATAAAGTCCATCGCCCAACCTTGTGTCGTTGAAGGACTGAGATAGCTCACAGGTTTATTAGATGTTGCTCGCACTTGAACTGTATATGCAGGCGTTGTTGTCGTTGCGGGAGTTATATTTGTGTACTCTTGAATAATGCTTTGTTTAACAATGTTAGCCATTGGAATTGTATTGCAAGTTGGGGTTCCGCCACTGTCTTTGATCAAGGCACACGCATCCCACAACCCATAAAACGACTGAGTTTTGGTATTGGCAGTGCTGTTATCATTTTTTTCAAAATATTGACCTGTGCCGAAGTACACCATCACCCCACTGGATTGACCATTGCTTGCACTAACTGGACCGACTTTAGGTTTGTTAGTAATGGGTTGGCGACTGTCATTACACGTTGCTGTGCTAGTTGCATCAGAACACGCGGTTTGAAATAAAGGTAATGGCGTACCTGTTCCTGTCCCAGTACCATAAGCCACTCGCCAATTTGCTTTATCGGGGGAGCTAATATCAAACTTCCACATATTGCCTAATAAATCGCCTGCATAAACCACATCTGCTTTACCGTCACGGTTAATATCAGCGGCGAACGGTGACGATAAACCATTGGCTTTAGTTGCACTGGCTGCACCCGTGTCAATTTGTTTAATAATTGAACCGTCTTTGATGTCAACAATATACAAAATGGCTTTATTGTTAGTGCCTCCATAGCCATTAGCCACCAGTGCTGCCCACGAGTTACCTGTGCTATTGTTTAATTTAACAATGATCGGCGCGGGTATGCTGTAACCTATATTATCGATAAAAGCGGTTTGTTCAGTGGTAGTTAATCCAGTCGGTGGATCAATATTACTAATTTCCCATAACACATTACTGGCACTAAATGTAGCAGGTGTAGTCACATCCAAGGCAAATACGCCTTTCCCTCCCGCGCCTGTTGAGCCGACCACGACTGTGCGCCATTCAGCATTAGTTCCAGTAGTAGGCATATAAACATCACTGGCAACCGCTGACCCATCGACAAAATACTGATGTTTGTAGCTAGGAGATGATAAGTTTTTAAATCCACTGTAGACACTATCGGGTATAAATGCGAAAACTTCTTTGCCCGCCTCAAGCAGGTCTGCTGCATAAGTGGCTGTTCCTACGACAGGGATTCTGGCATCAAAAGCGTGTAGCATTCCATCGTTAGCACCGACATACGCCATTTTTCGCCAACCTGTTTTAGTGTAATCCTTGCTATTAACAAAGCTGGTGTAAGTCGCACCACCGCCCTCTGCGGTAGGCAAACGGCTATAGCCACCATAGCTTTCTGTACCAACATAGACAGGATCAGCATTGACTATATCGCCTAATAACCACAGATCTTGTCTCACACTGCCATCGGCTTGATAAAAACGGGTGCGGTTGCGAAATACTGGACTGGTATTGCTAATACGACTGTCTGTCGTGTAATTAGGATGGGTAGGACTGACAACTTCTTTACTTTTATCACCGCGTAGATAATTTAACCGTAACACGGCTTCATCGGTAGCCGCGCAAGTAGCAGGAACAGGAGCAGAATAACCAAGTTTAGTTTTTTGATCGGTAGATAACAAACCACAGACTCCCGCATTTTCACTGCTTACTGAACCAAAACCTATGCCTTTATTGGTTGAGTTATAAGTGAATAGTTTACGATCCGTCCAAACGGGTATTTTTTCACCTGCATTCCACACAGCGACTGAATTAACCCCAGTGGCACTGAGTGCAAAGGCTTTAAAATCCCCTGTCCAATCGGTCGCATCGTAAATGGCTTGAAACACCGCAGTATCAGAACTGAGTTGTCCAGAGTTCACTGCAATAGCGGAAAATGAGCCTATGCCCTTTCTAATAGTCGTTACGAAATCATCAAGTGCAGTAGCTAGTGTTTGGTAGTCTTCAGCAAAAACAAACTGCCCATTGCTAACCGCCGCCGCATCCTTCAATATTGAATTTGATTTTAAAGAAGGATCAGCAATACCGATAGTGTAGGTCACTATATTATTTTTAAAATCTGGGGTATCGGGACGTAAGTCCATTTCATACAAGGCTTTGGCGACATCGTCCAAGTAATCACTCCCCATTTGTTCATAAGCCCGTCCTGGCTTACTGCCATTTTTACACACCATACTATAGAAGGGACTTGAATCACAGCTATTGGTACTTACTGTGCTGCTGATTGGAGTGCTAGGTCCTGGGAAGTAAACTGCATCATCGGTTGTTGCCGTTGAATCACAAAGCCGTGGTGATTTTGTTGCAGAACAATCGCCCGTATAGTCTTGTAGATAAGTGCTAATAGCTCTATCCGCATTAGGTAAGCCATCAGAGACTAATATAACCGCGCTTTGTTGACAAGAGGCTTGAATAGGAGGGATTGAAAAGCAAGCAACACTTTTATCTACATTATCGGGATCGGTTGGATCAGCACAAGTAGCTCTGCCAGTATTATCATTAATTGTGCTTGGAAAGATGCTGGCAATAGGAGCGGTGCATTTAACAGAGGATAAGGGATTGGTAGTGCATGTGGGGATTGGGTTGGCAGCCGTCCCGCTAGGATGTAGCGTAAGAGGTAGTGGTGGTGTAGGAGGTACTGTTATTGGAATTGTCGTGAAATACTTACCAATCTCTGCTAAGGTTTCTGCCGTTGGTGTGTAGCTGGTAGTGCCTAGACCTGTGTTGCTCGATACCGAAATATTGTTATTACTCACTGATAGCGTTGTTGTGCCGATCTTATCAAGGATTCTTTGCGCTTGAACATGCGACCGAACGTTTTTTTTCTGAGGGACACCTGAACCATCTTGGGTCGGATCAGAGAGGTCATCTAAAGCGACAAGTATTTGACCACCATCTGTCCCGTTTAAAGTACTTAAGCCTATGCGTATGGTTGCCTGCTCATCAGGTTTTGGCGTTAACTTATTCACCAAGTTGATACTCGCATCCTTAGCAATTTTCATGCGTGTTGAGTAATACGGCGGAGTCAAGCTACCTATTAGGCTACCTTGCACAAAATAAAGTGGCGTAGTGGTTGTGGCGACTGTGACCGTGGTGGGTTTGGTTAACGTTACGGTAAATGGCGTTGCCGCCAATTTTGAAAAATACCAATTTAGGTTTGCACCTAAGAAAGCCCCCGTTCCTAAGAGTGTAGCATCATCATAGTTTGCCACTTTATAGTATTGGGTGTTATCAAAACACATTGAGCTACCAAAACTAACAAGACTACTTGTACTCACTTTGTAAACTTTTGGGCTATTGTCACCCGACATTTTCACCCTAATCACTGTTGTCGCCGCTGCGGCTGTACTTGCCCCACCTGCAATAATCTTGACGGTTGTTACCCCTTTACTACTCACTGTATTGGCGCAAGTGTAAGTAAAACCCGATGGCATATCGCTAGGCAATACAGGCGGACCGACAAGCGGGACATCTGTTGCCATAGACCCTGAGTTATCAATCATCAGCATGACATTGGGTATCATCCCTGATGTACCTAAGATTAAAGGAATTTGTGATATATCCAATGGGGTGAATACTGCCCATGCGGGAGTTAGCATGACACTCAATGTGCCACCCAACAACAGGCTAAGAGCGGTTTTGTGTGTAAATCGAGTGTTCATGTCGAACTCCTTAATAAAGTTTTCTTGTTCAAAAGTTATTATCGATTGTGGGTAGCGGGGCAATTATGAATGCTACTGACAAGGAGTACCATTGGTGTAAGTAATTTTAACTACACTTTGTAATGTTGCCACCGAATTTTCGTTACTGCCCCAACCGTGTGCTGTGATACGCACTAAAACTGTTTCAGTGGAGGCTACACCGCCGCCAGAATAATCCGTGCCGCTACCATACCCTTCTTCCGCCGCGCCTGAACCCGCAGTACAACCAAGTTCTTCAATGATATAACGTGGGCGTTTATAAAGACCTATTAATTTGTTGCTACTGTTCAACGTATCATATTCAGCAGTTTTGGCGGTATCAGTCCATGTAACATATTTGTAAAAAGGCTGTAACGTAGTTACGGGTCTCAACGGGCATTTTTCACCAGTGATGGTTGGGCAAGGGGGCTGTAATACGCTATAAAGCCCTTTATTGTCGCCTTTTTGTGTGACCCCAACACCTGTTTGCTGGGCATCAGTTGTGGTGCGCGTAAAAATTCGTTTACTCCCTTGTAAACTGCCTTCTACGTCACGCAACGTTGCTTCGGCGGCTTGAAAAGCAAGGTTTATGTTTTTATTATTTGCCGCCATTTTCTCTTCTAAACTGGTCACACTGGAACTGGTGACCCCGATGAGCGTCAGGGCTAATAGCATAATTAGGCTGATAATCAGCACTACGCCTGTTTGATGCTTGGCGATAGTGGGCATTGATAAAGAATGTTGATTAATCATGATACTCACCGTTTAGGGTAGCCGATTACGCACGGCGATGGTTGTGGAAAACACACGGCGGATTCTAAGGTCATTCACCAGTTTATTTGGACTACTGCAAGCTGGTGGTGTAGTAGAGTCTAGTGGTGCTGTGGTGATTATTACGCCGTTGTTGGAACAAACCTGAGGTATCGGATTAGCGGTTGTTGCGTAGGTTGTGCCGTTAAAAAGAAAAGGTTGTTGTGCATCTGTTAAATTATTGTCTGGTGTCACGGCTAATATATTGATACGCACGCTGACTACTCGTGTCCAACCATCAGCATTAACCGTAGTACCAGTGCTATTCTTAGTAGGAATCGTAGGAGGAATTTTTGACTCATCAACATAATAATTGGGTAGATAATCGGGTGTTAAATCACTATCTACACCATATAAAATCTGCATATTTTCGATGCCTTCAATCAATTCGACTGGATTTGTACCACCTGCTGCTTTGGCGTTATCGACACGGTATAACGCAGGTATGCCGCCAGCACCTGAGCGAATAAAATAACTCGTTAATTTAGCAGTTAATATTTCAGCATCAGTGCCGTAAGTTGCACTTAGACCTTTAGCAATATTATGCGAGGTAGTGTCATATCCAATAATTCCCGTAGCGTAACTATTGGCGACAAAAATATCAGCAGTTGTGCAATTGGCAATAATAAGTACATCATTGGCTGATATTCCACAGGTATTGGCGGTATTTATTTGAATTTGCGTTCCAGTAGTCGTGATAGTTAATTGTCCCCCACAAGAAGTTGCTGATTGAATGCTAATGACATCAGTACCCGCTATACACTGATTAGCAGGAGTTGTCCCACAGGCAGCAGGGTATGCCGCACCATCCCAGTTACTGGCAGTCACATTAGCACCATCGACACCATTAATTGCCCTGCTAGTGCCAGAAACAGTAGCAGAAGTAGGAACGGTAACAACCGCAGTAGCCGCAGTTGGAATGGTAGCAGGATTGGGGCTTGGGCTTACGGGGGTAGCAATATTATTAACAGATATTTTGGATGCGCATCCAGCAAACCCCGCCATGCGAACATCCTTAGTAATAATGTCCATCGCAAACCGACCATTTTCTTGGAGTCGAGATAGATTTTCTTGTAAGCGATAGGCTTGTTTAGCACTGAGAAAAATCTGTATGACACCACCCATTAAGAACACACCGATAAGCATCGCTATCATTAGTTCTATCAGGGTAAAACCACGTTGAAGCGAATTACTATGAAAGGTTTTCATGGCTGTAAGCTCATGGTGAAGACGGGATCGGCGGTTGTACCACTAGCGGCTGTGTCAGTGAATGTGGCGCAACCAGTAGGGACAGCGACATCGGTAGTGACTACGCCACTGCGGTCGTCGTCCCAAGTAATATAAAGATTAAAAATCCCAGCACCATTACCTGCCGCTATGCAACCTCTGCCCATCGGTAGGGTAGCGGCAATAGCATTATTCCATTCGATAAGGTCGTAGGTTGATAATAGCAAGGCGGTGCAGGTGGTATTGCCCACTGTTTTGCACGCGTGGGAACTGCTTACAGTTACACCAGCGGTACGATTGTCTGTGCTAGTGTTGGCAATAATATAATTGGCAGCGGTAGGGCAGGTGACAGGGGGAGTAGCGGTTGGACTGGCTTTGCAATTATTAGCCCGCATCCTATCCGCCATATCATAAAGTAGCTGAGTCGCTTGCCCGTGATTATAAGCAGCTAGATTGCTTCTGAGTGTGTAGGTTTGAAGTGCAGCCAGCCCTAATAAACCAATTGCTAACACTAGCATGGCAATTAGCACTTCAATGAGTGTGAATCCAGTGTTTGTTTTCATGGGGTCGCACAAGTAGAGGTTTCTGTTCCACCATCCTTTTCAAGAAGTTCGTCATTATCGGTGTCTTTGCCCATTCGCACTCTACCAATAGTGCTAATAATGATTAGTCTGGATGTGGATTTGTAGAGCTTTTTATTGATGTTGCCATCACTGTTATCGCAAAGGGAAAAACTACCCCCTGTATTATTAGTAGTCCCATCTGCTTGATAGGTAACACGATTCACGAAAGAACTATTGCCTATTAAGGAAAAGTTGTCGGGGAGTTTGTCGTATGTTCTAAGAAGTTGTTCGTTTGCGTCAAGTACGCCATTGCCATTATTAGTAGTAACACAAGGAGGCGGAACGGCAAGATTAGTACTATTACTACAACCGCCATCATCTACAAAAACATTCCAACCACAACTACTCCAATAAGTACCTGTTGTACAAGTGATTTTACGAGTGGTGACAGGAATACCCCGTTTAACAGCTTCACTCCGCGCTAGATTTAACGATGTGACTAGCTCGTTGGCATAGGTCGTTAAGCGATTATTCCTCATCATGTCGCTAAAGCTTGGTATCGCCATCGCCATCAAAATACCTGCAATAGAAATAGCAACGATAAGTTCCAACAGCGTAAAGCCAGAAGCTGGTTTAGAATGATTATACATAATCTGTCTGATTTCCTTTGAAACGCTACGACCTGATGATAAAACCGATTGGCGTGATTTAATTTTGATTCAGTATAATGAGGATAAATGAGGTTTTCAACTACTGCTATTATCAAAAAAACCTTTATTTCCAGAGAAGTAAAGCATATATCGTGCCTATCGTATCAATTTAGTTGATTCCCTTTAACCAACTAATCAATATAACTATTAAATACCGTCTTTGCTATTGATTAATCATGATAATCCAAGTTTAGACAATAATTTTTAAAAAAGGTGACAAAAATCATTGATAAGTGACAATAAATGTCATTCTGGGTTTGGGTGGTATTTTACTGGGGGACTGTAATTTTTTATTGACAACAGATCTGAGTTAGATATAATAGCCAGCTGACTTCGGCACTAAGCAGGAATTAAGTGTAGGGGTTGATCAGGAAGGACGGGGTTTTAGGGTTGAGTCATTTATGAGTAACTTTGAAAGCGGATTAAAAGGGAAGAAAAATAAAGTATTGACAAGAA
>JAPLRZ010000044.1 GCA_026398895.1 Methylococcales bacterium
ATCTTTTCTAAGCTGCCTGTGCGGCGGTGAACGCTAAATCCACCGTTGACATTTCATCAATTGTTTTCTAAGCTGCCTGTGCGGCGGTGAACACAACGCCGCTCGATAAAGCCAAGCTGACTAATTTCTAAGCTGCCTGTGCGGCGGTGAACGTTAATCGCGTCAGCCATCCCCTTAAACACTTTTTCTAAGCTGCCTGTGCGGCGGTGAACTATGAATTGCTGGATTTCAGTGCATACACCACTTTCTAAGCTGCCTGTGCGGCGGTGAACGACCTATTACGCGCCGCTTCCTCAACTTCCTTTTTCTAAGCTGCCTGTGCGGCGGTGAACATAATACTATCACTATGCACTGGATAATCAACTTTCTAAGCTGCCTGTGCGGCGGTGAACATCGCACGTTCAAGAAATCGGCAATATTTTTTTTTCTAAGCTGCCTGTGCGGCGGTGAACGGTTTCAAAGCATGGGGCTTGGTATGTCTAGCTTTCTAAGCTGCCTGTGCGGCGGTGAACCACCGCCTACACCAACGCCGCGATAAATTCCTTTTCTAAGCTGCCTGTGCGGCGGTGAACCAATCGGCAGGTCAATCAACTTTGCACCAAGTTTTCTAAGCTGCCTGTGCGGCGGTGAACGGGCGTATCAAGCGATTATGAACAGAGCGCATTTTCTAAGCTGCCTGTGCGGCGGTGAACTTCTGGTCATAAAATCAGTGTGAGCTAAAATATTTCTAAGCTGCCTGTGCGGCGGTGAACAACAAAAAAGCGTGATGTTTCAAGACCAAGGTTTTCTAAGCTGCCTGTGCGGCGGTGAACTCGCAATCTGTGCGGCTGGTGTTTGGGATAAATTTCTAAGCTGCCTGTGCGGCGGTGAACTTGCAAGATAGCGAAATATGGGGCATTGCCAATTTCTAAGCTGCCTGTGCGGCGGTGAACCAGACATAATCTCGTTATTTTGCATAGACAAATTTCTAAGCTGCCTGTGCGGCGGTGAACCATCCAGGGCAATCTCCGATGCTGTGGCATTCTTTCTAAGCTGCCTGTGCGGCGGTGAACTTAAGCACTTCACCAACTTTTATACTTTCAAATTTCTAAGCTGCCTGTGCGGCGGTGAACACGTTGATAACACATTGCTTGGCAAAGGTGACTTTCTAAGCTGCCTGTGCGGCGGTGAACACAAAAGTACCAGCAAAGTTACCGCTTGCGTAATTTCTAAGCTGCCTGTGCGGCGGTGAACATGACTATGACCCAAAACACAAGGCATTAGACTTTCTAAGCTGCCTGTGCGGCGGTGAACCATAAGACTGAGAAATAACAGGGCTATCAGTCTTTCTAAGCTGCCTGTGCGGCGGTGAACTCATGACTTTAAAATAGATATGGTGACGTGATTTTCTAAGCTGCCTGTGCGGCGGTGAACCAAGCGGTACTGGCAACGTAACATGGGCGGCTTTTCTAAGCTGCCTGTGCGGCGGTGAACCCGTAAGCCTTGCCACCATCACCAACACTCATTTTCTAAGCTGCCTGTGCGGCGGTGAACCAAAAAACCCGCACATCCTGCTGTAACAGAATTTTCTAAGCTGCCTGTGCGGCGGTGAACGATCAGGACATTGCCCTGAATAGCGAACAAAATTTCTAAGCTGCCTGTGCGGCGGTGAACTTTAACTGATGCGTGGGAAAAGACCAAGGAAGTTTCTAAGCTGCCTGTGCGGCGGTGAACTGTGGAGTCGGTATCCCCGCATAGTTCCATGATTTCTAAGCTGCCTGTGCGGCGGTGAACCCGCACTGGTAACAGTTTGAAGTGTATTAATTTTTCTAAGCTGCCTGTGCGGCGGTGAACCTTTTCATCGGCGGGGCTGTCTGTGTTTTGTGTTTCTAAGCTGCCTGTGCGGCGGTGAACTTGAGGAAGCGGCGCGTAACAGATCAGCACAATTTCTAAGCTGCCTGTGCGGCGGTGAACGTACAGCTTGGCTGTGAAGCCAAACTTAAACATTTCTAAGCTGCCTGTGCGGCGGTGAACAAGAGCCTATTGAATTTAACTTGTCATTGGACTTTCTAAGCTGCCTGTGCGGCGGTGAACCTGATTGTGGAATATTTATCGTTTTAGCTATTTTTCTAAGCTGCCTGTGCGGCGGTGAACTTATACGGCGATGACGCGCCTGAATACGGCACTTTCTAAGCTGCCTGTGCGGCGGTGAACTTGGTCAACTTCTGCCCATTGCGAAAACTCAATTTCTAAGCTGCCTGTGCGGCGGTGAACAGTCATCACGATTTAACGATTCTTCGGTAAATTTTCTAAGCTGCCTGTGCGGCGGTGAACTTGGGGGCTAAAAGTCCCTTGCTGACCGATGATTTCTAAGCTGCCTGTGCGGCGGTGAACTAAGCTGTTGAGTCGTTAAAACCGCTTGCTCATTTCTAAGCTGCCTGTGCGGCGGTGAACCTTTTTAGCGTACGAATTAGGTGTGCAAGGCGTTTCTAAGCTGCCTGTGCGGCGGTGAACGTATTGCTGTTAGGGTCATAAATACCCTCGGTTTTCTAAGCTGCCTGTGCGGCGGTGAACAGTTAGTCGAGTTGTTAGAATCTATAGTTCATTTTCTAAGCTGCCTGTGCGGCGGTGAACATGCAGGCGTTATTTTAACAAGTCACATTGATTTTCTAAGCTGCCTGTGCGGCGGTGAACTCTGCAAGGCGATCCGACTAGCACTGATTATGTTTCTAAGCTGCCTGTGCGGCGGTGAACCACATTGTCCCGCGCCTGCTGTTGCCCACGTTTTTCTAAGCTGCCTGTGCGGCGGTGAACTTATTGCCTTTGGTGCAACTGCCCCGTCTATCTTTCTAAGCTGCCTGTGCGGCGGTGAACTTAGCAGTTAAAACAGTTAGTTTCAAGTTTTTTTTCTAAGCTGCCTGTGCGGCGGTGAACGGGGCAGTCTGAACAATGCAATACACATTAATTTTCTAAGCTGCCTGTGCGGCGGTGAACCGTGTTGCGCTTCATCAAAAATTATCGGTACATTTCTAAGCTGCCTGTGCGGCGGTGAACATTTTAATCAACAACACTCTAGCTAAGAACTTTTTCTAAGCTGCCTGTGCGGCGGTGAACAGCAACGGGAAAAAGTCGCTGCGTTGATGAATTTTCTAAGCTGCCTGTGCGGCGGTGAACTCTTAAACACCGCTTTGATGTTGTCGGGCATCTTTCTAAGCTGCCTGTGCGGCGGTGAACGCTCTATACGGTGCATTCTTTCATTACCGTTTTTTCTAAGCTGCCTGTGCGGCGGTGAACGGCAACGTGATGAGCGGCAACGGGGGCGGATATTTCTAAGCTGCCTGTGCGGCGGTGAACAGTGGGCAGGTCGTGATGACCGCACCCCGCATTTTCTAAGCTGCCTGTGCGGCGGTGAACTGTAAGACTGTTTATGGTGCTATCAAACAGTGTTTCTAAGCTGCCTGTGCGGCGGTGAACAGACTGTTTTTATGACGGTTTTGCGTTGGGCATTTCTAAGCTGCCTGTGCGGCGGTGAACGCTAGTAAAGCACAAAATGAATGTATTCACATTTTCTAAGCTGCCTGTGCGGCGGTGAACAACTAAAGCCGCAGCTTTAGCTGTTTTGTCATTTTCTAAGCTGCCTGTGCGGCGGTGAACGTTGCCTGATTGACTTTGTAAGTTCAGTTGTTTTTCTAAGCTGCCTGTGCGGCGGTGAACGTACTGCCACGTCAGAACCTGTCACCATTGGTTTTCTAAGCTGCCTGTGCGGCGGTGAACTGTGCGCTTAATCAAAAAAAATTAAGCGCAACAATAGGTTAAGCTATTTTTACTGTTTTTACCAATGAAAAAACAGCCTAATATAACACATTGATTTTATTGTGTTTTTTTAAAGAGCAAAAAACATTGGTCAAAAATAACAAGAACCTTGGTAAAACAAGGGTTCAAAAAATCGGTACGGTGCTGTATTTACTCAAACCATAGCAGCTAAAACTTTTCTCGCTTGTCTCCGCTTGTTCAAGATGACCTATGAATAAAGGGAAACGCTCACCAGAACTGCTACTTTTGACGTAAATAAAGGGCGCGTCGGTCAATTCTTCTTCACGCGAGGCAAAATGTTTCATGGCTTCATCAATGCTGATATTGAGTCGCCGACTTCTGCGATTACTCAACTGTTCGTTGTTATTTTGCGTTTGAATCCGAAAATAACAGCCGTACTTTTTCACTGTGTCAGGCACAGCTCGAATGCGGGTTAAATGCACATAATCACTAAGCGAATCAAACCAACGCTGCGCGTTAAATTGTTCTAGCTGTTGTTGTGTGGGCGCAAACACGCGTAATTGATGCCCTAGGTGATGCCTTTTTACGTTTTGACTGGGAAAAGAAATGCCTATTTTTGATACTTTAATCAGTTTTTTATTGCCTGAATTATCAACAACTTCCTTTTTAATTGCTTGTTCAACCAATGCTAAATGCAGTTGTTGATAGACTTTTTCCCATAGGAAAAAAAGCGGTATCTCCTCATTCGGCAGTAAAGTCATTTCAAGATAGTATTTCATGAAGACTTCCCGCCAAATACACCTCCGCGTATCAGATTTCCTAGTACATAGTTTTTACTCTCATCGGTTAACTGGTCATTTCTATCATTGACCCAATGAAGCATCAAGCTATATAAATCTTCATCTTTATGTCGGAAAGCGCAACCACGTTGAGTGACAGAGCCGTAGGGTTCGATAGCGATAGGGAGTTTATCCTGTACATCTATTTGAACGGTGTCTGTAGCATCCTTGCCTTTGTCATTAATGGTCTTGATTAATACTTCAGTATCATACCAATCATCAATCGTGCGTAGGGCATTACCAATTTTTACATTGTGCATTGCAGCACACTCATTTAATTTAAACAGTTTTTTTCCCTTCTCGTTCATGTTCATTTCTTCTGACGGGAAAATATGTTGACCATTGCCTAGTTTTACATAAGCATCCACTTTAAAAAAAACAAAGTCTTGTTCGCTGTGATTAAGCCCTGTTAGAAAATGACTGACCAGTGTTTGTAAGTTTTCATTGGTACTGTTTTCATCAAAATTTTTTAATGAATATTTATAGGGTTTAAATTCCAATGGTGTTTTTTCTTCATTAATGAAAACATGAACGGTTATATCGCCTGCACATACTCGGTTACGCCATAAAAAGCGACCGTTGGCAATATTGTAAGCATAGCGATAGGCTAAGGTTTTTAATCCCTCTCCATTATTGCCTTTAAATTGATTAACACATTCTTTAATCTTTTTTTCAAAGTCTGGTTTATTACAAGCAAATGGAATACCTAAACCACCAATAACCCTTAAAGTGAAACTGACTTTTAGGGTATCTTTGTCTTGAGGTAATACAGCATCATCATTACCAGAAGATACTGGGTTTGGCTCTGTTTTTTTAGCATCGTCTATTCCATGCGCACTTTGGGTTGAACGATTAAATCGTGGTGTTATTTTGATGGGATTCCAAAGTGGAGCTTTTTTTTCTTTTTCATCTTTTGGACGTGTTTCTTCTCCAAAATGAACAGGAATATCAGACCAGTTACCTGAATACATTAACGCATCAGATGTTTCTAGTTTACGTTCAAATGAAAGTAAGCTGGGTAATTCTATAGTGTTTTTAGCCATTGTTGATTCCTTGTGTTTAAATAGTGATATTAGTATGAATAAGTATTATTGTCTTGAGGTTGTTGAATATAAGCTCCTTGTTTGCATAGATACCAGTTTTTTTCATAATGATAATGCCAAATGCAATTAGATATTTCTTCAATATCTTTTAAGCGATGCACACTTTGCCATTTACCAATACTATGAACAGATTCAACAAAAGTAACTTTAGTTACATCGTCATCTGTTTCTTTTGCCCTGATGTTTTCTACTTCGCATTTTTCATATTCATCTGAAATAGCTTTATAACCCACCATAATAGGTACTAAATAGCCATTTTTTGGTTTTTCAATATATTCCCAATCTGCATTGGTTTTTTCATCGGGAGAACAATAATTTTGCCATTGAGTTAATAATGCGGCATTGGTTTTATTGTTTTCTAATTGATTAAAATAATCGCTTAATTCTGTTGGAGTAATACCCACTTGATAAGGTGTTTCTAAATGTTCTTGCCATGTCTTTATTAAGTGGCTATATTGATTTTCAGTCGGATTACTTTTATTCAATTTTTTAAAATGTTTGCTGATTAAATCCGATGTTGGACGTGCTTTTTGTTTGAGAGCAATAAAATCTAACCATACGTCTAGTAATTCTACATTTTCATTGTCTTTAGATAATGCTTGATAGTGTTCTTCCAGATAACTAGAGCTGTCTCTTAATATGAATCCTGGTATTAATTTGCCTTTAATTATTCTGAGTGCCTTGTCATCCAATATATCAATACTGTGAATATCAAGAATCGTTCCACCAGCCAATCTTTGTAAAAAACAGGATTTTTTAAGCCACATATTAAAATCTTCACTCGAATTACCACCAATATGCCCTTTATATTCTATGAGTAAAGAAACCGTCATATTCATTTTACCTTCTTCAATCACAGGCGGAGTATTTACTTTATTTTTTGATTCTTCACCATGTTGATAAGCTGGATTTCTGCTTTGGGTAAATTCATATTCACCATAGTTACTATAAGTATGCACATGATGTTCATGCGCAATGACAGCACAACCCGATAAATAAATATCGTTAAAATCATCAGTATTGGCTAATTTACGCGATAGATTGTGAGTAAAACCTAGAAAATGAGTAATAGCAGGAAACCCCCAAGTAAAGCCAGCAATTGCATTGGCATTTTGTACTTTTATGCGGTTAATCAGAATGTATTGATTCATGCTGTTTCCTTTTGAATGTTGTATTGCATTTGGGCATCAATGGTTTCGCAATCTTCTCGAAGTGGATTTTCAAATAATGTTATCCACATACGAGTATGTTCAGCTTGTGGTGTAAATTGTTTTTCTTTACCCGCTAATTTGTTGTTTAACCAACTGGCAAAATCTTTGCAAACTATGCCTTGCCAATCGTTAGCTTTACGTTGGTTTTGAAAGTTTTCTTCATCTCGGAATGGATCAAGAAAATACTGATGTGCTGGTTTTAATTTGATGTCTTCGTTAGCTGACCAACCCGATGGTAGTTTTTGAATACTATTTGCATAAAATAAAACTTCATCAATAATGCTGTTGACCCAGCGTTCTAAGTGAGCATATCGTTTAGGGTCTTTAATACTCAAATCAATACGTTCAAAACGAAGTAAGAAATCACGCAAATAATCAATATCTTCCTTAATGTCACTATTAGAAAAGTTGTCAAATAATGACTTTTTATAAACAGGTGGTTTTAATTGAGTTTTCCAAGTGGGGGGCTGAGTCGAAAATAAAAATAGCTTTCCGCCTCTTTTACCATTTAGCTGTGAAGCATTAATATGATTACTCTTGGTAACACTTAATTTAGCTTTTTTAATAAAGGCAACGGTAGTTATTTCAGAATATTTGTTTTTTTCTTTTAAGCTCTTATACTTTTTTTGTTCGTCATCAGATATTTTTTCAAAAACCGCTTGAGCCAAAGATGAAGATTTAAGATGACAAAGCAAATGATATGAAGTCGGTTCAAGTGTAAATGTATTTTCTACTGGATAATAAATTTGTTTTGCCAGACTATGACTGCTTTTTTCTTTAGAAGATAGAGCTTGATTAAAACCAGTATTCCACTGAGTAAGTTGCTCATTGTTTTCAGAAAAACTATCGAGAATTACGTTGTTTGTATCCGCAAATTTTGAGGCTAATTTTTCGCCGTTGAATTCGAGTTCAAGAAATTGAAATATAGGTGCATATTGAGCACCACTCACCGCACCATCAACTACTTTTTCTTTTAAGAATGACGTTGTTAAATAACTATATTTTATATCGTCTATTTTATCATATAAAGAAGGGCTAGTAATACTAGAGTGTGTTAGTTTAATTACATGAGTTGCTAAACTAACACTGGACGCTTTTTTTGAGCTATTTTCCAACCATAGATTAGGATTAAATTTTTCGTTTATTTTTTTTATTTCTAAACGATAGTTGCTTATTAACTTTTTGAAATCAATATTTTCAGGTTTGTTTTTTAGTCTTAATATTTTCAAAGACTTCTCTCTTTGGAACGCAATATCTGTTTGTTCTTTTGTTTTTTGGTTTTTTTTGGTATCAAAAAAAGACTCTAATTCTGAATCATCAAAATAATCTATTTTCGCATACTGTTCAGCTATCTTTTTGATTTCTGCTTTCAAATATGTAATTCCCTCTACTTCTTTTTTTTGTTCAAAGAAGTTTTTAATTACATCTTCCCATGATTCAAATTTTCTAATATTGATTGTCATCTTTATTTCCTATTTCTTGGTATAGTCCCAAATTTTCATGGTAGTTGTATTGTTCAATTTTATTGTCGTCATATTCAACTAATCGCACTTCACCAAAACGATGACTAATTGTTAATAAATCATCATGAAAGTCTTTTGCTAATGCTGAATAAATTTTTTCAGCATTCAAATTAAACCAGAAAAAACTATTTTTACCTAATTCAATTTCTATATTATTATTGATTGTTATACCGACTAATTCACCAAACTTAGGTGGTGAAACATTTTCATTTTTCCATTGCCAATAAGTGTTTGAATTTTCATCTTTCAGACAAAGATAATAGGCTTCATCTTTTTTAGATTGTCTAAAGCGTTGTTGTCTTTGCACTTCTCCGCACCAGTGAGGATGATTTTTCCACCATATCTTTGCACCATCATTATTGGAAAATAGTTTAAAGTTAAGTGCCTCGTGTTCTAATTCAACTAAATTTGAATAGGTGCGCTCAGTATTTTTTTTAGGTTCAATGATTCTTTGAATTGAATTAATTTCTTCATATTGTTCTTTATTTAAAATTTCATTCAAATCGTATGAAGCAATGGGTTTTAATTGTCTTGATTCAAAACCTGGTTTTTCAAAGCAAGGTTTTTTATTTTTAAGTGCTTTATAATTTTTATTTAATAACAGAATATTTGGTGTTTCAGGTATATCTTTACGATGCCTTAGCACTCGACCTGCTAATTGAATAATAGAGCGCATGGAGCTAGGCTCAACAATTGCCCAATCATAATCATGATCTCTACCGACTTCTGCTACGGGCGATGCAATAATAACAAATATATGATTATTTTGTGGATATTTTTGTAGTTTTTCTGCTATCTCGTTATGTTGCCAAATATCGTTTATATTTTTTCGATTAAGAATTTTGTCTAATTTATTTTCTAAATAGGAACGTACTGCTAGTGGATAACGACTGTGATAAACGCAATAATGAATACAAGTATCTTCGGGCGCATCAAGTTTTAATAATGTTTTAGCTACTGTAACTAAAGGATTAATATTTGCCATACGAACTAAACCAACAGAAATGTTTTTATTATTCTGTGTTTGGTAATGCTCTTTATGTAATTTTTCTATATGCGTATGTATCACTTTCGCTATATTGAAAATAACGGTTTCGCCTTTGTGTTGTTCAATATTGATTACGATGGCTTTTCGTTGGGGTTTGCTGTGTGTATTAATCGACTTTATACGACTTTGAATAAACTTTTCGTGTGATGCTTTGAAAGTATTAAAATCTTTATGCTGTTCAGGCTGATGATTTTTATCAAATTCATCAAACCAAGCACAGGCAATTTCTCCATTCCAATTATTAATATTGGCTTTAGCATATTCTGCCCAGCCCTGTTGATAAGCCTGAAAAAGAGCATAAACTAAAGCAGGTGGCATGGTGGCAGTGGATAATAAAACACGGCTTCCTGATAATCCCGTCCAATGCACTAATCGACACAATGCAGGTAAATCTTCAAGACCAAAATCATCGGGTTCATCCAATATTAAATCTGACGTTAATAAGCGCAACATAGCTGGAATATGTTTACCGCCTTTGGTGGCTTCTGTTGCGGGCATGAGATGGTCAATAGTACACACTAAAACGGGCGCGTGTATCAGTTTATTTAGTTGAATATTATTTTTAGTCCAACTGCTAAGGCTGTGTTCATAAGTATCTGCTGCGTAATCCACATACAAATCAGCATCTAAAAATTCTTCTTGTGATGCACTGCCTGTTTCTGTTTGTTCAGGTTGAATTGAAAATTGATTTTTTTGTTCAAATAATTGTTTAACAGCATCGCCACCTACCGCAATCGCGAGGTCTTTGTTGCTCAGTTTCAATTCATTTCTGTAGGCTAACCCTGTTTGTAAAGTTAATGTTCTTAAACCTAATGCAACACTAAACCTAATTCTTCCTGCTGCACTGCCTAGTGCGTACATTATTTTTGCATTAGCCAGTGTTTTTCCCTTACCTGTAGAAGCCATGTTGATGCCAAAAAATCCGTGTTCAAGCGTTGTTTTTCCTATTTCTTTGGCGAGTTTTTTTGCATCATCTTGCCAACCAAAATCATCTTTATATTCTTTTTTTACATTGCCAGTTAGAGCTGAGTTTCCCTTAAGCGGTTTTAAACTTGCATTGAGTTTAGGTAAGGCTTTAGCGATTTTTTGGGCATGATGGGCAACACCGATAAGATGTTCATCAAGCTTTTGCTTAAACTGTCCTGCTTTTGCATGGCTTCTACCATAGGTATTTGCATAAACTTCATAATTTGGGTTGCGCCATTCCTCAGTTACCTCATCTAATGAAGAGTAATAATGGTCAGCCAAAATCAAACAAAGCCGAGAGAAATGTGTTGTAAAAAGTTGATTATTTAGCCAATCAGTATCCTGTTGTTTCAAAACCAGTGGTAATTTTGCTTTTGCTTCTGAGGATAACAAGCAAGCTTTTGAACGCCATTGCATACTTGCCACAGGCAATGATTTAAACTCCCAATTCTTTTCTATCAGGGCTTTTTGATCTTGATCTTTGCAGTTATGGGAATTCCAAATGGCATTAAATTCATTTTTTGTAATCCATTTATCTACATATTCTAAAGTTAAAGCAGGTTTCGGCGGCTTATTTTCAAACTCTTTCCAATCTGGAAATAAAGGCAATTTATGATGTGAAAGAATTAACCAAGCAATCAATTTGGCAAATGGTGGTAACTTTTCAAGAGGATGATTGTTTTTAACCTCTCCATCTAAGCCATCTTTAAAATAGTTAGAAAACTCATTACTCTCAATCTGACTTAAAGCAATCAACCACTGTTCATCATTTTTATCATCACCTACAAATGCTTGAAATAGTCGAAGTGATACCCATTCATGGCGGTAAGGTTCGTATCTTAAACCATGATAATTTGAGTTTAACTTTTGTTGAAACAGTTCATTTGCTTTGCCAAAGTCGTGAAATAAACCAGCAATGGCAGATGCGTATTTGATAATTTCTATGGTTTGCCATTGGCTATTGTCCATAAACTGGCTGATTTCGGCTTCGGTAAAGTTTACTGGCACTATTCCCTGTGCATTAAATTTACTGCGATTGCCTACTACCCATAATAAATCACTACGGCTACGGCTGCGTATCCAATGACAAGAAACGGCGGTATTTTTAGTGGCAGTATGGCGTAATAGTTTTTTAACCGCTTGTAAACCTTCTTCGGTAATCACAGTTTGCCAAGTGCGGCTTCCGATACGGTTGGCGAAGGCATCTAATACGCGGCGCGTTCGATTAAGGGCTTTATGCTCACATTGTGAAACGAAGGTGACCATCATAGGGTATTGCCTTCTATGCTGAGGGTTTTAATCGCATCAAACATAAAATCTAGTGCTTTATGCTGGGTGAAGTTTTGTAGACATTGCTGGCGAAACTCTTGCTCTGTCGCTTGTTCTTTGGCACAAATAAATGCCCACGGCAGTATTAAGGTGTCTTTGACTAGATCAGCGACATCAAACACTAATGCACCGCGCCGCGTTTTACCGTGCATGACGGCAAAACCATGTGGAATGCCTAATACCCATAAAGTGGTGGCGGCTAAACCATAGGCGAGGTAATTGCCGTGATTTAAAAAGGCATTGGCATTATCAACACTGGCATGGTCTCGGACAAAATCGCCTTGTTTAGTACGATTAGCGGCGATTTTATAGAGGCTCTTCGTTAGTTGTGCTTCAACTAACAGTAATTCAGTCACATTGCTGCACGTCTCTATTTTTGCAGTAAAGCACTCTAACGCCCGCAGGGTATCAACATCATCAACTCTAAAACCTTCATTCTGTAAGTCTCTGTCTTTTCCCCAGACTTTTTTCAGATACTCTAAACGTAAGACCTGAAATTTTTTCGCGACTTTTAGCCGTTTTTCACTTTCAAACCAAAACGACATCCAACCCTGCACATATTCTGTCGGTCGGTATTCGCTTTGCGGTGATAGCCATTCAATTTCATTAGCCATAATCAAAGGTGTACCGCCACCGCCACTAAAACCAATTAATACACCTGCTTGAGCCAGCATTCTTACTGCGGCTTGGGTAATTGATGTGCCAGTACCCAGCAGAATAACGGTGGTATTGGCGATGGGGATATTCCAATATTGCTTTTCTTCTTTCTCCTCAGTTAGATAAAGCACTCTGCCGTCTTTTTGCATGACACGGCATTTTTCCAAGTAATAGATGTTGGCTCGTTTGGAATGCAGAATAGCTTTTAGATCCGTTAGTTGTTCCATTGCTAAGATTTGAGTAAGGTTTGTAATGCTGTCATGAGTGGGTAGTTTTTCGTGAATAAAAACCCGCATTGTAGCGGGTTTGAGTGCTAGGGCAAGCGCATATAAATATTAGACAGAGAAAATAATATCGTCTCTAAAGGTATCACTCAAAGGGGCTTTAAAACGCTTTCGCTTCATACTCAAGGTGGAAGGCTCTTTTTTAGCAGATTAATGGCGAGTTGACGAATGATATTAAAGTTTTCAGGGGGGGTATCCAGTGCCGAATCTTCTTTGAAGGTGACATCAAGAACCCAGTGTAAGGCGTTTTCAATGCCCCAATGAGCGCGTGCTGCGTGAAGCACAGGTGGCAACATCGGTTAATCGGTATCGAAATCGGTAGAGCTGTTTATAGCGAGTCGGAGTGAGTTGTGGGTTATCGTGTGACTTACACATCAATAAAAAATGGACAATTTTGATGAATAATATTGAAAACAAGATTTGGGTTAGGGCTAAATTAACGGCTAATGGACTTTCATCGAGTCATTTATTATGTGGTACAGAAAAAAAGTTATGCGTTGATAGTTTATTAAAGTAGGAAAATAGAGAAGCATCGCGTAGAGTTGAGTTTAGTATTAGAACCGATGCAGAAACAAAAATAACTGAAATTTTAAATGCTGACACAAATAAATAAGCCAAGTAGTTTTGATTATTTTGAGCATAGCAAAAAAAGTAACTCGACACACCAACACACCGCTTTTAAATGACTTAATGAACATCAAACACAAACCTTTCAAATTACACAGCCCATTCCAACCTGCTGGCGATCAACCTCAAGCGATTACTCAACTGATTGCGGGGCTAAATGACGGCGAAGTTCATCAAACTTTATTGGGCGTGACGGGTTCTGGTAAAACCTTCACTATTGCCAACGTTATCAACCAAACTCAACGCCCCGCGATGATTATGGCACCCAATAAAACGCTGGCGGCGCAGTTATACGGGGAAATGAAAGAATTTTTTCCTGAAAACAGCGTGGAATATTTTGTCTCTTATTATGACTATTATCAACCCGAAGCCTATATTCCTGCCTCTGATACTTTCATTGACAAAGATGCGTCACTCAATGAACACATCGAACAAATGCGTTTGTCAGCCACTAAAGCACTGCTAGAACGTAGTGATACCATCGTAGTTGCTACCGTATCAGCGATTTATGGTTTAGGCGAGCCAGAATCGTATTTTCAAATGGTATTGCATTTAGTCAAAGGTGATTTAATAAAACAACGCGACATCGTGCGCCGCTTGGCTGAAATGCAGTACACCCGCAATGACCTAGAATTACGCCGTGCCACTTATCGAGTGCGTGGTGAAGTCATCGATATATTTCCTGCCGAATCTGATGAAGAAGCCCTGCGCATCGAATTATTTGATGATGAAGTCGAACAGCTCTCGTTATTTGATCCGCTAACAGGTGAAATTCGCCGCCGTGTCGCACGCTTCACTATTTATCCAAAAAGCCATTATGTCACGCCACGCGAACAATTATTATCAGCCGTCGAAGCCATCAAAATAGAATTAAAATCACGGCTGCATGAATTGTATGCACTCAATAAATTGGTAGAAGCGCAACGTTTAGAACAACGTACTCAGTTTGATATTGAAATGATTTCAGAAATTGGCTATTGCTCAGGCATAGAAAATTATTCGCGCTATTTATCAGGTAGAGCGGAAGGCGAATCACCGCCCACGTTATTTGATTATTTGCCTGCCAATGCCTTGCTAATACTGGATGAAAGCCACGTTACCGTGCCGCAAATCGGCGCAATGTACAAAGGCGATAGATCACGCAAAGAAACGCTGGTTGAATACGGCTTTCGCTTACCATCCGCGCTGGATAATCGCCCATTACGTTTTGATGAATTTGAAGCCAAATCGCCGCAACGCATTTATGTCTCTGCCACGCCCAGCAGTTACGAAAAACAACATTGTGAGGTGTTTGTTGAACAAGTGGTCAGACCGACAGGCTTACTTGACCCTGTGGTCGAAATACGCCCCGCACTCAGTCAAGTCGATGACTTATTATCGGAAATAAACCAGCGCGTTAAAATCAATCAGCGGGTGTTAGTCACTACCTTAACCAAGCGTATGGCAGAAGATTTAACGGAGTATCTAACAGAACATAATGTGAAAGTACGCTATTTACATTCGGATGTTGATACCATAGAACGAGTAGAAATTATCCGTGATTTACGTCTAGGAAAATTTGATGTCGTGGTCGGTATCAACTTACTGCGTGAAGGGCTGGACATCCCCGAAGTGTCCTTAGTTGCCATTCTCGATGCTGACAAAGAAGGCTTTTTGCGTTCTGTGGTGTCCTTAGTACAAACCATTGGACGTGCCGCCCGTCATCTCAATGGCAAAGCCATTTTATATGCCGATAAAATCACCCGTTCCATGCAGCAAGCCATAGACGAAACTGATCGCCGCCGTGAAAAACAACACGAATTTAATGTTAAACATGGGATAGAACCTGCCAGCATTGTTAAATCCATCTCCGATATATTACAAACCTCCATTCCCAATTCTGGTTTTAATCCGACAATGACTTCAAAAATTGCCGAAGCTAAAGCCGATTATTCCAACATGAACCCCAAACAACTCAGCAAAAAACTCAAGCAATTAGAAGATGAGATGTACCAACACGCCAAAAATCTGGAATTTGAACAGGCAGCGAAACTCAGGGATGAGATAAAATTATTGCAGGAGCAGGTGTTGCTTTAATCCAAGTATTCATTAGTCTGTTTTAAGGTTGAAACCACCGCCTTTCAGGCGGTTAGCGACGACACTTTTGGGCGCGAGGTTACTTCTGCGCAACTGCTGGTGATTTGACCGAAGAGATGATTAAGAATTATCTGGCACATCATTTTGAACCTAAGGGGGATGATACAGCTAAAGCATAATAAAATAATTTAAAGAACATGGGCAAACAAGTCATCAATAGAACAAGCCTTTTGTCTTCGGAGTGCTTTGGACTGCGCCCAACTTTAGTCGTTATATTTAACCCACCTGCTTTAGCTGGTGGTTGTTAAGTAAATTGCTTATCCAGTCCTTGCGCACTAAACGTTATATCGTGGCTAAATCCAGACCTTACTAAGCTCTCTAGTGAACTGTCTGGATTTTGTAGTCAGCCAAATAGCAGGGTCTTCATAAACCAAGAACCCGTCACAACCGTTAACTCGATATATAGATCCGCTGGTTTTTGCCAGTTCTTCTGCGCTGTCATTTAAACGTGTCTGTAGCATTCTTGCTACTTTTGGCGATAAACTGTTAATAATCGCCTATGTGTAGGTAAAAAAATACCCCGACTAGCGGGGTATTTTTCAACGAAAAATAGTAAGGATGCGTGAGCATCCCCATTACTTATTCTTCGTTGTTTACTGCGAACGGGTGTTTAGCTTCTTTTTTAGCTGCAACAACTTCAGCAGCAGTAGGAGAACCTGCAACAGCGCGTTTCAGAGCTTCTTTAGTTGCTGCGTAGTTGAATTTTTCAATTAACGCATCATCTTCAGCCATCCAGTGAATGAATACACCCACAGAGATGAATAAATCATCAGCTTCGTCAGCTGGAATAGTGCCGTCTTCAACACAATCAGCAACTGCCATAGCAACAGCGCGTTGTGCTGGACCAAACATTTGAACAGCTTGTTTAGAACCTTTGATAGTTACTTTGTTGAACAAAATAGTAGCAGGTTTAACTAACAAGTTAGGAGCAACAACAGCTAACAAAGTAGAGAAACCGTCTTTGTTGTTTGTTAAAGCGTTTGCGAATGCAGATTCAGCAGCTGAACCTCTTGGGCCAATGATTAAGTCAATGTGAGCAATCTCGTTGCCTTCGCCAACTAAAGATTCACCAACCATCATTTTATTGATTTTCGCCATGCGTGTTTTCCCCTATAAAGAAAAAATGAAAAATAAGTCAAAATTGACTCTGTAAAAACGTGTTACTTATAAAGTTTTCCAAAAATACGGTAAATACCGTTGCTACGGTCATATCTGCCGTAGTTCCTGGATTGATACGCTGAGATTTAAGCTCCTGATCAATGCTGTGCAGTAACGGCATCATCAAATCAGGATTTTCAGTGGCGGATAATTCCTTCTTGAGCTGAATCATTCGACTAGCTAACATTTCAGTGTATTGATTACCGTATTTTCTCTCGATGTGACTATCAGGATAGTGACTAAGCAAATCTGCGTAAACCGCAACTGCCGCCCAATGATGATAACCCCACTTAAGAAGTTCGCCATTATACCGTAAAACCGCAAAATCAAAAATATCTTTATAATCGGTAAGGTACTGAAGCGCGATACGGTCTTTCGCACTGGCAAGCTTCATTGCTTCCGTTAAAGTCACTGATGCAGTGGTTTTAACATCTTGTTCTTTTGCGTCACCTAAACCAGTGGGTGCTGCCAGAGTGATAGCTTTAAATGCCCACTCGGCATCCACCACGGTGGTATTTGCCAGTACTTGGTGCAATGACTGTCTGAGTGAGATTCCAGCTGTGCAGTAGCCAACGGCTTGAATTAACGGCGCACACAATAAAATAATACCTAAGTTGGTATTACAGCCGACCGCCTCGCGGGTAGCTTTAACTGCATAAAATATTTTTTCACCCAGTGAATAATCTGGATTACAAAGTGGTTGCGCACTCACTTTGGCACTAAGGCGAAAATCATCGACTGTCATATCATGAGCGGCAGAATAAATACTAACATTACCTGGTTTAAACGCCTGCAATTCAATTTCACAGGCTTGTTGATAAAGGTGTTCCAGTGGGTTCATAAAGTCACTTTTCAGGCTATTAAAATTAACGACTGCCAGTCCTTAAAGGACTGGCAGTCGTGGCAAACTTAATTTTTATAGATAACGGCTAATTAAGTCGTCTGCCAATAATTGGGCAATATTGACATCGCACGCACTTTCCAGCCCTTTCCACGCGGGAATGCTGTTGACTTCAATGATGCTGTAATGTCCGTCTTTATTCTGAATTATATCGACACCTGCATAATCCATGCTCAACGCGGCAGTGGCTTTAATCGCTAACTCTGCTACCTCAGCATTTAACTCAATAGGTTCACAACTCGCGCCTTGTGCAACATTATTCAACCACGATTTACCACGTCGGCGCATAGCAGCAACCGCCTGACCATTAATCACAAATACCCGCTTATCGGAAAATCCCGCTCCTGCACAATGCACAAAACGTTGCAAATAATACACGCCGCCACTCGCCGTTAACCATAATAAATCGGTCATTTTTTCAATGCGCCGTATGCCTTCGCCTTGTGAACCAAATAGCGGTTTGCTAATTAATAAATGTCCCTGTTTTAATTCAGCTTCGGCTATCGCTAATGCTTGTTCTCGGTCGCGTAACACCCACGTCTGAGGTGTTGGCAATCCCGCATTATGCAGTAAAAAGCTAGTCATGCCTTTATCAACACTGCGTTCTATGGCATGACCGTCGTTATATACAGGAATATTGGAAATTTTCAGCGCGTGCAGAAAATCCAGATACAACACCACTTCTTGCAACGAACCACCCGCCACACCGCGCACAAACACCGCATCGGGCAACGCGTGTTCAAAGCTAGGAATCATAATCGACTGCCGCCCCATTTCAATATGAAAGTGGCATTCAGTCAATGACACATACTCGCAGTCATAATCATGCTGAGCAAATGCAAGGCGTAATTGTTTGCCGTGCCAGCCTGCATCATCGGTAAATAAAGCGATACGTCCTGTCAAAGATGAACTCCAAAACGCCGTAATAACGGCAATAACACAAGGTAAGTGGTGACAGTGGTAGTGCTTGCCAAAAACAAACTTAACCAAAAATCCACGCCTTGTTTCAGTAATAAGGGAAAAATAAGGAAAAATAATAACGACGGCAATACCAGCCAAAAAACCTGCTCTACCAGTTCGGCGATTTGTACAGTCGGTGAGCCTTCAATCTGCATCCAGATAATTGCCAGTAAAGTCGTCAGTGGCAAAGAAGCCAATAACGCCCCCACGCCGCTGTTACGTTTAGCAATCTCTGACACCGCGACAATAATTAACGCGGAGATGATGAATTTTAGGGTGTAATAAAACATCGTGTTATCAACAAATGGTTAGTAGTGGGTGTGTCTGTTGTTTAGGAGTCCAAAACACGTTTTGGACGTTTTGTGCCGTCCAAGTCATGCCTTGGACTCCGAACTATAGACGATGGAATCAAATGTAGGAGAAACACAGGTTTGACCTACTACCCCTTAGCTATAGCCAACTGTGGATAAAATGATTACAAAACCGTTCGCACTGAGCCTGTCGAAGCCTGTCATGAGCTTGTCGAATGGTGTGAATGTGGTTCGACAAGCTCACCACGAACGGTATCATTTTATTGTGCGTTAGCTCTAAGCCTTGTCGAAGCACATTCGCGCCATTATACACAGCAACTTTGTGCTAAAAACTTATAACCACAAAATGAGTTGCGAAATTAGCTAAAATATTCGATACTCAAAATTCATTTCTCCTTACTCACCCATAGGATAACTCACCATGAAAAAAACTATTATTTTAGGCTTAGCGGTTGCTGTGATGACCGTCACTTCATTCACTGCCTTGGCAGACAGCAAATACCCCGCCGCCGATTTTGAACCGCAGGTTATTTATCTCGATAAAAGCGTTGCTACAACCCAATCACCCACACCGACAAATAGTCCATGCCCTGCCAACACCACGGCTCAAGCTACTGCCCAGCCAGTTGCTGATGAATTTGATCCTAAGTATCCTGCGGCAAATTTCCAGCCTAAAGTGATTTATCCTTAATCGCTATAGCTAACGTACAATAAAATGATGCCGTTCGTGGTGAGTCCTTCGATACCTCAGGAGAGCCTTGTCGAACCACATTCACACCATTCGACAAGCTCATGACAGGCTTCGACAGGCTCAGTGCGAACGGTTTTGTAATCATTTTATTGACTGTTAGCTATGGTAGGGGTTCATAGATGAATCACTACAAATTAAATTGAGCATGACTGGCAGTCATTACTATCGCTATAACAGCTTTAACCCACTAGCAGAAAAATGAGAAAAACAACCTCGTCCATTATCTTTGGCTTGATAAAGCGCGGTGTCTGCATGATCCATGAGTTTTTCAGATGTGCTGCCATGTTGTGGATAAATGCTAATGCCAATACTCGCGCCAATTTGTACGCATTCAGTTTCAGATAATTGAAACGGCACGGTTAAATCGGCTATTACTTTTAACGCCACTGTTTCAGCAGCTTCGGGGATTTTCAGGTTTTCTAACACGAGGACAAATTCATCACCGCCTAAACGTGCCACCATATCACTAGCGCGTAAACAGCCAGTAATTCTTTGGGCAACTTGTTTGAGTAACTCATCGCCAGCGGCGTGTCCTAGCTTATCATTCACTGCTTTGAATTTATCCAAATCCATCATGAATACCGCGAATTGGCTATTCGCCCGCTGATTAAGCGCGATTGAATATTCCAATCTGTCCAACAATTTCCGCCGATTGGGTAGACCTGTGAGCGGGTCAAAAAAAGCTAATTGTTGAATTTCCTCTTCGGCGGCTTTACGCTCGGTAATATCGGTCAGCGTTGCGACATAATGGGTAATCACGTCATCGTTATTTGACTTCACTACTGTAATGGTTAGCCATTCGGGATATATTTCGCCATTTTTACGCCGACTCCATAGCTCACCTTGCCACGCCCCCTTGTCCTTAATACTTTGCCAGAGTGCTACATAAAATGCTTTATCCTGTTTTCCTGATTTCAATAAACGCGGATTTTTTCCAATGACTTCAGCTTCGCTATAGCCTGTTATTTGCGTAAAAGCATGATTAACTTTAATAATTACATTATTGGCATCGGTGATTAACATACCTTCTTGTGCTTCAAATACCGTGGCAGCAATGCGTAATTGCACCTCTGCCAGTGTACGATCAGTAATATCATGAACAATACTAAATAATAGCGGATGACCGCTATTTTCAATCGGCGTTGAATGAACTTCCACGGCGCGGATTTCACCTGAGGCTAGGCGATGACGAAAATTAAAATGGGTGAGTGTCTCTTGCAAAGCCAGTCGTTTTTCTTCAGCGATGGTCAAAGGTGATAGGGTGTTAATGTCACTAATATTCATGCAAATTAATTGCGCAACCGTATAGCCGTAATAATCAGCCGCCGCCTTGTTAGCATCCTCAATTCGCCCAGATTGAGGTTCAATGAGCATCATCACTGAGGAGTTATGCTCAAAAAAGTGCCGAAAGCGTTGCTCACTGGCGCGTAATTTCTCCGTTGCTAGACTTTTTTCAATGGCAATGCTGACAAAATTTGCCGATTGCTCGATGAGCTGAATGTCATCATCGCTGGGTGTATGATTGCTAGGGTGATAAATAGCAAAAGTACCTAGCACTTGCGCTGAAGCTGAACGAATAGGTTGCGACCAGCACGCGCCCAAGCCAGCACGCGCTGCTAAGTCTTTATAAGGAGTCCAGTAAGGATGCGTCTGTATATCTTCAACGATGACGCGCTCATTAATAAACGCGGCTGTTCCACAAGAACCTACTCCTACGCCAATCTCAACACCATTAATGGCGTTATTATAAAAATCAGGCAGACTAGGTGCTGCACCATTTAAAAGATGCTTGCCCTCGTTATCGAGTAATAAAATACTACACATCATCTCAGAATTGAGCTGCTCCACACCCAGAACAATAGTTTCAAAAATCCGCGCTAGTGGTTCGTTGCCTGCTAGTAGTTCCAGTGTGACATTGCGAAATTGATTGTGTTTTTCAGCTCGTTTTCGCTCTGTGATGTCGGTATGTGTACCAATCATGCGTAGGGGTTTACCCTCTTCGCTATGACTGACGATCATGCCACGCCCAAGAATCCATTTATAACTTTCATCCTTGCAGCGCAAGCGATATTCAACGATATAAATTTTCGTCTTGCCTTGCAAATAAGCCTGCATTGTTTCTGTAACATAGGCTTTATCGTCTGGATGAATACGCGTTACCCATTCATTATTCGATGGCAGAATGTCATTTTCGCTATAGCCCAGCATCTCTTTCCAGAGTTTGGAATACAAAACTTCATTGGTTTGAATGTCCCAATCCCATACACCATCGCCTGAGCCTTCGATGGCAAATTTCCAACGAAATTCACTATCACGCAACGCTTCTTCAGCTTGTTTGCGTGCAGTAATATCGAGTTTTACCCCGACATAATGAGTTATAACACCCGATAAATCCTTTACGGGTGCAATATGTACATCTTCCCAATAAAAATGCCCATCTTTGTGGCGATTAATGAATTCTCCCTGCCAAACTTTACCGTGCGCGAGACCGTCCCATAACTGCTTATAAACTGCCTTTGGCGTTAAACCCGATTGCAGTAAGCGTGGATTTTGTCCTATTGCCTCTTCAGCACTGTAGCCTGTGACCTCGGTAAATTTAGGATTTACATAAAGCAAATCACCCTTTAAATCAGAAATCATTATTGAAGTAGGACTTTGTTCAATCGCGACCGACAAAATACGCAAACGCTCTTCTGTGCGTTTACGCTCGGTGATTTCTTGGCTAAACGCTAACTGAACACGGTCACCATTTTCCAATTTGAGGGGAACAGCATGAGTCGCCATCCAGTGTTTTACCCCTTTCAAGTCGAAAACTTCAAATTCCATAGTGCCAGATTTTCCGTCACAGATGTCCTCATTAAACGCTTGAAAGGTGGCACGGTATTCAGGAGCGATGATTGAATAGATGGAGCTATTGCATACCTCATCCTCAGAGCCAGCTTCTATTATTGCAAGCCCTGCTGGATTCATTGATAGCAGTGTTCCGTCACGCGCTACCAATTTCACACATTCAGGAGCTGCTTCAAGAATCGCTCGCAAGTGGCGTTCTCTTTGGGAAAGTTGTTTTGTAGCCTGCTTGCGTTCAATATGATGACGATAAAAAATCAGCAACAGAATGAACAGAAACACAATAATAATGCGCGTGAGATATTTTATGACTAAGGGCAGTAATTGCTTTTCTTCATAAACACCAAACCATTTTTCATGCAATTTATCGTAAGTGCCATTGGCTTTGACAATTGCCAATCCTTCGTTGATTTTAGCTAATAATTCAGTATCACCTTTATGCACCGCAAAGGAAAGTTTTAGCGATAGATTAAGGTCTATCGGTAGCGTTTTAATGTTGCTGATGTTCAATTTTTCCAGCGTTTGCTTGCCTACAATATTACTCACCAGCATTGCATCATAGTGACCATCGGCTAATAACCGTAAACCCGCTTCGACGCTATCAACCGCTAGTGTTTGTTTGTCCAAGCCTTTTTCTTGTAGGTATTCCAGTGCAAAATCACCCTCGACGACAATAAACCGCTTATTGTTGAAATCAGTTTCCGAGTGAATAGACTTTTCATCGTCACGCACAAAAATAGCCTCATTAACAATGACGTGCGGCACAGTGAAATCAGCAAACTGGCGGCGTTCATCAGAGAGTGCCAAATTAATCAGCACGTCGATTTTCTCCGCTTTAAACTCTTCTAACACGTCATGAAACGGCAACACCCGAATCGTTGAGTTTAAATGTGCCTCTGCTGCCACCGCCCTCCATAATTCCACGGTAAAACCATCAGCCGTGGCATCGGTTTTCCCTAAGGCAAAGGGCGGATAATCTTGCTCGCTACCAACAATGAGCAGTTTATCACTATGATCAAAGGGGTTGATGAATTGAGCTAACCTTCTTTCAGACAACGGCTTAGACAATTTGAGTTGCGCATACACATCTGCGACTTTGCGCATCCTCTCTGCATTTATCTGCCCCAGAGGTATAACATCGGGCAGAATCAATTTGCGCGTAACCTCTGCTTCAAAGTGCAAATGCGCAAGACTAAGTCTACTGTGATAGCTTTTATGAATTAATTGGATTAATTCTTCAGGGTGGTCTAGTGCGTATTGCCAGCCTTTTAAGGATGCACGGCGAAATTTTTCTGCTCGCCCCTGATGTTGGGTTAATTCATGCTGACTGGTGAATAACAGATCACCATAAAAATCAATGCCATAATTTTGCGGATTGATGATATTAATGTTAACTTTTTTTTGCTGAAAATAAAAAATTGCGTCCGATAAATACCCCGACATGACATCAATTTTACCGTCAATCAAATCATCATTTCTGAAACTCTGCTTAACGGTAGTATAGTTTTTTTCGGTTAAATGCGCTTCCGTTAGCATCGCTTGCAAGACGGAATCATCCACGCCCATTGAATCAAACATAATCCGTTTGCCTGACATTTCATAAGGGCTAATAATGCCAGAACTTTGTTTAGCAATAAAAACCAAGGGGTTATGTTGAAAAATTGCGGCTAACGCGACAATCGGTTCACCGCGTGCATAATAAGACAGAATGCCAGAATCACCGACTCCAAAATCCTTATCACCTGAGACCACTTGTTCAATGAAATTTTTATCGAGTGAACGCTCGAAAATGGTGACATCCAGCCCTTCTGCGGCGTAATAGCCTTGTTCTTTTGCTGCGTAATAGCCTGCAAATTGAAATTGGTGTAGCCATTTTAATTGCAAGCTTACTTTTTCTAAGGGCGGTGAGTTTTGTTGGGGCGCGGGAAAAGCAATGCTTGAGTTGAGCAAGAACAGACAAACCAGAAGATGTAGACTTGTTTTCATATTCTCTGAAGGATTTATGCAATAGCTCGTCATAGGTTTATTGACTATTGAGACTGTGAAAGTATTGATGTGGGAGAGGCTTTAGCCTCGCAGTCGAGGCTAAAGCCTCTCCCACATTATATAAAAACAATCACTTATAAAATTCAAAAATGTTTTGTGAGTTATTTTCATAATACTTTCACAGTCTCCATTCCTATTGCAGTAGCGCGTGGGTAAGAATGAGCCTAAAGATAAATTCTAACACATAATGCTGAGGTCATGCTTTGCCTGACTATAGCAAGCAAAGCTTACACTCAAAATTCCTAGTTTACTAAGAACACTTACTCTCACCACAGTTAAGGCAGGTCATACAACCATCCATCAATACCAAGGCTTTAGTTTGGCATTTGTTGCACAACAGAGCTTTAGCAGGAAAGCTGCCTTCTTCATCCAAGGTTGAGCTATCGCTGTGTAACGCGTCAAATTCCTTGCGTTTAGCATCTAAGAATTTTTTTTGGTGTTCATCCATTTCAACAGGTTTAATCATCCCGATTTCTTTTAAATGCGCTTCAATGGCGTAACCAATTTCTGCCACTAATGAAGGCATGAATACGCCGCCTTTTTTAAAATAACCCCCTTGTGGATCAAAGACCGCTTTTAATTCGTCCACTAAAAAACACGCATCGCCACCTTTACGAAATACCGCTGAAATAACCCGCGTCAATGCTAATACCCATTGAAAATGCTCCATGTTTTTAGAATTAATAAACACTTCATAAGGACGGCGTTCTTGATATTCGGTATTCGGGTTCAAAATCATATCGTTGATGGTGATATAAAGCGCGTGTTCGTATTGCGGAGTTTTAATTTTATAAGTAGACCCCATCAAAATCTCAGGACGTTCCAAGTTTTCGTGCATACTTTCTACATCGATTTTTGACACGCTAATGTCAGCAGATTCGATAGGCGTTTCATTACTAATCACTTTATAAGAGACGATTTTTTTTGCGATTTTATAAACCATTTTTTATGCCTGAATGCTGTTGTATAAAAAAGACATTTAAAATCAATGTCTTATATATTTTATTATTAAGAATGGGTAATGAAAAACTAAGATTGATAGTATAATACAATCAATGACTTAGGAATGAAAGAATTTGTAACTTATTGATTATTATATTTTGTATTTTTTGAGTTTTAATGGATGCAGTTGATTGGTTAGCAGATACGCGCAGTTCGATTGCTGGCGTTTTTTGCTGCATAAACTACGAAAACAGCAGCAACTCCAGTAAAATAACACGACTTTAACTTTTTCAGTGTATTCCCATGACTAAAAATATTCGCATTGAACGCTGGAGCGGCGCGGCTCTTGAGCAATTTATTCCCGATCTTGCTCGGCTTAGAATTGAAGTCTTTCGTGATTTTCCTTATTTATACGATGGCGATTACGATTATGAAAAAAAATATCTGCAAACTCATATTGATTGCCCTGATAGTGTCATTGTTTTAGCATTTGATGGCGATCAAGTGGTCGGGGCTTCAACGGCTATGCCTATGCGTCACGAAACTGAGGAAATGAAACGACCCTTTCTGGAACACGGCTATGATTTGAATGATGTTTTTTATTGCAGTGAATCAGTATTGAATAAAAATTATCGTGGCTTAGGCTTAGGAGTCAAGTTTTTTGAGCAACGCGAGGCTCATGCAGCTGATCTAGGTGGTTTTAAAATTATTACTTTTTGTTGTGTAGAACGCCCTGTTAATCATCCGCGCCGTCCCGCGAATTATGTACCATTGGATGCGTTTTGGACGAAACGCGGTTATGTTAAACATCCTGAGCTGAAAACTAGCTACACTTGGAAAGACTTAGATGAGTGCGAAGAGACTCCTAAACCGATGACTTTCTGGTTAAAACATGAACGTTAAAATTGCAGCGGCGCAATATAACATCAGTTTTTTGGAAACGTGGCAGGATTACCAAGATAAAATCACTGTTTGGGTCTCTGAAGCGGCACTGCAAGAAGCCAAAATTTTAGTATTTCCTGAGTATGCCAGCATGGAACTGGCTTCTTTGTTTGAAGAAGAGGTTTATTCCTCATTAAGCAAACAACTCGATGCTATGCAAACCCTGCATGATGATTACCTCGATTTGTTTCAATCCTTGGCTAAACAATATCAATGCTATATTCAAGCAGGGACATTTCCTGTACGCACCGAATCTGGAGCGTATCGCAACCGTGCTTATTTGTTTATGCCAGACGGTCATTTTGATTATCAAGATAAGTTGATGATGACGCGTTTTGAAAATGAACAATGGCTAATTCAAGGCGGTACGGAAATAAAGTGTTTTGCCACCGAGTATGGAAAGATTGGGATTAACGTTTGTTATGACAGTGAGTTTCCATTGCTGGCAAGACAACAAATTGAGGCAGGCTGTGTGCTAATTTTAGTACCTACTTGTACTGACACTATGGCGGGTTACAATCGGGTTAAAATTGGCTGTCAGGCAAGGGCTTTAGAAAATCAATGCTATGTGGTGCAATCTTCTCTCGTTGGCGATGCGCCGTGGTCGGAAGCAGTCGATGTCAATGTGGGTGTCTCCGCTATTTATACACCAGTTGATCGTGGTTTTCCTGACGATGGTATTCTCGCTATGGGGGCATTCAACGCTGTACAATGGGTAATTGCCGAAATTTGCTTGGATACTATCGACACTGTCAGACAGCAAGGGCAAGTGTTTAATTATCGTGATTGGTCGTTACAAACTCGTTTTCGCTAACAAAGCTACACAAACGATGACTATGCCTGCCGATTAAGCATAGTCATTCGTCGATAGCGTTCTTGTTCAATGCCCATTCCTTTAGTTAAAAATAGCTTCAAACGAATAGCCGTGTGATTTTAAAATTTCTTTTAATTGTTTTAAGCCGTCCATTTGAATTTGTCTAACTCGCTCACGGGTCACGCCTAATTCCTGCGCAACTTGTTCTAATGTTGCATCTTCATAACCGCAAAGTCCATAACGACGGCATATCACTTCACGTTGTTTTTCGGGCAGCTCAAACACCCAACCTGTAATATTTTGTTTAATTCCGTATTCCTGCATTCGGTCTTCATGCGACTTACTGGTTTCATCGGAAAGTGAATCAACTAAGGGTTTATCAAAATCTTTACCGCTAGGAACATCAACAGAAGTTACCCGTTCATTCAGTTTTAGCATTTTTTCAACTTTACTGACGGGCTTATTGAGATGCTCTGCAATATCTAAGGCACTAGGCTCATGATCTAGCGTGTTTGCTAAATAGCGTTGCGCTTTAAGATAAGTATTCATTTCCTTAACGATGTGTATCGGCAAACGAATGGTGCGTGTTTGATTCATCAGTGCGCGTTCAATAGTTTGGCGTATCCACCAAGTCGCATAGGTTGAAAATCGAAAACCTTTATCGGGATCAAATTTTTCCACCGCCCGAATTAAACCAAGATTACCTTCTTCAATTAAATCCAATAACGGCAAACCTCTGTTTAAATAACGCCTAGCAATTTTTACCACCAGTCGCAAATTGCTTTCAATCATTACTTTGCGAGCTTTTTGGTCGCCCAGCAACGCCTTCTTACCATAATGCCTTTCTTGCTCGGCTGTTAATAATTGTGATCGACACAGTTCATTGAGATAGACACGCGTTGCATCGAATTCCGCACTACTACGCAATTTAATAACAGCAACATCTTCGTTGTCATCAACATGGTTATAACTGTCACTACTCAGCTTTTCAATAATCACCGAGGCAACATCAAATTCGCCATCGAAAGATAAATCGTCATCAAGTGTCAGCACGATGTCGTCATCCGTTGGTTCAATTAATTCTTCAATCATAATTAACTCCTTAGTTAATCGCTCTTAAGTCGAAGTGGTGTAAGCTTTTAAGTATTGACTGGTTTACCATTTCTGTTACCGCAATGAGGTGATTTCAGCACCTGAATTTTTGCAATAATTTGAAAATTTCGACTTATGGTCTTTCCATCACGCACAGAGCAACTATACTTGCGTCTGAGATGTTTGTTTTTTGGTAAATAGTCCCACCCATATCGGCATCCGTACTGTTCACTGAGATGATTTTATTATGTCTGTTGCTCGCCACAAGCCAGAAATTTTTTTTTGTCTGTCAGTTAAAGCCCTATCCTTAGGATTAACTTTAACATCTTTTTATTATCAATTGAAATAATTGATTTTTTTTATTTAAGGATGTGATTTTTTACCCAAAAATAGCGGTGCTAACAGAGTGTTATACCTTGAGCTTAGTCATTGAATTATTTGAAATATAGACAAAATGATGAATTTTAGCTGCGTTGACACGATTGCCATTAAGGAGGACTTAGATGCGCAAGCAGTTGCTTTTTAGCGTACAAGAATAAATAGTGAGTTACCGCGATAAAGAAAATAGAGGATTAACGAGCTAATAAATTGATTTATAAATAGAAAACTATTTTTTCAACAACGTTTTTTTGGCTAAATTGATTTTTGCCGCCAAATAATCAGAGCCGCCATGATCTGGATGATTTTTTTGAATAAGTTTGCGGTGAGCTTCAGTAATATCTTGTTTAGACGCGCCAACTTTTAAGCCTAATATTTCATAGGCCTCAGCTTCAGTCATTTTTCCCTTGTTATCAAAACCACCACGTTGTTGTGAGGTTTCTGATTTTTCACCTGTCAACATCATCCAAAAGCTTTGCCATTGTGCGCTATTACTTATTTTCCGTAAAAAAGTCCGAAAACCAAAGTAAATCATGGTCATTAGCAATAAAGAGAAAAAAAACCTAATAATCAAAACGCACTCCAAGAGTCAATGAATAGTGTCAAGCACAATAATACCTTAGAATAGCCCAGCTAACGATAACCAATTAATCCATTTTATGACCCTGCCCAATGCCCACGTTCCACTCCTCGGTTTTGCTGCCGCCAGTGGTACGGGAAAAACAACTTTGTTGACCCAGATTATTCCGCTATTAAAAAATCACGGCGTGCGTATTGGTTTGATTAAACACAGCCACCATGATTTTGAAATTGACCATCAGGGCAAAGACAGTTATCAGTTGCGCAAAGCGGGAGCTAGTCCTGTTATGCTGGTATCGAATTACCGCCGCGCCATCATTACCGAATTAACCCCACATCAAGATTCGTGTTTAGACCAACAGCTAGAGTTTTTCGATCAATCCGAACTGGATTTACTGTTGATTGAAGGTTTTAAAACTGAAGCTATTCTAAAAATTGAATTGCACCGCCCCGTACTCAAGCAAGCGTTATTGTATCCGAATGATCCCTATATTATTGCCATAGCAACCGACAGCCCGCTAACAACGCCCGACTATCTAACCCAGCTTAATCTTAATCAAGCTGAACTTATCGCTGATTTTATTTTGACCCTCTTATGACTGATCCTTGTAGCCTAGAAAAAAGCCCTTTGCTCACAGTAAATGACGCACTCGAACGTATTAGTGCAGCAATTCGAGCAATTACTGAGACAGAAACTGTTAACCTAAAAAATGCCTTAGGGCGGGTATTAGCCGACACAATTTATTCACCGCTTGCCATTCCTCATGATCGCAACTCAGCAATGGATGGCTATGCGTTTGCCAGTAGCGATGCACATGAACAGCCTTTTACACTGGAATTAATTGGCATATCGTGGGCAGGTAAACCCTTTCAAGGTCAAATGCAAGCAGGGCAATGTGTGCGTATTTTCACAGGCGCGGTATTACCCGAACAAACAGATAGCGTCATTATGCAGGAGCATATTCAACTTGATGGTCAAAGCGTGCATTTTCCTGCTGATACTAAAATTCATCAAAACGTCAGAGCAGTGGGCGAAGATGTTTCACAAGGCAGCTTATTATGTGTTCAGTCCAAAAAATTAACGGCGGTGGATTTGGCGTTATTAGCAACTGCTGGTGTGAGTGAGCTAAGGATATACCGCGCTCTTAAGATTGCTATTTTTTCCACAGGGGATGAATTAATCGCCCTAGGACAAACGTTAACTACAGGGAAAATTTACGATAGCAACCGCTACCTGTTGACAGCATCACTAAGCGATGCTTGCTATCAAGTCACCGATTTAGGCGTGATTGCCGATAATAAACACGCTCTTACTGACGCGTTTACCGCCGCCGCAAAAAACCACGATGTCATCATTAGCACAGGTGGCGCGTCAGTCGGTGATGCGGATTATGTCAAAGAAGTATTAACCGCCTGTGGCGATGTTAATTTTTGGAAAATTGCCATTAAACCTGGTAAACCACTCACTTTTGGCAACATTGGGGAGTGTTATTTTTTTGGTCTTCCTGGTAATCCTGTCTCTGCACAAGTAACATTTCAAAAAATAGTTTCCCCTGCGCTAAAGCAACTAACAGGGGCGGCAACTACTCGCCCGTTACAACTCATAGCAACCTGTAGCAGTTCACTCAAAAAATCCGCAGGACGGCAAGAATTTCAGCGTGGCATATTCACACAACATGAAAACGGTGATTTTTTCGTTGCTAGCGCAGGTCAACAAAGTGCGAATATCCTCAGCGCGTTGAGTTTAGCAAATTGTTATATTGTGTTACCTAGTGAATGCCAAGGTGTAGAGGCAAATGATAAAGTGCTGATTGAACCATTTAGTACATTTTTGTAATGCTAAAAACCTTCATGCCCACTATAAAAAACCTATTAGCAAACGCCGCTAACATCTTAACAAATCATTCTGACTCCCCGTTATTAGATGCCGAGATACTACTGGGTTTTGTACTGAGTAAACCTAGAACTTATCTACGCGCATGGTGTGATAACACCCTAACAGAGCAGCAAATCAAAGCCTTTGAAGCATTGATTAAACAACGCGAACAAGGCATTCCGATTGCCTACCTCACAGGTACTCGCGAATTCTGGTCTAGGGATTTTGCTGTCACGTTCGATGTATTAATCCCCAGACCCGACACCGAATTATTGATTGAATTGAGTTTAGAATTAATTCCTAAAAATCACGCTGTGAAACTCATTGATTTAGGCACAGGCTCAGGCATTATTGCAGTGACACTGGCGGCAGAACGTCCTAACGCTCAGGTTATCGCAGTTGATGCCAGCTTAGCGGCGTTAAACGTTGCTAAGCACAACGCCGAGCAGCATCAACTTACTAACATTGAATTTTATCAAAGCGATTGGTTTTGCAGTGTGCCAAATGAGCTGTTTGATTTAGTCATCAGCAACCCGCCTTATATTGATCCAGAGGATGAACATTTACAGCAAGGCGATGTACGCTTTGAACCCAAAAGCGCGTTAATTGCTGATAATCAAGGTTTAAGCGATATTGAAATTATCGCCGATAAAGCGCGGTACTATTTAAAACCTCAGGGACATTTATTAATCGAACATGGCTATAATCAAGCCCCACAAGTACAAGCCATTTTTAACGCACTGGCTTATGATAAAGTGCAATCCTATCGAGATTTATCGGGACAGCTCCGCGTTACCTACGGAAAAAATCATAAAAATAAAAACGCAAAAATGCACGTTAAAAAAGCCAATACGTTATGCAAGTTCATCCTAAGCTAACCGCACTCAGCACAAATTAGCCCCTGAAAAGCATGAAATCGGCACGCGCAACACTCAAAAAATCGAACGCAAAAACGTAAACTTTAGAACGTGAATCAAGTCGCATTATTCTGGCTGGCTGAACGTAGCCTCGATTTTCAAATGAATATCCTTTGATGCAATGGAATCAAAAATCATGATTTTTGACTTCGCTATCGCCGATTACGTCTACGCCAAACCCAAAATCCTGTGGCGAGTAGCAACACGGGTAACATAATCAAAAAGCCAAAGCTAATCACCGCGATTGCCGTATTGCTCAATTGCAAACTAGCATCTGGCGTAGTTTTAGCGGGTATATCAATAAAATTATCATCATGAATGAGCCAATTGATAATCCGTAAACCCATATCTACATTGCCATTAACAAAGTAAGTGTTGGATAAAAAATCACCATCACCCACTACGACGATGCGTTGTTGCGTGTCTTTATTAATATCACGCGTTAGCGCGTAAGCAAAATTTAACGGCCCTGCTTTTTCAACCCCACCCGCATCAAAGCGGATTTTTCCTGAGACTGGGCTGGTTTCTGTCCATGATTGTTTGGCACTGCTAAGCAAAGCGGTACTTTCAAATGGGCTAGTAGGCTCTACTTCCAACGCTGATACGGTAGGATAGACGGTAATGGTTTGAAAACCTTTGGTAATCGGGTGCTTGCTGTATTCACTGGCAAGCACAAAACTGGGATCATCAATACCGTACAGCTTTGATTGTCCATCGACCAACGTTCCTGCCAGTACTCGAATCCCCAAATAATCTAATAACGGTGTGAGTTGGCTATTATTGGGATCAGTCAATAATAATAAATTGCCGCCTTTATCGAGGTATTGCTTAATCAAGGTCAATTCGCCATTCATCAACGCCACAGCGGGCGCGGAAATAACCAATAAACTAGAATTATCGGGTATCGTCTGCACTGTGGCTAGATTAAGCGATTGCGCTTTGATCTTGCGCTGGTCTAGTGTTTTACCCAATGTGCCTAAGTCAAAATTGGCAATACCTGTGGCAGCCCGTTCGCCATGACCTGATAAAAACGATACCCAACGTTCATTGGCATTAACCAATTGCAATAAGGCATTAGTCAATGGCGCTTCATCAATCAAAATTAAGCGTTCCACACGTCCTTGATATTCCACAAGTATGACACCTTCTGAACCAATATTTAGCTCGCGGGTTTTTTCGGGGATGGACGCAGGATCGATAAATGTTAAACTAATATCGGCTTTATAAACCCGATAACGGTCAATAAGTTGTTCTATTTGCCGCCTTAAGCCAATATCTTTTTTAATATAAGCCGTTATTTGCAATTTATCAGGTAAGGTAGCGATTATTTTTTGTGAAGCTTCTGATAAAGTATTACTGGCATTACCCGTAATATCGGCTTGCCAGGTAAAATGATGCGTTAAAGCAGCCAAACCACCTAATATACTTACCAAAATCAGGGTAAGTAATGAATTTTTTAAATGCGGTGATAGTTTTATTTTCATTTTTGTAAGTGTTCCTTATCCAAACGACGAATACTGAGCATAATAAAAAAGCTAATAAATATTAGAAAATAACTAATATCCAGCGTATTAATCAGCCCGCTTTGAATATTTTGAAAATGCCGCAAAATCGATAAATATTTAAACAATTCACTAGGCTTATCGGTTAAACCAGTAGACCAGTCCAATATCCATAACAAAAATATCGCACCAAATGCCGAAGTTGCCGCTACAGTTGGACTTTCTGCCACACAGGACATATATAATCCTATTGAACTAAATGCCCCTGTCAATAATAACAATGCTAATATATTGGCAAATACTTTGGCAAAATCCAGTGTACCGCCCATTAATAATGATAATGGCATTATCGTTATTAATAACACTATTAAGGCAGACAAGCCAAAACTACCTAGGTATTTACCGATAATAATTTCAGTATTGGATAAGGGTGCAGACAATAACAGCGATAAGGTTTTATTACGGCGTTCTTCACAAATCAGGCGCATGGTTAATAATGGCGTAACCAATAAAAAAATAATACCTGCAATACCAAATAAGGGTGTGACAGTTATATCAGTCAAACTAGGCGCATTATCCATCGTGGCTAATTGCGGTTGAATCATGATAAAAGTTTCAACCTGCTTTAAAAATAAAAATGCCAAAATGAATTGCAAAATGGCTAATATCGTCCACGCCAGCGGTGATAAAAATTGGGTTTTAAACTCACGGGCGGCTATTACTAAGATCATATTCATAAATCACCAATTAAATATGACTGCCAGTTCTTTAAAGAATTGGCAGTCATTACTGAGCCTGCATGAGGTCAATAAAAATAGTTTCCAACGATTTTTCGGCAGGTAATTCGTCAATACGCGCATTTAATACGCAAGCCCCTTGCTGAATAATCATCACATCAGTACACACTTCTTGAACTTCCGACAAAATATGGGTGGAAAAAATCACGCCATGCTCTTGTCCCAACTCGCGTATCAAACGACGAATTTCTATGATTTGTAGAGGATCAAGCCCCACAGTTGGTTCATCCAGCACAATCACATCAGGATTATGGACGATTGCTTGAGCAATACCGACCCGCTGTTGAAAGCCTTTAGATAACACGCCAATCAGACGATTAGCAACTTCGCTTAAGCCACACCGCTGCTCGGCAAGTTGCACCGCCGCTGTAATGTCCGCTTTTGGCACACCATGCAGCTGAGCGCAATAACGTAAAAACTCATCAACGCTCAACTCTTTGTAAAGCGGCGGCGTATCAGGAACATAACCTAAACTACGTTTAGCTAATTTAGGCTGGGTGAGCATATCAAAACCGTTAATCAAAATCTCGCCACTGCTAGGCGCGAGATTACCGCACAGCATCTGCAAGGTGGTGGTTTTACCCGCACCATTCGTGCCTAAAAAACCTAAAATTTGCCCTCTCGCTAAACTAAAACTCACCTTATTAACCGCACAGTGTTTGCCATAATAGCGAGTGAGCTGTTTCGCACTAATCAATACCGTCATCATTGCACCTGTTTTAATAACTGTTGTAATTCGGTTTGCATTTTTTTACGGTAAAACAAAAACTTCCAGCGCGTACCACCACATTGCCGCCATAACAGTGCGGAGCGTATCCCTGCTAATAAACAAGCGCGTATTTTATTGGCAATATCAGTTCTCCCTAAATAATCGGGATTACCATTGACCATAATTCTAGGTTGTAGGGTGCTGAGGGTAGACTGATAAACATCAGCCAAATTGGCAAGCACATTTTCATGCAGCAAACCAAACTGTTCAGATTGCGCTTGGGCTTTCATAATGCCAATTTGAATGGTGCTGAGCATTTGCGGCTTCTTGGCTAACTGATTTTCCAGAAAAACCAAAGACGCACAATAACGCGCTTGTTGGGAATCAGTGATTTTATAGCCTGTGATTTGTTCATCCAGTTGTTTTAATCCCAGCTTTAAATTATCCAGCCCACCATAAATATCCAGCACAGAGGCGGAATCAATTTTTAAAATACTGGAAATCATTGTTTCCAGTGCTATGGTATCCGCCTTACCTGTAGTAGCGAGTTGCTGAACTAGGGTTGCTGCTTGTGTAATACCTGCTAAGGCGATAGTTTGATTGGTGATGGTTTGAAGTTGCATAGAATCTCGATATGTTCAAATACTTGGGTTAAATCAATGGCTAAGTTTGGCAAGGGTATAGTTATTACAATTGTTTCATTGCTGTTTTATAAACATCATTTCTCTCTCGCTTACCAATTGCCACTATCAATATAACCACCTCTTGTTCACGCACTTCATAAACCAATCGATAACCTGCTTTACGCAATTTTATTTTGTAACAGTTTTTCATGCCGCTGAGTCTGGCACTTTCAATACACGGATTTTCTTTTAAAGTGCGTAACTTTTTAGCAAACTGTTCACGAATCGCAGGTTCAAGATCATGCCATTCTTGCAATGCTTGTTCTTTGAAACGAAGTTTAAAGCTCATCCCACGCCACATCTACTTCCGCTTGAGATTTTCTCGATTCAACAATAGCGGCTAATTCCATATCTTCCAGCTTATCCATTAGCGTTTCAAACGTCCGTGCTGGAATACAATAAAACGCAGGCTCATCGTGATCCAAAATAGCGACAGGAAAACCATCTCCCGCCGCCACGATAGCCAATGGGTCATTCTTGAGTTCTAAAAGACTGGCTGCGGTTTCGCTCAGTATGGTGCTAGGCATTTTATGACTCCTTGAGATGGGATTTTAATGTAGGTCGGGTTAGCGATAGCGTAACCCGACAATATTGCTACAGTGTTGTTTTGATTAATCAGTACGGGATTTTTAACACAATGGTATGAATTAGATTTAGTCAGGATAATAATCTTTAATAGCTTGAATAAACTCTGATTTAACAGTGTAATTATCGTCATAGATGTTGTCCCATTCTTCATTGTTCATGGCTTGCTTCAACGCTTTTTTGAAATCTGAGTCGATAACAAATGGTGGGGGGGTTATATGTTCATTCAACTTATAGACCTGAACGGCAATATGATATTTTCCTTTTTGTTTTATGATGTGGTCAACAAAAAGCCAGCGACCGTTGGCTCGAACAACTTCATCATTCTCGTCAGTTTTCACTTGGTAAATAAAATCTCCAACTTGAATAGTTGCTTGATTAATTTCATTATAATTTTTCCATTTTGTCTCACCAAAGTGGGTTTTAACCTCAACATCGATAATACCAGTATCTATTTCCCCTATACATGAAATGAGTTTCCATTGTCTGGGATGAGGCATTTGCATAGCTTCGATAAAACTAGGTACTTTATATACTTGCTCAAATTCTTGTTGCCGCGCCTGTCTAGCATATTCAACATCGAGTTTTGCTAACTCCGCTGTTGTTACTTCTCTATAGCGAAGAGCATCAAGCACTTGCTTAATATCGAAATTTTCATCTTCACAATAAACACCGAATTCATGTAATCCAGCTTCTCCAAGGGCATTCTTGGATAAGTTAGCAGAGCCAACAATTAGCCCCACTCCTTTACACCAATACGTTTTATGATGCAATCGGTCACAGAAGTAAACAGTAATACCATTTTGTATTAGGCGGCGGATTCCGTCTGGATTCGTACCGCCAGCTTTAGGCCAACAAACTACGCTTAGATTCTTAACGTCTTTAGGAAGTAAATCTACTGCGTCATATCCAACAAAACCAACAATTGCCCATTTCTCTCCATCTCCTGTGAATAGCTGAGTTAATTGTTGAGATATTTCTCTTGAGTTATAAAGATATGTCACGATACATTCCGCCTGATAATGAAATTTTTTAAAATTAGTGGAAATGTTGGGTTACGCTATCGCTAACCCAACCTACAAAACGTAGTTGTTAATCCTTAACCCAACCATCTCTCAATGTCACAGTGCGATTAAATACCAGCTTACCATCGACACTATCAACAGAATCTAAACAAAAATAACCCGTGCGTTCAAACTGATAACGGTTATCCACACTGGCAGTTGCTAAACTGGCTTCAACACGGCAATCACTCAACACTTCTAATGAATCGTGATTAATAACATTCAAGAAGTTTTCTTCGTTGTCAGGTTGTGGCACAGTGAATAAGCGACTGTATAAACGGATTTCCGCAGGTTGTGAATGCGCTTCTGAGACCCAATGAATCACACCTTTGACTTTGCGTCCTTCGGGATTTTTGCCCAGTGTTTCCGTGTCATAACTGCAACGTAATTCAATAATCTTGCCGTCTGTATTTTTAATAACTTCATCACAACGAATCACATAACTGCCGCGTAAACGGACTTCGCCGCCTTCAATCAGGCGTTTGTATTTTGGCGGTGGGATTTCGGCAAAATCATCTTGTTCAATGAGTATGACTTTAGAAAACGGTACGATGCGTTTGCCGAGTTCATGACGTTGTGGGTGATTGCTCACTTCTAAGTTTTCTACTTTGTCATCTGGATAATTAGTAATCACCACCCGCAACGGTTGCAATACTGCCATTGCCCGCAACGCACAGTCGTTTAAGTCTTCGCGTATGCAGTATTCCAACACGCCCATTTCTATCCACGAATTTTGTTTAGTCACACCGATGCGTTCACAAAAATCACGGATGGCTTTGGGGGTAAAACCCGCACGACGTAATCCTGCTATGGTCGGCATTCTGGGATCATCCCAACCAGTAACGTGTTTTTCCATCACGAGTTGGTTGAGTTTGCGTTTGCTGACGATGGTGTATTCCAATTGCAAACGCGCAAATTCAATTTGTTGTGGATGACAAGCAATGTCGATATTATCCAGTACCCAATCATAAAGCGGGCGGTGGTCTTCAAATTCCAGAGTACACAAGGAATGGGTGATGCCTTCGATTGCGTCAGAAATACAGTGCGTGTAATCGTACATTGGATAAATACACCACGCATCACCTGTGCGGTGATGATGTACACGGCGGATGCGATACAGCGCGGGATCACGCATATTAATATTGGGCGATGCCATGTCGATTTTGGCGCGTAATACATACTGACCATCAGCACAACCCCCCGCACGCATACGCGCAAATAAATCTAAATTATCTGCGATAGAACGGCTACGGTCTGGGCTTTCTTTGCCCGCTTCGGTCAATGTGCCACGATAGGCACGAATTTCTTCGGCTGATAAACTATCAATATATGCCAAGTCTTTTTCAATCAACTGTACTGCATATTGATATAACTGTTCAAAATAATCCGAGGCATGATATAAACCCGACCATTGAAACCCTAGCCACTGCACATCACGCTCGATGGATTCCATGTATTCGATGCTTTCTTTTTCGGGATTGGTATCGTCAAAACGCAGATTACAACTGCCGTTATTTTCAATAGCCGACCCGAAATTTAAACAAATAGATTTCGCATGACCGATATGCAGATAACCATTGGGTTCAGGCGGAAAACGGGTGGCAACTTTGCCGTTGTGTTTGTTATTTTTTAAATCATTGGCGATGATTTGGCGAATAAAGTTTGCAGGTAAGCTAGGTTCGTTGGTAGACATAAGGTATGTAGTGAATGTGAGTAAAAAAACAGCTAAGCAAATGCTTGAGATTATACTCTGCACACTCATGGTTTTAAAAAATGATTCGCTAAAGCCGTAGTAATAGCTTGTCTATAAGGCTAAATGGGTAGTGGATTTTTTACTTTTGGGCATGACTGCCAGTCATTAATATCGCTGTAACAGGTTTAACCTACTACCAAAAACCGATACTAAGCGACACATAAAACAGTTTATCCACAGAGTTATCCATAAACTTTGTACAGGCATAAAATAGCGTTAGTTGTGTTACCCTCCAATAGCTAAAGCTATTGGACTCCAGTATTCTATAAGCTCAGATTTCAAGCAATTTTCACCAAGAGGCGTTGTTTATGTCCACACTACCCAAATTACCGTCTTATATACTCAGCGAAAAACTTGGTGAAAGTTTGCAAACACTGGTTTATAAAGGCTACGCAAAAAAACAGCCTAACACGCCGTTGGTGTTGAAATTACTTAAATTATTATCCTGTTGGGACGATCAATCACAGCAGTTACGCCAGAAAATAGAACGGCTAAAAGTGCTACATGATTCGCGTGCTTGTACGCCACTGGCATTGGAAATCAGTGGTGAGATGCAATTTATTGTCCAGCCTTGGTTCGCAGGGCAGTCGTTGAATGTGTGGGCGGCGCAACAACAGACGGTATCATTAAAGGATTTTTTTACGATTGCTTGCACACTGACGGATATTTTACAGGCTGTACATGAAGCGGGTATTACCCACGGTGGAATTAAACCGCACAATATTTTGGTGCAGTCTGGCACACTGATTTTATGCTTAACTGATTTCATCACACCGTTGGATATTCGTGATGTCAGTCATTTTATTTATGATCCTGAATTTGTCCGTGGCACGTTGGCGTATACGTCGCCTGAACAAACAGGGCGTATCAATTATCGAGTGGATTTTTCCACTGATTTGTATTCCTTGGGCATTGTGTTTTATGAATTACTGACAGGGCAGTTACCGTTTTTTTCCACTGATCCGCTGGAATTAATTCATTCACATTTGGCAGAAGAAGCTCCGAAAGTGCATGAAATCAATCCCGTTATTCCTGAACAACTGAGCGATATTATCGTTAAGCTGGTGTTAAAGCAGCCTGAAAAACGTTATCAAAGTGCGGCGGGCTTGTTAGCCGATTTATTACGTTGCCGTGATGATTACGCAGCCACAGGGATAGTGAGCAAGTTCCCCGTTGGTTTACGAGACAAAACCAAGCGCATGATTTTTATTTCCAAAATGGTGGGGCGTTATGGCGAAGCGGAGTTAATTCAGCGTGAATATGAGAGAGTGATGTCGGGTGAATTTCGCTCAGTATTTATTTCAGGCTTGTCGGGAATAGGCAAAACGCGGTTAATTCAGGAATTACAAAAACCCTTGGTACGCAATCGCGGTTATTTCACGTCAGGTAAATTTGATCAATATCAAAAAAATATTCCCTACAGCTCGTTGATTCAAGCCTTGCGACATTTAATGCGTACATTTTTAACAGAAAGTGATGCCCAAGTTGCAAACTGGCAACATAAAATTCTCGCCGTGGTAGGCAATGACGGCAGTGTGATTACTGATGTTGTTCATGAGCTGGAATTTATCATTGGGAAACAAGCTGAAGCTGCCCATTTGCCGCCTGTTGAAGCACGAAATCGTTTTAATAATTTATTCGGTCGTTTTCTATCTTGTCTTGCCAATGCTGAGCATCCATTAGTCTTGTTTATTGATGATTTGCAATGGTGCGATAGTGCGACCTTTGATTTTTTACAAAACTGCTTTTTCAATCCACAAGAGCATCCTTACTTATTTTTTATGGGTGCCTATCGCCATAATGAAGTCGATACTGCCCATCCGCTGACCAAATTGATACGCAGCATTCAAGACCATGATGGCGCGTTACAAGCGATTCGTTTGGAGGCTTTGAATGCAGAGGATTGTCATGAGATGGTGGCGTATATTCTGGATTCATCATTGGAATCCACTCTTAATCTTGCGCAATTTATTACTCATTTGACCGAAGGAAATCCGTTGTTTGTTAGTGAAAGTTTAGCGTGGTTGTATAACGAAGATTTGCTTTATACCGACAGCGAACAGCACTGGCATTGGGATATGGCGAAAATTCGCAATGCCCAAATGCCGACTACCGTGGTGGAATTATTCAGCTCCAAAGTGCGTAAATTATCGCCCACCACCTTGCATATTCTTAATCACTGCGCCTGTATGGGGAATCGCTTTACCGCAGAAGAGGTGGGTTTAGTTATTGACATGGGTGTGGAGCAGTTATTTGAAAATTTAAAACAAGTGTTAAGCCTTGGAATGCTGTTAGAAAACAAAGCTGATTTGCAGTTTGTTCACGACCGCGTACAGGAAGCGGTATTGCGGCAAGTTGATGAGCGTGAACGCTTGGCGATACATTGGAGTATTGGTAATCGCCTGTTTAACGCTATAAAAATCCCTCCCTTTGAAAAACAGGGGTTAGGGGCGATTTTAGAAGCCCAAGAAAATTTATTTACTATCGCTGCCCATCTTAACAAAGGGCATCCTGAGGAGTTGGATGATGCCACGCGCTACCGTCTGGTAACGATTAATTTTCACGCAGGCAACAAAGCCTTGGATGCTTTAGCCAGTCAGGCGGCGAATGAGTTTTTTCGCAATGCACATGATTATTTGCCCGACGATTGTTGGGAGTCTGCCTATCAACTGACGTTTCGCATTTATCAGCGACTGGCAAAAACCGATTTAATGTGCGAGCGTTATGAGGAGTCGGAAACGTTGCTGAATACACTCATCGATCACACCGTCAGTGATTTTGATAAAGCCGAAGCCTTAGCGGAACAAACCACCTCTTTGTCATCATTTGGTAATTTCAATCAAGCGATTATTACCGCTAACCGTGGTTTGGCGTATTTTGATAAAGCAATTCCCAAAGACCCCGAACAAGCACAGCAACGAATGCAAACCTTGATGGCAGAGATTGCCGCGCAAGGCGATGTGTGGCAAACCATATTAACCATGCCATTTACGGATGAACGCAAAAGCAAAATTGAATTGGCATTTTACAGCGAGTTAATTCCTGATCTATATATGTGTGGTTTAGTGTCGCAATTGTATTTATCAGCGGCGCAATCCACACAATTATGTTTAGCAGGGGGCATGGATGAATCGGTGATTTATTCGTTTTCCATCATGGGGCTGAACTTAGGCGAGCAAGAACAGTTTGAACTGGCGTTTCGTTATGAAGATTTAGCCCACGATTTATGCGCTAAGTATCCCAATACCTTTGGTGCGACACGCGGCATGAATGGCATTGTTTGGTGCAATATGCACTCGCGCTCTCATCCTGCTGATATTGTCGAGTATTGTTTGAAAGCCATACAGTGCGGTAAAAACTGCGGCGATTTGTATAACGCGGGGCTGTCTTATGGCCCTTTGATGTGGAATTTACAGGTGCAGGGGAAAAATTTACAGCACATCGAAGAAATCGCCGAAGAGTGTTTGCTGTTTTCGCGTAAAAACCAATTATTTTTTTCGGTGGGCTTAGCAGAAGCGGTATTAGCGGGTTGGGTTGCGCCGATGAAAGCCGATTATGTGCCTGTGGCAATGGATGAAACACTCGCCCGCTGGACGGAAAACAATTATGTCGCGGCATCGGGTAGTTATTTTGTATTGCTTGCCATTAGTCAGTATTACCGTGCTGAATACGATGCGGCGGCAGACTCGCTGAAAGCGGTAGAAAATTATTTACATGGTTTAACGGATAATGTACTGAAACGGCTGTGGTTTGTGTTTCGCATTTTAAATCAGCTACGCACCACCCCACGCGGTCAGTGGCAACAGTGTGAAGCGGAGATTATCCCACTATTAAAAAAAATTGAACAATGGGCAAGTTTGGGCGTGTTGTTAACCCCCTATTTGAGCTTTATTTACGCAGAAATTGATCATTATAAAGATAATTCAATACACCATGCGATAAAGATAAGTCGTTATTTTTCTGCGATTACACAGGCGCAAGATCAAGGCTACACGCTACTGACTGGGCATCTCTACGAATGTCTTGGCGATTTACTGACGGAATCCAAGTTAGGCAAACCTGCGATGTATTATGCTGAAGCGTGGCGTTTGTACATCCTGTGTCAGGCTGATGCTAAACTTGCGCGTTTGCAAGCGCGTTACGATAATAAAGTGACTGCTAGTCCTAAGTCTTCAACAACTACCAACACTACCAACGGCAACGAGTTATCCACTCTACCCAATCTCGATGTTAATTATTTGATGAAATCCGCGCTGGCTTTGTCAGCGGAAACCGATGTAGAGCAGTTGTTACAAAAAATTATGACAGTGGTATTGGAATGTTCAGGAGCGCAACACGGTTATTTATTGATTAAAGAACAGAATGAGCTGATAGTGGCGGTAGAAAATCACATTGGCAAACAACCTGTTTTAAAACCGCGCCATTACAATATGAACCAAGCGACGGATATTTGCTCGTCTATTGTGAATTATGTGTTTCGTACTCAGGAAAAACTGGTGTTGCGTGATGCCTGTACTGAAGGTGATTTTCAGCAACTACTCGACGTACAAGCTATGGGTTTACGCTCTGTATTATGCCTACCTGTGATTAAGCAAAAACAGCTAATCGGGGTGTTATATTTAGAAAATCGCTTGTCCGTCGGTATTTTTACCCCAGAAAAAACGGGTATGACCGAATTATTGACCTCTCATGCCGCTATTTCTTTGGAAAATGCGCGTTTGCTGGAAGAAACCCGTCGCACTTATCAACAGTTGCAAGAAAGTCGAGAACACATGATGCAAATGGAAAAATTGTCTGCCTTAGGTACGCTGGTCGGCGGTGTCGCACACGAAATTAATAATCCACTGATGGGGGTGATGAATTTTGTGGAATTTGCCCAAGAAAAAACCACCGATGTCAAAATAGCCAAGGTATTAGGGCAGGCTCTGCATGAAATTGAACGTATTAAAAATATTGTCCGCAATATGCTGATTTATGTGCGCACTAAATCAAATCCTACTGAGTCTTGCTACATTAGCGAAACTATTAATCAAACCTTGTTGTTATTGGAAGGTGAACTCAAAAAAACCAATATACGAATACAGCTTGATGTTGCTGAACAGTTGCCCGCTATACGGTTCAGTACAGATAGTTTGCAACAAGTGTTAATTAATTTATTGCTGAATGCCCGCGACGCGCTGAATGAAACGACTGAGCCGCGCATTGATATTACCGCCGTGGTTAACGGGGAATTTTTGGAGTTATCGATTTGCGACAATGGTTCTGGTATTCCAGAAGCGGTATTGACGCGTATTTTCGAGCCATTTTTTACCACTAAACCCCCAGGTAAAGGCACAGGTTTAGGTTTATCGGTATCACACCGCCTTATCGAAGAAGCGGGAGGAAATATTAGCGTCTATAATAAATCTGGTTGTGGCTGCTGTATGACGTTACAATTCAAAAAAATCCATTAACACTGACCTTAAAAAATATGCTACACAACACTATATTGGTAATTGATGATGACCCCGCAGTACGCGGCGCATTCAATTTAATACTTGAAGATGCGGGTTATGAAGTGCGTGAAGCTTCGGGTGGCGCACAAGGCATTGAGATGGTAAAAGAGCAACGTCCTGATTTGATTTTTCTCGATCTGCGTATGCCAGATATGGATGGCGTTGAGACTTTGCGGCGGTTAAAAACCATTGATGACAGTATCATTGTTTACATTGTTACCGCCTTTGCCGAAGAGTATATGGATCAACTCAAAGTGGCGCATAGCGAAGGGCTACAGTTTCAAATCGCTAGCAAGCCATTATCAGCGACACAAATTAGGCATATTGCTAGATCTAGTATCGATGAAGCACCGATCGAAATAGCGAAAGAGCATCCGCACAAATTGATATTAACCTTATATGTTGTTTTACTGAACGATGAATTTAAGAAATATATTGAACGACTCAGTAGCGCGTTGAATGTCAGCTACGCGCCTGAAGATTGGAAGTTAAATGTTATTGAGGTGCTATATATGCCAGAGAAAGCCTTGGCTAATAACGTATTTGCTACACCTATGCTGGTACGCGAGATACCCATACCTGTACTGCATGTGCTGGGCGATTTATCGAGAATGCCCTCTATCATCGCAGCGATTACCTCACAATACAGTGATGGCTCTAATACCATTGTGATGTAGAAAACGCTTTATAAATCGAATTCCATTCTGTCCGAAGACCTCTGAGAATCTCCAACTTATACTCGATACAATTACTGGTAGTGGGTTAAATCTGTTATAGCGATATTGATGACTGCCAGTCCTTTAAAGGACTGGCGGTCATATCCAAAAGTAAAAACAACAGATTTAACCCACTACCCGTTAACTCGCTGGCATTAAGTTAATAAAATATCTTTATTTATAAATCCCCCTCTGCCCCTCGCTTCGCTCCCCCCATTTTTCAAAGGGGGAGGTTTTGCTCCCCCCTTTCTTTGAAAAAGGGGGAAGGTTTTATTCCCCCCCTTTGAAAAAGGGGGGTTAGGGGGGATTCAAGCGGCAGTGTCCCGTTATAGCTATAGTCGATAAATTAGGCGGATACTGTCTGCCTACACCGACACAGTTGTGTTATTTTTAGACAATGTAACAAAACTGTAATAAAAACCGCCACTAAGCAACGATATACACCACTTATCCACACAGTTATCCACAAAAATTGTGTATAACTGTGTATAAGATAGTGTATTTAAGTCCCCGCACGGTCACGCAACTGTTGAGGCAGGTAATGACGGTCGCCCAATACTTCCAGCATAGGCCCATAAGTAGCAAATTTAATGACACTAATCGAACCTGCTAACGCGTTGACGCGATCACGGTAACGACCAATATCCATGCCTAACAAACTACAAATAATGATACGAATAGTGGCTTTATGGGACACAATCAGTATGTTGCCACCGCTACTGTATTTGGCTTCAATTTCAGCAATCACGGCAAGCGCACGGTTAGCAATCTGTACCGAGGTTTCACCGCCTGTGGGTGCATTCCACGCAGGTTCGGTCATCCAACGAATATAGTCTTGTTCATAGTGTTGCTTGATATGGTCTAAGTCTTGACTTTCCCACTCGCCATAATTGATTTCTTTCAGCCCATCTCGAATTTGCATGGGCTTACCGATGGCATCACACAAAGGTTGGGCGGTGGCAATAGTGCGTTTCATCGGACTCACATAAACATCCGTCCAGTCAATTTCGCTATAAGCATTGGCAAATGCCTGTGCCATTGCGTGACCTTCAGGGGTTAATTCGGCATCCAATGTGCCGCAAAACGCACCTTCTTGGCTATATGGAGTTTCTCCGTGGCGTAATAAATACAGTTTTAAACTCATAAATAATCTCGTGTGTGAATAAAATACCGTAGGGATTGCCGTTACATTCTGACTAAGCGTAGCAAACACTCAATTCATTCAGTTGAGTTAAATTGCCTTGTAAGGTAACGCCACGGCTGTTTGCCGCCAAATGACGGACAATTTTGTAAACTATTTCAATCTGATCGCTCGCACCTACTTTTTCTGCCAATGTTGTTAATAACAACGGCTGATTTTCTGTTTTTAACACCGCCAAAATAGTGCGTTGTAATGCCAGCAACGAGGTAGCAACTTTTTTACCCGCTTCCACACCTGGTTGATGGTAAGCGTTAATATGCACTAACGAGCCATAAAACCCCACAGCTCGTTCATACAAAGCAATTAGTGCGCCAATAGTTTGTGCATCGACTTGATTAATGGTCACGGTAATGGAATCACGCTCATTTTCATACAGTGCTTCGCGTGTACCTTGCATAAAACCAGAGAGAAAATCGCCCGTAGTGGCATCGGGTTCAACTTCGATAGACACGCCATTACGGTCTTTTAATACTTCAATAAAGGTAACGAAAAAGTTGACTACGCCTTCGCGTAACTGTTGAACATAAGCGTGTTGATCGGTCGAACCTTTATTACCGTAGACAGTAATGCCTTGATGAACGATGTTACCGTCCAAGTCTAATTCCTTGCCTAAAGATTCCATCACTAATTGCTGTAAATAGCGGGAAAATAATAATAGGCTATCTTTATAAGCCAAAATCACCATATCTTTTTCGCCTTTACCATGCCCTGAATGATACCAAGACAAGGCTAACAAGGCGGCAGGATTACGTTTAATATCGTGAATACGCGTGGCTTCATCCATTGCTTTTGCTCCTGCTAGCATGGCGCGGATGTCTATGCCTATCAAAGCCGCTGATAACAAACCAACCGCTGACATTTCTGAGGTACGACCACCGACCCAATCAAACATGGGGAAACTCGCAAGCCAATGTTCATGATGTTCTAGCTCGTCCATTTTGCTGCCCTGCATGGTCACAGCAACAGCATAATGAGGAAAATCTAAACCTTGTTGCTGATAGGCGTGTCTGACTTCTAACAGTCCGTTGCGGGTTTCAGGTGTGCCGCCTGATTTACTGGCGACAATAACCAAGGTATGGTCAAGACTGTCATGTAAGCGATGCAAAATTCTGTCGATGCCCGCAGGATCGGTGTTATCAATAAAATGCGTGACTAACGGAGGAAAATCAGGCGACAACGCTTCGGCAACAAATTGAGGGCCCAATGCTGAACCGCCGATGCCGATAAAAATAATATCGGTAAATTTTGGTGCGTTCGGTGGACAAATCGCCCCGTTATGAATCTTTGCCACAAACTCTTCAATTTGCTCTACAGCGGCAATAATTTCATGTTGCAAATCGGCAGGAGCTAATTCAGGATGACGCAACCAATAATGCCCCACCATTCTATGTTCATCGGGATTAGCAATCGCACCCGCTTCTAATGCCACCATATCTTGGAATGCGCGGGTAAATTTTGGCTGCATGGTTGCCAAAAAATCATCGTCAAAGCGCATTCGACTAACGTCCAAATACAGTCCTAGACTTTCGTGAAAATACAGCCAGTCTTGGTAACGTTGCCAAAGTTCTTGATTATTCATAATTCCTGTGTGTGCTAGAGTGTTTTTAAGAGGGTTAATTATTGATGCTAATTGTAGAGCAAAAATTATACCGCGTGGAAATGACAGTGGAGGAGAACCTATTGTAAATCACAATAGATAAGATGGGTGTGGCTATCGCCTAAGCTACAAAATATTTAATATAAATTAAGTAGGTCTGTAGTAGTGTAGGATGAGTAGAGCAACGCGAAACCCATCACATCCCTGCATTAATTATGGGTTTCAGCTACCGCCTCCACCCATCTTACAAATTCCTAGCTTAGTAAGGCCAATACCATTGGTCGTCTTCAGGTTTGTCTATACCATGCTGGTATGCATAATTGCGGCATTCGATTTGATGATTACGCAATTTTTCTTTGACGTGCGCCCCCGCGACTTGCAGAGCAGGAATACGATCGATGGCATCAATCGCTAAACTGAAACGGTCGGTTTCATTTTGTATCGCTAATTCCAGCGGCGTATTGATACTGCCTTTTTCTTTATAACCGCGTACATGGAAATTAGGGTGATTATGACGACGGTAGGTCAAGCGATGAATCAACCAGGGATAACCGTGGAAGTTAAAAATCACAGGTTTATTCAGCGTAAACAAGCTATTGAAATCACGCTCGGATAGCCCATGTGGATGCTCGGAACTAGGTACTAATTTGTATAAATCGACCACGTTAATAAAGCGTATTTTTAGATTGGGGAAGTTTTCCCGCAGTAATACCACAGCGGCTAAGGCTTCTTTGGTTGGAATATCACCTGCACTGGCAATTACTAAATCGGGTTCTACACCATCATCATTACTTGCCCAATCCCAAATACCTATGCCTTTGGTGCAATGCTTAACCGCCGCATCCATGTCTAAATATTGCAAATGTTTTTGTTTGTCAGACACAATCACGTTGATGTAATCGGTGCTTTGCAAACAATGATTCGCCACAGATAGCAAACAGTTAACATCAGGGGGTAAATAAATGCGCGTCACTTCTGGGCTTTTATTAACCACTAAATCCAAAAAGCCAGGATCTTGATGAGTGAAGCCGTTGTGATCTTGTCGCCAAACTGTCGAGGTAATTAACAGATTTAACGAAGACACAGGCGCACGCCAAGGCACGGCACTGGACATTGCCAACCATTTTGCGTGTTGATTAAACATCGAATCAATGACGTGAACAAAGGCTTCGTAGGTTGAGAAAAAGCCATGACGACCTGTCAATAAATAGCCTTCTAACCAACCTTCTAAGGTATGTTCAGACAACATTTCCATGACGCGACCATCGGGCGATAATTCACCACCATCGGCATCTTCGGGCAAATAATCGGCTAACCATGTTTTTTTACTGACTTCGTAAATATCATCCAGCTTGTTAGAGCTGTTTTCATCAGGACCAAAAACGCGAAAGTTAGTCATATTGTCGCGCATAATATCACGCAAAAATTTACCTAAAGGACGGGTATTTTCCGCACTGACTTTACCTGGTGCGGCTAATGCCAATTGGTAATCTTTAAAATCTGGCATTCGCAAGGCTTTACGCAATAAACCACCGTTAGCATGAGGATTCGCACTCATACGACGTGTGCCTTCAGGTGCTAAAGCTTTAAGTTCTGCAATCAGCTTACCATTTGTATCAAATAATTCTTCCGCTTTATAGCTATGTAGCCATGTTTCCAACGCGCTTAAATGCTCAGGCTTGTCTTTAATACTCGATAATGGAACTTGATGCGAACGCCAAAAACCTTCAACTTTATGACCATCAACTTCTTTAGGTCCCGTCCAACCTTTCGGGCTACGCAATACAATCATCGGCCAGCGTGGACGGCTGGCAACACCTGTACTACGCGCTTCTGCTTGAACGCGGCGAATTTCAACCACACATTGTTCCAGTACGTCTGCCATGAGCGCGTGCATAGTTTCAGGATCGTTGCCCTCAACAAAATACGGCGTATAGCCATAACCTTTAAATAGACAACTTAATTCTTCATGAGAAATGCGTGATAACAACGTTGGGTTATTAATTTTATAGCCATTCAAATGCAAAATCGGCAATACCGCCCCGTCACGAATCGGGTTTAAAAATTTATTTGAATGCCAAGAGGTGGCTAACGGCCCTGTTTCTGATTCACCATCACCGACCATCACCGCCACTAATAAATCAGGATTATCGTAAGCCGCACCAAAGGCATGAGACACGCTATAACCTAACTCGCCACCTTCATGAATTGAACCTGGAGTTTCAGGGGTACAGTGACTACCAATTCCACCTGGAAAAGAAAATTCTTTAAAAAACTGTAATAAACCCTCTTCATCTTCACTTTTGTTCGGGTAAATTTCTGAATAAGTGCTTTCTAAATACACAGGGGCAAGTACACCTGGTGCGCCATGCCCAGGCCCTGCCATAAAAATCGCATTCAAATCATATTTTTTAATCAAACGGTTGATGTGAATATAGGCAAAGCTCAAACCTGGACTAGACCCCCAATGTCCCAGCAAACGGTTTTTAATGTGTTCTGGTTTCAGCGGCTCTTTTAATAAAGGATTATCGCGCAAGTAAATCATGCCAGCGGCTATATAATTACACGCTCGCCAATAGGCATTGATTTTTTGTAACTCATCCGCACTTAGCGGTGTTATTACCGTGCTTGTTAGATCAGTGGTCATGGGAATACCTTTTAATAAGAAAGTGGATAGAATTTTAATTATCATAATAGCCGATATTCTGGCGTTTTGTAAACGCTAGCAATAACATAGTAATATTACCAAGGTATTACATACTTATTCAATGGAGCAATAATTTTTTGTCAGCATTGAGCTAGTTTTTAATTCCAATACCTTTATACAATAAGTATAAACTAAACAAAGTCAGAGTAACTATAAAACCACTCATCATGATAAATGTCAGTTGAATATCAATATCACTGACACCAATCAAACCATATCTAAAGGCATTGACCATATATAAAATAGGATTGCCCATCGAAATAGTTTGCCACACGGTGGGTAGCATTGCCACTGAGTAAAACACCCCGCCGAGATAACTTAACGGTGTTAGCACAAAGTTAGGAATAATAGAAATATCATCAAAACTTTCTGCCAATAGGGCGTTAATAAATCCCGCTAAGGAAAATAACGTGGCGGTTAATAGTGCGGTGCTTAATGCAATGGCTATATTATGCACTGCAAAATCAGCGAATAATAACGAGATTAACGCCACCACTATCCCCACTAATAAGCCGCGAATAATTCCGCCGCTGATATAACCACTTAATATTATCCAATTAGGCACAGGTGCAACCAATAGTTCTTCAATATTACGTTGGAATTTAGTCGAATAAAAAGACGACACTACATTGGCGTAAGAATGACTAATTACCGACATTATAATAATACCTGGAACGATATAATCCATGTAACTAGCACCACTAATCGTACCAATACGATCACCGATTAGTTTGCCGAAAATCAAAAAATACAAGGTAGTGGTTATCGCAGGGGGTAATAAGGTTTGTGGCCAAATACGCAAAAAGCGATAAATTTCTTTAAAGACAATAGTTTTAAAAGCAATTGAATAGTTCATTTAGATGCCACTAAATCCATAAATAATTGCTCTAAGCGGTTGGTTTTATTTTTCAGGCTCATGACTTGAATATTCTGGGCGGTTAATTGACTGAATAATTGATTTAGCCCTATTTCTTTGGGAATGGCGATAGCCAATACTTTATCGGAGATTAATTCAATCTGACAACCATCAATAATGGGCGTGGTTTTCAACGGCTCGGCTAAATCCAAAATAAAATGATCGATATGTAAGCGTGACAATAAACTTGCCATATCAGAATTTTCTACAATGCGCCCTTCATCGATAATGGCAATATTGCGACACAGACTTTCGGCTTCTTCCAAGTAATGGGTGGTTAAAATAATGGTTGTGCCTTGTTGATTAACCTCCTGCATCATAAGCCACATCGAGCGGCGAATTTCTATATCCACGCCTGCTGTTGGCTCATCGAGAATTAATAATTTAGGCGCGTGTACCATTGCTCTTGCAATCATCACGCGGCGTTTCATACCGCCTGATAAGCGTCTGGAAACAGTATCACGCCTATCCCATAAATCCATTTGCTTAAGACAATGTTCGGTACGCTGTAACGCCAGTTTGCGGGGCATTCCGTAATAACCCGCTTGATTAAGAACAATGCCTTTTACGGTATCAAACTGATTAAAATTAACTTCCTGTGGCACAAGACCGATACAACTTTTGGCGCGTTCACGGTCGGTTTTTAAATCATGCCCAAAGATACTGACTGAGCCACTGGAGGCAGTCACTAACGAGCTGATAATACCAATGGCAGTGGACTTTCCCGCGCCATTAGGCCCTAGCAAAGCAAAGAAATCACCTTCCTCCACTTGCAAATTAATACCCTTTAATGCTTCAAAACCATTACTATAGGTTTTACGAAGATTACCAAGAGATAATGCTTTCATGAAATTATCACTTAACGACAGCCTTTAAATAAGTTAAATTACACACTCATCCGTAGCATTGGATGGGCTAAACTTTGGCGATTTTATCAGATATTAACTCGCTCCATACATAAAACGGATTCCTTGTGCCGAATAAAACACCCGAAATTGTTGCCGCTGTTGACTTAGGTTCTAACAGCTTTCACATGATTGTTTGTAGCCTTAAAGAAGGTAAGTTACAAACTATTGATCGATTAAAAGAAACTGTTAGACTCGCGTCTGGCTTAGACCAAGATGATATGCTTGATAGTGATACCCAGCAACGAGCCTTGGCTTGTTTGGAGAAATTTGCCCAGCGCATTCGTCATTTTCCCTTGGAGAGTGTGCGTATTGTTGGCACCAATACCTTGCGAACGGCTAAAAATTCACAGCCGTTTCTAGCTAAAGCTCAGCAAATTCTCAACCATCCGATACATATTATTTCGGGTATAGAAGAAGCGCGGTTAATTTATCAAGGCGTGGCTTACAGTTTGGGTAGCCAGTCGCAGTTACGCTTAGTCATGGATATAGGCGGCGGCAGTACCGAATACATCATTGGTAGCGGTGATACCCCGAAGGAAAAAGAAAGTCTGTATATGGGCTGTGTGACGGTAAGCAATCGTTTTTTTAAAGACGGTGTACTCTCAAAAAGTGCGTTTGCGGACGCGGTGTTATTTTCCCAGCAACAACTAGAGCCGTTTCAGAAAAAATTTCAGCGTAATAATTGGGATCAAGCCATTGGTGCATCGGGTAGCTTGCGGTCGATTTCTAAAGTATTGCAAGCTAAAAATTGGAGCAATAACGGTATCACCAAAGCAGGTTTAGAATTGCTGGTTGCTCGCATTCATCAGTGCAATCACATCAATGAGCTGAATTTGCCTGAACTCGACGAGGATCGCTTACCCGTGTTTGTTGGCGGAGTAGCGATTGTTTATGCTACCTTTAAAAGTCTGGGTATTGAGCAAATGACAGTTGCTGACGGTGCATTACGCGAAGGACTAATCCAAGATTTATTAGGGCGACTAGAAAACGACGATGTACGCGCCAGCACCGTTGAAATCCTAGCTCAACGTTATCGTACTGACAAAGACCACGCGGCGCGAATTAAACAAACTATCAGCACTATGCTGGCGCAGCTAAACAAAAAACACAGCTGGTCTTATGATGAAGATGTCGTACAGTTTTTACAATGGGCGGCTGATTTACATGAAATTGGCATAGACATTGCCCATACCCACTATCAAAAACACAGTGCTTATCTCATTGAAAACAGCGATTTAGCGGGTTTTTCTAGGCAAGATCAATTGGTATTAGCGACAATTGTCCGAACACATCGACGCAAATTTGCCAATGCAATTTTTGTCGATTTACCCGCACCGTGGAATAAACAAGCCGCCTGTTTAACCTTGGTTTTACGCTTAGCCATTTTGCTGCATCGTAACCGCGATGAACAAAGTTTGCCCAACTTTAAAATAACCCTGACCAAAACAAAAATTACCGTAAAATTTCCGTTCAATTGGCTAGCACAGTCTCCACTCACTCATGCCGATTTAACCCAAGAAGCAGAATATCTTAGGGTCGCTGGTTACAAACTGGAGTTTGGTTAAGCTCGTTTCATGAAAATTTTATTACGCATTTTTCTGTTATTGCTGTGCGCATTGATACTGCTTTGTGTCATGCTGGTTATTTTTGGTGTCAGTGACACGCCAGAAATTGAATTAAGTTGGTCGCTGACGCGAGATGATATTATTAGAGCCAAAAAAATTCTTCATGAAGGGGCTGAAAGCAAGCCCGATGAAATTGCTATCATTGAGTTAAGTCATGCCGACCTTAATCTTGCCGCTAATTATTTATTAAATCGCTACAGCAAAAGCGCGGTGCAAATATCGCTGAAAAAAAATAAACTAAAATTTGTGGTGACCACCACCTTACCCGAAAATCGGCTAGGTAAATACTTAAATATCACCTTTAGATTAGGCAATGAAGAAGGTGAATCTTTGCCTACGATTACCAAATTTAAAGCAGGAAGTTTATTAATTCCTGCCAAAATAGCGGGCATTATTATCAATGCTATTATTCAGCACAGTTCGTTAAATAACTATTTCATTCTAGCAACTAGCCCGATAAGAGGCGTTAAAATTGAATCAGATAAAATAATCATTAGTTATTTTTCTAACTTAGAAACCCTAATACATACGCGCAACGTATTAACGCGTACCGATAACAGTCCCGCTCTAAAAATTTATCAACAAAAAATTGCCGACATTATCGCTCATCATGATCCTGCGTGGCGTTTGTCTCTAGCAGATTTATTAAAACCATTGTTTGAAATCGCTTATCAACGTTCGACGCTTGACAATGCTATTGATGAAAACAGGTTAGTCATTATGTCGGTCAACGACTATGTCAATAAAAAAGAGACCAAACCGTTTTTGTCATCAGAAAAACCACCTCAAGGCAAACAATATGTAGCTTTTTTATACAAACGTAGCGATTTAGCGCAGCATTTTATTGGTTCAGCGGCATTGACCACATCGGTTGATGATGAAGTTGCCAAAGTTGTTGGCGAAGAAAAAGAATTAAGCGATGCCCAAGAGGGAGGAAGTGGCTTTAGTTTTATCGACTTAGCTGCCGATAAAGCAGGTACACGGTTTGGTGAAATAGCGACCGCAAGCCCTGAAAGCGCACGCCAGTTACAACTTGCTATGACAAAAATAAAAGATTACACCGATTTTATGCCCAACCCTACGGATTTACCTGAAAAAATGAATGCAGCCGATTTTAAAAATCGCTATGGATCAATCAACAGTAAAGCTTATCAGGAATTATCGAACAAAATTGATGCGCGTATTGAAAAAATACCGCTTTATAAGGTGAACTAAATAACTGTTTTGCATATCCGTTTCTCATGGGTTGATAATCCCAAACGAAAATCATGAATTAATGTGTAAACGTTCCGCAGCTCCACGCAATCAAGCCGCTTCTTGTTCTAAAACAGGGCTATGATGCAATAACAATAATTTATCGGCAGATAAGGTTTTTAAAGCGAAGGTTTGACCTTTTATATCACAAAATTCTACTTCAAAAACATCGGGTTCATAGACCTCAACAATTGTTCCGACTTGCCCTTTAACTAAGCCGCTATTAGGGATAGTTTCTAATAAGGCGACAGCATCTAATAATTTCATTTTAACCTCACAAAATATAACAGTGCCATAGGATGTGCCGACGATAGGAGGCGCATCATTCGCGTCAAGTTTCTCGAACGATGCGCTTCGTACCTCAGCACATCCTATGGTTAGCACACCTTATCGCGTTAATTGAGACATAGTCATTCCTTATGGGGATTTATATTATTTTTTGGGTTGCCAAAAAGCGGCTACCTATCCTACGATTACCCATCTTACGGGTTAAAAACGAGGCGGCATATTTCAAATCCACGTCTCGTTTCACATCAAATTAAAAACTATCCAGCCACTCATTATTAAAGTTGAAATACAACAATTTTGGTTCTGTATCATTGATACCAGCAACAAAAATTAAATGTGTATCGCGCCCCCAACTGGTTGCTGCGTTGAATTGATTGCTACTCATAAAAAACCTCAAATCATTGCCTATATTGACTGATTCAGTAGTTGTCTTGACTTCTATGAAATGAATTTTATCTTTAATTCTTAGTTCAATATCAATTCCTTTGCTTTCAACATCAGAATTATTCCAAGTAACATTTTTAGCACCGTATTTATCGGAAAGGACTTTGTAAACATATAGCTCACCTTTTCGACCTATCAAAGCATTATCTTCACTGTAATCATTACTTTTCGATAACTGAGCATGAATAGATTCATTTTCACTTGCTATAAAAGAATTTGTAAATTCTTGTTTTTCTTTGTCACTTTCATCAACCAGCTCCAATTCAGACGGAACGAAATTCAAATCAAAAATATCTAAATAAATAATATTTTTTGATTCTATATCTTTTAATAATCTTGACTGAAAGTGTTTATTTTTACAGGCGAGTTGCTTGGCAGTAATGTAGAAATCCCAGCTACATTCTCTTATTTGAAAAGTACTGTTACTCAAGAGAACGGGTAAAAAAGAAAAATAGTGAAAACCTCCTTCATCCAAATCTAACCTTTCAAATAAACGTTTTAGATTCCGAAAGGAAATATCTTGCTCATCTATTGTGTAAACATCATTCCTTTTTGATAAAAATTCAATTGTAGAGATGATTTTTTCATGCGAAAATCCAGCCAAATCATCTCGTTTTAATTCTTCACGACTTATTATTTTTTGTCTAATTGTGGGCAACATCTCATCCACATTTAAACCGAATTTACGATAAGTTTTTAGATAATTATTATTTTCTTCTTTTTGGAAAAATTCTGGGAGTTTTTCTTGTTCAATAGCTACATCAGAATCCAATAGATAGCATTCCTGATTAAGGTATTTCGGAAAGAAATCAACAGCCTTAAACAAAAGAACAGCCTCAGAATAATCAGATAATTTGTTAAATAAATCGCCTACTATTTTACAGCTACGCTCTTGGTCATCTTTCTCATTTTTCCTGTCCCAAAATAAAAATCCATTTTTAAAATCTTTTTTAAGTAAGTTTTCATTTTTTTCTAGCGAATAAAAAACAATAAATTTCAATTTTTCTTCATCACCTATTTTGCGTTCTCCATTACGCAAATAAACATAAATTTCGCTGTATAAAGCCTCTTTGTTTTCTTCTTGAAAATTGAAAATCAGTTTTTCTAATTTATCCATATCAGAAGTTGAAAATGAACGTAATATGTTACCAACATCCACATTCTGATGATTTTTGTATTTTCGATGATTAATTTTCTTTAACGCAATTTTTCCATATTTAAAACTCACACTATCACTTATAAGTGAATTACCTATCCTTTTTCCATCGACATAAATTTTTGTTCTAAATTCTTTTATAAACGCATCGTCATTGTTCAAAATTAGACTAATGACTTTGTATTCGTAATCTTCCTTTTGATATTGCTCATTAAATAAATCTAAACGAGTTAAACTATTTAAGAAATACTCCCGTAATTCTTTTTTGTCATCAACAATAAAATCAATCAGTTCTTGATGTTTCTTACTATCAATAAGTTTCTTTTTTATCTCTTCATCGAAAGGACGTAAATCCAGAAAACTCAAAACTGTTTTCTCAAACGGTTCTGGAATAAGAGCGAGATTACCAAAATTACCAAGTACATCAAAAAAATCATGTAGTTCCAAAAAAGCCTTAAATGCTTTATTTTCTATATGTATATGCTTTGATTTAGCATCAATTATATATTTATCGCCTTCTTGCCTAATAGCGAAATCCTTTATTTTTATTTCAGGACTCTTGAAAATATTCAAAATCACATGAACATCTTCACCACTATACTCATCGGTAAAATAGGTAGAATTTACTTCTGGTTTTTTTAAAAAACTTAATAATTTAGGATATTCTGATACATCGGCAAAGGTAAAATGAAAGCCAAATTGACTAGCAAGTATATTTTCTAATTGTGACCCAAAATAACCTTTGTAGAAAAATTTACTAGATTTGTCTATTTCATTGATACTTTTAAAATCGCCATTACTAAAGCTGAATATCTTTTTATTTGCAATAGCTTTAATACTTTCATTTAAATTTTTAGCAGAGTTTATTTCGTTAAAAAATGTCAAATAATCATTTGATGATAATGTTTTAATCCAATCTTCTATATCATCATCTCGCAGAGCGTCAATGATATTCCATTCTTTAATATTTAATTTATATTTAGCTTTTTGTATTATTTCTTCCTCCTCAAAATCAAAAAACTTTTTATTTTTTTTCAGCTTAACGTCCAACCTACTGCGCATTATTTTGACGTTATACGCATCACTAACAAACCCAGAATAAGCAGTTGGTATATTCTTTTTGATATAAGCTAAAAGATAATTTGTTAAATGTGTTTTTATAAAAGGAGCATTTCCTGCTGTTTCTAAATCAGACAAATACAAATTAACTAAAATTGTTCTGTAACATTCTTCGTTTTCATTTTTTACTTTCTCAAATTCTGTTATTAAATCATTGGCAATTTTATTGAGTAGTTCTGAATTTGTTTTATCCAATTCTCTTCTGTTTAATTGAATTTCAAAGTTTTCACTATGAATCATGAAATTTAAATTATTATTTTGATTTCCCATTGGGAAATACTTGAAAAATGAAATTTTTTCTTCTTTTGGTTTTCTGAAAAAAGTTAATGCCTCCTTTATAAATTTTGGATACATGAAAATGTAATGTTCACCAGAAATTACAGCCATATTTTCGTCACAAATTACCTCCATATTATTTATAACAACTCGGTTAAGTTGCGTATTTTTTTGAATTGATTTAATAAAATTAATAGAATGCGATACACCATGTTTGATGGTATTTTCTTCCTCTTTTAAAAGCTCGTATTTTCCCTTACCGAGTTCTAAAAAAAATAAACTACCTTCTTTTAAATCAACCTGATTACTATTTAAAGAATTCCTAATAAAACCAATCACTCTATCTAATTCATCTTGAGAAAAAGGCGTTATTTCTTCGCAATTCACGCCTACGCCTTTTACTACGCCTTTTACCGTCTCACCGACCCCACAAGGAAAATTTGTGTACAAAATTTTAAATAGCCAATGATTGTCAATATTATCAGTTAATTCATTCTTTAAAAAATCATCGAGATAATTGTCATCCCAAGAAAAAAGTATTGGACCGCAATATCGTTCAATTTCTTTTAATCCATTACTTTCACCGATCAATCTGTGAATTAACTTAAACCCGACTCCAAACTTTCCAATAGTTGATGAGCTACTTTCTTTTGTACTTTGTGAAACATTTAAAATAGATTCAATACCTTTTTCTTGAAATTTCTTACCATTATTGATGACCAAAAAATATTTTTCATCGTAGAAAATAAAAAATTCACTTGCGCTAGCATCGACAGCATTTTGTAAAAATTCATATATTGCTTGCCCATCTCCAGCTATTTGAACTGACGAATTTATAAAACCAATTTCACTTGGTTTATGAGCGTGATACAACTCAAAAAATCCTTTTTTTATTATTTCTTGATTACAATCTTTTTGATAACAACCTATAAAGTCCAAATCTCTTAATTTGTCGGTATCTTTTTTAGAATTTGCGAAATACTTTCTATAATCTTTTGCTTTCATAGCTATCAGTCCTGTAGATTGGAATAAGTCTGTTTGCGCGTAAGCGAAAACAGGCGTTTCCAACAAAATATTCTGCACAATACCACACTTTGTCAGAAATACCCGCCCTGCGCTACTGCTTGGGTTGGCTTTCGTGATAATTTGCTTTATGTAACACTCACGCTGTTTGGTGGCATAGTTGCTTATGCTGTTTCAGGAACAAATTTTCTTGCTTTGCTTATTTTGCCTTGGGTTTGTTTAATCATGGGGTGGACGTATTTGGTGAATGATGAAAAAATTTTGGCATTGGGGCAATATGTGCGCGATAAGCTTTCTAATGGATTGGCTAAGGCGTTGGGTATTGATGAAAATACCGCTGAAATGGCATGGATTTTTGGCTGGGAAACTGCGCACCGTAGTGATAAATGCAGGGTAGTGGGTTAAACCTGTATTTCAATGACCTATCTGATTACGTCTAAGTCTTGTGTATTCTGGAGTACAAACCTAGGTTTGTATTCCGCACTTACAGATTTAACCCACCACCGTTACACGATATTCGCCCGTTAAATAAAAAGACCTGTCAGGTTTTTAAAACCTGACAGGTCTAAGCCGTGCGAGTGGTGTCTAATTTAGAGATTAATTAGTTGTGTTACCCAGAGTAGATGGCAATGTTGGCATGGTTTGTTTGGGGAACTCGCCAGTCAAGCTGTCCAAGAAAGCCACAATATCGGCAATCTCTTCTTTTGATAAATCTTTATCTAACTGTAGTTTAGCCATAATTTTAACGGCCTCTTCTAAGGTTTGAACCGAACCATTATGGAAATAAGGCGCGGTTAAAGCGATATTGCGTAGCGTTGGTACTTTCCAAAAATGTTCATCGGCTTCATTTTTGCTGACTTCCGCTACGCCTTTATCTTTCTTGAAATGATATTGCGCGGCAAAATAAGGATTGTCATGTATAGGAAATTTTTGGAACGCGCCTGCACCATTAAATGCCGCACCGCTATGACAGCTAGTACAACCTAATTCAGCCACTTTAGTCATACCACGCACTTGCTGTTCAGTGAGTGCAGTTTTGTCACCACCAACATACTTGTCATAAGGGCTATTAGGCGTAATTAGCGTTCTTTCATACGCAGCAATGGCTTTAGTTGCATTGTCCTTAGACACTGAATTATCACCAAACGCACGAGCAAAGGCTTCGTTGTAACCTTTAATGGTTTTTAATCTGGCAACTACTGCATCCCAATCTTTCATACCCATTTCAATTGGATTAGTCACAGGGCCTGCGGCTTGCGCTTCTAAACTAGCGGCTCTACCATCCCAAAACTGCACTGCGTTGAATGCTGAATTCCATACTGTTGGCGCACTGCGTCCCCCTGTTTGACCATTAACACCCATTGAATTAGGTCTATTATCTTCACCACCTAACATGGTGTTATGGCAAGACGCACAAGAAACCGTCCCTGTAGAAGACAAACGAGGATCGTGATACAACATTTTACCCAATTCAACTTTTTCTTCCGTGGTCGGATTGTCAGCAGGAGCAGGTACTGTCGTTGGCAGAGCATCCCACGCTGAAGCCACCGAAATAGAACCTACTAAGGTCAATGCTGTCACCAGCAAACGAATTTTAAACATACCATTCTCCAAATATTATTAGTTATAGCGGCGACTTTTTACAGTAAAGGATATAAGTTAAGTCACCCAAAAACTCAATACCCTGCTTGAATCGTAAAATATAACACCCGCAGGCGATAATCAAGAAAAGAGAATGCAAATATCTTGGTATAGCGTGAAATTCAAATCTTATGAATAATAGCTCATTTTGTCAAACAAGACATTGACGACGAGAGTTAGGCGAGATTAGCATGGTACAATTCAAAAATATTTCAATGTCTTAAAATTTTTTAGAAGGAATATCTATGTTTAATCAGTATTTATCAGGAATTGCAACCGTTTTTATGCTTCATAGCATTTATCCACTTGACGCTGATAAGCTGTTGCCAAATGAAAGTCTGAAAGTATCCCCCGATTATTTAGAGGCATTCATTGTTAAAGCAAAAGCAAAAGGCTACTCATTTATCAGTCTCGATACATTACATGATGCCTTATTGAATAATAAAACACTATCCAAAGCTATCGTGCTGACTTTGGATGATGGTTATGCGGATAACTACACCCACGGCTATTCAATTTTCAAAAAACATAACGTTCCATTTGCTATTTATATCACTACGTCTTTTCCTGATAACACAGCGATTTTGTGGTGGTACACATTGGAAGACCTCATTATTCAAAATAATTCAATCACCTTGAGTGATGGATCGAGTTTTGAATGTAAAACACAGCAACAAAAAGTCGATACCTTTTGGGCTATTCGTGAAAAGATTATTCACTTGCCTACGGAAAATTTTATTGATTCAATACAGGCTTTGTTTGCCCACAACAGTGTTGATTGGCGATCAAAAGTCACTGAGTTAGCACTGACTTGGGCGCAAATCGAGGAAATTAGTCATGACCCTTTAGCAACTATTGGCGCACATACTATCAATCATTTTGCATCATCTGAGCTTTCCAAAGAAGAGTTAATCAATGAAGTAATCGGCAGTAAAAATATTATTGAATCACACATTAATAAGCCTGTTGAACATTTCTGTTATCCTTTCGGTAGTGCCAAAGAAGTGGGTGAAAAAGAATTTGCCATCGTCAACGAGCTAGGCTTTAAAACCTCTACAACGACGCGTATTGGAAGTATTTTTCCCGAACACAAAAATCACCTCGCCGCACTACCAAGAGTTATGTTGACTAATAGTTTTTCATTATCCAGATTTGAATTAACTGCGATTAAACGGCTTTTTAAGGGAAGGGTAGTCGTTGCCTGAAAATTCGCCAGTGATATTGTGACGAGCAATCCAGAAAAGATAGTTAAGTTTATGACAATAATCGACTGCATAAGACCACTTCAATAATCATGAAACTGCCTATCTTCGCTAAGCTATTCATTGCGTTACTGCTGAGTTTAGCTGTTATGATGACTGCGATGATAGGCACAGCCGATTGGCTTTTTCGGCAAGGATTCACGGAATATTTACAACAAGTTGAAGCGAATCGCTTAGGCTTTTTAATCAGCAATTTAGAAACGGCTTATCAACAACAAGGTAGCTGGAGTTTTTTACAAAACGACGAAAGAGAATGGCATAAGTTTTTAGCAAAGCTTTCTGGTAAGGGAGAATCAACGCCTGCCGATAATCGTCCGCCGCCGCCTGATGATAATAATTTTGCCCCAGAAGAATATCCACCGCCACCTGAACACGGTAGTTTTGTACCCGCCGATCATCCGCCCTACAATTTTCCGCCGCCACCCCGTCCACCAGACGCGTTACAGTTAGGTAAACGTTTACGGCTATTAAATGCCAATCATGATTATGTTGTTGGGGCGCATTTTGAAGAAAAACCCATTCTCCGTGAACTAAAATTGGACAAAAAAGTGATTGGTTGGCTAGAAATTCAACCAAATGAAATCATGACAGATGAACTTGCCAATACTTTTTTACAGCAACAAAAACAAGCCAAATATCTTATTAGTGGCTTAGCGTTTGTGTTGTCAATTTTCGTCGCATTATTCTTAGCACGACAATTATTACTGCCGATACGCCGTATTGCCACGGGCGTTAAAGCATTGGCAACAGGCAACTATCACACACGAATTAAAGCCAATGCTCGTGATGAACTGGGGCAGTTATCTCAACATTTTAATTCCCTCGCCCAAATTTTACAGCAAAATGAAGTGGCACGGCGGCAGTGGATAGCGGATATTTCTCATGAATTGCGCACGCCATTATCGGTGTTGCGCGGTGAACTGGAAGCCTTACAAGACGGAGTGCGCCAACCTAGCCCTGAGCGTATTCACTCTTTACACAGTGAAGTATTATCATTGACTAAATTGGTAGAAGACTTATACGAATTGTCGCTATCTGATGCTAGTGCGATGAACTATCACAAAGAAACAGTCAACATCACCGACATTGTGCTAGAAATGCAACAACATTTTGTCGCCCGTTTTGCTAGTCGTGGTATCACACTGCGTGAAATTAGCAATCCAGACATAGAATTACCCGTGTTTGCTGATAAGCAGCGATTGCATCAATTGTTTTCCAATTTAGCTGAAAACAGTTGCCGCTATACTGACGAAGGTGGTTTTTGTGAAATAACCTTATACAGAACCAAACAAACAGCGATGATTACTTTTCAAGACTCTGCACCTAACGTGCCTCAAGCCGCACTGCCTAAATTGTTTGATCGGCTATTTCGCGTGGAAAAATCTCGCAGTCGAGAATTAGGTGGCGCAGGTTTAGGGCTAACCATTTGTAAAAATATCGTTGAAGCCCATGACGGCAGGATTATTGCCTATCAAAGTCCTTATGGCGGCTTATCCATCCAAGTAGAATTACCGTTACAGTTGGAGTAAAACAGCGTTAGAGCTAACCGCCAATAAAATGATTACAAAACCGTTCGCACTGAGCCTGTCGAAGTGTGAATGTGGTTCGACAAGCTCACCACGAACGGTATCATTTTATTGTGCGTTAGTTATAGCTGTTTCTCTCATCGGTGGCGTATTAGTGTTGTTTCTATGACTGCCAGTCCTTTAAAGGACTGGCAGTCATTAGTAGTGAACAAGTTTAACCCTCTACCCTTTCGCCATAAATAACTGCACACACCCATGACCAACATAACCCAAAAAACCATTCTAATTGTTGAAGACGAGATTAAACTTGCTGTGTTACTCAGCGAATACCTAGCTCATGCGGATTATGCCACTCATATTATTGCCGATGGCTTAGACGTTATACCGTGGTTTCGTACCCATAACGCTGATTTAGTGGTGCTGGATTTAATGTTACCCAATCGTGATGGTATCGAGCTATGCCGTGAACTACGCCAATTTTCTAACGTCCCTATTATCATGACCACCGCGCGTGTCGAAGAAATTGACCGCTTATTAGGCTTGGCACTAGGTGCTGATGATTATATTTGCAAGCCCTACAGCCCGCGTGAAGTGGTCGCGCGTATCAAAGCGGTATTACGCCGTGTTAGTCCAGAACAACCCACGCCCATAAGCACAAGCCCCGCTTTGCTCACCCTAGACGCACGCAGTTATCGCGTCAGTGTCGGCAGTCAAAGCATCAGCTTATCCACCATCGAATTTACTTTACTCAGCACGCTATACCACGAACCGACTCGCCTTTTTTCCCGCAATCAACTCATGGACAGTATTTACACAGATCAGCGTATTGTTTCAGACCGTACTGTAGACAGTCACATCAAAAAACTCAGAAAAAAACTGACCATATTATTGCCAGACTACGAGTTGATTCATGCCATGTATGGTGCGGGGTATTGTTATGAGGCGAGGTTGAAACAGGGGTAGTGGATTAAATCTGTTGCCAGTCCTTTAAGGGCATAGGTATCTACACACAACTCAGCACAATAAAAACAATGGCTTATAAAAACGCCAAACTCCCTCTCCTGCTGGAGAGGGTTGGGGTGAGGAGAATAAAATCAAGTAGTTACATTTCCCCTCATCCCAACCTTCTCCCTCTGGAGAAGGAGTAATAGTACCTGTGTAGATACCTATGCTTTAAAGGACTGGCAGTCATAATGTCACTATAATTTAATATTTAAAGAATGTAGTTTACGATACAAATGGGTGCGTTCCATGCCGACAGCGGCGGATAATCTGGCGACACTACCGCCTGTGCGTTCAAAATGGTATTCCAAATAGGCTTTTTCAAAATGATCTCTGGCTTCTTTTAAGGGCAGATTAAAAAAATCAGGTACCGAGCCAGAAGTAGCAAGATCGCCAACGACAGAACCAAGTGCTGATTTAACTTCATCCAGTTCTATTTCTTCACCCACCCCTAAAATCATTAAGCGTTGCACTAGGTTTTTTAATTCGCGTACATTGCCACGCCAACTATAGTTGCGTAAAAAGTTTTGCGCTGCCATAGAAAATTTGCGAAACGGTAGTTTGTCCTGACTGACAAAATAATCAACATAAAAACTGAGTAAGGCGGGTATGTCTTCGCTGTGATTTCTCAGTGGTGGAATTTCAACAGTGATTTCATTCAGCAGATAATATAAATCTTGTCGAAACCGCCCCGCTTTAACTTCTTCATCCAAAGCAATACGGGTTGATGCTACGATGCGCACATCGACAGTCACGGCTTCACTACCGCCAACACGCAGAAAGGAACTTGATTCTAACGCACTGAGCAAACGCAATTGGGTTTCTTTGTCCATACCACCAATTTCACCTAAAAACAGCGTCCCTCTGTGCGCTCGTTCCAATAGACTAGGATAAGTTTTACCGCCGATTTCTTTGCCAAAAAATTCAACTGCGGAGTTTTCTGGCGAGATGCTACCCACCGCAACATCAATAAAAGCCCCGTCACGGTGAGTGCTGTTGTTATGCAAATAGCGTGCATACAGTTCTTTACCGACTCCTGCTTCACCGACAAATAATACCCGTGCCTCATGTTGTCCGAGTCGCTTTAGCTGTTCTTTGGTTCTGGCAACGGTAGCACTTTTACCGACAGGCTCAATATCAGCGACTAACTGTTGTTTAAGTCCTGCATTTTCCAATTGCAAACTGCCAGCTTCTAAGGCTCTAGCGACAATGAGTAATAATTTTGCTAACGATAAGGGTTTTTCTAAAAAGTCATAAGCCCCTAAACGCGTGGCTTCTACTGCGGCTTCTACTGAACCATGCCCTGACATCATCACCACAGGACACAATAGCGCGTCTTCGGCGACCCATTCTTTGAGTAACGTGATGCCATCAGTATCGGGCATCCATATATCGAGCAATATGAGATGTGGTTTGGTGGATTCTTTTAGCTGCCGAGCGGTACTAGCATTTTCTGCCATAGCGACTGAGTAGCCTTCATCTTCGAGAATTTCGCTAACTAAACGGCGAATATCGGGCTCGTCATCAACGACTAAAATTCTTGGTAATTGTATATTCATAGTGTGTTATGTTTCAAAGTTACACGCTGGCAGCTGAATGATAAATCCCGCGCCTACTTTACGACTGGTATCAACCCAGATCGCGCCTCCATGCTCTTCTATTATTTTTTTAACGATTGCCAGCCCCAAGCCTGTTCCTTTGGCTTTGGTGGTCACATAAGGTTCAAAAATGGTTTCTATTTGTTCGTCTTTGATACCCGTCCCATCATCATAAAGGGCAATTTCGATAAAATCACTGTCATTTTTTTGTACTCTGTGCAAATTGATTTCAATCAGCCCTTGAGCTTCTATGGCTTCTAGGGCATTTTTAATCAGATTATGTAATACCTGTCGAATACTAACAGGATCTCCCATAATTAGCAGGGAAGTAGCTTCGTAATCGGCTTTAAATTTAACGCCTGACTTTAACACATAAAGAGCCATAATTTCCTGTACCAACACAGGCAAATCGATAATGACAGTTTGTTTTTTAGACGGTTTGGCGTATTCAGAAAAATCATCGACCATTTCTTTCATCGCAACAACTTGTTGAACGATAGTACGCGTTGAACGCTCTAGCATATCAGCATCGTTAGGCTCTAGTTTATCGGCGAGTTTATGTTGCAATCTTTCGGCTGAGAGCTGAATAGGGGTAAGCGGATTTTTAATTTCATGCGCTAAGCGTCTTGCTACTTCGCCCCACGCGGCATTTTTTTGGGCTTGAATTAAATCGGTGACATCATCAAACACCACCACCGCGCCTACCCGTTGACCTTCTTGGGAAAATAACGGTGTGCCTCGACACAGTAATTCTTGCCGCCCATTCGCCCCTAAAAACGCTATCCGCTGTTGCCAAATATCATCTCCTTGCTCAAGTAAACGTTGAATAGATTTTAACGGCTCTGCTAATTCGGAATAACTCAAGGCGATTTCCAACAAAGTTTGCCCAACAAAATGCTGAACCTGAATACGAAATATGCGATACGCCGCTTGATTGGCAGTACGAATTTTATAATCTGCATCAAAACTAATCACCCCAGCCGTTAAATTGGCGAGTATGGTTTCCAAATAGGCGCGTTGATTTTCAACTTCAAAACCCGCCATTTTGGTTTCATCACGCGCAACGGCAATGCGCTTGGTCATATCGTTAAAGGATTCGACCAGAAAACCTAAATCGTCTTGTGCCATAACAGGTAATTGTTGGTCATACTGTCCTGATGCGACGGCTCGCGTGCCTTTTACCAATTCTTTAACAGGTGCGATAATGTGGCGAATGCTGATAAATGCGACCCAAATTGCCGCCAACAAACTCATTAATAACACCAGCGACAATGCCAGCGAAAAACTCCAGCGCAAGGAATTTCGTAAATAATTCATTTCTTGATAACGCAAAAAGGCAAATTCCACTGAATCAGCTAAATCGGCAATGCGTATCGGCACAGGGTATAGAGCTTGTAAATATTGTGAGTCTTGCTCTTGGGTTTTCACCGTGACTATCACGCGAATCATCAAGACATCGTCATGTACGGGGGCTAAAGCAACATACTGAGAATTTTGCTTTAACCGTAGCCATACATTTTCATCGGGTAAACTGGGCAGAATATCGCTGGGATTAATACTGCTGGAGGCAATAATTCTGCCTTGGCGAGAAAATAGCGTCATTTCTGATGCTTCTGAAAAATTGCGTAAATTTTCCAATTCCAAGGTCGCTATGTTCTCAGGGGAGGTTTCCAGCTTTTCAGCCAATTGTTGGGTTTGTTTAGTGTGCCAGCGCATACGTTGATCTAATGACGATTGACTCAATTCCAGCGCGTCTTCCATTGCCCTGTCTATTTCGACATTAAACCAACTATCAATACCTTGATGTAAAAACTGCATTGAAAAATAAAACACGATAGCCGCAGGAGCTAATGCCAATAATACAAACAACGACACCATGCGCGTGGTAAGCCGTGAACCTGCTTCACGTTTTTTTAATTGCTTGATTAGCGCGAAAATATTCACGCCCACCAAACCCAGCAACACCACAGAACCTAAACCATTGGCTAATAATAGCCACGAATACATCGCACTGAGTTGTGACGATTCTTGCGTTGCCGAACTCATCAACTGCAAGGACAATAAAATTAAGCCAAACAGAATAGAGACTGACAAATAGATAGGCAGTTTTATTTTTTTAATCGCCATGCTGGATATTTTCTTAATGGTGGGAGTGTTTAGGCGGACAACGCATCGAGCATTAACAACAGTTCTGCCGCGCTGATGAAGTCTAGTTCTGGATCATCGGCTAAGTTCGGATTGCGCTCGCCTCGTAACATGGCAATGAGTTTGGCAATCACAGGATTGAAGCAACCTTGATCTGGCAGATTGAGTAGCTCTTGTTCAGCGACAGCGGAATTGTTTTCTTGAATAGCGCGTAACGTCCCGCTACAAAATTGCGGAACTGGCGAGCCACTTCTGTTGTAATTTCCGTCACGACGATAGGCTAAATAGCTGTGTATCGCTTGTTGTTTAGCGGCGTGGGCGGCGGTGATGTTATTCATAGCCTGTTCCAATTCGAATAAAATATTCCACGTTTTCCAAGGTTCAGCAAGGTGTCCACTGTCTTGTTTACAGATGATTGCCCGTTGCAATTCAACACGCGCTTCGTCATAGCGTTGCAGTGGAATTAAGCTATCAGCACTATTACTGCGCGTCACGCCTTCATAGCGATTATCGCCTAGTTGCGCATAAATCTCCGCAGCTTGCTGATAAAATTCCACCGCCTGTTTCAACTTGCCCCAATCACTATAAATATTACCTAATTGGTTTAAGGTACTGGCGATGTCGGCTTGATTACCTTGCTCATTTTTAATGCTTAATGATGCGTGGCACGCCTGTTCTGCTTGTACATAATCCTGCATTCGGGTGTAAACCACGCCGATTTGATGCCAAGCTACCGCGATGCTATACGCTTCATTAAGTTGACTGAATAACTCTTTAGCGTGTTGATAAGCCGTCAGCGCGGCGGGGTAATCTTGTTGAAAGAAATACACTGTGGCTAATTGTTCTTTAGCAACCGCAATTTGGCGCAGGTCTCGTAGTTGTTCAGCTAAGGCAATCGCGTGTGTATAAAGCTCAATCGCCAATTCAAATTGTCCGATAGCCGTTAAACAATCGCCTTGCATCGTGAGTGCTACCGCCACCATTCGCGCCGCGTCTTGATCGCCTGCATCGGCTAAAACTTCAAAATCTAGGCGTGCTTGTTGTAGCGCATCTAAAGCTGCTTCATAGTTTTCGCCGCACCTTAATACGTTACCCAACATAAAACGCGCGTTCGCAATCGCGTAAGTCACACACTCACCTGCTTGCAAAGCTAGCTGTAATAAAGCCTCCGCTTGTGTATAAGCGGCTTGAATATCGCCTTGCACTAATAACTGTTCAATGTCCACGCATTGGCTTTCAGGTTGAACAGATTCAGCATCGTGACTGAAAAAGAAGTTGAGCATCATGGTTTGCCTTGTATGTTAGTAGCTGGTGATAAAGTCCATTCCGTCCAATCGCTGGATAAATACCATTGCGAGTTAATATAGGCGATAGGTTGTAGCGGTAAAGGCAACTCCTCAATCTCAAAGTTTGCTTTTATTTGTACGACATAATGTTTTTCTGGATTGATGCCTGACTGTTCGATTAGGGGAAGTTTGTCTACCGATGCCATTAAATTCAGTGCTGATGATAAGGTGGAAAAATTGTAACTATCGCCATTTTTTTCCTGACTATCTGGCTTAACAATCACCACGCGGTACATATTCAGCAAGGCGTGATATTGCAGACGGTAACGAATGGAGGTATCAAGTTCTGTTGTAGCCCATAGATAATCCCGTTGACGCATGACTTTAATGTGCAGTGTCCAAAATAAAGACACGCCGTTTTCTAGGGCTTCTTTGGCTTTTTCACTCAGTTGATAATCTAACTGAGCAAATAATACATAACTATCGCCACGCAACTCGGTGTGAGCGTGCGTGACTTCGGTAGCCATAGCAGGGGCGGCGAATAGCCAAATAAGCAGTCCCACTAGCAAGCGTATCTTATTGTTTTTGCAGTCGCGCATAATAAAAGCCATCCATTGCCGCTGTTCCCGTTAAAATTTGCCGTCCGTGAGCGGTGGTTATTCCCCAATCTGTATGAATTGGTAATTCAGTTGCATCAGAATGGGTTGCTAAAAATTCATGAATTTGCTGTTCATTTTCTTGTTTTAATACGGAACAAGTTGCATAAAGCAATAGCCCACCTGAGGCTAACATCGACCACGCGGCGTTGAGTATGTCGCGCTGTAACATTTGCAAAACGGCAATATCTTCGAGGCGGCGTAATAATTTTATGTCTGGATGACGACGAATAACACCCAAAGCAGAGCAGGGCGCGTCTACTAAAATTCGCTCGAACAGTTGACCATCCCACCATGTGTCTGGTTGTGTTGCATCACCAATAATCAGAGTGGGTGAAAGTTGCAAGCGTTGGCAGTTTTCTCGAACCCGCTGCATTCTGACGGCATCTATTTCTACCGCGACTAGCTCTTTTAATTGCGGTTGTGATTCGAGAATATGCGCGGTTTTCCCTCCAGGTGCGGCACACATATCTAGCACCCGCTGTCCTGCTTGTACTTCCAATAAACCAGCCGCTAATTGCGCGGCGGTGTCTTGAACAGAAACGTAACCGTTGGCAAAATCAGGCAATAATTCAACGGCGACAGGTTTATCCAACACAATGGCGGACGGGCAAAAATCAACGCGGGTGCCTGTGATGCCTTGCTCAACTAAGCGTTGTAAATAGTCAGTCGTGTTGGTTTTGCGCTTGCATACACGCAATACCATCGGCGGTTGCTGATTATTTTCATGCAGAATTTGCGTGGCGTGATTCGACCAATCTTGAGTGAACCGCTTAATTAGCCAATTGGGATGACTGGTAGCGGCGGTATCGGTTTGATTTGCCAGATTGTCCAGCGTTTCTTGTTCACGCAAATAGCGTCTTAATAGTGCGTTTAACAAACCTTTAGCCCACGGCTTTTTCTTGGTGGCTAATACGGTTTCTGACACAGCAGCATGAGCTTTGACACGCATAAAACTGAGTTGATACAAGCCAACTAAGGCTAGAGCTTTTATCTCGCTGTCTTTTAATGGCTTATCTAATAACTGACTAAGAATAAAATCCAAACGATGATATTGCCGACAAACACCGTAACTTATGGCTTGAACAAAGGCTTTATCTTTAGGTGAATCAAAAATGAATGCAGGAGAATCCAAGGCAGTTGTTAAAGACTGTCCGTCTTGTAAAACACGCGCCAACACACGGGCGGCTATTAATCGTGTATTCAACCGAGTTTGACTCCATCCACTGCGTGAGCATTTAAAAAGGCTTGGGCGGTCATGCGCTTACCATTGGGAAGCTGAACTTCTAATAATCGAACGATACCCTGAGTTGTTGCCACATCTAATTTTTTATGCGTACTATCAACCGTACCAGCGGGTAAGTTGCTAGTTTCATTCAACGCCTCCGCTTGCCAGATGCGTAACACCTGTCCTTGGTACACAGTTTGTGCCACAGGCCAAGGATTTAAGCCGCGTATTTTTCTGGAAATAAAATTCGCGCTTTCATTCCAATCAATAGTCGCTTCACTTTTATCCAATTTTTCTGCATGAGTGACGAGGCTTTCATCCTGTATTTCAGGCTTTAACAAGCCATTTTCTAGTTGCGTCAAGACCTTCGCTAACCCTATCGCACCTAAGTCGGCTAATTTAAGGTATAAATCATGAGAGGTATCAGTGTCACTAATGAGCAGTTCTTCTTTATGAAGCATATCGCCAGCATCTAGCTTGCGGATGATTTTCATAATAGTCACGCCTGTTTTTTCATCCCCCGCCATTAAAGCGCGTTGAATCGGTGCCGCACCGCGCCAGCGTGGTAATAATGAACCATGCACATTGATACATCCTAAGGGCGGCAAGTCTAAAACCGCTTGGGTTAAAATCATGCCGTAAGCTACCACCACTATCAAATCAGCATTCAATGCCGCCATTTGCTGACAATCCTCATCGGTTTTGAGCGTGAGCGGTTGAAACACAGGAATACCAGCGGCTAATGCCAAAGCTTTAACAGGGCTAGGATGCAATTGCCGTCCTCTACCTGAAGGGCGATCTGGCTGGGTATAAACTGCACAAATTTCATGATCTGAATCAATCAGTGTTTGCAAACTGGGTACAGCAAATTCTGGCGTACCAGCAAAAATAATTTTCATCCGTTCTATCCCTGTTTATGCAGTTTTTCCAGCTTCTTTTTAATACGCTGGCGTTTTAATGAGGAAATATAATCAACAAATAATTTGCCTTCTAAATGATCCATTTCATGCTGTACACAAACCGACAATAAATCAGTCGCCTCAAATTCAAAGGGGCGACCATTTCTATCTAACGCTTTGACTTTAATGCGTTCTACCCGTTTTACTTTTTCAAAAAAATTGGGTACAGAAAGACAGCCTTCTTCGCTTTCTTTCAATCCGTATTTTTCAATAATTTCAGGATTGATAAGGCATAAGGGGGCATCTTTATTTTCACTGACATCAATCACAATCACCCGTTGATGCACATTGACTTGGGTTGCAGCTAAACCAATACCATGTTCTTGATACATGGTTTGCAGCATATCATCGACCAATTTTCTGATGTTATCATCGACTGTCTTCACCTTAGCGGCAATTTTGCGCAGTCTTTCATCAGGAAACTCGAGAATAGTTAAAATACTCAACGAACTCTCCACTACTAATAATTAAACATGGCGGGGATTCTATCTGAATTTAGCCTAACTTTGAATGCAAAGTGTAAATGGGGGCGACAAATTCGCGCTTTTGTTGCCAACGAATAAAAACAGCAAACTATTCGCTAGCCAAATATACGGCAGAATACGCTATCGCTATGTCGTCTACCGCGTTACCGTTGAAACTTATCTTGTTTGAATTTATCGACAAATTTTTCACTATTAGCAAGTAGAGCTAACGCACAATAAAATGATACCGTTCGTGGTGAGCTTGTCGAACCACATTCACACTTCGACAAGCTCAGTGCGAACGGTTTTGTAATCATTTTATCAGCGGTTAACTATAGTCTGTGTAGTCTGTATGAAGTGCAACTGAATACGGGGTATTTGTGAATTACGTTGTTATTCCCGCATTCCGCAAACTCCTCCATACGGGCTTGCTACATGGCTACTCATCTTAGGAGTTACGCTTGCCCATCTTACGGGTTTCGTAGTTATCTCTGACTCAAAATCAACCATTATCCCAATAGAATGTCACCGTGTTGTCATTTTCAAATACTTCAACGACAGGCGGGGTATCTTTAACAAATCCACCGCATTCAAAAATCGATTCATAAAGCGCGTCTATCATGCTCTCAGTTTCTTTTGGAACTGAAAAAATAACATACGTTGAGCAGACCTCAACCACATCAACACCGTGCCACAGCTCTGCAACTTGTTGTGCAATTTGCTGGGTGTTCATTTTCCACCTTCCACAATTAATATCTCTTCTTCGCTTAAACCATATAACTGATAAACCAGCTTATCAATCTCGCGCTCTAACGCGCTGGTGTTGTTGCCTGCTTTTTTATTGGCGAGGATTTTATCGACTAAGTTAATAAAGGGCTGTTGTTTTTTTTCAGATATTTTAAGAATGGGGAGTTTATCAAGAAACGCTTTTTTATAGCGAAAAGTATTTCCTCTTAAATCACCTCCTGCGTAGAATGATTTGAATACAAAGGTTAAAAGTTTTGAATTAAGTAACGCAATAAGATACTTGAGATTTTCACCTGTCAGTATAAAATTTGTTGCTTCTGCGTACATATTAGAAGTGTCGAAATAAAATGCAGAATCAAATACAATTTCTGCATAGATAATTTTTTCTTTCTCAAATTCTTGCCAATAAGTAGCCGCACATCTTTGTAGCGCGTACCACTCATAACGAATCCCAGTTTCTGCTTTATTTCTTGCAGATAATTGTTTTTTAAATACTGTTAGATGCTGATAAATAGCAGGATATTGTTTTTCAAATTCGCTTTCTGCTTTTTCAGACACGCCCATGATACTGCTATCTTCATGCAACGGAAAATGCCAAGGTATAAAAATAATCCACAACCCCGCCCATTCTACCGAATAACGCTTAATATCACGACCGCGTAAAATAGGTTTAATAATTTCAGCCGATTTTGGGTCTATTAAACACAAGCGTTCTTTCGTTTCAGTATCAATAATAAAGGCTTCATTAAAACCTGTTTTAATACCGTAATTGATATTAATATCCCAGTCTTTCAACGGCGTGCCAATAGCTTCTATTTTAGCCTTTAATTGTTGTTCGATAGTAGAAGATATAACCCAAACCTCTGATGATATTTTCGGCATACATTGGGAATGCGTAAAAAAGTAATCTGCTAAATTAATATCAACAGAAAAATCATTTTGAATCGAGCAAGCGTTAAATTCTGGAGTCCAAGACAAGTCTTGGACTCCATTCTGAGTTATTAGGATATTAGTATAAGTGGTTGCATTGTCAAATAATTGAGAATCCCCAAAATCAATTAATTGTAATGGCTGTGTTTTTTCTGCTAAAAACTGCCGCAATGATTGCCCATAACCTGCCCGCATCCATTTATTAGAGGTAATAAACGTTAATAAGCCTTGTGGCTTGACCAGCGCAATTCCTTTTTCAATAAAAAGCGCGTAAATATCGCCCGTTTTTTCAAAAGTAACATACTGTTGATTCTGCCAAGCGGCTTGAATGCCATTCCCGCTAAACTTTTGAATTTGAATATAAGGCGGATTACCAATCATCACATCAAAACCAATAAAATCCCCTTTATCATTCAACACTTCGGGAAACTCAAACCGCCATTCAAAGGCATTTTCATAAATCTTATTATTTTTAATATCTTCAATTTCATCATTGAGTTTATTAATAGCAAGTTCTAACTTTTCTGTTTGTTGCTTTCTTAATTTTTTCTCTTTTGGCGATTCTTCAAAAACAGAAGTCTGTTTATTTAAAATAACTAAATCGCCTTGTAAACTATTTAAGCGTTTTACTTTTGGATCGCTGTTATGTATTTCAGTGCGAAAATCGCCTTTTATCTTGGCAATTAACTGTTCCATCTCGCGCTTTTCTTCTTTACTTTTCGCATTGCGATAAGTATCAAAGGCTTTTTTATACGCATCAATAGACGGCTTGCTTTTTTTCAACGCGGTTTTTAAACCCACATCCAACGCAAAGCGACTGATTAACGAATTACCGCATTGAATATTAATATCAATATTCGGCAAGGTTTCCAATTGTCTAAACTGGCTACCATCATTAATATAATAAGTGTTCTTTAATAACTCAATCCATAAGCGTAAACGGCATATTTTTACCGAATTAGGATTAATATCCACACCGAACAAACAATTTTCAATAAGTGTTTGTTTTTCATGAAATAACGCCTCTTGAACGCGCTGACTTTCTGCGCTGTTCGGTTTATATTCAAATAACAAACCGTCTTCATCGGTAATAATCAATTCATCATTAATAATTTTTATGTCATATTCTTTTAACCGCTTACCGTTGCAGTCTTGTAATAGTTTTAATTCACTCTTAATGGCGATAATTTCATTTAATACCGATACTAAAAAATGCCCAGAACCTACCGCAGGATCACAAATTTTTAAACTATTAATAATATCATTAGCTTCCTGTCTATCTTTTACGTCGATATAATCATCAAGCTCTGCAATAGTTTGGCATTGCCAGCCCTTACTCTCATTAAACTTCTGCACCACTGCACGGCGCAAAGTTTCACGGCTCATATACATAGTAATAAAACTAGGCGTAAAAAAAGAACCGTCTTTATAACCGTTAATCTTTTCAAAAATTAAACCCAATACTGAGGCATTAATCAGAGTCTTATTTTCTTCCTGTATATCCTCAGTGCCTTCACTGGCAAAATCATAGGCATTTAAAAATTCAAATAAATAATCCAGCGTTTCTAATTCACCTGTTTGTTTTTTACCTTGCGTAGTTTTAAGAACACTGGCGGTAAAAATAGCAAGCTTTTCACTACTGTTTAAATTACTAATAGAAAGTGTTTTTTGTTCTAATTCAGTCGGTTCAAATAATGAACTGTTTAAATAAGGAACAGTGTGAAAGTGTTGTAGTTTTTCGCGGCGTTCTTCGGGCTTGCAAGCCAACACCTGAAAAAATAAGCTGTTTAAATCGCCAAAATTGGTTATTTTCTGACTATTCAAAAACCCATAATTATTATCGCCTTGATGATAGCTAATAAGTTGAGCTTCCAGCAATTTTAAAAAAAGAACGCGGTTAATCCATGTTATGGTTAATTCAAGCCCTATGGTAAATAATTGTTCTTCTTTATTTGCACCATATTGATTAAGATTAGGCAAGTATCTTAATTTATCTAAGCTTTCAATTTCATTAATACTTTTTTCGAGCAATGAACCCTCGTCACGATTAGCTTTTGATTTGCGTTCAATGAGTTTTTTACCGCCTACTTTGATTTCTGTTAAACCAATAATATGTAATAATTCATTATAAAAGTCTTTATTGAGACTATTACTGTCATTACTAAACGGTAATTTAAGTAAATGTTCAGGCGATAAACATTTAAAAAGCGGAATTAGGGTTTTATCGCTTTCTTTATTGTCATTTTGCAGTGCAGTTTTATAATCGTGAAGCGTGAAATAAGTGAATTTTAATTCAGTTTTTATTTTTTCAATGGCGGTTGATGCACTGTTTTTATAAAAGAAATCGGTTTTATTACCACCTGACACGCCATTTTCAAAATCGATGAAATCCTTAACTAATTGTTTATCTTCTATAAAATATTTTTCAAAATCTTGCGCATCAAAGATAAACCATTCGTTTATATTGGTGGCTATTAAGCGTTTAATATGGATATTTTTATGGGTAAGTCGTTCACGCAGATAATATAAAACTAATTCCTGCATGGCTTTTTTATTGATATTATCACAACGCAACATTTCCATTTTGTTGATTGGACTTTTTGCTTCAATAATAACGCCGACAGAACTAGCCGCGTCTTTGTCATTATGAATAACTAAATCATTACGCCCTTTGGTATTGATATAATGTTTATCTTTGTAATAAACATCTTTTAAAAAGTCAGTTAAACAATTTTTATGATATTCCTCGCTTTCATTTTCTTTGATCGCATTGAGTAATTTATTAGCATGAGTTTTAAAATGCTCAATAGCGTCTCTATGCGGTTTTATTTTTAAAAAAGCAACATTAAGTGATTGTCTTGGGTTAAGTTTATTTAACATGATTTTTTAATTAACTAAGGGAAAAATGTAGCAAGCCCGCATGGAGCTTGCAGAATGCGGGAATTACAACGTAATTCACAAATATAGCTAACCGTCAATAAAACGATTATAAAACCGTTTGCGCTGAGCTTGTCGAAGCGTGAATGTGGTTCGACAAGCTCACCACGAACGGTATCATTTTATTGTGCGTTAGCTCTACCCCGTATTCCTTGCACTCTATGAAGAGTTTGATGAAGCTGAACCAAAATAGAATCAGCCAAAAAGTAAAGTCTCTGAAATTCTGGATGATTCAGTGCATAGGCTGGGATGAGCTACCAATCCCAGTATTTTGTCGTGTTATGCCTTTATCATTTCAACGTGCAGTCAGAGTCAACTTTAAATCCGCACCAATCTGTCGAACATCACGCAGTTTTAGCATTTTTTTATCCGCCATCGTGTGTAAAGCGGGTAGGTGAAATAAGCCACGCCCTTGATCGCCTAATACACAGCTTGCCATGTAGATAATAGTTTCATCAATCAAACCGTGTTCGAGTAACGCGCCGTTAAGTATCGCGCCTGCTTCGACTAATAAATCATTAACCTGACAATTACGGGCTAAAAATTTCATGACCTCAAATAAATCCAGTCGTGTTTGTTGCGCGGGTAAACTATAAACTTCAAAGCCTGCTTGCTGTAAGCGTTGTTGTTTATCGGTATCGGTTGAGCAAGTCAAGATGATACACCGTCCTGCCAATGTTGCCATTTTTGCAGTGACTGGCATTTGTAATTGTGAGTCTAACACCACGCGCAACGGTTGTTGTACGTCAAAATCTACGCGGGCAGTTAGAGAGGGATCATCGGCTAATACTGTACCGATGCCTGTTAAAATTGCCGAGCTTTCGGCGCGTAATTTATGTACATCGGCTCTGGATTCAGCGGAGGTAATCCATTGACTTTCACCTGATGCCATTGCGGTACGACCATCGAGACTCATGGCTAATTTACTGCGTACAAACGGACGATCTTCAGTCATGCGTTTAATAAAGCCACGATTTAGCGCGTAGGCATCATCGACCAATACGCCACAAAGCACTTCAATACCTGCGTCTTGTAGTTTGGCAAGTCCTTGACCTGACACTAATGGATTGGGATCAGTCATAGCCGCGACCACGCGACTAACACCTGCTTTAATCAGCGCGTCACAACAGGGTGGAGTTTTTCCATGATGACTACAGGGTTCAAGGGTGACGTAAGCGGTCGCGCCTTGGGCATTAGCCACTTGTTTTAAGGCTTCGACTTCCGCGTGTCCTTGCCCTGCTTTTTTGTGCCAGCCTTCGGCTATGATTTCCCCGTTTTTTACCAGCACACAGCCGACATTAGGATTGGGGGCAGTGGTGTAACGCCCACGTTTTGCCAGTTGTATGGCTTTTGCCATATAAAAAGCATCTTGTGCAGCGGTCATTATTTTTTTTGTAAATCTTCAATCATGTCAGTAAAGTCGCTGACATCTTGAAAACTACGATACACCGAGGCAAAGCGCACATAAGCAACGTGGTCTAAGACATTCAACTCCTGCATGATTTTTTCACCCAATTCTTGGGTAGATATTTCTCTATCGCCTCTGTCCATTAAGCCTTTTTTGATGCGATTTAACGCGGCTTCAATATCATTGCTATCAACAGGGCGTTTTTCCAAGGCTTTTAACATCCCCGAACGCAATTTTTTTTCTTCAAAAGGTTCACGAATGCCATTACGTTTAATCACCGTTGGCATATTGAGTTCGACGGTTTCAAAAGTCGTAAAGCGTTCTTTGCAAACATTGCATTCACGCCGCCTACGCACTTGATCGCCTTCATTGATTAATCGAGAATCCAGCACTCGAGTATCTTGTGCCGCACAAAACGGACATCGCATAACTTAAAGTCACTCTGTAGATTGCCGATAATCGGCGGTTAAATTCAAAACGGATGATTCTATAACATTTCTCGCTATACACGACAAAAAATAAGCTTAAATCACCAGATTGCTGGTAAAAAACTAGACATTTTGTCCAAAATGGTTTCTAGTAGCTTAAAGCCGTCTAAGCTATTTAAGTAAAAAGACAGCAAACAGATACTTTCAATTCATAGCCAATGACTAGCCGACGGTTTTTATTCCTATTAATACTGATTATGTTGATAACGCCGATGATCTCGGTGTTTACGCATTATTCGAGTATGGCTGGTTCTGTGCTTGCCGAGCATAGCACTGTGCTGACTGATTCGGTTGATAATACGGGTCATAATGCCTGTCATCAACACAATAAAGCCAAATTATTATGTACTACCAGCAGTGCCTGTAGTTTTTCTGTCTGTGGTGACGGTGACATCAGCACTGTTTTTCTACTGTTGTCGCTGGCTTATGGGTGTTATCGCTATCGGCAGAAAGTAAATACCTTTCCCCGTTCGTTTGCCGCCACGCCCGAAATAAAACCGCCTATTTATAGCCTCTAGCTGATTATGCTAATCACTAGACCTGTCAGGTTTTAAAAACCTGACAGGTCTTAGATATTTTAAAACTATGTTTAGAGGCTATTATGTCAGTCCCACTTTTTTTAAGAGTGGTTGGTTTGTGTGGGCTATTGTTTGCCTACAGTTTTTCTGTCAACGCACAGCCAACCGCTCTAACACTACAAGCCGCCACCGAATTGGTTATTACTGATAATCCAGACCTCGCACAAATGCAGGCACGCGCCAAAGCAATGGCGGCGATTCCTTCACAAGAAGGTACATTACCTGATCCGCAAATCAGTTTTAATGCAATGAGTTTGCCAGTCAATTCTTTTAGCACACGACAAGAAGATATGACGCAATTAGGAGTCAGTGTTTCTCAAACCATTCCTTTTCCTGGCAAATTAGCGTTACGCGAACAAGCCGCATTATTTGAAGCAGATGCGGCTTCTGCCAATATTACCGAAGTGCGGCAACGCTTATTAAGTGAAGTTAAGAGCATCTGGTGGTTAATTTTTTATTTGGATCACGCACTGGCATTAGTTGAAAGCAATCACACTTTGTTGCAACAGTTTGTCGAAATTGCCAGAACAAAATATGAAGTCGGTGTTGGACTGCAACAAGATGTGTTATTAGCACAATTGGAATTATCCAAATTATTGGATCAACAACTGATGTTAAAAGGCTCGCGCCGTAATGCGATTGCCAGCTTGAATGCACTGCTCAATAAATCCGCTGATAGTGAGTTGAAATTACCCGAAACAGTTGCCTTGTCTATTCCAAATGTCAAACAGGAAAAACAGCTTTATCAAGTCGCTGAAACGTCACGCGCCGTTCTCGATAGCAATCGCCAAACCATTCATGCGGCTGAATCACGGTTAGAATTGGCAAAAAAGGATTATCTGCCAGATTTTACTGTCGATGCAGGATATGGCGCACGCGCTAACACCCCAGACGGGAATCGCCGCTCAGATTTATTAAGCATGAGTTTAAGCGTGAATGTACCGATTTTTGCCGCGCAAAAACAGGCGAAAGCCGTCGATCAACGAGCCAGTGAATTAATGCAGCAAAAATACGCCTTGCAGGATGAATGGAATAAAGTGCGTTCACAAATCACTCAAGCCTATACCGATTATCAACGTGCCAAAGAGCAATTCGTGTTGTATGACACAGGCATTGTACCGCAAGCCAGACAAACGGTTGCGTCCATGCTGGCAGGTTATCAGGTTAATAAAGTCGATTTTCTGAATTTGGTTCGCAGTCAGATTACTCTGTTTGAATACGAAATCCAGTATTGGAAAGCATTTTCTGAGGCAAATCAGGCATTAGCGCAACTCACCGCCACGGTTGGGCAGGAAGAAATTTATGAATAAGTCGATAATCATTACGGCAGTATTCATGCTGAGTTTAGGCGTGGGTAGCGGATACTGGTTAGCCAGTCAAAAGCATAAAGAACAGCCCGTTAATTCAGCAAATAACAGCAAACAGCCTTTATTTTACCGAAACACGATGAATCCCACAGTCACTTCGCCTGTTCCTGCAAAGGATACAATGGGTATGGATTATGTCCCTGTTTATGCGGAAGATGAAAAGCCAGAAAAACCTAAAGTTCTGTTTTATCGCAATCCTATGAATCCGTCTGTCACCTCTCCTGTACCCGCAAAAGATAATATGGGCATGGATTATGTCCCTGTTTATGCTGAGGATGACAAGACCAAAGAACCCGCAGGCAGCGTTAAAATTGATGCCGTTACCGTACAAAATATGGGTGTTCGCACTGCTATCGCCAAAACAATGCCGCTCTCACATATTGTTCATGCAGTAGGGCGAATTGCTTATGATGAAGAGCATGTCACGCGCTTGCATCCTAAAACCGAAGGTTGGATTGAAACCTTAGTCGTGAATAAAACGGGTGAAAAAGTACACAATGGACAAGAGCTATTGAGCATTTATTCGCCGCAACTCGTGACCAGTCAGCAAGAATACATTTTAGCGTTGAACACACTGAAAGTTTTGGAAAAAAGCCCGATTGAAGAAATACGCCGTGGTGCTGAAGAACTGGTGGAAAGTTCACGCGAACGCCTAAAATTGTTGGATGTTCCAGCTCATCAACTCAGCGACTTGACTAAAAGTCACTCCATCAAAAAAGGTCTACATATTCACAGCCCAGCAGACGGTATTGTGGTCACTATTGGCGCACGAGAAGGGCAGTATGTCACCCCAGAAACCGAACTGTTTATGATTGCCGATTTAAGCAAGGTATGGGTTTATGCCGAAATTTATGAATACGAACTACCGTGGGTAAAAGAAGGCGACCCAGTAGAAATGCGCTTGGCAGGTGTGCCTGAGCGAGTTTTCAAAGGGCATTTAGCGTTTATTTATCCTTACGCGGAAGAAAAAACCAGAACCATTAAAGTCCGCTTAGCATTTGATAATACTGAACACTTGTTAAAGCCTGATATGTTTGCAGAAGTCAGTATTTATGCAGGTAAACAACTGGATGCGATAGTGATTCCTTCCGAGGCAGTGATTCGTTCGGGTACACACAATCAAGTATTTATAGTACGCGGTGCAGGTAAATTTGAACCGCGTGAAATTACTATAGGCTTATCGTCTAATGGTGATGTGGCGGTACTTGAGGGCATAAAAGCAGGTGAAGAAGTGGTGACATCCGCCCAATTCCTGATTGATTCAGAATCAAAATTACGCGAAGCCACTGCCAAAATGACAGAACCCTCAACTCCACAAAAATCTGAACCCAATCGGTTACAGAAAGAACAAGGGGCGCATCAGCATGATTAGTTTATTGCATCGTTCCCACGCTGGGAAATCCCCAAAACCAGCAACTATCAAGACAGTAGCCCAAACAGTAGGTATTGGAATTGAAACGATACGTTACTATCAGCGCATTGGACTTATTGAAAAACCTGAAAAGCCGTTGTCTGGCTATCGTGTTTATTCTGAAGACGCTATCGCACGATTATTATTTATTCAACGTGCTAAAGAACTGGGATTCAGTCTTGCTGATTGTGCCAATCTTTTAGCCTTGGGTGATGGTTGCTGTAGGGAAACAAAAGAACTTGCCGCTCACAAGCTAGAAATAATTAACAGCAAACTTCACGATTTGCAAGCCATAGCATGTACCTTAGAAAAGCTCATCCAATCTTGTGAAGCCAATTTAGCCCATCAGGGATGCCCTATCATTACCGCTATTTCAAAACGCTAATCATCGCTTGACTCTGTACTTAGGTACGGAGCTTATACTTTTTAACACCTTAAAAATTCATAGGAGTTTAAAAAATGTTAGAAAAATTCAATCTTCCCTTAGTAGGCGGTTTTCTTGCGGGCATTGCGGCATCACTTTGTTGTGTTGGGCCGTTGATTTTATTATCACTGGGCATTGGCGGCGCGTGGGTTAGCAACTTAACAGCACTTGAGCCTTATCGTCCCATCTTTATCGTAATAGCCATTTTCGCGCTGGTTATTGCTTATTTTCAGCTTTATCTGCCCGTTGAAGAACTATGTTGTGACGAAGACAAAGTGTGTGCAAAGCCATCAACTCAGCGTCTAACTAAAAACTTATTTTGGGGTGTTGTGGTTGTGGTTATAGCGGCTATTGCATCGCCTTATTTAATTGCATTCATTTATAGGTAACAATATGAAAAAATTAGCTTTTTTGCTTTTATTAGCACAATCAGGGCTTTTGTTTGCCGCTGAACAATCCGTGATGTTGTCTATTTCGGGTATGACCTGCGCTGTCTGCCCCATTACCGTCAAGAAAAGTTTGCAAAAAGTTGAGGGGGTCAAATCAGTGACTGTTAGTTATGAAAACAAAACCGCAGCGGTGGTTTTTGATGACCAACTGACAAAAGTGGAGAGCCTTTTAAAAGCAACGGAAAATGTCGGCTATCCTGCCACCGTTCTAAAAAACACCCCCTAATAGTTGAGGTAAACCATGTCTTCGTGTTGTTCAAATCATGCAACTAAAATCATCACTGGAATTTGCCCACAGTGTGGCGAGTCCTGTAAAAGTGTTGAGCATAAAACCCTTTACCATCAAGTAAAGTTTCCAGAGAATCAAAAAATTAGCCTAGATAAATATTATTTTTGCTCTTCTGAAAAATGCCCAGTCGGTTATTTTTCAAGCACAGGTCATGCTATTTCCAAGCAACAGTTAAGAACGTATCAGGAAATTGAGGACGATAAACTTTGTTATTGTTTTGATATAAATGCAGACCATTATTTATCGGCATTGACTGCTAATAATGCCGAGACGCTCAAAAACTTTGTGATTCAAAAAACAAAATCTGGCGATTGTGCCTGTGATATTAAAAACCCGTCTGGTCAATGCTGTTTGGCAAAGTTTAAAGCTTTAGAAAGATTAGCTTCCTCTAGCCTTGTTAATTAAGGGAGATACCGTAATGCTAAATGAATGGTTTGATATTGCTAGACGAAGCGATATTTTGATGCGAGCGATTAAGGTCGCATTGGTGGTCGGTTCACTTCTGATGCTAATCAATCACGGCGATGTAATATTGAGTAATGGATTATCGACAAGGGAATTCATCAAAATTACGTTGACTTATTTTGTACCTTACTGCACATCAACCTATTCCATCGTTGAAACCGTTTGTGTTGAGCAGAATAAGGTTAGTATCAATAAGCTGATTGGATTATTTATAATTGAGAAATACAGGTTATTTTTTAGATTGGCACATCAACATGACTGACTTTATTATCAATCTGTGTTTGAAAGACCGCTTTATGGTGTTGCTGGCGGCGATTGTTTTAGCATTGGCAGGGGTTTGGTCGTTTAAAAATATGCCGATAGATGCTATTCCTGATTTATCCGATGTGCAGGTGATTATTTTCACTGACTATGCCGACCAATCTCCGCAAGTGATTGAAGACCAAGTGACCTATCCTTTAACCACCGCAATGCTGGCAGTGCCTCATGCCAAAGTAGTACGCGGCTATTCCTTTTTTGGTTTGTCCTTTGTGTATGTGATTTTTGAAGACGGCACAGATATTTATTGGGCTAGGTCGCGAGTATTGGAATATCTGAATTATGTAAAAAATCGCTTGCCGCAAGGTGTGACTCCGACACTCGGCCCAGATGCGACAGGGGTAGGTTGGATTTATGAATACGCACTCGTGGATAAAACGGGCAAACATGATTTAGCCCAATTGCGCTCTCTGCAAGATTGGTATTTACGCTATCCCTTACAAACAGTGGCGGGTGTATCTGAGGTGGCTTCGGTAGGCGGTTACGTCAAACAATACCAAGTTGAAGTGAATCCCAATGTCCTGCAAGCTTATAAAATTGCCTTATCGACTGTTATCACTGCCATCAAACGCTCGAATAATGATGTCGGTGGTCGCTTGTTTGAAATGGGCGAGACCGAATACATGGTTAGAGGTCTAGGCTATATCAAGTCCATAGAGGATCTTAAAACCATTCCTGTCGGTGTTGACTCCAATGGCACACCCATCCGTTTGCAAGATGTGGCACAAATTCAAATTGGCCCAGAACTTCGGCGTGGTGTTACCGAGTTAAACGGTGAGGGCGAAGTGGCGGGTGGCGTAGTGATTATGCGCTTTGGTGAAAATGCCCTAGCTACGATTAAGGATGTGCGTAACAAACTGGAGGAATTAAAAAAAGGCTTGCCCGAAGGCGTGGAAATCGTTCCTGTTTATGACCGAGGCAATTTAATTGAACGCGCAGTAGAGACACTGAATGACGCACTGACACAAGAACTGTTGATTGTTTGTGGCTTAGTCGCCTTATTTTTACTGCATTTGCGTTCATCGTTAGTGATTGTCATTACCTTGCCATTGGGTATTTTGATGGCATTTACCGTCATGAGACTGCAAGGCATGAATGCCAATATCATGTCACTAGGTGGTATCGCACTTGCCATTGGTGATATGGTGGATGGTGCGGTAGTGATGGTGGAAAATGCCCACAAGCACCTTGCCCAAGCCACTGACAAGAAACAAGCCAAATTGACGCAACAGGAACACTGGGAAGCCATAGGCAACGCGGCGCGTGAAGTTGGCTCAGGGTTATTTTCTTCACTGCTAGTCATTACCATTTCCTTTTTGCCAATTGTCACGATGCAGGCACAGGAAGGGCGATTATTCAGCCCGTTAGCCTTTACCAAAACTTATGCAATGGCAGCAGCAGCGATATTAACTATCACGCTCGTTCCCGTACTCATGGGCTATTTTGTACGCGGCAAAATTATTCCAGAGCATAAAAACCCTGCCAATCGCTTACTGCATTTTTTCCATTCACCCGTTTTAAAATTAGCCATGCGTTGGCGGGTGGCGACTCTTTTACTGGCTGTGCTGTTGATGGCATCGACCATTTACCCATTATCAAAAATGGGCAGTGAATTTATGCCACCGTTGGATGAAGATGATATTTTATATATGCCCACTAGCTTCCCTGGTATCAGTATCACTAAAGCCAAAGAAGTATTGCAGCAAGCTGACAAAATCATAAAAACTTTTCCCGAAGTGCATCATGTGTTTGGCAAAATCGGACGGGCAGAAACCGCCACCGATGCCGCGCCGTTAATGATGACGGAAACCACTATTCAACTTAAACCACAAGCACAATGGCCCGATCCGACCAAAACCACGCGGCAACTGATGAATGAAATGGATAAAGCCATTCATTTTCCAGGCGTAGCTAACGCATGGACAATGCCGATTAAAACCCGCATTGATATGTTATCCACGGGAATTAAAACACCTGTAGGCATCAAGGTTGCAGGGGCTGATTTAAAAGTGTTGCAATCGTTAGCCCTGCAAATTGCAGAAGCGATGAAAAGCTTGCCAGAAACACTATCAGCTTATGGCGATAGAGCAGTGGGTGGCTATTTTCTGGATTTTGATATTAACCGTGAAGCCGCTGCCCGCTATGGTTTAACGGTAGGCGATGTACAAGACGTGCTTCAAAGCGCGATTGGTGGCATGAACATTACTCAAACAGTTGAAGGCTTAGAGCGTTACCCTGTTAATTTACGCTATCCGCGTGATTCGCGTGACAATCTGGAAGCCTTGCAGCGCGTGTTAATTCCGACACCAATGGGTAATCAAATCCCATTGATTTCGGTGGCTGACATTAAATTTACACGCGGCACAGATGTGATTAAAACCGAAGATGCCCGACCTAATGCGTGGGTTTATGTTGATATTAAAACGTCTGACATCGGTGGCTATGTCGCGTTGGCAAAAAAAACCTTAGCAGAACGAGTCACAATACCCGCAGGGTATACCGTCAGTTGGTCTGGGCAATTTGAGTACATGGAGCGGGCGGCAGAACGGCTACGCCTTGTTGTACCATTTACCCTGTTGCTGATTTTTATCCTGTTGTATTGTGAGTTTCGCAATATCACAGAACCTGCTCTGGTGATGCTAACCATTCCTTTTAGCTTGGTTGGCGGGATTTGGTTTGTGTACTGGTTAGGATACGATTTATCAATTACGGTGTATGTCGGGCTTATTGCCCTTGCAGGCACAGCCGCAGAAACAGGGGTGATGGTGTTGAGTTTTATCGACATTGAAATCGAAAAACTACGCGACACAAAGCAAGCACCATTAACCGCTGACGAAATTAAAACCGCCACTGAAAACGCTACGTCTATGCGAGTGCGACCTGTGGCAATTACCGCATTGGCAAATATCGTCGGCTTAATCCCGATTATGTGGGCAACGGGTACAGGTGCAGATGTTACCCAGCGCATTGCCGCCCCTGCATTGGGTGGAATGCTCACGGTGTTGATTTTAAGCTTGCTGGTGTTCCCTGTGATTTATAGCTTGACCTTGCAGTTTCAAGAACGGCGTAAAACTTAATTTGGAGCTGGGTTAAATCTGGAGTCAAAAAGCTTTAGCTTTTTGCGATTCGCCAATAGCTAAAGCTATTGGAGTCCAACTATTCATTCTGTTAAATAACAGATTTAATCCACTACTGTGTTGAACTATTACCAATTTGAGTGAAAACCGCAAATTATCCCATTTTTTTTCGCAAAAAACCTATCATTGGGTATTTTTAGTATCCATTTTATACCCATTAATACCCCATTCGGAACCATTGCCCTTTCTGTTTTCTCAAGGGAAAATAGCGACATGAGGGCAGGGTGTTTCCACTCGCCTCTAACAGCTTACGCTGTTCCTAATTATTTTTTTGAATGCGAGCAGTAATTGCTGATTTGCATTTTTTGATGCCGAGGTGATCATGAAACGCAAACATACACTCAACGACCTTAAGTCGGTCGATTATATTAGTCTTAATAAAAAAACAGCTATTCATGAAGCGGGACACGCGGCGGCAGTTTATTTTGGCAATAAACAAAAACAGCTCCCGCCCATTTTTTTTCAGATTATGGTTAAAGATTGTTCATACAATCATGATAACTGCATAGCCAAAATAGAAGGTGGGCGTTTGATTCATACCCTGCCTGTGTCTCTTGAACAAGCCAATAGCCATCATTCTGCGAAACACCAATACCTCTATCAACAAGCTTTTGAAGCAGATATTGTCAATTTATTGGCGGGGTCGTTGGCGGAAGCCCATTATGTTGCCCGTCGAGATAATGAACTGATTAGCCCGCTTTTACTGCCGCTGAGCGCACTACACAATTATGGCGGCACAGACGATTTGGACACTATCAATGACTATCTTCAGTGCTTTATTGCCGATAAACAGCAACAGGAAAATAAACTTGCTGAGCTATTTTTGACCGCCTTTGATTTTATCAATGATTATCCGCATTGGTATGCAATCAATGCTCTAGCCGATCATATTCTAAAAAATAGCAACAGAATCATTGACTATTCAGAAGTGACGACAGTGCTGGATAAACATTTTTCGGCGGCGAAAAAACATACTCGGTATTAATTCGTTAGTTTTTGGTATGCGTATACCGTAATACTAGAATTCATTGGTAAGAACTGTAAGCTTGGGAGAAGTTAGCATGACACAAAAAGTATTGTTGGTTGGCGTTAATAATTATACCGCTGTTGGTTTGAACGGATCTGATTTGCGGAGCTGCGTAAACAATATCCTCGACATGGCAAACACTCTGAATGCCCTAAGTGTAGTTCTAGTAGCTTCATGGAAATCTTTTTTCAGGGTGGCGTTTTCGAAGACTCTATTTTCCCTGAATTTAAGATTTCCTCTCTACTATTTCAAAAAACTGTCCGAACTATTGAGATAACAGACTTCCGTATTAAAGCGTCATCATGAACGAGGAGACACCGATGGAACGTATTCATCCGAATAGAGCGGTGCTAATCCTCGCATTGTTGTTGGGTGGCTGGCACTTCGCGTGGTCGCTTATTGTCGCGATGGGTTGGGCGCAATAAGAAACCAACATAAAAATAATAGAGTTGCGGGGTTTGTTGGGGGGTGACTGAGTTCAACGAAACATTATTATTTTGTAGATTGGAGTGAAGTTGGGGTGAGGTACGAACCACCAACATTTACAGTGTATTGCTTGTTTTTGTTGGGGTTCACAAGCTTACCCCCCCCAACCTTATATCTACGATCTACTCCAGAATCCTTGCTTAATGCGGCTTTGGGGAATTTTCAATACTTATCCATTTTTAAGAGGTGTGTTATGAAAGCAGAAACCTTAGCAATCGCAGTCGTCTTAGTCGTAGCAGCTGTCTGTAGTAGTGCGTTGTTGGTGTTGGCGGTTAGAATCGCTCATGAGGTGATGCGCTATTTTAATTAAATGCCCAACCTGTGGTGCATCAGCGGAGTATGTTATCCCGTCGCAATATTTTGATTGTGACGTTGTGCTGAACATTCCGCGTACATGACTAACTTTTGGTTAGTTTCTTGCGTGAGATTCAACCTAAACTTAAAGGCTTTGCGACTCGTTTTGTTCATGTGTGCAGTCTAGCATAAGGCGGCTATCGCCGCCGCGCTATTCATCCCCGCCCTAAAGAGGCGGGGTTTTTCGCGCATCTGGATAAAAATTCAGTCGAATAGTGCATTAACGCGTTATTTTTGTTATGTTACAACTCCTGCCACAAGGATATTTTACAGATCATTATGGGATTAAAATGAGCCAGTCTGATAACTTTTTGAAATTAGTGCTAGTCATCGATGATGACCAGACAGCTCACCTATGGGCTAGGCGTTATCTATCAGCGGCTGGATTTGCAATGGTTTCCGCGCTAAATGGTCATGAAGGTATCGAGGCTTTTAAAGAACACACGCCTGATATTGTACTGGTAGATATTGATATGCCTGTAATGAATGGTTTTGTGACTTGTGCAGCAATACGCGCATTACCAACGGGTAGAAACACACCATTACTAATGATCACAGGGACTGAAGATGCGGAAAGAGTCGCCTCATCTTATTTAGCAGGCGCGACTGATTTTGTGGTAAAACCTATCAACTGGAAAGTATTAACCCATCGTTTACATTACATGATTAAAGCCAGTAGCTTGTTACAGCAACTGGAAAAAAGTGAAATGCGCCTCTCAAAGGCTCAACAAATGGCTAAGATAGGACATTGGGAATGGTATTTTGTTGAAGACAAAAAAATGTATTGGTCTGATGAGGTGTTTGTTATCTTTCATCTCGATAAAGAAAGTTTTATTCCCAGCCTAGCTAACTTTCAGGCTATGGCTCACAAAGAAGATAGAACGTTTGTACAAGAGAGTTTTGATACCGTCATTAAAAACAAAGAAGCCCTCGCGATTGAATATCGTGTTGTTACTGGAAATGGTCAGCAACGCTTTGTAGGACAGCAGATTGAAGCTATCAAAACCCGCAGCGATGAACTGCTAGGTTTAACGGGAACGATTCAAGATATAAGCGAACGCAAAGACAACGAGAATAAAATTAAGCATTTAGCATATTATGATGACATAACAGGTTTACCGAACCGTACATTTTTTTTAGAACTGTTATCTAACTCAATCAAACTAGCAAAACGTAATGAGCGTAATTTTGCGGTATTGTTTCTGGATTTGGATAATTTTAAAGGAGTCAACGATTCGTACGGTCATCATATTGGTGATCGATTACTGAAAGAAGTTTCCAATCGATTAACAGCAGGATTACGCAGTTCTGATATTGCGTCAAGATATGAAAATCCTCAAAACTTCGATGCAGGTATCGCTCGATTAGGTGGCGATGAGTTTATTATTCTGCTCAGTGAACTAACGTATCCAGAAGATGCAGCTTATGCCGCAGATCATATTCAACAATGGATTCGTGAACCCATTTTAATAGAGACTCAGCAAGTTTATATTGGTTCTAGTGTGGGTATTGCTATTTATCCACAGGACGGAGAAGACAGTGAAACCTTGTTGAGAAATGCCGATATTGCCATGTATCACGCTAAAAAAATAGGTAAAGGGCATTATCAGTTTTTTCATGATTCTATGAATGTGAAAGCTCAAAAACGCCGAAAAATGGAGAACTTCATGTATCAGGCAGTAGAAAATAATGAGCTACGCTTATACTATCAACCCATTGTTAGTGCAAAATCACGTCAATTAATTGGTGCAGAAGCACTGATGCGCTGGCAAAGTCCGCAATTAGGTTTTTTACCGCCTGATGATTTCATTTCTCTAGCAGAGGACAATGGTCTAATTATTAAGTTTGGTGAATGGGCTATTCGTGAAGTGTGTCGTCAACACAAACAGTGGCAACAACAAGGCATGGGGCATTTAACCATTGCGGTCAATTTAAGTGGCTTGCAGTTTAATCAACCGAATTTTGTGCCGATGGTAGAAGCTATTCTGGCTGAATACCAGATTTCTCAGCCTAGTTTTTTGATATTCGAGCTGACTGAAAGCGTCATTATGGCGGATACCGAAAGAATGTTTAATAAACTGTGGCAACTTAAACGCATTGGTATCAAATTGTCAGTAGATGATTTTGGTACGGGTTATTCATCGTTAAGTTATTTGAAAAGTTTTCCACTCGACTCCTTAAAAATAGATCGTTCATTTGTCAAAGATTTACCACATAACGGAGATGATGCCGCTATCGTTCAAGCTATTTTGGCATTAGCTGGTACGCTGAATTTAAGCACAGTAGCTGAAGGAGTAGAAACCAGCGAGCAACGTGACTTTCTGGAAAACAGCACTTGTAATTCGATACAAGGCTATCTTTTTTCCAAACCTATACCCATAATCGAATTTAATCAATATTGGAAATCAAGTTTAATTCAAGCTATTAGTTGAGTAATTTCCGTTTCAATATGTAACTATGAAAAACCTTTTTCACGATGCCTCCATACGCATCAAACTAATATTAATTATTGGAGTGGCAGTATTACTGGCATTAGTGGTAGTTGCCTCGTCAATTACCGCCTATGAATATCTATCACGGCGGCAACAAACCGAACAAGCCTTATCGGCAGTGGTTAATATTGTTGCGTGGAATAGTTCGGCGGCACTAGCGTTTATGGATAACACTGTTGCGCAAAAAAACCTGAAAATGCTAGAAACCCAGCCCAGTATTGTCGCCGCTTTTTTATACAGTCCTAGCGGTGATATATTTGCAGAATATACCACCTCATACAAAGTCGATGATGAATTTAACCACTGGAAAATGATTCAATGGGTCAAGGATGATTCACCTATTGCTATTGAAAAAGCAAGCCATATTTCCATGCTTGATCGACTAAAGCAAGGCATCAAAAAAGCACTCGGTTTGTCGTCTGTGCATCTCCTACAATCAGGCTATTCTGAATTAACACTGTATGATCGATATGGTCAAATGCACTTACTCAAACCTATTTTTATTGATGATGAACTGGTGGGGGTGTTACACCTAGTTGATAATCAGCGCAATTTGAATGCGTTTTTTGCCAGTTTTTATTCCATCATGGCGGCTATTTTATTATTTACCCTGTTAGCAACCATGCTGGTTTCAACTCGTTTAGAACGAATTTTTTCCATGCCGTTGTTAAATTTAATGCAGGCAATGAAAGCGGTCGCTATCGAAAAAAACTTTACTGGTCGAGTTCTCAAAACCAGCAATGATGAATTTGGTCAATTGGTGGATGTTTACAATGATATGCTCAGCGAAATTCATCAACGAGATGAACAACTCGACAAACAACGCGAAGGCTTGGAAATTCAAGTCGAACAGCGAACCGCACAATTGACTGAGATAAACAACGTATTAAAACAAGCAGTAACTGATGCGTTGACGGCTAAAGAAGAAGCGGAAGCGGCTAATCGTGCCAAATCACAGTTTTTAGCCAACATGAGTCATGAAATTAGAACCCCCATGAATGCCGTATTGGGTATGACCGATTTTTTATATGAAAGTGACTTAAACAACGAGCAACGCCATTCTATCGAAATAGTACAACAATCCTCACGGCTATTAATGGGGGTTATCAATGATATTTTGGATTTTTCCAAAATTGAATCAGGTAAACTGGAACTGGATGTTCATCCATTCAACAGTGACTTACTCATCAATGATAGCTTTGCTTTATTGGAAACCTCAGCAAAAGTTAAAGGCTTGGATTACCGTTTGAAAGTCGCAGACATACCCGTCATGCTGATGGGGGATTCCATCAAACTGAGTCAGATATTAATGAATCTGCTCAGTAATGCAGTTAAATTTACAGTGCGGGGTGAAGTCGTCTTAAAGGTTGATTATCAAGATTTAGGCGACAACAAAGTCAAACTAACTTTTGAGGTTGCTGACACAGGCATTGGAATTAATGCAGAAAAACAACTGCTGATTTTTGATGCTTTCTCTCAAGCAGACAATTCTATGACGCGTGCTTTTGGCGGCACAGGATTAGGATTAGCGATTGCCAGACAATTAACGCGCTTAATGGGTGGCGAAATTGGCGTGAGTAGCCAATTAGGGCAGGGGCAAAATTTTGGTTTTGGGTTGATTTGGAAAAATCAGTAGCGACCTCAGTAAAAACCAAGACTTATACAGACTGTCAATTTAATGCCACTATTTTGGTTGCCGAAGACTATCATGCCAATCAAATTTTGGTCACACGATTTTTAGAAAACGTTGGTTGTCGCGTTAAAATGGTCAACAACGGTGCAGAAGCCATTGACGCATTAAAACAACAAGACTATGACTTGATTTTTATGGATTGTCAGATGCCTGTGATGGATGGTTATCAAGCTGCAACTGAAATTCGTCAGCTTGAAAATGCAACCAAAGACTCCAAGCGCGTTCCCATTATCGCCCTAACCGCTCACGCCTTAGCAGGTGATAAAGCAAAATGTTTGAATGCGGGCATGGATGAATGGGTAACAAAACCGTTTACCCGCAAAGACTTAAATGAAGTATTGCAAAAATGGCTGCCTGAGCAACTCATTATTACCGACACAACTGAAACCAATAAAGAGCAAGTATTGAAAGACTCTCCCTCTATTGACACAAACTTTCTCCAGCAAAATTTTGATTTTTCTAATCCAGACGATTTGGAGTTTCTTGCCTCATTACAACAAGCCTTTCAAGAAAGCACGGATTCAACGCTTAGCGAGTTACAACACAGCATTGAAAACCATGATGCCGAACAGATTCGCCAACTGGCGCACAATTTAAAGTCCATTAGCGGTAATGTCGGTGCCATGCAGCTCTCAGCATTATGCAAAACTATGGAACAAGCAGGAAAAAACCAGCATACAAAAATAGTCAGAGAGTTGTTGCGTGACATGAAGACCGAATACGCGAAAGCTCTCAGTGAATTGAAGCAGATTTTGTCTCATCGCTAAGACGGCGTACAAACTTAGATTTGTACGCCTAAATGTGGTCATGCTACACCTCTTCCGTTTGTACTGAACCTAGCAAGCCTAAATATTTAACATCAATCTCAATTACCAATTCATTTACACCCAAGTCATCGATTTTTTCGGATAAAATTTGCGCATAGGCGGATAATTTTGCACGAATATCACCTTGATTGGCTTGTAAGACGCAGCGTTTTTTAACTTTAGAATTGGAAAAAATCTCCGCTAGTACCGAATAAAGCAATTCAATACCCAACCCAGTTTCAGCCGATAACCAGATACGCACCGCATTGCCTTCATCATCTCGATCAATGTGTGGTTGAACATCGTCCAACAAATCGATCTTATTAAAAATTTCTAAGCGTCTAATTTTATCCGCACTGATTTCTTCCAGCACTAGATGAACTTGGCGCATAATTTCATCACGGTCTTCGCTATGAGCATCAACAACGTGTAGCAATAACTCCGCTTCACTGGCTTCTTGAAGCGTTGATTTGAATGCAGCAACCAATTCATGGGGCAAATGGCGAATAAAACCCACGGTATCGGCTAACACTATTTGACTATTATTCGGCAATGAACAACTGCGTAATGTTGGGTCTAAAGTGGCAAATAACTGATCCGCGACATAAATATCCGCGCCTGTTAGGGTGTTAAACAAGGTCGATTTACCTGCGTTGGTATAACCGACTAAAGAAACGGTAGGCACGTCAGCTTTTTTGCGCTGGCTACGCCCTTGATGGCGTTGTTTATCAACTTTATCCAAGCGTTGTTGAATTTGTTTGATACGCCCAGCTAATAAACGGCGGTCAGTTTCTAACTGGGTTTCTCCAGGACCACGCAAACCAATACCACCTTTTTGGCGTTCTAAATGCGTCCAGCCGCGTACTAAGCGGGTGGATAAATGTTTGAGTTGGGCAAGTTCAACTTGTAATTTACCTTCAAACGATTGAGCGCGTTGAGCAAAAATATCCAGAATTAAGCCGTTTCTATCGACTACGCGTACCTCCAAAAATTTTTCCAGATTTCTTTCTTGGCTAGGTGATAAAGGATGATTAAACAACACCACATCGGCTTCTTGAGCTTCGACGATGGCTTTAAGCTCTTCTACCTTACCTTTACCGATAAAAAATTTAGGATCAGGACGTTGGCGGCTAGCGGTGACCACTTCAACAGGATTTGTACCCGCTGATTTGGCTAACTCTTTTAATTCTGCAAGGTCTTCTTTTTGATATAAACAGTTTAGGTGAACGAGAATCGCTCGTTCACCTGAATCGGGGCGATCAAACACGCGACACTCCATTGAGGCTCTGATATAAAAGCGTTAATACACTCTTAATAGGTTTTAAGGATACCACTAAAAAGCAACACGAAAAATGCTCGTATGCTCTGACACCAAAGCTGGCAAAGATAGGGTATTTTTGTGGCGAAGGAACGAGCAATTTATTCGCTGCTGGGTTGCTGTTCATCATCATGCGTAAGTTTGACCATTTTGCTAGGCACTATGGTTGATATAGCGTGCTTATAAACCATTTGACTCACCGTATTTTTTAGCATGATCACATACTGATCAAACGAATCGATTTTCCCTTGTAACTTTATGCCGTTGACAAGAAAAATTGACACAGGGGTATGTTCTTTTCTGAGGGCATTTAAAAACGTGTCTTGTAGATTTTGACCTTTTGACATCCGATTTCTCCTTATTATTAATATTTGTTTGCTTAAGATAACTGCAATTACCAGCCAATACAAATTATTATCTTAGCGGTATTCGAGTTTTGAATAGCGACTATGGTTACTTAGACTATAAAAATCAATAGGAAGGCAGTTTTTTTGTATTTTTAGTGGTTATACGTTGAGGAATTAATTGCTATTTTTATGATTATTTCACTATATATTGTGTTAGACTATAAAAAAACATCTACATATAGACAATTAGTTGGTAATTAGCGAGTAACGCTAAGCTGCTGATTTATGGTTTATTTTCACCGCCTTCACTCAAAAAACTGCTTAGGAATACTCATCCATGACTGCACAACTTCATGTCATCGTCAATACTGTCACCGAAATCCCCTTTCAAGATGCCTCAATGGATATATGGGACACCAAATATCGGCTCAAAACCAAGGACGGTGTAGCACTCGATGGTTCGATTGATGAAACCTACCAGCGAGTTGCCAAAGCCCTCGCGGAAGTTGAAAAAACCGAAGCCAAACAAAAGCAATATCACAAAGAATTTTTGTGGGCATTACGCCAAGGTGTCATTCCCGCAGGGCGTATTATTTCTAATGCGGGTGCATTAGCGCATAAGCCCGCGACCTCAACGATCAACTGTACGGTCTCAGGAACCATCGAAGACTCGATGGATGATATTCTGCATAAAGTTCATGAAGCTGGGCTTACGCTCAAAGCAGGTTGTGTTGCTCCGAATACCTTAGTCTGTACTGAAAAAGGTTATGTCACCGCAGAACAGGCAGTCACTGAACAGCATCAACACATTCTTAGCTATGACCGCGAAACACACCGTTTTGAAATGCGCCCCATTTTAAAGCATCTAACCACTATCGTGCCTACCGATGAAAACATTGAAATTAGCTCACATCTAGGTACATTAACCACATCGATTAAACATCCCGTATTAGTCTATCGTGATGATAGATTGCAATATGTGCGTGCTGATGACATCACCCAAGCCGATGCCTTAGTGAGCTATCAGTTACCTTGGAAGGCGAATAAAAAATCAGCCTTAAAAGCATGGTTTGCAGGGACGCATTTAGGTGATGGTTCAGCTTACGAAAAGCACATCACTTATGCCGATTCACGCGAAAAATGGCAAGACAAAGCTAATGCTTACGGTCAACGCCTGATTTTTAAAATCCGCGCCGCTGAGCGTGAAGTGGTCGAGCGTTACGCGCAATTCTTTCAACAGTTTTATAACTGTCAAGCGCAAGTTGTTTCAACAGTGACAGCTAATAACACACCCGTTTGGGATTTTACTGTTGCTAGTTTTGAAGCCAGTGCTGCCAGTGAATTATTTGACAATCAAATTGGCAAAAAAAGCCACACGCTTAACGTGCCACAATGGATTAAACAAGCTCCAGACCATCATTTTTTACCGTTCCTAGCTGGTCTTATTGATACCGATGGCACAGTTTCTACAGAACGCGGCAGTGCGATTTTAAGCTGTCAAAGTGGCGCGTTTGCTGCGGAAATTCAAAATTTATTAGCTTTATTTGGTGTGCATGGTGCAATTACCGCTAGAAAAGCCCGCTCGCATGAATACAACGGCACGCTTATTAAAGACAGTGGTGGCTATAACGTTAAAATATCTGACTCAGCTTTTTTACAAAACCTAGCTATTTTTATGGCAGATAGCGGTAAAAAAAATCGCATTAAAGCCCACCAAGCTCAAGCTGGGCAGTATGACCACTATGTCATGACGACTGCTTTACGAACTGCACTAGAAAGCTATTCATCCGAACTAAGCCACACCGAAAAACAGGCGGCGGGCTTTTATCATAGCAAACACCAACACCATACGGTCAGTCGTGTTTATCTTGATAAATGGGCAGGATTATTCCCCGAATTAACCGCGCTGATTGATGTTGTCCGCCAACTTCGTCCAGTTAAAGCAATTCGCCGTGATTTGGATATTGGTGAAACGTTTTATGATTTCACTGTTGACACGCATAACAACTATTTAGCAGGCAATAATGGTCTTTATACGATACACAATTGCGGAATCGGTTATGAATTTTCCACCCTGAGACCCAAAGATGCTTACGTTTCAGGCGCAGGTGCGTACACTTCTGGGCCACTGTCATTTATGGATATATATGACAAAATGTGTTTCACCGTCTCCTCAGCAGGTGGACGACGTGGTGCGCAAATGGCGACTTTTGATATTGCCCATCCCGATGTAGTCGAATTTATTCGCGCCAAACGTGAAGATGGTCGCTTACGTCAATTCAATTTATCGCTGTTAATTACTGCTGAATTTATGCAGGCAGTTAAAAACGATGCGCCGTGGGCATTGTCGTTTCCTGTTACCCAAAAAGAAGTTAAAGTTGATAAGCTGGATTTACACGATAACACCCTGATAGTCTGGCGTGATTTACCCAGCACCGAAAATTACGTCCTCAACGAAGCGGGTTTAGTCGCGTGTAAAATCACCAAAACCATCCCTGCGCGTCGTCTCTGGGACATCATCATGAGTTCCACTTATGACTACGCCGAACCAGGGTTTATCCTCATCGACAAAGTCAACGAGATGAACAACAACTGGTTCTGCGAAAAAATCCGTGCCACCAATCCGTGCGTTACCGCTGACACCCGTTTGCATACTCAATACGGTATGGTCAAGATAGGCGACCTGTATGCAAATGGCGCGAAATTGGACGTAACGGTTGATAACCGTGCTTTAGAGATAGAAAGCAAAGGCACATCTGTTCGACCTGCTAAACCTGCGTTCATGACTGCACACTCAGCCGATGTTTATCGTGTCACCACGAAAGACGGCTATGAAATTAAAGCCACTGAATGGCATGATTTTTACACTGATAAAGGCAAAATAAAACTTAAAGACCTTAAATTGGGCGATAAATTATTGATTCAATCAGGTAAAGGGCAATTCGGTACACAAGGTGATAAAAACTTTGGCATGATGTTAGGCTTAATTACGGGTGATGGACACTTTACTGATCGGGGTAAAAACCAACAAGCTGCGATTATTAGCCTGTGGAATAATGACCGTGTGTTCGCGCCTCAATTGGTTGGTTATATTAATCAATTATTGGCAGTTTCAAACATTGTCACAAGCAGCCTGAAAAAATCGCACACCGTTTCCGCTGTTGCTGTGCCAGAACGCAATATGGTGATGATTCGCTCTATTTTACTGGCGCGTTTATTAGAGTTATACGGCTTCAATAAAGAAAGTAAATTGAGCGTACCCGAAGTGATTTGGCAAGGCACAGAAGACTGTGTAAAAGGTTATTTGAGTGCCTTATTTCAAGCGGATGGTACGGTTAACGCTTCAAACAATAACAAATCATGTTCTGTTCGTTTAGCATCTTCCCATCCAGATTTATTAAAGGATATACAAGCATTACTAGCCAATTTTGGTATTTTTTGCCGCATCTACAAACGCCGCGAAGCCTCATCAAGACTTTTACCTGATGGCAAAGGCGGACAAAAGGCTTATGCGTGTAAAGCAGATTATGAACTCATCATTGATGGGCATTCGAGAGAGCTATTCATGCAGGAAATTGGTTTTTTAGGTGAAGAAAAAAATCAAAAATATAAAGATTGGATGATTGATAAAAAGTTAGTACAAAAACAAGACTATTTGAGCGAAATTACTGAAATTAGTTATATCGGCAAAGAAGCTGTTTTTGATACTACACAAGATGATCACAACACGGTTATTTTTAATGGCATTGTGACAGGGCAATGCGGTGAACAAGCACTTCCGCCTTACGGTTCGTGTCTTTTAGGCTCAATTAACCTCACCCGATTTGTCAAAAAACCGTTCACCAGTGATGCACATTTTGATTGGGATAACTATCGTAAAGTTATCCGTATTTTTACGCGTATGCTGGATAACGTGGTGGAAATTAATGGATTGCCTTTACCACAACAACGGGAAGAGATTACCAGTAAACGTCGGCATGGTATGGGTTATTTGGGCTTAGGTTCGACCGTGACTATGTTAGGAATGCGCTACGGCGATGCACACTCAGTACAATTTACCGAAGATGTCACCAAAATTCTTGCCATAGAAGGCTGGAAAGTTGCCTTAGACCTAAGCAAGGAAAAAGGCGCGGCACCAATTATGGAGCAATCGTTCACTATCACCCAAGGAATGCTACACCAACGTCCTGAAATGATTACTGACGGCTATAAAGTCGGCGATACCATTGCGGGCAAAGTGTTACACGCCAAATACAGCCGCTATATGCAGCAACTGGCACAAGAAGAACCTGAACTGGTTGCTGAATTGATAGAGACAGGCGCACGGTTTACTCATCACAGCTCGATTGCACCGACGGGTACGATTTCTTTATCGTTGGCAAACAACGCCAGCAACGGTATAGAGCCTAGTTTTGCCCATCATTATTCACGCAACATCATCCGTCAAGGCAAAAAATCCAAAGAAAAAATCGACGTGTTTTCATTTGAATTGTTAGCGTATCGGGAAATGGTAAATGCTGATGCCATGCCCTACAGCAACAATCCAGACCACGAACTGCCCGCGTATTTTATCGCGGCGGATGATGTCACCCCCAAACAACACGTTGATATACAAGCGGCGGCGCAAAAATGGATAGATTCTTCGATTTCCAAAACTGCCAACGTGCCGACAGATTTTCCTTACGAAGATTTTAAAGATATTTACCAATACGCTTATGACAAGGGGCTAAAAGGTTGTACGACTTTCCGCTTCAACCCCGAAGTCTTCCAAGGTGTGTTAGTCAAAGCCTCAGACCTAGAAAACACCACCTACCAATTCACTCTGGAAGACGGTGAAGTCATCGAACTCAAAGGCAATGATGAAATTGAATACGATGGCGAAATCCACAGCGCGGCGAATTTGTTTGATGCCTTGAAAGAAGGATATTACGGGAAGTTGTAAGTCAATAGAACAACGAGGTGATTAATCATGAATAAAATGCCACTCAGTGATACTGAATTAAAAAAAATAATTCAAACCACACAGGCGATAGAAGGTTATAAACCTGCAACAGCGGATATTATTCAAAAAGTTCAGCAATTACGACAACGCTATGGTATCCAAGTATCACCTAGAAAATAGTCTCATTTACCTTGATGGGTCAGATATTCCGCGTAATATTGTGGGTATAACTGACAGTGACGAATTACACGAATTTGAGCGTGAATTACTGACAGAAGCCTATCAGGTTTTTTATAACGAACTAGATGATAATACTGTATTTGATGAAGCCTATTTTAAATCACTGCATCAAAGAACCTTTGAAAGTCTGTACGATTGGGCAGGACAATACAGGCAGTTTAATATGACAAAAGGCGGTTCACGTTTTTGTCAGGGTGCGTATATTGAAAGTAATTCGCGTAAACTATTTTATGAATTGGAAAAAGAGGATTATTTGAAAAATATGCACTCTAAAACTGAATTTATCAAGCGATTAGCTTATTTTAAATGCGAGTTGATTGCTCTACATCCGTTTTATGAATTAAATGGTCGTATTATTCGTTTATTTTTCGACATGATAGTACGTTATAACAACTACCGTTATATTGATTATTCAAGTATTACCCCAGAAGATTATATTAACGCCTCAATTAAATGTGTACAGTTTGCTGATTGCACAGCAATAGAAAAAATTATTGCGAATGGATTAAAAGACTAACCTTGCGGTGTTAAAAATATTGTAATTGTAGGTCGGGTTAGTGTAGCGTAACCCGATACAATGCGACAAAGTTGTTGAATTTATTAATTATTGTGGATAATTAAATATTATGGGATTAGCAAATTGGTTTAGTGATTTTTGTACGAATATTCAAGTTCAAGATGGAGGAACTATTTCTACTCGTTATAAGAATATTACTAGGCGTTTAAATACAGATTTTTGGAATACAAATTCCGAAACTTCACACAGTTTATATGTTGGTTCATATGGTAGAAATACGGCAATTAATGGTTTCAGTGACCTTGATATAATATTTGAGCTTCCCTCATCTTTATATTATCAATATGACGCATACAGCGGCAATGGTCAGTCTGCACTATTGCAAGTAGTACGTTCTTCTATGCAGAAAACCTATTCAACCACTAGCGTTTCTGGAGACGGACAAGTTGTAGTTGTAAGATTTCAAGACGGCATTATGTTTGAAGTAGTTCCCGTTTTTACTAATCAAGAAGGTAGTTATACATACCCTGATTCTAACAATGGTGGTTCATGGAAAACGACAAACCCAAAGCCAGAAATACAAGCTATACGAGATCGGAATTTGAACTGCAATAAGAATCTTGTACCTCTATGCCGCATGATGCGCATTTGGAAAAGAAAATGGAACGTACCAATAGGCGGACTTCTTATTGACACTTTGGCTTATCAATTTATTGAGAATTATGAACATAGGGATAAGTCTTTTATATATTACGATTATATGTGTCGAGATTTTTTTAAATGGATGTCTGAACAAAACTCAGAACAAGCATATTGGAAAGCTCTAGGTAGCGGTCAATATGTATATTGTAAAGGACTTTTTCAATATAAAGCGAAGCAGTGCTATAACATTTCATTAGAAGCAATTAGACAAGAAACTTTAAACCCAAAGCTGGAATGGTCGGCAAAACAAAAATGGAGAGAAATCTTTGGAAACAAATATCCAGAATAAATTAGAAGAAGATTCATATCGTATTCTTGAAGGTCAACTGCGTGAATGTTACGGTCGCGTGATTTATACCCATAAAACGCATGAAAAATGTGCTGATTTACTTTTTAGAAAACATTCAACGATTAAAATTTGGCAAATAGTATTATCAGCATTAACCACAGGGGGCTTTGTCTCTTCCTTTTTGGGTTCTGGAAATATAGGGGCGACAATAGGCGTTGTTATTTCCACTGTTCTTCTCGTTTTAAATGCTTATACGAAAAACTATGACCTTGGTGAGCTTGCCCAGAAACATAAAAAAGCAGCCAATGACATTTGGCTTATCAGGGAAAAGTATTTATCACTTCTCACAGACCTTGCAATAGGTAAAAAGCCCCTAAATATTTTGCAAGATGAAAGAGATAAGTTGCTTGCAGAATTACATTCCGCCTATACAGGATCACCCAGTACAGATTACGCCGCTTATAAAAAAGCACAAGAAGCTCTAAAGAAAAATGAAGACATGACATTTTCGGATGAAGAAATTGATGCTTTTTTGCCAAAAGAATTAAAAAGAAAAGACTGAATGAAAGGAGCTATTTTTGAAAAGTCTAAATATTGAAAACCTTTGTTTTGAAGCAGGTCTATTTTCAGCGCAAGAAAGTCGGCATCCAGAACCTTCTTTATTTGGTGTTACCGATGGTAAAGCAGTAGGCACTTATTTAGAGCATAAATTCCGCGCTTATTTACTAGCAAACGGTTATAACTTTGCACAAGGAAATTCAGCAAATGGTATAGATTTTCCTGATATTCTCGTTGATATGAAAGTAACCAGTATTCGGCAACCGCAATCATCCTGTCCTTTTAAATCAGCCCGACAAAAAATCTACGGCTTAGGTTATTCATTAATTATTTTTGTTTATGATAAAAATGATGATGAAACATTACGCACTGCGACACTTAAAATAAGTAATACGGTATTTGTTGAAGCCAAACATACCGCTGATTTTCAAATGACTAAAGGTTTACGCGATATTTTAGCTAATGAAGGTAATATTGATGATTTAACGGCTTATATACTGGAAAAGAATTTACCTGTTGACGATATTGAACTTAATAACCTTGCCAATGAAATTCAAAACAACCCACCCGTACAAGGTTATTTGACTATATCCAATGCCCTGCAATGGCGATTACAATACAGTCGGGTGATTGAAAAAGCGGGTATAGTTGATGGTGTTTTAGTCGTTTATAAAGGATATTGCGCTTGAGTGATAAACTAAAAAAAATAGAGTTTGGTGATTTTCAAACGCCCGATAATTTAGCGCGAGCTATCTGTATTAAATTAGTCGAGTGGGGTATTTCACCTAATATTATTATTGAGCCAACTTGCGGTATTGGTGCATTCGTACTGGCGGCGGCACATACATTCCCATTAGTTAATGAAATTCACGGTTTTGAAGTTAATGCTTTGTATTTAGAAAAACTGCACCACCGTTTAGCAGCTATACAAAACACCGAAAAAATAAAATTAACCCAAGCCGATTTTTTTAATACTAACTGGAAAGAAATAATTAATGGTTTTAGTGGCTCTATTTTAATATTAGGTAATTTTCCGTGGGTAACAAATACTGCACAAAGTATTATTAACGGTAATAATCTTCCAGAAAAATCAAATTTTTTAAATTACAGCGGTTTTGATGCGATTAGTGGTAAGGCTAATTTTGATATATCAGAATGGATGTTATTAGAGATTTTACGTTGCTTTAATGGGCGTTCTGCTGATATTGCCATGTTATTAAAAACATCCGTGGCAAGAAAAGTATTAGCGTATGCGGAGCGGAATAAATTGGCTATTGTGGACGCAAAAATATTTAGTATCGATGCTAAAAAAGAATTTAATGCGGCGGTTGATGCCTGTTTATTAGTCATAAGATTATCAGAAAAATCAACTAATGCTGTTTATGATTATTCAATTTATGAGAAACTATCAGCAACTTGTGGACGTAAAGTTGGTTATAGAAATGGTTTAACTGTAGGCGATTTAATCGCTTTTGAAGCATCTGCTTTTTTATTAGGAAAATGCCCACAAAAATGGCGTTCTGGTGTGAAACATGATGCAGCCGCCATAATGGAATTAACACGAACCTCCGATGGCTTAATGAAAAATGGTTTAGGTGAATTAGTCGATATTGAAATGAATTATTTATATCCATTACTTAAAGGCTCAGATATTGGTAGCGGTAAACAATGGCGTGAGAAATTCGTGATAATCACTCAGCATTTTGTTGGTGAAAGCACTGATAAAATTCGCAATAGTCCAAAAACATGGCGGTATCTCGAAAGTCATGCGGCTATTCTTAATGCAAGAGCCAGCTCAATTTATAAAAAAAATCCTAGGTTTTCGATATTTGGTATTGGTGATTACGCTTTTCGCCCGTGGCGTATTGCTATTTGTGGGTTTTATAAAACTCTTAGATTTCGTTTAATCTCGCCCATAGAAGACAAGTCAGTTATGTTTGATGATACTATTTATTATTTATCCTTTGATAGCGAACAAGAAGCAAATGAAGTTTTTGAGTTGTTATTGTCTGAGTCCACATTAAAATTATTATCGTCATTAATTTTTTGGGATGAAAAACGACCTATAAAAACCGCTATTTTGAATAGTGTTGATTGGTCAAAACTAAGAAAAAATACGATACAGTCACAGCAATTTGAATTATTTCCGATATAAATGCTTATATCGTTCCCACACAGCGAGGGGGAACGAGCAGCGTAGTTTGGGTTGCCGCTTTTTGGCAACCCAACATAATATAATTGCGAGGCTTTTGTTGGGTTGGCTATCGCCAGCCCAACCTACGGAACTATTTAATAATAAATGCGATATATGTCTTATTTACAAAAACTGATGATGAAAAATACAAAATTTAAGCCCAACAATACACTTATTTTAATATTTACTTTTATGCTGGCAGTTATTACTTCATTCTCAGACGCAGAGGCACGCGATAATAATATAGATAAAACCAGCAGTGCCAATAATTACTCGGTGGATAAATCAGATTTTACCCTGCCTTTTCATCTGATTGATGGATATATTTTTATAGACGGGCAGGTGAATAATAAGAAAGGCAAGTTTATGTTTGATACGGGAACTCCGTTTGTATTTCTTGTCAATAATCATTTTGTACCGTTAGCGAAAGATGTTTTTTTTGCAGAAGGACACGCAGCTTCTGGGCAGCCTTTGGTTTTATATACGCAAAAGCGGGCGGTTTCAGTTAATTTAACGGAGCAAATAAAACTGGGTAAACTCAAATCTTTACCACACACGAATTTTGATTTTATTGAAACAGCGGTGTTGAAAGATTTTTTAGGTATGACAGGTCATGCTTTTAATAAAGATTATTTATTCATTATTAATTTTGATAATCAAATCATAGATTTTCATTCCTTCAAACAGGATGATAAAACGCTGAGTGCTTATATTGATAAAGAGAGCGTTATTGCCACTCTGCCGTTTACTGCTAAAGACGATGGTAGAAAACCTGAAATTGATTTATTAATTGGCAATGAAAAAATGACGGGCGTATTTGATACGGGTAATCGGAGCGGTTTAATAATTACGGAAGAGATGAAGAGCCGCTTAGAAAAGGCGGGTAATTTAATTGTGGAAAAAAAGGATTATCTCTACGGAATTAATACACCTTATTTATCTTGTACATTAAGAAAATTAACCTTTAATAATCAGCCTCTGGAAGATATTCATAATGTTGATCTTAAAATTGGCGATGCCAATGAATTATGGTTGGGATACCAGTTTTTGAAGCATTATGTCAGCGCGTGGGATTATAAAAATAAAACCATTACTTTGTTGAAGCGATAAGTTTTCTCGCGTTCTCACACAGCGAGGGGGAGCGAGTTGATAGCACTTTATTCATCTACTCATTGAAGGAAAATATGAAAGCGGTTTCTGTTATTGCCAGACTAAAATGCGCATTAGTGCTTCTGGTCTTTATGTCTCTTAGTATCATTCCCATGCTGCCAATTACCAGCACTCTAGGCTTGTTTATCGTCATTTTTCGCCCACTGTGGTTTAAAAAGTTGGTTGATAAAGTGTATGCGGATAAAAATTAATGAGTGAGTCGCCTACCAACTGACTGTTTTATGCAGGTTTAATAGTCGGGTATAAATAAACGTTGCGATGCAAGGTCTCTACAGTTAAATCATCAACACTATCAGGTACAAAACATGGTACATAAAATCGCAAAAAAAATTGTCTCTTATAAAGTGGCAGGTAATGAAACGCCTATTCCTGCGGCGGTTATTAAGGAGTCAAAAATCAACGTGGAAAGTATGCACGAGAAGTTAGAACGTCCTGAAATTTTAATGGGTTCTACTTATAAAATTAAAACCCCGCAATCGGAACACGCGCTGTATATCACTATCAACGATGTGGTGTTGAATGCGGGAACGGACTATGCCGCACGTCATCCTTATGAAGTGTTTATTAATTCCAAAAACATGGAGCATTTTCAATGGGTATTGGGGTTAACGCGGGTTATTTCGGCGGTGTTTCGTAACGGCGGCGATGTGTGTTTTTTAGTGGAAGAATTAAAAGCGGTGTTTGATCCACAAGGCGGCTATTTCAAAAAAGGCGGGGTGTTTATGCCGTCTCTAGTTGCTGAAATCGGTTATGCCATTGAAGCACATTTAAAAGTCATTGGGATGATTAAACCACCTGAAATGAACGAACAGCAAAAACAATTTTTAGGCGCGTAGCGTGCAGGCGATAGCTGTATTGCGTACTCTATTGCTAGTATGCCCTACGTCACAAAGCGTAAAAATAATGTGATATAGCTAACGCACAATAACATGATACCGTTCGTGGTGAGCTTGTCGAACCACATTCACACTTCGACAGGCTCAGTGCGAACGGTTTTGTAATCATTTTATTAGCAGTTAGCTCTAGTGGAGTACAAGTTAACTTTGTACTCCTTTACCCTCTGCACAAAAATTCCACAAAAAATCCTTAGTCTCAGCATTTCCCCTGCACATTGTCCAGTCACACTAGAGACATGGACACTCATCTTAAATTATCTTCGCCTCGGCTTTCTGTTTACCAGTGTTTGATTGGTGCGGGAATGCTTTTGATGGCTATCGAACCCATTGCTTGGCTGGTCAACAGTTGGCTTGATCCTGCGCATGATTCGCAGGGCGGCTGGGTGTTTTTGTTGTGCGCTGGGTTGTTTGTTTGGAGTATCTCCAGTGAAATGACTGCCAGTCCTTTAAAGGACTCGCAGTCATGCACTCAACATAAAAAAGCTATTATTTTGTTGTTAGGCACCGCCTGTATACGCGGCATGGGACAGATTTTTGCGGTCAATGTGTTGGGCGCGGTGGCGTTAGCGATAGATGTCTATGCGATAGGCTTGTTAGTCAATCTGGGCGAGCGGAAAAACGCGCTGTCAGCGGGTTGGTTAGCGGTGTTGTTTGCCTTTTCCTTGCCGATAGAACGGATTTTGCAACGGCTGCTTGGTTTTGGTTTACAACATTTATCAGCGGATGGCGCGTGTTTTGTATTGCGCGGCTTTTTTGACTCGGTGCAGTGTGCAGGGATACGGATTTTATTGGCAGGGCGTGATGTACTGGTGGATTTACCGTGTTCTGGCGTGCGCAGTATCACGCTGTTATGTTTGTTATATGCAACTTTGATGTGTGTGTTTAGACCCAGTTTATTAAGAGGTTTGTTAATCGGCGGGGTGACATTGGCGAGTGCATTAGTGGCTAATATTATTCGCATTAGTTTTCTGGCGACCTTTATCGCCTATCCCGAAAAAATAGGCGGCATTGATGTGATGGCGCAGCCGTATCATGATTTGATTGGGCTGTTTTGTTTGACTTTGGCGGCGTTGCCGTTGGTGTGCTTGAGCGGTCGTGCATCCTCTGGTGATACTGCAAGCACTGACAGGAGTCCAATAGCTTTAGCTATTGAAGTGAAAATAGCTAAAGCTATTTTACTCCGCCCTTATCTGACGCGTAGGAACGATAAATTTATTGCCTTTGGCTTTGTCATACTCGCCGCTGTCATTGTCTCTCTACCGCGTAAACCCTTAGATATTTCCAACACCCGCACGGCTTTAAACCTACCAACCTATCTCAATGGTCAAGTCGCACAAGCCATAGAACTCAGCCAACAAGAACAAAACTATTTCACTCAATACAGCGGCACAGCGTTAAAAAGACGTTATGGCGACAGCAATGTTTTATTAATCCGCACTAATTCTCCGTTACGGCATTTGCATACCCCCGATGATTGTCTGCGCGGTTTGGGTTTTGATGTGCAGTATCAAGGTATTCATTATCAACCGTTACCCACGGCTATTTACATTGCCACTGCCAAGAATGGCGCACAGTGGCGGGTTGCCGTCAGTTTTTATTCCGACTCAGGACAATTTACCACCAATGTGTCAGAAGTCGTGTGGCGTTGGTTGCAACAACCACACAGCACTTGGTATGCCTTACAACGTATTACCCCAATCTACATTCCCGAATCCGAAGCGACAGCATGGGATAACGCCTTGTTTGCCGCCTTGGATTTAAACACTCAGGAGATCCGTCATGTTACATCTCATTAAAATTACTGCCAGTCTACTGTTGCTACTGTTGCTACTGTTGGCTTGTGCCGCTAGTGCAACGCCAGACGTGGGTGGCACGATTGAAGCCGTCGCTGCCGATGGTAAGAAAATCAACTTTCCGCTACTGAAATCTGAACTACACGCCAATGTAAAAGGCGATTTAGTGACAGTAACGGTCAAGCAAACCTTTACCAATCCCAGCGATAAAGCACTGCACGCCACTTATTTATTTCCGCTCAATCAAAATGCCGCCGTACATGAAATGGTGATGGAAGTCGGTGATGAGCGCGTGCAAGCCAAAATTAAACGTATCGAAGAAGCCAAAGCCACGTTTGAACAAGCCAAACAAGAGGGCAAAGCCGCTTCTTTGTTGGTTGAACACCGTCCGAATATGTTCACTCAAGACATTGCCAACTTAATGCCGAATCTGCCTGTACAAGTCACGCTGACCTATATTCAAACCTTGCCTAAAGTTGATGGACAGTATGAATTGGTGTTGCCGCTGGTTGTTGGCCCGCGTTATCAACCAGCAGGTGCGGGTGTACCGCCCACGCCTGTTGCTGAGGTAAACAGCAAAACCAAACTAGGACAATGGGAAGTGGAAAAACTCCCCGCTTACCCCGAAGTTGCTGAATTAAACAGCCCTGCGATTATTGATAAAGAGCGTGTATCTATCACGGTTGAACTAGATGCAGGTTTACCGATTACGGAACTCAGTAGTAAAACCCACGCGATTTCCGAAGAAAAAATATCCGCGAGCCAACGCGTCATTCATTTAGCCGACGGCAAAACCATCGACAACAAAGATTTTGTGTTGCGTTACAGCTTAAACGGCACAAAAACACAGGCGGGATTATTAGCGCATAAAGACGAACGCGGCGGTTTTTTTAGTCTGCAAATCGAACCGCCTGCCATGCCAGCAGCGAAAGACATTGCGGCGCGGGAAATGGTGTTTGTGTTAGATACGTCTGGTTCTATGGACGGTGAACCCGTCGCCGCAAGCAAGCAATTTATGCTACACGCTCTGCACAATCTGCACCCGAATGATTATTTTCGTATTATTCACTTTAGCAATAATGCCGAAGAATTTACCGCAGAACCCGTCGCCGCAACGCCTGAAAATATTAAACGCGGCTTGGATTATGTGGAAAACTTAAGAGCCGATGGCGGTACAGAAGCCAATGCCGCGATACAACAAGCCTTCAGTAAACCCGCTAAAGATAACACGCTACGCATCGTGGTATTTTTAACCGATGGCTATATCGGCAATGAATCCGAAGTGCTACAACAAATTGCCGAAAAAATCGGCAACGCCAGAATTTACGCGCTAGGTGTCGGTACATCGGTGAACCGTTATTTATTGGAAGAAATGGCAATCAGTGGACGCGGATTTGCGCGGTTTATCGATCCAACGGAAAAAGCCGATGATGTTGCCATTCAATTAGCCAGCAAATTAGAAAGCCCTGTACTGACTGACATCAGCATTGATTGGGGTGACACACTCGTCAGCGATACCACGCCCGTAAAAATCCCTGATTTATTTGCAGGCGGCGCGGTACGCATTCAAGGTAAATACGCACAAGCGGGACAACATACCATTACAGTGAATGGCTTGCTCAATGGACGCAAAGCACAGTTACCACTCACGGTGACATTGCCTGAAAAGTCCGACGATAACAATAATCCCATTCCCGTGATTTGGGCGCGTTCACAAATTGCTGAAATGATGCACCAAATCAACACGCCGTATCATATTCGTACTGCTGGAGGCATTGCCGACGATGAATTAAAAGCCAAAGTTACTGATTTAGGTTTGAACTTTGCCTTAACCACACAATGGACATCGTTTGTCGCTGTATCAGAAAAAATCGTCAACGCCCATCCTGAACAAGCCGAACACAGCAACGTGCCGCTACCAATGGTGAAAGGTGTGACTGCAAAAGCTTACGGTGATGAAAATGATCAATCAGCGGTTACTGCTAACACGCAGCCGATGATGCTGGCACAAAACTTTGCAGGCAGTTCAGCCCCCGAACCTTCATCGGTTGCAGGCTTGTTTATTATCGCGGTAATGGGTGCGTGGACATTTTATCGCCGCCGTTATGTGGAAATCATGTAAACGGACTGTGCGTATTGCTGGTATTAGTGCGATTAAATCACCAATTATTACAAACCACCACCAGTAAAATAATCGCTTTCGGTATCGCAACGCTGATTATCGTACTGAGCGTATTACTGTGGCTAAAAGATATTGCCGCATTTTTAACCAGAGGGTTTGGGCAATGGGTTAGAGACTTTCATAAAATCAAACGACTTAAATTAAGGGTAGGGCAGTCAATAAGTTTCAGTTCAGCTAGTTGACAATAACGTGATAGTGGATTGCGTGTGCTGTCGCCATAAATTCAAGATTTTTGTTGTGGGTTATAGACCGTGAATGGCTATGCAATTATTATCTTAACTGCTACTATATTGACTTGCCCCTATCAGCGACTGATTGGCGCGTCCCTCACACTATCATCATGTTTATAATCCTCTGTCTCTAGCAGAGAGACAAACTAACGGAGATTGATTTATGGGTATTTCATTAAACAAAGGCGGAAATATCAGTTTATCTAAAACTGATCCCACGCTAAAAAATATCATTGTTGGGCTAGGTTGGGACGCAAGACCCACCGATGGCGCAGATTTTGACCTCGATGCTAGTGCCTTTATGGTCAAAGCCGATGGTAAAGTCCGCTCTGACAGTGATTTTATCTTTTATAATCAAATGAAATCGACGTGTGGATCAGTTGAACACACGGGCGATAATCGAACAGGTGCAGGCGAAGGTGATGATGAAGCACTGATTGTCTTACTTGATAAAGTCCCCGCCGATATTGAACGCATTGTGTTCACTGTCACTATTCATGACGCAGAAAGTCGCAAACAAAACTTTGGGCAAGTTTCTAATGCTTTCATCCGCGTGGTTAATAAAGACAGTAACAATGAAGTAGCGCGATTCGATTTAAGTGAAGATGCGTCCATAGAAACCGCGATGACCTTTGGTGAAATCTACAAACACGGCAGCGAATGGAAATTCAAAGCAGTAGGGCAGGGCTATTCAGGTGGCTTAGCAGCGTTAGCACGACAATACGGTATTAGTATCTAATTCAACATAACAACACTCGGAGATTACAATGGCTATATCACTCAGTAAAGGCGGCAACGTCAACTTAAGCAAAGAAGCACCAGGTCTTAATAAAATCATCGTGGGTTTAGGTTGGGATGCCAGAGCCACCGACGGCGCGGCATTTGACTTGGATGCCAGCGCGTTTTTAGTGAAACTCGATGGTAAAGTACGTTCAGATAGTGATTTTTGTTTTTATAATAATAAAGTAGCAGGCGATGGCTCAGTTCAACATCAAGGCGACAATCTTACAGGTGCGGGCGAAGGTGATGATGAAGTCGTTAAAGTTGAATTATCCAAAATACCTAGCGATTTAGATAAAGTCGTGTTCTCCGTGACCATTAATGATGCGGAAGCGCGTAGACAAAGTTTTGGTCAAGTCTCACACGCTTATATTCGCATTGTCAACGAAGAAGGCGGCGCGGAAATTGCCCGTTATGACTTAAGCGAAGATGCGTCAACCGAAACAGCGATGATTTTTGGTGAAATTTATCGTGTCGGGTCAGATTGGAAATTCAAAGCAGTTGGTCAAGGTTTTGCGGGTGGCTTAGGACCCTTGGCAATATCGTTTGGTGTGAATGTTTAAGCTCATTCAGTGATGAACATTTTCAAAGGGCAGCGTATCGCTCTGGCTTCATTATTTGAAAATAACGCACAAGCCGATCGCTTTCAGGTCGGCTTGTCTATTTCTGGTAACAAAGAAGCGATTGATTTCGCCTGTTTTGGCTTAGACAGCCAACAAAAATTGTCTGACGATGCCTACATGACCTTTTTTAATCAGCCGAAAACACCGTGTGGTGCAGTTGAATTATCAACGCCTGTGGGTGACACACTGGGTTTTTCTTGCCAGTTAGCCAAACTTCCTGCCAAGATAGATAAGTTGGTGTTTACTGCCGCGATTGATGGTTCAACATCAATGGGGCAAATAAAAGACGGTTATTTACGGTTTCTTATTGGCAATCAAGAAGTAGCGCGGTTCGCTTTTTCGGGTAAAGATTTTCAAGACGAAAAAGCTGTCATGCTCGGTGAACTTTATCGAAAAGACGGTGATTGGCGGTTTTCTGCGGTTTGCCAAGGTTTTAACGGAGGTATGGCTGCGTTAGTGAAGCATTTTGGCGGCGAAGTTGCCGAAGAAACACCGTCACCTGTCAGCACTAAATTGTCATTAGAAAAAAAACTCGCCTCTGCGCCTAAGCTCATTAATTTAGCTAAAAAAGCCACCGTCTCATTAGAAAAATATCAGTTACAAGAGACTGTTGCTCGCATAAGTTTAGTTCTGGATGCGTCTGGCTCTATGATGAACCAATACAGAACAGGCAAAGTGCAAGAAGTGATTGAACGTTTATTACCGTTGGCAGTTCATTTTGATGATGACGGTGAATTAGACGTGTGGGCATTTTCCAGTAACGTATTGGCTCTACCTGCGGCTACGCTCAATAATTATGCTGATTTTATCAATACCACCGAAGGCGGTTGGCGTAATTGGGGCATGATGAGTATTAACAACGAACCTAAAGTCATTAAACAAGTCATCGAGCTTTATCAAAAAACGCTGTTGCCTGTATTGGTGATTTTTATCAGTGATGGTGGCGTTAGTCGCAACAAAGAAATAAAAGACTTATTAACAGGTGCTGCTTGTTTGCCGATTTTTTGGCAATTCATCGGTATTGGTGGTCGCAATTACGGCGTGTTAGAACAACTCGACACAATGGCAGGGCGCGTAGTTGATAACTGCGGTTTTTTTGCCTTGGATGATCTCAATAGTATTAGTGAACAAGAATTATATGACCGTTTGCTAAGCGAATTCCCACTTTGGCTTAAAGCCGCTAAAAACAAACACATTTTGTAGTTACACACAAACGAGAATAATGTCATGGCACTAAATTTAGAAAAAGGGCAAAAAATTTCCTTGTCCAAAGAAGCAGGCGGTAACTTAACCAAAGTCACAATGGGCTTAGGTTGGGACGCGGTTAAAAAAGGCGGACTGTTAGGCGGTATGTTTGGTAGCAGCGGTGGTTCTATCGACTTAGATGCCTCTTGCGTTATGTTTGATGAAACAAATAAAATCATCGATACCATTTGGTTTAGACAACTAAAAAGCAAAGACGGCAGCATTGTCCACACAGGCGATAACACCACAGGCGAAGGTGAAGGCGATGATGAGCAAATCATTGTCAGTTTGGATAAAGTGCCAGAAACCGTTAAAGCCTTGGTTTTTACCGTCAATTCGTTTACAGGGCAAACCTTCGACGCAATTGAAAGTGCCTATTGCCGTATGGTAGATAGCAGCAATAATAAAGAAATTGCCCGTTATACCCTGAGTGGCAAAGGCTCACACAGTGCGCAAATCATGGCAAAACTGTACCGTCATAACGGCGAATGGAAAATGCACGCCATTGGTGAAAATGGTTTTGGTCGCACTATCGAAGCCCTATTGCCACAAATTATCACCCACTTATAAGCATGAGAATTTGGTTTAACAAAACATTTTCCACTATACAAGCTGTGTTAAAAAACCTTCGCCAGTCAGTTCCCGCTGGCGAAGTGACTTTAATTTGTACCCACACTCACAATAATGCCTCTGCTTTTTTAGCCGCCGATGAACACACTCTTGAACCTGTCGATTTAACAGGCGAAGACTATATTCACTGGTGTTTAGCATTTTGCCTCGATCATCACATCGATATATTTTGGGTCGGTAAAGAAGCCGCATTAGCCAGTCAACATCATCTGCTGTTTGAAGCCGTTGGCACAAAAGTATTATCTGTTGCCGACCATGACACGCTAATGTTACTGCATGACAAAGCGCGTTTTTATACCGAACTACCCAGCGATGTGGCACAAGTGATGGACTTTGTCGCCGTTAATCATCGGGATGAATTCGATGGCGCGTTAGAAACCTTATCCGCTAAACATGAAAAGCTGTGTGTTAAACCTGCGGTCTCGGTCTTCGGTTTAGGTTTTCGTATCTTAGACACCGAACGCGATAGCATCACCCAACTATTGAATGGCGTGGAATATCAAATACCGCTACAAGAATTAAGACTAGGTATGCTCAACACCCCGCAATTTGACACCCTGTTAGTCATGGAACACCTCAACGGGCATGAATGGAGCGTCGATTGTGCAGGGCGACACGGTGAATTACTGTGTGCCGTACAGCGTAAAAAATCCCTGTTAGCAGGACACGGGCAAATGATAGACAACCACCCCGATATTCAAGGTATGGTCGAACGCCTAACCGCCCACTATCACTTAAACGGCATCTTCAATATTCAATTTAAAGAAGGCGTACATGGTGTGCGCCTACTAGAAATTAATCCCCGTCCCTCAGGTGGTTTCGGCATGGCGTGTCTAGCGGGTGCAAATTTAGCAGCTATGGCGTTGCAAGCGTTCAAAGGCGAAACGGTTGAACCTGCTACGCTTCATTATCAGCGTAGAGTCACTGAGATTGCCACACCTGTTATTTTGCATGATTGAATTTGCTTAAACACTTGTTACCACGCGGGAGCGAGAAAACCTCCTAGGTTTTGAAAACCTAGGAGGTTTATTTAGTCAGTCGAACTTATTGGCATAAACTTATCTTATCGTATTCACCTCAGCAATTAATGCAGAAAAGTTATGATTACCTCATTTAAAACCGAAGGCTTAGGAATTGGCTTTGATTTCGATATTGAACTCGAAAAAGATAAACAGATTTATTGCTTTATTGGTAAAAATGGGATTGGTAAAACTCAGCTTTTAGAAAATATGGCGAAGTCGTTGATTTTTTCGCACTCTATTTTTAGAGCCGATTCTCAATTAAAATATAGCAATTTATTTAATCAAAAAATTATTCATGACAGATTACAATTTATTACTTTAGAGTTACCTTTAGGGGTTGATTTAAATAAAATAAAAATAAAAGATAAAAATAAGGATGTATGGGGCTTTATTCTTTTTGAACACATAGGTAGAAATAACTCTTTTATTTGTGACAATCCAATTGTTTTTGTAGGTGCAAAAAACAGAGGATTTACTAAAAATATTGACACTAATAACATAAAAATTCTTTCTAATAACTTAAATAGGTTTGTTGATAGTTTTCAAAGAACATTGAAATACATTAATGGTGAAGGTTTAGAACAAGAAGAAATTGCGGATTGGTTTGCATCACGACTTATTATTAATCCAAATTTTATTACTACCAATCAAAATAAAATCTATGAAGCAACTACTGTACTTAAGTTAATAGATAGACTTGAACCCACTATAAATTTAATAACCAAAAATGAAGATGGTAGTGAAAAGCCGAATATCTCTTTTCATGAAGGCAAGCTACTTATCAATGGTATTCCGCTCGATAAACTTTCAACAGGTTATGTTTCTATCATCAAAATATTTCAAGAAATAGTCGCTGGCTATAGTGGCTGGACAATTGAAGAAAATTTAAACGAAGTGGACGGCATTGTATTTATTGATGAAATAGAGCCGCATTTACATATCAGTTGGCAAACTAAAATTATTGGCATTTTGCGCGAATTTTTTCCAAAAACAACTTTCTTTATTTCTACCCATTCGCCGCTGGTTTTAGCTGGTTTAAAAAGTGGCGAAGGCTATGAATTAATACGCGAAGATAATATCGTTAAAACAAAACCCATAGCCAATATAGAAAACTATTTTTTAAATGACATCGTTAAAGAATTTTTTGACGTGGATTTAAATAAAGAAAAAATTGCTCACGTTGATAAGGAAAGGCAGAAAAAAGCAAAAGCGTTGTTATTGAACCTAGTAAATACGCTGCAAGAGGATGAGCAGTGAGATATTTTATTGACACCAATTTAATTATCGATGCTTACGAAAAGAAAAAACCAGAGGCAATAAATAAACTAACGCCTATTTTAGAAAATGAAGAAAGTGAGATTTTTGTTAATCGTTTAGTTTGTTTAGAAACATTACGAACAGTAAAAATAACGCATCATAAAAACTTTCAATATCTGAAAGAAGTGTTTGCAGGGTTTGATGTTTTAGATATTAACCAAGCTATTTACGACCAAGCCATTGAGCTTTCAAGATACTGCCAATCGAAAGGAATTACGCTTAAAGGTGGCTGCGCTGCAATCGATTTTGTCCATTTCACCACTGCTAAATATTATGAGCTTGAAATGTTAGCGAATGATGGTGATATGGAAAAGCTGGCAGACATTTATCCAGCATTTTTAAGTTCAAAAAGCTGAAAAAGTAGCCTGTATGGAGCTATGTAGGGTGAGCAACGTTCTTCTGCCCACCGCTTTTATCCAGCAAATGGTGGGCAAGCAAAAAGACGCTTGTCCACCCTACGCTAAAAATTCTTTATGAAAACAGGCGCGACACTCAGCCTACAATACTTTAAACCATGCCTTTCCTTAACATAAATTCCTTCGTTTATAGCTACATTCGCCACATTGAAATGCTTGGTGTAATGATGCGAATTTTTAGTTTCTCACTGGTGAGCTGGATGGGCGCGGATAGCCCATTTTTGTTTGTTTGGGCATTTAATACCGTGGATGCAGTAATACTTTCTTGGTGTGCCATACTCAAAAAAGACCAAGCTTATACCTTACTGAATGTATTTTGGATTTTAGTCGGTGTCGTTGGTATGCTAAGAGCCAGCTCCCTTTCCTTTCTTGCAATTAAAGCCAATGTTTTACAGTGGCTAACACCCTTTATGAATCTTTTAATATGAAAAAATTAGTCACTATTCAATTAGAGACAGGTACATTACAACTTGATTTAGACGCTGGACGTATACCGTTAAACCGTCTACTAGGCTTTGCCGCTCGCGTGAGTAGCAAGCGTAAATTTTTATTAGTCAGTAAAGTATTAGCTAAGCACTACCCTGTTACGCCAAAAATGATGAGCTGGTCTTATCGAGCCTTAGCGCGTTTGGTGTTAAACAGAGGCGCGGGTGACAGTTCGTTATGGATAGGTATGGCAGAAACTGCGACAGGCTTGGGTTATGGCGTGTTTGAAGCCGCTCACCGTGAGGGTTTGCAAAAGGCGTTATTCATGCAAACCACGCGTTATCATTTAGCGGATACTGAACGCTTGGAATTTGAAGAAGCCCACAGTCATGCGACTGACTTTTTTCTGTACTATCCCACTGAGGCAACGCATAAACAGCGATTTTTAACGGCAGACACGCTGGTATTAATTGATGATGAAATCAGTACGGGCAGAACCTTTTTACGGCTGATTCAAGCCTATCAAAAAGTAAATCCTAAGTTGCGTAAAGTGTTTATTGTCAGTCTGGTTAATTTTGCCCATCCCGATGACCGCGCTTATTTAGAAAACGAATCGGGCGTTGCGGTTGAATGGATTTGTTTTCGTCAAGGTTTGTTAAGTTTTACTGACCGTTATAACGCGGCGATTGATGCGATTACCGTTAATGCCTCCAGTAATAATGCCTGTAAAAAACACTTGCTGGCATGGCATGGGCGATTAGGCATGACTGAACCTGTGGCTTTACAAGCTGACCCAAAACCGTATTTTAAAACTACTGAGCAAGACAATCGCCCAATTTTAGTATTAGGCACAGGCGAATGTAACAGCCCCGCGTATTTGCTAGGACGCGAACTCGCCGCGCAAGGTTTGAATGTTAAAGTGCAAAGCACCACGCGTTCCCCGATTCATTTGGGCAATGAAATTAGTTTGATTTGTCAGTTTGAAGATAACTACGAAGACGGTATTAACAACTTTATTTACAACATGAATCCCGCCGATTACCGCGAAATTATTCTGTGCCATGAAACCCCATTAAACGCGCCACTGCTTAAATTACTCCATGACTGGAATGCAATCAGCGCACGCTTTGAACTCACTCCCAACGCCTCTTATGCAACGCTACATTTTTTTAGACCTTGATGACACGCTGTTTCAAACCAAACGAAAATGTGAATTTGGCGCGGATGATCCACGGTTGCAAATGCGGGCAACCTTACCCGATGGCACGCCCAATTCCTTTGCCACTCATAAACAACAATGGCTTTGGGATTGGCTCTCACAAGGTTTTAAAATTGTACCCGTAACAGCGCGTGATGTTCATGCGTTTGGACGCTGTAATTTACCGTTTCAAGAAGAAGCGGTGATTAATCACGGCGCGGTTATCTTAGACAAACAGCGGCAAGTGGATAAAGTGTGGATGGAGCGGATGATGCAAACCTTGCCCGTTTATCATGAAAAATTCTTCGATTTATGGGCAGAAATTGAACGCTATTGCCAACAACAGCAAGGCTTTAAGCCGCGTCTAGTGAATGATTTTTCTGTCACTTGGTATGGCTATATCAAACACCAAGACCAGACTGAAACCACGTTAAAAAAATTGCTAGAGTCGGTCATTAAACCCCATCCCAGCATTATCGATGGCAGTTTATACTGGCACATCAACGGCAATAATCTGGCAGTATTACCAAAGATTATTAATAAAGAAGACGCAGTCAGTTATTTATTAGCACACTATAAAAGTCAGCATCCAGATTTATTAACCTTTGGTGCGGGAGATAGTAGAACCGACGCGGCGTTTATTACCCTGTGTGATTACGCGCTGATTCCTAAAAATACGCAGTTGTTTAGGGCTTTGGCGGATGTGTAGATACCGCTATAAATTTTTTAAAATATATTCCAAAACAACACAAAATGGCTCAAATTGATTATTTACTTTTTGTATTTTAATTTGTGAAGCGATTATATTTGCATCTTCATTGCTAATATAATCGCCGTTTTCGTCAAAAATAAAACCTGCCACAGTTTCACCGCGTAATGTCCGAAGTTTTGGGGTGTTCAAATTTAATTTTTCAATAGTATTCTTACCTTGTTCTGATAATCCCTCTACAGATATTTCTAAACTATCTGGATTAAACGAATAAGCAAAATGTGCTTCACAATTTTCATCTAATGGATTGATAGCAATCGTTTTACTAGCTTTTTCATGACCGCAATATTTTGGTATAACTTCTATTTGCTGTTCCGTTCTTTGTTTCTGTCCGCCATCACAACACGCGAGGATATTGTCATATTCAAACATTAATACGGCATCATTTTCTCTGGCAACGAAATGTTCAATAGTAGTATTTTCATCAAATTCAACACGCTGCTGACAATAGCAACAAATAAAGCCTTGTTCATCGAGTAATGATTGTTTTACTGCCTTTCTTACTTTTCTGTTTTTAGTAAACTTCTTCCAAATAATAGCTTGCTCTTGAGTCTGATTATCTTCGTTCAATAAATCATCTTTCGTAAATTTGTTGCGAATTTTCCATGCTTCAAATTCAGTTGGTGAAGATGTTTTAATAATACGCTTCATTTTTTAACAACTGTTTGCGTGTAATCATTGCATTGGCTCTGACAAAAATAGGGTCGTCTTTATCTAACTTTTCTATAATCAGGTTACGAACCTCCTGCGCTTCATTCAATAAATTTTTATTAATTAAAGAAAAATATTTATCTGATAATTCTTGAATTTCTTCTGGGCGTTTAGTCACCCCCATAATTTCATCGAGAATATCATTAGAATCTCGTCCAATTGGATTAATGGAAGGTTGAAAAATTTCATTGTCTTTTAAAATAAATATATTGTCTTTATGTACGCGGCTTAATACTTGTGGTGAATGCGTGGTGACAATAAACTGAATATTAGGAAATGTTTTTTGTAAGGCAGGTATAACTTCTCTTTGCCATTGTGGGTGTAGATGGAGTTCTATTTCATCAATTAAGACAATGCCGTTTCTATTTAAAATATCTTCTGATTTTCCTCTATCAGTCCAGCTACCCATAGGATTCAATAATGAAAAGGCTATATCTGAAATTAATAATAATAAATTTCTTTGCCCTTCTGATAGCTGAGAAAGGCTTAACTCTAAACCATCCCAATCCATTACAATGTTAGTATTCTCTTTTATGTCTTTTGTTCTTAAATTAGAAATACACATATTTGAAATATTTGAACAAAATACTTCAATCGCTTTTCTAATAACATTCAATTTAGGATTAGTGCGAGTAAAATCTTTATTTTCTATAATAATTCTATTTTCTGCATCAACTTCTTCTATAAACCTTTTTTTAAACACATCAAAATCGATTATAACTAAATGTGGATAACCTTGATGTACAAATTTTTTTTCCCTCTTTGCCGTATACTGAGAGATTGTAAAATTTGGAGTCTCCATAAGTTTTTTTTCAAATTCAGAAATTTTTCCTTCAATATTTTCTATTTTTTGTATGTCATCTTTCTTTTTAAGAATACTCCATGAGACAGAATATGAGTTACAACTAATATTAACATTCATGTTAAGTTCATTCGATTCTATATTAATATCATCGTCAAAGAATAATTCACTGGTTATATGTTTTGTTATCCCATGATGCTTATCAAGATTGAGCAATGATGAGATAATCGCATCCAATATCGCCGTTTTCCCCGACCCATTCAAACCAATAAAAACCGCCAAGTTAGATGCAGGAAATTTTATATCCAGCTCTTTAAAACAACGGAAATTTTTAAGATGTAATTCTTCAATACGCATTTTAATTTAACCTTAGTTTAAAATAAAAACAGCCTTTATCAGGACAAGTCACATAAACGAATCGCATTGTAAATCAACGCTATCGATATATAAACTATAATCGCAGTGTCTCGATGGTTTAAAGCATTTATCTTGTTTTTCATACTTACATTGCCCCCACCTGAGTTGCTTTTATAAAACCCCAACCGCTCGCCGTAAATGTAAGCGTGCTAGTGCCACATCAAACTGCGCATTGCTGAAATTATCGTGGCTGGTGAGGCGTAAATTTTCAGCGGCTAATACTTCGGTGTGGATTGTTAAACCTTGTTGATAGCGGTCGGTGGCGACTTTAAGATTTTCATCGGCTTGGGCGATGGTTTTTTCAGCAGTTTGTAGGCGTTTTTTGGTTTCTTCAATTTCTAACCATGCTTGTCTAACTTCTAATGCCATAACACTGGTTAAATCATCGCGTTGTTCTTTAAGGGCAATGGCTTGGCTTTTTAGGGCATCGGTTTTGTGTCCTGTGCTACCGTCAAATAGTTTCCAGTCCATGTTGACTCCTGCTACCCATAATCCTTCGTGGGCTTGATAGCGGTTTTGTTGGTATTGATAGCCGCCATTGACATTGACTTGTGGCAATCGATTGGCGTTGACACTTTCCGCCTGTTGTTGCAGTGCGTCAATTTGCGCATTTAATACGGTTAATTCTGGGCGTTGTTTGACAGCGTTTTGGGTTAATTCGTCTAATGTACCAGCGGGTAGCTCAGGTAAACGGTTATCCAGATTCACTTCTGCGGTTAAATTGCGATCCAGTAAGCGATTGTAAGTCGTTTTGGCATTGTCGAGTTGATGCGCAACTTTGATGAGCTGTTGTTCGGCATTAGCAAGTTCAACGCTGGCGGCTAATACGTCATTATTAGCGACGATGCCTTGTTCAAAGCGGTCGTTAACATCTTTACTATCAGCAGTCAGGCTTTCGACATGACTACGCACGACTTTGACCGCGCTTTCTGCGCGTAATACGTTGATATAAGCTTCTGCTACCTGCATTTTAAGATTGAGTTCAGTGGTTTCTTCTTGGTGCTGTGCGGCTTGCAAGCTAGATTCTGCCGCGCCTATATTGTTGCTGATGCGTCCACTGGTGTACACGGGTACGCTAACCATTGCTTGCGCTTTGGCACTGCCTGCTTGAGACACCGCAAATTGTGAAGTATCGCCATTAAAAGTAGCTTTGGCGGTAGGCACTGCACTCAATTGGGTGTAGCCCGTACTGACATTGAGTTCTGGCAGACGTTGACCTTGTGCAGATTGTAGTTGTTGTTCTGAGGCGTTGGTGTCGGCTTTGGCTGATTTAATTTGGTGATTATTGTCCAGCGCGATTGTCCAAGCGGCTTCTAGGGTTTCTGCATGACTTGCTGTCGAGATAAATACTAGAGCTAATATACAATAAAGTGATACCGTTCGTGGTGAGCTTGTCGAACCACATTCACACTTCGACAGGCTCAGTGCGAACGGTTTTGTAATCATTTTATTAACCATTAGCTCTATTGCCACGCTCAGCACGGCGATTAGTTTACGATTGTCCAGCATACATAATTCCCCGCAAATAAAAGCGCGTGACGGATTCAATTAAACGTACTTTTTCGGCTTCGGTTGGAGCGGCTTGTATGCCTAATAAACACCGAAAATGTAAATCGCCTTTTAATAAACTAAAAAACGCATCGGCACTAAAGTAAGTATCGGGAATATTGAAGCAACCGCTGGTTTGCAACTTGCGCAAATAGCTTTCTAATTGATTTAATGCCAAGCGTGGTCCGTTGTCATAAACCAGTTGTCCTAATTCAGGAAATGCGTGGATTTCAGCAATCACCAATCGATAAATGGCTAAGCCGTCAGGCGAATACATCAATTCGACAGCCGAGGCGGCAATTTTTTGTAAGGTTTGCTCGGCATCATCCTCTTCTGATAATGTTTGGGTCATGGCTTGTAATAACGAAGTACATAATTCCGCCACAACTGCTGCCAGTAATTGCGGCTTGCCTGTGAAGTGGTTATATAACGTGGCTTTGGAAACGGGCGCGGCAGCGGCAATTTTTTCCATGCTGACACTACGATAATTATGGGTTAAAAATAGGCGCGTAGCCGCTTGGACAATGGCTTGCCGTTTGGCACTAGGACTTTCAATCGATTCAGTCATTTTTGAAACAACACTTGCTAACAGGGAAGAATGGTTTAGAATAAACTAAACAGTTTAGTTTATCAAGGTCATTATGAAGCGTTTTTTTACAGGATTTTTCGTCTTACTTATTGTGGGTGGGATAGCGTTTTTTTTGTTTCGTTGGATAATGGAGCGGCAGAACTATGAAAGCACCGATAATGCGTATTTAAAAAGTAATAGCGTGTTAATTACTCCGCAAGTGGAGGGACGTATTACCCAATTGCTGATTGAGGATAATCAAGCCGTCAAACAAGGCGAGCTGTTAGCAGTGATTGATGACCGCGATTATCAAGCTAAACTTGCACAAGCCGAAGCGAAAGTCGCTGAATCACTCGCTCATATTCAACAGCTACGCGCCAATAAAACCACCCAAAAATCTCATATTGCCAGTGCAGGCGCGGCAGTATCAGCCGTTGAAGCGAAACGTCAACAAATTAACCAAGACTTACGGCGATTTAACACGCTGATTGAACGCGGTTCTGCACCGCGTCAATCGTTAGACAAAATACAATCAGAATCCAAACAAGCCGAAGCCGAATTACGCGGTTCACAAGCCGCAGTAAGTGCGCAACAAAACCAATTAAGTAGTTTTGACAGTGAAATTGCCGAAACCGAAGCCCAAGTTAAACAAGCACAAGCGCAAGTTGAATTGGCAAAACTCGATGTAGAACACACGAAAATTGTCGCGCCATTTGATGGAGTGATTGGACATCGTGGCGTGCAAATCGGTTCTCATGTTCAGACGGGTATGGCATTAGCATATTTACTGGAAACCAAAAAAATATGGGTGGAAGCCAATTTTAAGGAAACTCAATTGCAGCACATGAAAATCGATCAGCCTGTTGAAATTCATATCGATGCTTATCCTGATAAAACCTTTACGGGCAAAGTAGCCAGTTTTTCCCCTGCCAGCGGTTCAGAATTTAGTATTTTACCGCCTGAAAATGCCACAGGAAACTTCACCAAAATCGTGCGTCGTGTGCCTGTGAAAATCGTTTTTGATGACAATACCGATATTGCATTATTAAAATCTGGCCTGTCCGTCACTGTGAAAGTGCGTGTTAAAAGTTCATGACACAGACAGATGAAAAACCGCTCACCACTGGGCAATGGATAGGTTTTTTCAGCATGGCAGTGGGCGTATTCATGGCGGTGTTGGATATTCAAATTGTCGCCAGTTCATTACAAGAAATTCAAGCGGGCTTATCAGCTACCCAAGATGAAATTGCGTGGGTGCAAACCTCGTATTTAATTGCCGAAGTCATTGTTATTCCTTTGTCAGGTTGGCTAGGACGGGTATTTTCTACGCGCTATTTGTACGTTATCTCAGCGGGTGGTTTTACCCTAGCGAGTTTAGCGTGTGCGTTTGCGTGGAATTTACCGTCGATGATTGTGTTTCGTTGTATTCAGGGTTTTATGGGTGGTGCGATGATTCCCATGACGTTCACGATTATTTTTATTTTATTTCCGCCACGTTTGCAACCAACGATGGGCATTGTATTAGGCTTAATTGTCACTATGGCACCGACTATCGGCCCTGTGTTAGGCGGCTATTTAACTGATTCTTATAGTTGGCATCTATTATTTTTAATCAATTTTGTGCCTGGAATGTTAGTGTGCTTTTTTGTGTGGAAATTTCTCGACATCGACAAACCCGATTGGGCATTACTGCAAAAAATCGATTTTATCGGTATTGGATTAATTGCGATTTTTTTGGGCTGTATGCAGTTTGTCCTTGAAGAAGGCGCGAAAGACCAATGGTTTGAAGATGATTTAATCTTATTCTTAACCATTGTCGCAACACTTAGCGGCGTAACTATGTTGTGGTGGGAATTAAAAAACCCCCATCCGATTATTGATTTATACGCTTTTAAAAATCTAAATTTTGCGGTCGGTTGCGGTTATAGTTTTGTGTTAGGCGTGGGTTTATACACCATTATTTATTTAACCCCTGTGTATTTAGCCAGTGTTAAAGGTTTAAACAGCTTGCAAATTGGGCAATACTTGATGGTCGTCGGATTATTTCAACTGCTATCTGCCTTTGTTGCTGGGGGCTTAGAAAAGAAACTAGATTTGCGCGTCATGCTAGGGCTAGGCATGGGATTATTTGCCTTAGGATCATGGTTAAACGGACAACTGACTGCCGAATCAGGCTATTGGGAGTTTTTTCTACCCCAAGCGATACGCGGCGGTGCTTTAATGCTGTGTTTTTTACCGATTAATACCCTGACATTAGGATTACTGCCCGTTGAGGAAGTCAAAAACGCCAGCGGTTTATACAATTTAATGCGTAATCTAGGGGGGGCGATTGGTTTAGCCGTCGCTAACACCTCAATGTTATCTCTCAACAAAACCCATTATGCCACGCTACGCGAATCAGTGACTGCCACCGATGCACCCGTACAAGAATTATTAATGGGCTTAAGGCACACCATGACTAATGCCTTAATTGCCGATCCCACGACTGCCGCTTTAAAACAACTCAATACGCTAGCGTGGCGCGAAGCGGAAGTCATGACTTTCAATAATTTATTTCAAACCATCTCCTTTATCTTTTTAGCTGCCTTATGTGTCGCGCCGTTTTTGAAAAAAGTTGATGCTAAAAAAGCCGCTGAGTTACCGATGGATTAAGTAGGTGCGAATGAATTCGCACCTACTTAACGAGAAGAGATTACTGCAATTTAGCGGATATCGTGACGCTCATAATCTTCATGATCGTGCTGATGATGTTGGTTTTTACATTGCCCAAACGGACTGCTGACCTTGCCCGCATTAATTGAGGCATTGCGAGCATCAACCCCTGTATCAGCAAAGTCTGTGAACAAACCGTCCACACCAAAATCAAAATAATAGGTCATTTCTTGTTTAGGGTCGCTGAAACCATAACCACTGGCATCGTTGCGGAAAGTCCATGTGTGAACTAACAGGTCTTTATCGTGAGCCATTTCTAACACACCTGTGCTGCCATCAACGCGGCGGTCATTGATAGTGAGTTTGCCGTCACCATTGCGGTCAACGCCGTCGTCTACAGTTTTTACCAAATAAGGTTTCCAAGGACCAATCGCATCGGCGTAGGATTTAACAAACTCCAAACCTTCTTCGGTCAGTAAGTCTGCGAAAGTGCGGGTATCGCCAGCAACTACCAAGTCGTAAGGTTGTTTGTATGGAGCGACTAATGACATTGAACCGTCAGCATTAACATCATCCGCATCAATTAATTGCACCAGTTGAATGTCGGTTTTTACGCTCAAATACTTCAGATTACTGACTTCAAATGACTGAATAAATACAGGCGCACAAGCCGTGTTTCCATAAGCGTCATGCAATTTTTTCAGCAGTTTATTTTCAAAAAAATTCAGCCCAAACAATGGCTTATTGTTAGTATCTTCTACGGTTGCGTGATAAGTAGAGTGTTTTATTTCGGGATAAATACCGATAGTCCGTCCAGTTTGTTTGCTTTTACTTTTAGCTAAAGCAATCACTTCATCCAGAGTCGGTATTTCAAAAAGACCGTTATATTGTTGATCGCGCTTGGCATTAGATTGAATTGCGTGCAACGTTTTGATTTCTTTTAGGGTGAAATCAGTGGCGAACCAATCGTTGTATTCAACACCATCGACCATGCGTTTAGTTTTGCGGCTTGCAAATTCTGGGTGATTAGATACGTCAGTCGTTCCGCCTATCATCGGCTCGTGGCGAGCAATCATATAACCGTCTTTAGTCAACACTAAATCGGGTTCGATAAAATCAACACCCAATTCAATAGCCAAGGTATAACCTTGAATAGTGTGTTCAGGGCGATAACCAGCCGTGCCACGATGACCGATAACAATAGGTCTGGTATTTGAATGCTCAGCGTAGGAAGCTGCCTGTACAGCGTTTTGTACACCGAGAATAGCAAACGTCGCCGCTGCCAAGACGGTTAATTTGCAAACTTTAGTTAACATGATACGTCCTCATAAAATAGTTAGATTGTTGTGAGTGGGAGTTGCCAGACGGCAGACACCGTCTGGCAACTTTTATTAATCGCGGTCGTGTTCGTGTCCTGATTCATCGGGTAGCGTTTTGCTGAACACGCTAGCACCGTTGATGTCTTTCATATCGACGGTCAATGCACGGCTTTTTTTATCGATATTGACTTCACCGAAAAATTGCAAGCCAGCGTAAGGCGACAGATTGACCTGCCCTGCGGGTGGTGCTTTGCTAAATACCACTTGTGGACCAAAAGTAGCGTCAGTGGTGTTAGGCCCGAATGAACCTGCATTTAAAGGACCTGCTACAAATTCCCAAAACGGGGCGAAGTCCTTAGTTTGAGCTTTGGCAGGATCATAATAGTGAGCTGCTGCGTAATGCACATCGGCAGTCAACCAAACGAGGTTATCGATATGCTCATGTTTGATGAATTTCAGCAATTTGGCAATTTCCAGTTCACGACCAACGGCAACACCGTTATCACCATTGGCAACCGCTTCCCAACGCGCTTTACCTTGAGCATCCGTACCATCACCAATATTCAGACCGATAGGCATATCGGCAGAAATAACTTTCCATGTTGCATCAGAATTTTTCAGCTCATTCTGCAACCAAGCCACTTGGGTTTCACCAAGAAATGCAGTTTCAGCACTCTCCTGAGTTTGCAGATTGGCGGTATTAGGACCACGATAGCTACGCATATCCAGTACAAATACGTCTAGCAATTTACCGTAGGATATTTTCCGATACACACGTTCAGATTCCTCAGCATCGTGTGGGCGTAGCGGGGCAAATTCATGGAAAGCTTTAGTGGCGTGAGCGATTAGTAGTGGTACATCTTTAACCGTGTAGCGGCTGTCTTTGCTCAAATCTTTAGAATCCGACCAGTTATTGACCACTTCATGATCGTCCCATTGCCAGATTTGTGGTACTTCGGCATTGAAACGGCGTAGATTTTTGTCGAGTAGATTGTATTTGTAGCGACCGCGAAACTCGTTTAAGGTTTCAGCAACTTTACTGACTTCTGGCGTAACCAGATTCGTCCAAATTTGACCATTCTCAGCGGTTACTGTCGGTAAAATAGGACCGTCAGAATAAATATTGTCACCGCTTTGAATAAAAAATTGTGGTTCAACTTTACGCATAGACTCATAGATTTTCATACCCCCAAAAGCTTCGTTGATACCCCAACCTTGACCAGCGGTATCTCCACCCCAAACGAAGCGAATGTCATCATGTTTGCCTACTGTACGAAAATGCCCAGTGACAGGATCGCTTTTGCTTCGAGCATTGGTAAGACCCTCAAACCAAACTTTAAGGTAAACGTCTTTGCCTTCGGGAAGATCAACTAAATCCTGACGGGCAGTAAAGTCAGTTTCTGCCATTGCGTAAGGGCCGCGAATCGTGCGGGCATCAGTAAACTTCTCGTTGAAAGCATATTCCACCATCATGCGAGAAGGACGGTCAGCACGACTCCAGATAACAGCACGACCCTTTGCCATATCACCGATTTGAATGCCTTGTTCCATTAGTGGCACATCACTCGCGTGGGTGGTGTTCATTGAAAACAGTAGCGGTAATACAGCGATTGCCACCGTCAGAGCAGCGGGGCGTGGAAAATAGCGTGGTTTTTTACAGTACATGGCAATAATTCCTAAGCTAAGTTGACGAGAGTTAAATTATAAGCAGGGGTAGATGACAGTATTATTAAGTTGCTAGGATTTTCGCTGACAATCTAATACATATTTACCCAGTTAAATTTGAATCAAACAAAACAACTTGTCTCAGTTACGCTAAAATACCACCCCATTAACGGCTTAATGATTAAGCGTAGGCAACACAGGAATATCCAATGACCATATTAGCGTTATATAGTATTAAAGGCGGTGTTGGTAAAACGGCAAGTGCGGTTAATTTAGCCTTTATTGCCGCGCGTAGTGGCTATAAAACACTGATATGGGATTTAGACCCACAAGGTGCGAGCAGTTATTATTTTCGTGTTAAACCGAAAATTAAAGGCGGTGGTAAGGATTTAATCGCAGGCAAACAACCACTAGATGGGCTAATTAAAGGCACTGATTTTGATAATCTGGATTTACTACCCGCAGATTTTTCTTTTCGCAATCTGGATTTGCTGTTGGATGAGAAGAAAAAACCGACTAGGCAATTAAAAAAACTGCTAAAACCGCTGATAACAGACTACGATTTTATTTTTTTGGATTGTCCGCCCAACATTTCTTTATTATCGGAAGCGGTTTTTGAAGCGGCTGACGTATTGTTGTCGCCCATTATTCCTACCACCTTGTCGGTAAGAACCTTAAATCAGTTACAAACTGTTCTGGTCGAGAAGCAACTAGAGCAGCTTACTTTGCTACCGTTTTTTTCGATGGTGGATAGACGAAAAAAAATGCACCTCGATATTATGGCGCATCTTAACGATACTTACCCAGATACGTTAAGCACGGCTATTCCTTATGCTAGTGAGGTTGAGCGTATGGGCTTGGAACTCAATCCGCTGGGTGTTTATAGTCATAAAAGCCCAGCAATAAGGGCTTATAACGCGCTATGGCAAGAAATTTTAACGCGTACTACTACCCGCTAAGTTAAAAATATGACGCAATCATCCGTTGGCAAGCTTCATTCCGAGCTGTTTTTACAACAGCAACTGCAAGAAGTCATCACCTTACTGGAAAAGCAGCAACTGGAAAAGTCGCTGGTTCAAAGGGATGTTGCGACCACCGATTTGATTGAAACAGTCCTGTATAAGCAACAGCAAACTCGGCTGCAAAATAAATTTGCTCAGTTACATCCAGCGGATATTGCCGCTATTTTGGAATCTTTACCACTAGATCAACGACAAATCGCATGGGAGGCAATTAAAACTGACCACGAAGGACAGGTGTTATTAGAGGTATCCGACGCAGTTCGGCAAACCTTGATTTCAGGCATGGAGGCAGAAGAACTTGCCAACGTTGCCAGTCAACTTAATACCGATGAAATTGCTGATATTGCTGCGGATATTCCTAAAAGAGCGATGCTAAAAATTCTGCGCTCTTTAAATGGTAAAGAGCGTAGCGATTTAAACGCTATTTTGGCGTACTCAGAAAATCAAATTGGTTCGCTGATGGATTTTGGCATGATTACCATTCGGAGTGATTTGAATCTAAAAGCCGTCATTGTTTATATTCGTAAATTAGGTAAATTACCTAGCCATACCGATAAATTATTTGTTGTCGATCAAAACAATGTTGTTCAAGGCGTGTTGCCTTTGCAACGCTTATTGACCCATCGTCCTGCTTTACAAGTGGCGGATGTGATGGTGACGGATTTTGTGCGTTTTCAAGGCTATCAAGAAACTGCCGAAGTGGCGCGTGCGTTTGAACGCTACGATTTGATTTCCGCTCCTGTCGTTGATGAAAACGGCAAGCTACAAGGACGGTTGTGTATCGATAGCATTTTAGATTTTGTCCGTGAAAAATCTGATGAAGATTTATTGAGTCAAGCGGGTGTCGATGAAGAGGAAGATTTATTTTCCAGTGTCTGGAAAAGTGCCAGAAACCGTTGGGGCTGGTTATTGGTTAATGTGGTCACTGCGTTTGCTTCCACGCGCATTATTGGTGTATTTGAAGACGTTATTTTGCACTTGGTGGCATTGGCTTCTCTCATGCCTATTATTGCTGCAATGGGGGGTAACACGGGCAATCAAACCAGTATGCTGATTATTCGCTCCTTGGCATTAGGGCAAATCACCCCTGCCAATGTGTCACGCATGATTAAAAAAGAACTGACTTTGGCTATCATTAATGGCACGTTCATTGGGCTGATTATGGGCTTAGTGAGTTTTTTGCTTTATCAGGATGTGGCATTATCAGGCGTTATGGCAAGCGCGATGTTTATTAATTTATTAGTCGCTGTGCTGGTAGGATTGGCAATTCCTTTAGTACGGCATAAATTTGGTTATGATCCAGCGGTAGGCACTAGCGTGATACTCACAGCCATCACCGATTCAATGGGTTTTTTTATTTTTCTGGCGTTAGCGAAAGTGTTTTTAATCAAATAGTCATTCTATATATATACAATGATCCTTTTGCTTTTTTTATAGTAATGGACTTTATGTTTTTGGATAGAACCTCTTTATTGCTTTACCTGCTGTGTTTTTTCATATTTGCTAACAGCTATTCTGCCGAATCAATAGCTGATGAAGTTCCCTTCTCTTTTATGAACGCACTGGCTAAAGAGGGACTACATGATCTTAAAGACGAACGTTGGAATGCTTACGGACAGCTAACTTACATTGAGAGTTGGAAAGGCACGGTTCACGGGGCTTACAGTAATTTGAATGGTACGCCTAACTCACTTGTACCACACAGTGAAAATAGCTTTACGGGGACTGCGACTTTTTATTTTGGACTTAAAACATGGCAAGGCGGCGAGCTTTACGTTGTTCCCGAAGTGATTTCTGAAAAAGCACTTTCTGATTTAAAAGGCTTAGGTGGGTTGATTCAAAACTTTGAGCTACAAAAAAGCGGTACTGTTACACCTATTTTGTATCGTTCACGGTTCTTTTTTAAGCAAACAATTGATTTAGGTGGTAACAGCATTCACCTCGATTCCGCACCTATGCAATTAGGGACAACGGTTGATAGTCGGCGTTTAGTATTTAGAATCGGTAATTTCAGTATTTTGGATTTTTTTGACCAAAATACGTTTTCAGGCAATTTACGCCGTCAGTTTAACAATATGGCATTTATGACCCATGCCGCTTATGACTTTGCCGCTGATGCACGCGGTTACACAGATGGTATTACTGCTGAATATTATCATGATGACTGGACTTTTCGCTTTGCCCATATAGCCGCGCCAAAAGAACCAAATCAACTGCCGCTCGATTTTAGAGTATTTAAGTATTACGGCGATCAAGTCGAACTTGAACATCGCCACGTTTTATATCAACAAGCTGGAGCGGTACGCTTATTGGCTTATCGCAATCGTGAAAACATGGGCAGTTGGACGGATGCCTTAGCTGCATTTCAAGCTGATCCCACTAAAAATGCCACTACCTGTACAGGCTTTAACTATGATTCAGCCAATGCCTCCGCTCCTGATTTATGTTGGGCGCGAAAACCAAACATCAAAATGGGCATTGGCATAAACGTAGAACAACAAGTTGCTGATGACATAGGTTTGTTCTTTAGAGGGATGTATTCAGACGGTAAAACGGAAGTATATTCCTACACATCAACAGATCGTTCTATCTCGCTGGGTGGTTTAGTAAAAGGCACAAGCTGGGATAGACGTAAAGACACATTGGGTATCGGCTATGCACAAAACTGGATTTCCAAACAACACGCCGCCTACCTTAACGCAGGCGGAGTAGATGGTTTTATTGGTGATGGCAAGCTCAACTGGAAAGCAGAAAAAGGTATTGAGGTTTTTTACAGCATAAATTTAATCGGTCCAACATGGCTAACTGCTGATTATCAACGTATTATCAATCCTGCTTTTAACGGTGATCGTGGTCCTGTCAATGTATACGGTGTTAAAGCTCACGTTGAATTTTAACGACTTTGAAGATACAGATGTTGCCAAGGATTTTAACTGTTAACAGCTGGTTTTGTTGGTTTTCGATTTTCAAAGAATTTCAAACCAACAAAAGTTAACCAACCGACAATAATTAAACCTATCGAGAAACTGGAATAAGCGATTTGCCATGGAATTCCTTGCGTCATCATCGAAAATTCTGACATACCCCCTATTCCAGCTAATACATTGAGTGGCATAAAAATAACACTGATGATTGTCAGCCGCTTAATGTCTTTGTTCTGGTTGATATTGATAAAACCGACCGTAGCATCCATTTGAAAATTAATTTTATTAAATAAAAACGAGGTGTGTCCGTCTAGCGATTCAATGTCACGCAAAATTTCACGCACATCTTCATGTTGGGCTTTTGACAAAAAACGTCCGCGCATGAGAAATGACAAAGCACGGCGGGTATCGAGAACATTACGCCGTATGCGTCCATTAAGGTCTTCTTCTTCGGCGATAGCAGCAAGAATTCTTCCAGCTTCTTCGTCTGTCATTTCTGACTTAAATACTTGCCGTCCAACTTCTTCTAACTCGCTATAGACATCTTCCAACGCGTTAGCCGAATATTCCACCTCAGCCGCATAAAGATCAAGTAGCACGTCTTTTGCTTCTGACACATAGCCTGACTGAGCGCGGGCGCGTAAGCGTTGCAAACGAAACACTGGCAACTCTTTACTTCTTACTGAGAATAACGTCTCCTTATTAAGCACAAAAGCAACCGCGACATTGCGTGATTCATCCTTAAGATCAAGCAAAAAATCAGAATGTAGATGAATGTCGCCATTATCTTCTACATAAAACCGCGCACTGGTTTCTAGGTCAGTTAAATCACGCGGATTAGGCAATTCCACGCCGAAAATATCTTCTGCCCACGCTAATTGCTCTTCTTCTGGCATGACTAAATCAACCCAGATGGGGTTGGTATCGATTAAATCTTCTTTGGTTTCGATTGGAATTTGCCGCAAGCGTCCTTCGTGAAGATCAAACGCACGAATGACGGCGTTACGATTTCGATGCTTCACCTCAGTAAATAGTTCTGTGCGTACTTTCGAGGACATAACTAAACGAATGTCTTCTTTACGATCCTCTTTAATTAACAACCAGATAATTTGGCGATCATCGGCGGAAAACGCCTCCAAAACGCAAGCAATTGCCTCTGCATCAAGTTGCTCAAGTAATCGTTGTAACTCAACTAAGTTCTGTTTATGGACTAAGGTTTCTACTAATTTGTGTCTAGCGAGCAGATTTTTTATTTCCAGCAGATTATTTTGAAAATTTTCAGGTTTATCCATTTTTTTACCTTATGTGCAGAAAGTTTAGCTATTAATGACTTGAATCCAAGAATTCAATTTTTAACCCTTAGCCGCACGTTGCCGTCTCGCTTCTTTGGGATCATTGTGTAACTGGCGATAACAACACACTCTATCACCTGCTTTCAAGACTTGATTTAGTTCACACACTTTGCCAAAAATACCCACCGCATTGGTAGATAGATGAATGTCAGTAAAACGTGTCAATAAACCAGATGCAACAATAGCTGATTCTACTGTCGCACCCTCATCCACATTTAACGCAATAATAAGCTGTTGTTCAGGCGTGGCGTAGGCGACTTCAATAGCAAGCAACTCAGACATATACTTCTTTAGCACGAGTGGTAAAAGAGCCTACCATAGTATTGCAAATTTGGTTGAACACCGCGCCAAATGCCAAACTCGCTAACAGTCCTGACATTTCAAATTCTAAATCTAGCGAAATTTTGCAGGCATCTTCGCGTAGTGGCATAAAATTCCAAACGCCGTCTAAGCGAGAAAATGGACCATTAAGTAAAGAAATAGTCATTTGTCCGCCTTGATCTATGCGATTGCGGGTAGAAAATGTTTTATGAAAACCCGCTTTGGCAATTAATAATTCGGCTTCAAAAAAATCAGATTCGCGTTTCAGAATCTTCGCTCCGCCACACCACGGTAAAAATTTTGGATAAGCTTCAACATCATTCACTAGCTCAAACATTTGTTGTGCAGAATATTTTACCAACGCACTTTTTTGAATAACCGTGGTCATTACAGCACTCCTACAACGTGTAGAAAAATTAAAAATACCCCCGCTGGGGCGACATAGCTGATTAATACTTTCCAGATTTTATATTGCATAGTGGGCAGAGCCAGCTCTTGTTCGGTGTGTGGCTGTTTCATCATCCAACCTGCAAAAATGGCAATCGCAAAACCGCCCGCAGGGAGCATAATATTTGCTGTCAACGCATCAATTAATTCAAACAACGTTTGCCCGAAAAAATGCACATCCGCCCAGCGATTAAAGGACAACACCGTCACAAAGCCCAATACCCACGCCACTAAACCCGCTCTGACACAGGCTTGATCACGAGTCATCTCTTTGCTTTCTATCAACCACGCGACCGCAGGTTCAATCAAGGCAATCGATGACGTTAACGCAGCAACCACTAACATAATAAAAAACAACACCCCAAACAACCAACCGCCCGTCATATTACCAAAAGCAATCGGTAAAGTTTCAAATACTAAACCAGGTCCTGAATCGGGTTGTAAGCCATTGGCAAACACGATAGGGAAAATCGCTATCCCTGCTAATAAAGCAACGATGGTATCGGCACTGGCAACAATGATAGTGGATTTAGCAATCGACACATTTTTAGGCAAATACGCACCATAAATCATCATTGTTCCCATGCCTAAACCCAAACTAAAAAACGCCTGCCCTATCGCGGTTAACACCACTTTGCCCGTGATTTTACTGAAATCTGGACTGAATAAAAAATGTAGCCCTTGTGAATAACCGCTAGTGGTCATTGCGTAACCGACTAACAAAAACATCATGACAAACAACACAGGCATTAACATCTGCACCGCTCGCTCTAAACCATTACGAATACCTTTAGAAACGATGATCATGGTTGCCAGCATAAAAAATGAATGCCAAAAAATCAACCGTATTGGGCTACTGATAAACTCAGCAAACATCACGCTGGTTTTCTGTGCATCACTGCCAAAAAAATCACCCATCACCGCTTTCAGAGTATAAGCCGAAGCCCAACCCGCAATCACACTGTAATACGACAAAATCAAAAAACCTGCAACCATTCCCATCCACGCCAAATACTGCCAACGTGTATCCGCCCCTGCTTCTTTGGTTAAAGTTTGCATAGTTGCCACTGGATTTTGTTTCGCACGCCGCCCCAGCATGGTTTCTGCCATCATAATCGGAATACCCATCAACACCACACACACCACATACACCATTACAAACGCACTACCGCCATTTTCCCCCGCAATATACGGGAACTTCCAAATATTCCCCAGCCCCACCGCTGAACCAGTAGCCGCTAAAATAAACGCGAAACGGGATGACCATTCGCCGTGTAGTGATTGTTTGTCTATCATTAGGATGCCTTTTAAAACTCACAGGGTTAATAATACGGAGTAAAATAACAAAAATAATCGCTTTCGTCAGTTTTAAACGTTAAGTTGAGAATTAACAATAGAACTTCTGCATAAAATGACTGGTCATCGTGAACGGATTAGCAGTAGCGTAATCCAAGAAGCGAATAGATACGCCAATAGCATCAAAGTCTTTAATGAGTTGAATTATATTAGCAGTATCAAGCCCTAAGCGATCCAGCTTGGTCACGTTCCACTTTTCCAACGTAACTTCCTGATGGTAGCGTAAGCTTTGCTTTCATCGATTAACTCTTGAAGACGCAGTATCATGGTAAAAATGCAGATTTTATCATGCTCTCAAAACACGATATGAGCCTTGGTTAATTAACCCCTTGTTGCTTCACGTTGTGTGATGACTTGCTCGACCATTTGCGCACACGCGCCTGCACTTTGTCCAAGATCAAATAATGCCTCTATTGCTTCAGGACTTAACACCGCGCTAACGTCAGCATTTTGTAATAATGCCTGTTTAAAATGCAGTCCGCTAGTTTGCGCCTGCATCGCAATGTCATAAACAAGCGTATGTGCCGTTTGCTTGCCGACGATTTTAGCCAAGTTTAACATCACCGCTTCCGCATGAATAAAACCGTTAGTCGCCTGAATATTTGCCTGCATTCGGGCTTTATTAATCTGCAAATCCGCCAGCAACAGCTTAAGCAAGGACAGGGATTTTCCCGCAGCGAGCGTGGCATCAGGAATAATAACCCATTCGCCTTTCCATGATCTGCCATCACGCTCATGACTGTGAACTAGATTTTCCGCGCTATGTGCAGCATGGTGTCTGACGATGCGTGATAACGTTCCCAAATGTTCAGAAATTTCAGGATTACGTTTTTGCGGCATAGTAATACTGCCCACCGCACCGTCAATAAAACCTTCACTCAGTTCGCCAATTTCAGGACGCTGTAAATTAACAATTTCCTGCCCGATGCGGTCGCCAGTCGCGGTTATCATGGCTAACACATTGAGCCATTCTGCATAACGGTCACGGCTACTCGTCCAAGAAATTGCAGGTGCATTCAGACCTACACGCTGCATAAATACTTTTTGTAATGCTAAAGCATCAATACCCAAAGACGATAAACTGCCAACACCGCCGCCAAGCTGCCCCACACTCAGGCGATTTTTCAGTTCCATGAGACGCTGTTTGTGGCGATAAAATTCATCCAACCAACCCGCGACTTTAAAGCCAAAGGTAATCGGCAAACCTATTTGTCCATGCGTACGTCCACACATGAGGGTGTGTTGATGGGAACGCGCTAAGCTAATTAACATCAACTCCAGTTCGATAAGTTCAGCTAAAAAATGCTGGTGGACTTTTAACAAAGTGCGTGTGGTATGGGTGTCAGTAATGTCTTGAACGGTTGCCCCATAACAAAGCCACTCGCCGCCGACAGTCCCGCAACGTTGTTTTAGCGCGTTGATTAAACCCATTAAAGAGTGATTAGTTTTAGCAAAACCTGCCGCGACTTCTTGCAAAAAAGCCGTATCTACCACTAGATTTTCATAACATACGTTTATTTCGCTTGCCGCCTGCATAGGGATTAAACCAAACTCAGCTTGTACGCTTGCCAAGACATTCATGACCTCTACCCACCCTTTTACGCGGTTTTGTTCAGCAAATAAACTGCGTGTGTGCGGCTCTGCCCACGCTGCCCCGTAAATAGTGGAATCACTTAAATGAACTGAATCAATCATGATGGACCTCAAACAAAAAAGTAACATAGACTTTCATTATATTTCGCATAATAATTATGATGCTATAGTAAGCTTTGGTGCTAGTTTAAATTAAGCAGCTAAAACAGTAAGCGATTGTTTTTAATGGAGTCCAATAGCTTTAGCTAGTGCTGATTTGTAAAAAGCTGACGCTTTTTGACTCCTATTCCCTGCTAATAGCGGTAAACAAAAAAATGTTTTAATCACAACACATTGATTTATTTTGTTTATTTTTATGGAGCTAACTAGCACCAAAGGTTTATATCACGGAGTATCTAGCCATGACCACAGAAGACATTATCACCTATACAAAAATTGGTAAATTATGAATTTTGAAATAGAGAATATTTATTTAACGTTCAATTACTTATCAAAAATATTATCGCCAGTTTTGAAATCGATATTTCGTCTGTGCGCCACTGATACCAAGAGTTTCAGTACGGTCACAGGACAAACCGTTCTTTTGGTGTGTAACCCCAACAAAGCATGATGAACCACGAGCGACAAGCAATCATTGCCCAGATTACCGCGCTTATTCCGCGCTATGTTCTCGCCTGTTATCCAACGCCACTGCTACTCGCACGGCGATTAACCGCCGCGCTCGGAAGTCCGACTATCTGGTTTAAACGGGATGATTTAATCAGCTTTGGTTTAGGCGGTAATAAAGTGCGTGGCTTGGAAGTGTTACTGGCAGATGCCTTAGCACAAAAAGCCAGCCGATTAGTGACGGGCGCGGGCGTACAATCTAATCATGTTAGAGCAACAGCGGCAGTTGCTGCTCATGCAGGTTTAGCTTGTACGGCGGTTTATTGGGGTAAACCACCCGCACACATTGATGGCAATTATCGCGTCACAAAAATGCTGGGCAGTGATATTTTTTTCACCCAAGATAATGATAGAGAATCAGTTGATAGCCATATTCTGCAAGTTGCCGACACCTTACGTCAGCAAGGTGAAAACCCCTATTCGATACCGCGTGGCGGTGCATCTGCGTTAGGCGCGTTAGGGCATATTTTAGCGGTTTTTGAACTTTATCAACAATGCGTGTCTGTAAACTTACAGCCTGATGCTATTGTGTTTGCCGTTGGTTCGGGTGGCACTTACGCAGGTTGGCTGTGTGGTACAAAGCTGTTAAATCTGCCTTGGCGACTGGAATGTTATAGCGTTAGCCGTGAACCTGAGCAGGTCAGTATTCAAGTAGCAAGACTTGCTACAGAAGCCGCACAATTATTACAACTGGATTGGCAGTTTAGCGCGGCGGACGCGCCTGTACACGGTGGATTTATTGGTGCAGGTTATGGCATTCCCAGCACAGAAGCGGCGGCAGCGATACGTTTAGTGGGTCGTAACGAAGGGTTATTGTTAGATCCCACTTATACGGGCAAGGCGATGGCGGGATTGCTAGATGACTTGGCTAATGAGCAGTTTAGCGAGTATCAAAACATTGTATTTCTACACACAGGCGGCGAACCTGCCTTTTTTGCGGGCAATGGCGATTGGCTTAACAACTGAGGAATGAATCATGCGACTTATCATCATCGGCGGCGTTGCCGCAGGCAGTAAAGCCGCCGCTAAAGCACGGCGACAAAATCCTCAACTTGAAATTATTATTTATCAGGATGAAGCCGAGCTATCTTATTCCACTTGTGGAATGCCTTACGTTATTGGCGGCGTGATTGAAAATTCGCGTAGCCTGATTGTTCGACAAGCGGACGAATTTGCCAAAGATGGCATTCAAGTATTTACCCGTCATCGTGTGATGCAGATTGATAAAATCCGCAAACAACTCACCGTTAAAAATCTACAAACCGATACCGAAGCAAGCGTGTCATTCGACCGTTTGATTTTGACAACGGGCGCGAAACCTATTATTCCCAATGTCATAGGCATCGATTTACAAGGCGTAGTAACGTTACGCAATTACAGCGACCTACAAGGTTTACAAACGCTACTAAGCAGCCAGCAACCTAAGCAAGCCGTTATTATCGGCGCGGGTTATATCGGTTTGGAACTGGCAGAAGCCTTTCAAAAACTGGCTATTAAAACCACGCTACTGGAAAAATCCCCGCAAATTCTGCCGAAATTCGATGCTGAAATCGCCGCGTTAGTGCATCAATATGTGGTCGATAAACACGTTGAATTAATTGTCGGTGATGGTTTAGTGAAACTACATGGCGAACAGGGACGGGTGTGTGCGGTTGAAAGTGAAACAGGCAAACGACTCGCGGCTGATTTAGTGGTCGTTGCGATTGGTATTCGCCCGAATACAGCACTCGCACAAGATAGCGGTATCGCCTTGGGAACAACAGGTGCGATTGCGGTCAACGCCAAAATGGAAACCGATGCTGAAGGGATTTTTGCGGCGGGTGATTGTTGTGAAACCGTCGATAGAATCACAGGAAAACCCATTTGGATGCCGTTAGGTGATATTGCTAATTTGCAAGGACGGGTTGCAGGTGAAAATGCCGCAGGCGGTGATGCGCATTTTTCAGGGGTATTTGGCACGGCGATTTTTAAAACCTTTGCTTTGCAGGTTGGCTGTACAGGCTTATCGGAAAAAGCGGCACGTGACTGTGGTTTTGACCCCATTTCGTTACTGGTTACAAAAACCGATAAAGCGCGTTATTACCCTAACAGTCAGTCGCTGACTTTAAAGATGATTGCTGATAAACACAACGGACGCATATTAGGCGCACAAGCCGTGGGCTTTGGTGGTGTCGATAAAATGATCGATATTATCGCCACCGCCTTGCTAGGCAAATTAAGTTGTGCTGATTTGGAAAATGCCGATTTAGCGTATTCACCGCCATTTAGCCCAGTGCTGTCACCTGTGATTGTGGCGGCGGGGGCTTTAAACAAAAAAATCGACACTGTGTGTTTTTAAAGAAAAATACTGCCGTTTAATCACGCAAAAAATATTAAAAACCCACTCTAAAACCTTAAAAAAGAAAGTATATTAATCTATTGACATGAGCAGTATGATATGAAACTGCTTAGGGTCGAATTGAAAAATGGTGGCTGACTAATGAATGCTATAACAGATAATGTTAAAACAGAGGTTTCCGTATTGCTTGAGAATGCTCGTACAGCTCAAGCATATATTGAACATTATTCACAACAGCAAGTGGATGAATTAGTCACCGCCGTCTGTTGGGCAATCGTCCGACTAGACCACGCTGAACAACTGGCAAAATTAGCCGTCAATGAAGGTGGTTTTGGTAATGTCAGCGATAAAATCACTAAAATTCGTAACCGTTGTATGGGAACACTTGCCGATATACAACACATCAAAACCGTTGGTATCGTCGAAGAAATCCCCGAAAAAGGTCTGCTAAAAATTGCCAAACCCGTCGGCGTGATTGCCGCCTTAATTCCCACTACAGGGCCTGATGCTACGCCGCCGTTAAAAACCCTGCTGGCTTTAAAAGGGCGCAACGCCATTATCATTGCTGCCCATCCTCGCACTCAACAAACCACTGAACTAACCGTAAAATTCATGCGTGCAGCCTGTGAACAAGTCGGCGCACCTGCTGATTTAGTCCAAGTATTGGCAAAACCTTCAATGGCAAAGACCCAAGAGTTGATGCAAAAAGCCGATTTAATTATCGCTACAGGTGGTGCGGCAATGGTGAAAGCCGCCTACAGTTCAGGAACACCCGCGTATGGCGTTGGCGTGGGTAATGCCGTCCACGTTGTTGATGATTCTGCTGATTTGGATGATGCCGCCGCCAGCATTGCAAATGCAAAAAAATTTGATTATGCCACCAGTTGCTTAGCTGACAATGCGGTGATTGCACACGAGGACATTTATGATGAATTATTGTGCCGCGTGCAAGATTCTGGCGGATATTTATGCCTCGCTGAAGAAAAGCAAAAGCTACAAAATTTCCTCTGGCCAGACCCTGAAAATCACATTCCCTGTTTGGAAGCTATTGCTAAATCAGGCAGTCATATTGCCCAACTTGCGGGAATCGACGCAGCAGAAGATTGTTGTTTTCTGATTGTCGAAGAAACGGGTACAGGAGCTGATTATCCGTTTTCAGGGGAAAAACTTTCGCCTGTGTTGACGTTCTACAAATACACAGGCGATATTAATAACGCCATAGCCTTGGTCAATGCGATTACTGACTATCAAGGACGCGGGCATACTTGCGGCATTCATACTCGCAATGATGACAACGCAATGGCGTTGGCAATGAAAACCAAAACGGGACGGGTGATGATTAATCAAAACCTGAATGAAGGCGCGGGCAGTTTACGCAATGGAATGCCTTATACCCTGAGTTTAAGTTGCGGCACTTGGGGCGGCAACATCACCACCGAAAATATCAACGTCCGCCATTTGATTAATTTAACGTGGGTATCGCGTCCGATAACGCCCAGAATATTGGATGAAAACAGCTTATTTGCCGAGCATTGGCAAAAATATAACCGTTAGTTACTCAAACCTGCTAGGTTTTAAAAACCTAGCAGGTTTTATCAACAGGGGGAAATCATGCCTATTTACGTTATTCAATGTCCCAATTGCAAACATCAATTCCAAAGTTTGGTACTTGCCAATACCAAAGCACCCAGCGAGTGGGTGTGTTCACAATGCGGCTCATACGAGGCGAAACCCATTTTTCAACAACCTAACCAACACCCATTGGAACAAGCACACGGCGCAGACTGTCCTTGTTGCGGTGGTTAATTAACTCATCCACGAAAGGCACGAAAGGCACGAACGATAAATGGTAGCAGGTTAAATCTGAAAATTTTGGAGTCCAATAGCTTTAGCTATTGGCGAATCGCAAAAAGCTAAAGCTTTTTGACTCCAGATTTAACTCACCTCCCAATGAAGCTTATTTTTGTTTTCGTGGACAACAATTAGGAGTATAAAAAATGAACAACATTTTGATTCCGACCAGTATGGTAGGCAACTATCCCAATCCACGTTGGTGGGATGCCAGTTTTGCACGCTATTTCAAAGGTGAGCAACAACCACCCGATGCCATGACGCGAGAAGCCTTAGAAGATGCCACCGCCGCTATCGTCACCGACCAACTCAATGCGGGGCTAGACATTATTTCCGATGGGCGATTGCATGGCGATAACTACGCCGATGCTGCCGTTTATTACTACTTCAACCGTTTAGGCTATGATCTCGCGGGTTCACACTTGGGTTTTCCGATTTATAGCCGTTTGCATTCTGGCACAGTCAGTCAGACCATCAAACGCCGTGGGCAAATCATGGTCGAACAAGCCCGCGCTTTGAGACGTGCCACCGACAAACCCATAAAAGTGCAGTACACAGGCGTGCAAGTATTAGCGCAATGCACCAATGATTTGTACTATTCCAATAGTCGAGATAGAGCAATGGCAATCGCCGCCGCCATTAACGAAGACATTTTAGCCGTTGATGCCTTGGGCGTTGAATACATCCAACTCGATGAATTCACTTGGCCGTATTTTTATGAAGATTGGGCGATTGAAGCCTTTAACCGCGCAGTCGCAGGGGTAAAAAATGCCAAAATCGTCTGTCATATTTGTTGGGGCAATTGGGGAGGCACACCCGCTTATCTGCCCGATGAATCGGTCGCCGCAGGTGAAATTTACGACTTAACCAGCCGTGCCAACAACGCACCCGCGCCCAGCCCCACTTCGTCAGTCATCCCCAAATCCTACGAAGCGAATATGAACGTCTTTAACATCGAAGGCATCGGTCGCTTACCCTTTGAAGACTCTGGCTTGGACATTCTTAAAACCCATCCCATTCCCAAAGACATGATGTTCTGGGCAGGCGTGATTGATGTTAAAAGCACCGTCACCGAAACCGCCGAACAAGTCGCCGCTAAAATTCGCCAATTATTGACCGTCGTACCTGCCGAGCAGTTAGGCGTAACCACCGATTGCGGCTTGATTTTGTTACAACGCTATATCGCACAAGACAAGTTACACGCACTGGTTGAAGGGGCGAAGATTGTGCGGGTGGAATTGGGGAAATAAGATTATAGTTTGTAGGTCGGGTAGAAGATAGTGAAACCCATCTCAATGGTAATGATGGGTTTCGTTATTACTCTACCAATTCTAAGAACTATGAATTACCAGTCTTAAAACAAATTATGTAATATCAGGCATTAATTGCTTAAAATGAGTATAATGAAACTTATAAGTAGCATTTTGCTGAGTAAATTAATGGATAAGTTCAAAAACAAAATTTTTTTAGGCGATTGTCGAGAGGTAATGAAAAAATTACCTGAAAATTCCGTATCAGCTTGTATCACAGACCCGCCTTATAATTACGAATTTATTGGTCATAAATGGGATGATAAGGAAATTCGGCGGCGGGTTGAGCGCGTACAAAATAGTAAAACATTAGTAAAAAACATTCCTTATGGTAGCGGGCTGTCGGGTGGTGTTCGTAATGAAAGTTGGTATAAAAAAAATCGAAACAATATTATTGAATATGAAGATTGGTGTTTTGAGTGGGCAACTGAGTTATTTAGAATATGCAAACCTGGAGCAACAGTTTTAGTTTTTAATAGTACAAGAACCATTGCTCATGTGCAAGTAGCGTTAGAAAAAGTAGGGTTTTATGCCAGAGATATGATTGTATATAGACGTTCTAGCGGAATACCTAAGGGTATAAATATGCAAAGAAAACTTGAGCAAAAAGGTTACGATAATCCAGAGCAGTGGGACGGTTGGCATAGTTGCTTACGCAGTGAATGGGAATCTATCTGTGTATTACAAAAACCATTAACTAATAATTATACTGAAACCTTACTCAAGTATGGCACTGGTTTATTTTATACAAAACAAGATGATGGTGGATTTCAGTCAAATATATTGGAAAATATTGGACGAGATAAATCTCAAAAATTTAATGTTCATTGCACCGTGAAACCCTTGGCGTTAATGCAAAAATTAGTTGATATATTTGTACCAAAAGTAAAAGAATCTTTGATTATCGACCCCTTTGCAGGGTCTGGAACAACTCTTGTTGCGGCTAAATTAGAAGGTATTAACTATATTGGCATCGAATTAGAGCCATCATATATAGATATTATCGAAAAAAGATTAGAAGCTATTAGCGATCCACAGGAAACGTGTTCGCTTTTCTAATTAAAAAGGCTTCAATATCAAAACCAGAAATTTCCTTAATAAAGTCAAACGATTGCTTGCCTACATAAATACTCCAAGTACCTTTTTGGCAAGCAGTCATTGCGGCGGGTAGATTATCTTCGCGTAAAAAAAGAAAAACAGGCTCGAATCCACGTTCACGCAACAAAAGACCATAAGATTTAAATTTTTTTAAAGTGCCTGAGTCACCTGAACCAACTCTGTATTTGGTATCAATTGCATATTGTTTTACGATTAAATCGCATGGCTCGTCACCACCGATACGCAAAGCAGGTTGAAAGCTTTCGACAGGCTTGCAAACTTCTACAACAAGAGATTCCCAGCATTTTCCTAATTCTCTTCCCCAATATTGGCGATTTTCTCTTTTTAATTGTGGCGTTATACCAAATACATTCATCAATAAATCACGGTCATCATTTTCTTCTGAATAAACCTTATCAATAAATGACGATTTATAAGATTTGAGTATGTCATCTAATTTTGTTTCTATTGTCATGATGTTTTTTCAAAAAAGAAAGATGCAAGTGGTTGTTCTAGCGCATTAGCGATTTTTTCGGCGTTAATGAGTGTTATATTTCTTTCTCCACGCTCAACAGAACCAATATAAGTTCTATGTAACTCGCAGAGTTCCGCAAGCCCTTCCTGAGAAAGTCCTTTAGAGTTGCGAAAATGTCTAACATTTAGACCAAAAGTATGTGTTATGCTCATGCTTGGTATAGTCTACAAATGCCTACTATAAGTCGACAGTCTATAAGTGGCACTACATAGAGGAACTCATAACACGATAAGCAAGTAGCCCGCATGGAGCTTGCGGAATGCGGGGCTTTTCGTGATGATGTCGCTGTTCCCCGTGTTCCGCTATGCTGCACGCACACGGGCTACTTTGAAATAGGTATGTAGATTAGGTTGGCAACTCAACCTACAAAACTTTATTATTTTGGTACATTATGTTGAATCCTGAATATTTTATGCAGCTTGCCATAGAGCAAGCCCTGCTCAATCCTGATTATCCTTTTGGCGCGGTTGTTGTGCATCGCACTAGCCATAAAATTGTAGCGACAGGTTTTAATCAAGCAAGCCATAATCCCACGTTACACGGCGAAATGGTGGCAATTAATAACAGTGCGGCACAACATCAGTTTTTGGATTGGCAAGAGCTTGATTTATATACAACCGCCGAACCGTGTGCCATGTGTCAAAGTGCTATTTTATGGGCGGGTATTGGCGCGGTTTATTACGGCACGTCCATTGCTTATCTGCAACAGCATGGTTGGCAACAAATTAACATTCGTGCTGCTGAAGTTATTGCTAGCAGTGCGTTTAGACAATGCGTGTTAATCGGTGGCGTGTTAGAAAATGAATGTAATGCGTTATTTGATGCGGCAAAAATACGCGCCAGTAATGGACGTTATTTTAATCGCTGATGTTACGCACAAAACTGTAAGAGAGATTAGAACGGTTTGTCGGAAACGCCTATTTTCGCTGTCGCTCAAACAGGCTTATTCCGACCTACAACTTACCGCGTTGACTGGTAACACCACGGAGAAAAACCAGTGAACAACCGATACACAAATAAAAACGTGGTCATCACAGGGGCGGCGGGTGGCATGGGGTTTGAAATGGTGAGACGCTTTGGCAATGAAGGCGCGAACGTGGTTATTTTGGACATCAATCAAAGCCTGCTCGACCAAGCCGTGCAGACTTTGTGTGATGAAGGGCTGACAGTGACCGCGTTCGCGGTTGATGTCACCGATACTCATGCGGTGGCACGAGTGTTCAGCGATATAGCTAAGAATTTTATAGAGCGGTGTTAAATCAAGCAGGATTCAACAAACCTAATAACATTTGCGCTTGTTCTGCTGCTTCATATCCTAAGTGGGTTAAATAACCCCCATCTTCTTGGGTAATCAAGCCTTTATCGTATAAACGTTTAGTTGCAGCGACTATATCGGCTGCGGCTTCTTTTTTATGAACTTTGATTCCTTCTTGTGTAGTGCTTAAGTTGTAACGAACCAGCATATTCAGTTCATCGACAAGCTCTTGGGTATAGGGCATAACAAATCCTCATGATTTATTGAGTTAAACGAACTCGCTATAGTAACCTGAGTTCGATATAAACACTACGCGAATACGCTGAACAAGCCACTACTTTAGCTTAATAGCCATTGATCAAAGTGGGTTTTAATGTTTTTCGCAATCAGCTCAGGTGCTATAAAAGAAGTATCAACCACTAAGTCGTAATTGCTAAGCTCTCTAAATTTTATGGTGTAAAGCTTATAAAATCGCTCATCCTCAAAGGCTTGTCGTTTGGCATTATTTTCCAGTGTGGCTTGTAATGATGGATTATCCTCATCACTGCGAGAGGCATTAAAGACTCGCTCAGCTCCTATCGCTGGATCAACGGACAAAAAAACTTTAAATGCCTTGGGAATAAAATGCCACGCCAGCCTAGAATCGATAATCAGTTTATCGCCTGTTTTACCTAAATTAATCACGAAGTTATCAATTTCATCATCGATACTGCGGTCTGTTTGCGAGATTTTATTTAACTCAAGGGTGGTAACACCACGTTGCTTGGCGATAGTTCGTTGTATCGCGCCAGTGCCGATCACATCATAGCCTGTTATTTCTTGTAGCGCAGTGGCTACCGATGATTTTCCCCCACCAATATCACCTGACAACGCAATTATATGTTTCATATCGATTAAACCATGCCAAAAACTCAAGTATAAAGCGTGTAGCACTCAGTTAGCAAAAACAACTGCATTCACATTGCACTTTGGAGTTGAATCCCGCTTGCTTTAGAATGAGTGTTTTTATAACCTAAACAGCGTGTCACTTTTAATCAATACCATGAAAAAACTCTGCAACAAAAGCGTTATTACCAATTTTACAGCCGTTATTATTATTGTTATTGGTTATATTTTTAGCGCACCTTTCATTAAATCCATTGGTTTTTTTGCACTGTCTGGCGCGATTACCAACTGGTTAGCAATTTATATGCTATTTGAAAAAGTGCCTTATTTATATGGTTCTGGGGTAATACCTGAGCGTTTTGAAGAATTTAAACTTTCTATCAAGAAACTGATGATGGAGCAGTTTTTCACAGTCACTAATATTGAACAGTTTATTGAAAAAGAAGAACAACAAGGCGGAAAATTATTGGATTTACAGCCCTTATTGAATGCAGTTGACTATGAAAAGATTTATGAAGGCTTAGTGTCATCGATTATGGAATCTTCGTTTGGTGGAATGTTAATGATGATGGGTGGTACGGAAGCCTTAGTGCCATTAAAAGAACCGTTCACCGAAAAAATGCGTGCCACTTTAGTCGCTACGGTTGAATCCGATGCCTTTAAAGCCGCACTCCAGCATGGCTTGAATGCTCACAAAATTGGTGAAGATATTGTCAGTAAAATTGAAATCGTGATTGATAAACGCCTGAGTGAATTAACCCCGCAATTAGTCAAAGAAATGGTGCAGCTTATTATCAGCGAGCATCTTGGCTGGCTGGTGGTGTGGGGCGGTGTTTTTGGTGGTGTAATGGGCGTGTTGTTGGCGTTTGCTTTATGACATTAGCGTTTGAAGAGTTTGGCAATTCAAATCATCCACCGCTTATTATTCTGCATGGTTTTTTTGCTTCGGCGCGTAATTGGCGTGGTGTGGCAGAAAAATTAGCGGTGCAGTTTCATGTTTATGTCCTCGATCAGCGTAATCATGGTGCGTCTTTTCATTCCCCCGTGATGGATTACCCAACAATGGCGGATGATTTATTGCGGTTCATTGAGCAACAGGGGTTAACGACCGTCAGTTTATTAGGTCATAGCATGGGCGGTAAAGTAGCGATGTGGTTCGCGCTGTGTCATCCTGATAGGGTAAATAAGCTGATTATTGCCGATATTGCTCCTGTCAGTTATCGTCATTGTCTCAATGCCACCATTGGCGCGTTACAAGCGTTACCGCTAGCGCAAATTAGCAATCGTAAACAGGCAGAAGAGCAGTTGGCAGCGGCTATACCCGAATTAAGTTATCGACAGTTTCTATTACAAAACCTAGTGCTAGTGGACGGCGCGTATCGTTGGCGGGTAGATTTGGCTATTTTTTATCAAACTGCCCCCGTTATTATTGCCTTTCCTAGTAGTGAAGGTGTCGCGCCATTTGTCGGCAATGCGTTGTTTATCGCGGGTGAATTGTCTAATTATGTGAAGGAAACAGAGTTAAGCCCGTTATTTCCAAACGCGAACTTAACCATTGTTGCTAAAGCGGGGCATTGGTTACACGTTCAACAAGCTGAGGTTTTTATCACCGAAGTAGAACGTTTTTTAAGGCAAAGCCAAGTAACTAAACTATGATTAATTATAACAACATACAAGCAAGCGCACTCAAAGCGGGTGGCTTTTGCGCGGTATTATTGATCCCCGCTATTTATTTTTCTACTGCCTTAGCCATTGTTTTATCGGCGATTATTGCTTTATTGTGGCTAATCTCCGCGCAATTTATTCGCCTCCCCAGCCTCTTAAAAGACTATCCCGTCGCACTGTGGTCATTGTTGCTGTTTGCCTGTTTTATAGTAGGGTTCAGTTATGGCGATGCCACCAGTAGTGATGCTTTTATGATGCTACGAAAATACAGAGAGCTAGTGTTTATTCCGCTATTAATGCCCTTTTTAAGCATAGAACACTATCGCCAGTGGGCTTGGTATGCCTTTATTTTTGCGTCGATTATCTCTTTAGTGGGTTCACAATTAATGGCTATGAAATTGTTTTGTTTGCACTCCCCAGAGTGCTTACCCTACTTCAAAAGCTATATTACCCACGGTATTTTCATTGCGTTTTTTGGCTTCTTTATGGCGCATAAAGCCTTGGATAGTCGTGGCTATGTAAAAACCTTGTACATAGCCATAGTCTTATGTTGCCTTTACAACATTTTTTTCGTTTCACTGGGACGTACAGGGCAATTGATTTTTTTGGTACTAATGTTGTTATTTGCTATGCAGCGATTTAACAAAAAAGGTTTTTTACTCTCTGTGTTAGCAATAGCAATCTTTTTTGGTGTTTTTATCAACTTCTCCGATAAAGCTATTCGCATTAAACAGGGGGTTGTGACTGCACAAGTCCATCTTCAAGACCACCCAGAACAAGGCGAATTTTCAATGGGTGAACGCTTTACCTTTTGGAAATACTCAGCGCAATTGATTGCCGAAAAGCCATTATTTGGTCATGGTACGGGCAGTTATACAAAAGCCTATCAACGGGTTGCTAATAAAAACTCTCAAAATCCACACAACGAATTTTTCTTGATTGGTGTACAGTTAGGGGCAGTGGGCTTGTTTTTCTATTTAGGTTTTTTGGGCAGTCAATACTACTACGGAAAAACATTGCCTAATCGAGAAAAATGGTTGGCTCAAGGACTGTTAGCTACGTTAATTATTACCAGTTTATTTAATTCTCCCTTATTGGATCACAGCGAAGGACACTGGTTTACTACGCTGATTGCCTTATGTTTTACGACTCGCGCTATCAAAACCGAAGACGAGTAAAGTGATTCGCCTCCAGCAACGTTTTCACCTTAAAAAGGTATTTTTAAGGTGAAATAATCAATAATTTCAGCTTGATTTTTTATTTCAACGCCATAAGAAGATGTTTTGGGCGGGTTATTCAACCCGACCCATACGTTTGGATTCCAACATGACGCACAACTCAAAACATTGCGGCGGGCTAACAGCGAGCGGGTAAAAGAGCAAGTAAGCTCCGAAAAATTGAGTTTTTGACCGCCCACTTCTGGTATAGCTAACCGTCAATAAAACGATTATAAAACCGTTTGCGCTGAGCTTGTCGAAGCGTGAATGTGGTTCGACAAACCACGAACGGTATCATTTTATTGTGCGTTTAGCCCTATCTATTGAGCATGGAAAGCGGCGCAACTCAATCTACACAAGCCAACTAGGGTCAAAGAATGTCACTCGTCCTGTTTCTACATCGTACATACCGCCAATAATGCCGATTTCACCGCTTTGAATTAGGGTTTCCAGCACTGAGCTTTGCAATCTGATTTGTTCAACCGTCAGTAGCACATTTTTTTCTGCTACCTTTTGTACCCGTTCTTCGGTTGAAGACACGCCTTGGGCTGTCACGGCTGTGATCGCAGGTTGAATTTTAGCCAGTAAACCCGTGAGATGATCCAATTTCACCTCAGCACACGCGCCTTTAATCGCACCACAATGGGTATGCCCTAAGACGACGATTAATTTAGACCCCGCGACTTTACAGGCGTATTCCATGCTACCTAACATATCGTCATTGACAATATTACCCGCTACTCGTGCGCTGAATACATCGCCTAAGCCTAAGTCAAAAATCAATTCCACTGAGGTGCGCGAATCCATACAGCTTAAAATAATAGCAATAGGGAACTGCCCTTGCTGGGTATCGTTGACTTGCTCTAGTAAATTACGATTGGCTTCGAGGTTATTAATAAAATGCTCATTGCCATACAGCAAAATCGTTAAAACTTGCGCAGGGGTTAATGATTGCTGACTGTCATAGGTGTGACTACTCGCTTTTTCAATCGGCTTAAGGATACCAAAGCCACGCATATTTTCTAGCGTCAATTTGATGTTTTTGAACTGAGCTTCATTTTTAAAATCTTCAATCACTTCATAGACATCGTAGTCCATGTATTTTGAACGCGTGGCATCAATGACCACGTCAGAATTAGCAGGGACGTGTTCCAGCGTGCGTTTAATATTGGCTTTATTCAAAAACGAAACGTGTTCTGATAAGCGAAAAATGATTTTATTGCCGATGACTGCCTCACGAAAATAGGAGGCACTTTTGTAGTTTTCCAATAATATTGCAAACAACGCGCAGCTTAAGCCGATGAGTATGCCGACCAATAAATCCGTGAATACCAAACCCACAATAGTGGCGCAAAAGGGAATGAAATGATACAGCCCCGCTTGGTACATGGTTTTAAATAACGCGGGATTAATCAGCTTATAACTGACCACTAATAACACGCTGGCTAGGGTGGCTAACGGAATTTCGTTTAACCATTCAGGGATAAATTTAACCGCTAACAACATGAGAACGCCTTGAATCACTGCCGCTGTTTTGCTTCGCGCGCCTGCTTGAATATTAATAGAGCTACGCACAATCACTTGGGTTAATGGCAAGCCGCCAATCAAACCACTGCCGATGTTGGCTAACCCTTGTGTCATTAATTCGCGATTGGTTGAGGTAACGCGCCGATACGGGTCTAATTTATCAACCGCTTCAACACAGATGAGAGTTTCTAAACTAGCCACTAGCGCGAGGGTTGCTGCTATTAAATAAACTCTGGGCTGGTCAAACAGGGAAAAATCAGGGGTATGAAATTGTGCCAACAAGCCCGCAAAATCGTTAAAAACAGGAATCATCACCAAGTGAGTGTCTTTTAATGCTAACTCAGGGGCAAAATTAACCAAGTATTGATTGCTAAATATGCCTAACAGCACCGCTAACAATATGCCTTGATAGACACGACTATAGCGCAGTGACTTGATAAAAAGCTGTTCCCATAAAATAAGCGGAATGAGGGAAATCAGCGCGATAACAATCGCCGTTGGTGAAATAAATTCAACAGCATTCACCAACTCAGAAAATGAGGAAGTGTGATCGGCTTGAAAAAAACTAAAATCGCCTTCGTAGTCGCTGTCGTAACCTAAGGCATGGGGAATTTGTTTTAAAAATAAAATAATGCCTATGCCTGATAGCATTCCGTTAATGACCGAAGACGGGAAATAGTGTGCTATCACTCCCGCTTTGAGTAAGCCTAATAAAATCTGCAATAGTCCTGCAATAACCAACGCCAACAAAAAGCCATTAAAGCTTAATTCGTTAATAGCGGCTAATACCAACACTGACAAACCCGCCGCTGTGCCGCTGATAGCTAATTGTGAACCGCTTAACGGTGCAACGACCAGCCCGCCGATAATGCCTGTGATTAATCCTGAAAACAACGGTGCGCCTGACGCTAAGGCAATACCCAACGACATCGGTATCGACACTAAAAACACCACGATACCCGCTGGTAAATCGACTTTTAAATTTGCCAATAATTCCGTTTTGCCTAATTGATTGGTTAGCATTTTTTATTCACCCCCTTTCTTTCAGCACGACCAGTGGCTGATGATTGACGTTAAGCGTTTCTTTGCCATATAAATCAATCAGCTCTACTGAAATATTATCATCAGGTGCAGTCTTTAAAAAATCTGCCACGGTTTCTAAAATATCGTGATCTATAAAGTAGGCTTTGCGGGCATCAATGACTACCGTGCTGTTTTCCTTGATATGTAGAATGAATTTTCTCAGTAAGGCTTTATTTAAAAATGACACATCTTTATTAAACGCTAACAGATAATGTGAGCCGTCTTGCGTGAGGGTAATCGCCGCATGATAGTTAGCACGCATCACAAACACTAAACCAATCGCTAAACCGATAGCGATACCAATTAATAAATCGGTCACTAAAATAGCGGCGACGGTAATTACAAAGGGCAAAAATTGACTCATGCCTTTTGTATAATGTTCTTTGAATAACGCAGGTTTCGCTAACTTATAGCCTGTGTGTAGCAAAATAGCCGACAAACAAGATAGCGGAATGACATTTAAAAACTGCGAGAAAAACAAGACGCTCAGTAATAATAAGCCGCCATGCACAAAACACGACAAACTGGTTTGACCACCCGCGTTAATATTGGCAGAACTTCTAACGATAACCGCCGTGACAGGCAAACCACCTAATAAGCCGCTGATGATATTACCCACACCTTGAGCTTTTAATTCCTGATTAGTTGGCGCGAGGCGTTTTAATGGATCTAATTTATCGGTCGCTTCTAGGCTTAATAAGGTTTCTAAACTGGCAATAATTGCAATGGTAATTGCCACGATGTACAACTTGGGATTAGCAAGATGATCCAAATAACTGAGATTGGGCAGCATGAAATTATTAAAAAAATCACCGATATGTTCAGGGACAGGCAAGCTCACTAAATGTTTGGCACTGACAGCAAAATCGGGTGCATATTGACTGGCTAAAAAATTATAAACCACGCCCCACAGCACTGCGACCAGCGGCGCGGGTATCAGTTTCAAATAACGTTTGCGCTTAATCCAAGCCGAATCCCACGCCAGTAAAATGCACAAAGCCACCACGCTGATAATGGTCGCCCCTAGTGAAAACGCATTTAACGCGTCAAACAATTCATGAAAACTGGACTCGGCTGTTTCCATCATATAACTTTCGTCACCTTCGTAGCTGGTATCGTAGCCTGTCGCGTGCGGCACTTGTTTAATGATTAAAATTAAACCAATCGCCGCCAACATACCTTTAATCACCGACGCTGGAAAAAACGCCCCGATAATCCCTGCTCTTAAAAATCCAAAGGTTAATTGCAATATGCCCGCTAAGATACACGCCACTAATAAGCCTTGAAAACTGCCCAGTGTGTCAATTGCGTTAAACACGATTACCGTCAAACCTGCGGCGGGTCCTGAAACACTCAGTTGCGAACCACTGAGCCATGAGACCACTAAACCGCCGACCATACCTGCAATTAAGCCTGAAAACAATGGTGCACCCGATGCCAACGCAACACCTAAACATAAAGGCAAAGCGACTAAAAATACCACTAATCCTGCGGGCAAATCATCCTTAACATGGCGCAAATAAAATTGAACGTGCTTATGAATCATGATGTCTTACTCCTAAAGTAGTGAGATTATAATGGCGAACAAAAACCAAGTAACTTGTAAGTTTAATCTAGCTGGCTTTACTATCAATGTCCAGCATAAATTATGAAAATTTAGAGGGGGCTGGTTTTTGAAACTTACTTTTAACCACATGAACTATCATCGGCATGAACGACACAAACACAATACCTAAAACGATTTTTTCAAAATTAAGCTTTACCCATTCATTAGAGCCTAAAAAATAACCTGCCAAGGTTAAGCTAGTAACCCACAAACTCGCGCCTAGTATGCAGAACAAAATATATTTGCTGTATTTCATACTGCCAGCACCTGCGACAAACGGCGCGACGGTGCGAATAATCGGCACAAACCGCGCGGCAATCACTGCTTTACCACCGTGTTTATGGTAGAAATTTTCGGTTTCGGTGAGGTATTCATGCTTAAAAAACAAAATGCGCTCACGTTTTCTAATAAAGCGGCTAAAGTGTTTACCGACATAATAATTCACATTGTCGCCCAATAATGCCGCACCAATCAGCAAAGGAATCAGTATTTGTAAGTCCAGTTGCCCAGTTGATGAAGCCAATAATCCAATGGCAAACAGCAAGGAATCACCAGGTAATATCGGCATGACTATCAGCCCTGTTTCAACGAAAATAATCAGCGCGACTACTAGATAAGTCAGGGTTTGATAATGGGTTAAAAAATCTTGCAAAGTTGCCAGCGGGTCTTTTAGCAAGTGAAATAAAAAGTTAATAATATCCATAATGTCTGTTGTCAGTGTTGAACGGCAAGGTATAACTAACAGCCAAAAAATGATTAAAAAACCGTTCGCACTGAGCCTGTCGAAGCCTGTCATGAGCTTGTCGAATGGTGTGAATGTGGTTCGACTGTTCGACAAGCTCACAGCTCACCACGAACGGTATCATTTTATTGTGCGTTAGCTTTAGGTGGCATAATTATATAGAAAATAATCATCCAATAGCGTTAACTATTGGATGTTAATGCCACTAAAGCTGAGTTACGGAGCATCAAAAATTAATTTTTTGTAACCGATAATCTTGCTGTAGCACTTGCCATGACACATAAATCGCTTGTCCATCGCTGATTAAAAACGGCGTATCCACGCCTTTAGTGGCTTCGGCAATGACTTCTGGTTTACTCCATGTGTTGCCTGCATCGGTTGATTTTATTAACTGCAAAACATTTTTTTTGCCATCAAATTCTTCCCAAACAATAGCGACATTTTTCCCCAACGTTTTTACATGGGGATGCGTTGCGCCCGCGCCACCAAACGCCACAGGCTCAGAAAAATGTTTGCCGCCGTCACTGGAATACGCATAAAACAAGCCTTTTTTGACATCGGCATTACTAAACCAAACTTCGTGATACACGTCTGTGTCAGAAATCGCTAAACCAGGCCCGTGATGTGGGCAAGCATCGATTTTCCAATTTTCTTGTCCGACACGTTGCAACTCAGCGGGGGTATTCCAATCAGTAAATTTAACGAGGGCGTGATCGCGAATGCCACCATCAAAAATATGTCGCCAAGTAATGACGGGCGTGTTGTCTTTAGCAATAGCGGTTTGTAGGCGGCAACATTGGCAGACATGAGCGGCGATTCTTTTATTTGGATAAAAAGACTTGCCGCCATCGTTTGACCAAGTGTAATACAGCGATGATCCTTCAAATTTCTGTCCTGCTTTTTTGGCAGCAACGGTGTCACGCGCATCTAGCCACGCAATAAAAATTTCACCATTTTGTCCAATTGCCATTGAGTCAAAGGAATGCCCGATCACATCCAAATCATCATTGACAGTGATGGGCGAGGAAAACGATTTACCGCCATCGGTGGAACGACTAAAACGAATGTAGCCAGCGTGGTGTTCACCCAGTGATAACGCCCAAGTGATATAAATATTACCTTTCGCATCCAATTTTATTTTCGGACGATTTTCGCCTTTAGCGGTCACTTTTTCTGCAATCGCATTGACTATAACGGGTGCGCTGAAATGTTGCCCTTTATCGGCGGATGACTGCACATAAATATGCTCGTTATTTGCCCAAGTAATCCATAACACACCATCGGATGCGAATTCCGCAGCCACGGTATTGGAACATTGACTCGATGGTTTAGCACACACAGGAGCTTTTTCGCCATGTTGACTATGCTCGTTGTGTTGCGGGGTAGCAGTTTGTTCTACCGTGCTGTCAGTTGCGCAACCTGTGATTGCCAAGAATGCTGAAAATAAAAAATAGCTGGAAGATTTCATGAGTATGCCAAGTAAAAGTCTAAAAATATGAGCGAAAATTGGGAGGTGGGTTAAATTTGGAGTCAAAAAGCTTTAGCTTTTTACAATTCGCCAATAGCTAAAGCTATTGGACTCCTGATAGTTTGTTAAAAAACAGATTTAACCCACTACCGAAAATTGTAACACTAAAAATAAGTTGGAGGTTCGCAGAGCTTCACCCCCAATCTACGCCTGAACTATTTAATAGCGATGAGTTGATAGTCTTTTTGTGCGACTTGCCAAGATAGATAAACGCGCTGCCCATCACTGACTAGAAATGGCTCATCCGCCATTTCTGTGGTTTCTGCAAGCACTTCAGGTGCTGACCATGTTTTGCCTTCATCGGTGGATTTCATGATTAACGCACGATTAGTTTTACCGTCAAATGTTTGCCAAGTAACCAGCACTTGTTTATTCATCGCTAGCACTGATGGATGACTCGCGCCTTCTTTAGCAAAGTTAATGGATTCGGAAAAGCTTTTACCTGCATCGGTGGAATAGCCGTAGAACAAGCCTTGTTTAGACTCCGCACCACTAAACCATACCGCGTGATAAATACCCGATTCGGCAATAGATAAAGCGGGACCATGATGTGGGCAAGCGTCTATTTTCCAGTCTTCATGACTCATGCGTTGCACCGTGTCAGGTGTTTGCCAATCTTTAAATTTAACGAGTGCGTGATCGCGAATACTGCCGTCAAAAATATGTCGCCACACCACCACAGGCGTGTTATCAGGGGCAATCGCGGTATCTAACCGACAACATTCGCAAACATGATCGGTAATAGATTTGTTCGCCGCAAAATGTTTACCACCATCGGTGGAGGTGCTGTAATACAACGATAGCCCTTTAACGTCTTTACCTGCTTTTTTTGCCGCTTCGGTTTCACGCGCATCTAGCCAAGCAACAAAAATTTCGCCATTTTTACCGACCGCTAAACTATCAAAACGATGACGAATCACTTGCAAATTATCATTGACGGTCACAGGGGTAGTGAATGATTTTCCGCCATCAGTTGAACGACTAAAACGCACATAAGTGCTACGCTTTTTATCCAGCGTAAGTACCCACGTTAAATAAATAGTACCTTTTGCATCAACTTTTATTTTGGGGCGACTTTCGTTTTCAGCCGCGACTTTTTCAGGTTTGGTATTGACTAATACTGGGGATGTAAAGCTATTGCCTTTATCGACGGATGACTGTACATAAATAGAGTCGTTGTTTGTCCACACTGCCCACAGCGTACCTTTATTATCAAAAGTGGCGGTGACGGTCTCGGCACACAGACTTAAAGGGGGAGCTTTAGGGTCGGCACACACGCCTTTCTTTTCATGTTTATGAGACATTTTGGCTTTGTCAGCCGATTTGCTTTTGTCGGCAGATTTACTGATGGTTTCTTTCGAGGCGGGTGGTTTCGCAGTGCCGTTGTTGGCGGCACACCCTGAAACCATGAAACCAATAGCCATTATTAGGTAAAAAAGAGGAGCTTTCATGATGAATCCAAGAGAAAAAGCTTGGTAGATTGGGTTAGCTGTAAGCCATGAGTTTGTCGAATGGACGAACAGCGTAACCCAACAATTTAGTTATAGCTAACCGTCGATAAAATGATTACAAAACCGTTCGCACTGAGCTTGTCGAAGTGTGAATATGGTTCGACAAACTCACCACGAACGGTATTATTTTATTGCACGTTAGCTCTAACGGTTGCTTAATAGTTGAATTTCAATTCAGCAAAATAAGTACGCATGGGGAATGGATGGAAAATCCAATATTGATTGTTGTTGATGTTATCAATACCTGCTGCTACCGCCAATTGTTTGGTGACTTGGTATTTACTACGCACATCGACGACAAAAAACGCGGTGTTACCTGTGTAAGTGCCGCCATTGGTGTCGGCGTTATTTAACGCACTGAATTGTTTGCTGCTATAGCGCATACTGACAGAGTTATTCCATTTATCGGTTGGGCGGTAAGCGACAGTCGCACTGGCACGCCATTCTGGAACTCTGGGTTGACGCGCACCAACGGTAGGTAAGTTAGCGTAAGGGTTGGCAGCGTTGAACGGTTGGCGAGCGGCGGCGGCATCGGCATCACTATTTTTAGTGATACGAGAATCTGCCCACGTTGCATTACCTGATAAATCAAGTCCTGCTATACCGACATCTGATTTTTCACCCGCAAACTCGACACCATAAGTTTCAATTTGGCGAACGTTTTGTGGAGAGCTAATCACTGCGCCTGTTGAAGTAATACCAGGTTGTGAATAAATGGCGTTATTGACGCGTTCTTGGAATAAGCTCAAGCGTAATTTACCTTTATCCAACAAGTATTCAGTTGCCAGTTCAGACGATAAGGCTTCTTCGGGTTTCAAATTAGGATTACCGTTGGTGATGAAAGTTTGACCACCCGTGGTGACTTGATTGGTTTGAAACAGTTCAGTGGCGGTCGCAAAACGATAGGCTTGGGCAACAGATGCACCAATTTTTACTCGATCCATTGGCTCCCACGTCATTTTAAACTTGGGTGAAAAATGGGTAACGTTGTTATTGGCTTGATTAACGGTTTGCAGTTTGCCAGCCACGGTTGCACTGTTGACACCATCGTAAGCGTGCCAGCTCTCCAAACGTCCACCTAGCGTTAGATTCCAGTTTTTATAAAAATCCCACGAATCTTGCGCCCAATAGGCTTCAGTTTGGGTTTTGCCTTGTGAGTTGGAGGTAGGAACACCCAATCCATTAGTGCCTGTCCAGTTATTCGCAACGGTATAAATCGGATTTTTCAGGCTGTATAAGTCATGATGAAAACCGAAGCTGACTTCGTGCTGTCCCATAGCGGTGGGTCGCCAGATACCTTTGGCATCGGCAGTATGCCAGCCTGTGCCTGTTAAGCTGGTAATCGTACCCGCGCCGTTTTGTGAGGATTGCAGCGGAGTTCCTGTGGATGCACGGGCGATGTCTTTACCGTAATCAACCACGCTACCCGATAAATCCCAATCGAAAATACCGCCTGTACTGGATTTGATGTTCATGCCGTGTGACCAATGCAGTTGTTGTGCCTGCGAGTCACCAAACGCATTGGGGGCAAGGGTATAACGCATTCCGTTGATATTAACGTTACCCGTATTAACAACCGCCCCCGTTTTTGCATTGGTTAGAAAGCTGTCAGAGCTGATGTGATTATCATTTTGCCATAAGCCCAAGGTGTACGCCGCTTTGATAGTAGGCGTGATGTCATAAGCCAGCTTCCATTTAAAAGTATCTTGGACAGTGTGATTGAAATTACCTGCACCTTGTACTTGGGCAGATTGACCAAAAGGATTTAAGTTGGCAACTGCGCCATTAACAGCGACATCGGCAGCAGTGGCTTTCGTAGTTGAAGTCAGTGGATTGACATAGCTAATGGGTTGACTGTGCGCATCAAGATGGCTGACATCAAATCGCCATGAAAAATCTTTCATGCGATCGCCTAAATTGAAGGCATATTGTTGGGTGTCAAAGGTTTGGTTATGCCCATAATTACCGTAAGTCTGCCAGCTGCTTTTTATATCGGCACCCGCTTCAAATTTTTGCGGCATTTTGGTAGTCATTTCGATAACACCGCCAATAGAGTTACCCGCATAAGCCGCAGAAAATGGCCCATACATCACATCAATCCGTTCAATTTCATTGGGCGATACCATATTCCAACGTGGTGAACCTGTGTTGCCGTTATTATTGCCCAGTAATGAAGATAGCAGAATACCATCGGCATAAATCAAGCCACGCGCACTTAAACCTGTACCTGAGGTACGCCACGCCACAGGTGCGTTAGTATCTCCAGCATAACGCTTACGAACGGTAATACTGGGCATATATTTAATAATATCCTCTGTACTCATCGCGTTGATGGTGTTGTCTATTTTTTCGCTGGTGATACTTTCGGTAGTCGCAGGCAGTTTGTATCGCTCTTTAGAGGTCTCTGCGGCGATAGGTGTGCGTTGATCTTCAACTGTCATTTCTGGCATGACTTTAGTGTTGTCAGTCTTCGCAGGGGCTTTAGTTTCAGCAATAGCAAAGGGGGAGCTTAACAATAATGCACACAGTAATACACGACGTGGATTGAGTGGAAACGGGGGATTAATTTGATTCATTTTTCTCTCGGTTATTATTATAAGTAGGGTGGCATTGCTGCATACCCTACTGGGTTTAGTAAATTATGTTATTAATATTTAAGCGACATACTGACATAGTAAGAACGTTGCGACAGTGGGTTATTTTCATAACGATCTTGATCCAGAATGTTATCAACCCCAGCTGAGAGGGTGCTTTTCAGTTTTGGGTGTATGGGTAATTGATAAGAGGTTTTGAAATCCACAAAAGTATATTCATCCGAACCACTGAACACATTTTTTGCCGCATAATCGTTGTTTTCAAAGCGTTGGAATATATCACTACGATAACGCACACCTACCGAAGAATCCCATACTGGCAAGATATGGTAGGTTAATGAAGCATTGGTTTGCAGTTTAGGAATACGCGCCCATTCATTACCGACCAATGCGGTGTTGTTAGGGTTTTTGGTAATTTGCTTATTCATGAACGTACCATTCGCCATTAAATCAATCGGCAATCCAAACAGACTATTTTGGTTGAAAATCAATTCTGTACCAATGGTTTCCGTTTGCCCTATCGATTGAAAGGTACTGATGTTCTGACCACCGAATGTGTTTGAAATTGAGATTATTTCATCGTTAACGAGGTTATAAAAGAAATTAGCCTGAATATAACCGCGTGGAATATTGTACTGCGTCAAAAAGTTATGGAAATAACCGTTTTCTGGACCTAAAGACGGATCAGGAATATTCTGCGACAGAAAGGTGTTGCTGGCGGCAAACAATTCTTCCGCAACAGGGAAACGATAGGCTTTAGAAAATGAATAGCGAAATGTCCATTTATCAGGGGTAAATTCCAATGACGCTTTAGGCGAAATGCGTGTAGCTTCACGGTCTGCAAATTCACTTTGAATTTTAGGTGTCGCAGCTACTCGATTGTGACCGCCAATAGATTGCCAATGATCCAATCTAACGCCCGCCATGATGCTCCAGTCTGGCAAAAACCGCCAATCCAATTGTGAAAACACACTATTAATTTGAGTTTGACCACCTGCATCACTGCGTTGAGAATCTTTAGTCGCTTGGATATATTTTTTGGTATCGTAGACCTTAATGTTATTGCTACCACGAACAAATTGATAGCCGCCCATGAATGATAAATCATCACGCCCCAAAAATTTATCGGTTGCTAATTTGCCATCGTAAGTCGCCCACCATGTTTGGGTGTCCGTCACTAAACCTTGTCCCGTATTGGCGCGATTAGGGTCTTGAGGTGCGTAGGTTGAAGCAACCGCGAGATTTTTAAAAGGATCGTAGAAACTGGCAGTGGTATCAATATTCCAGTTATCAGAAATCTTACCTTTTAAACTTAAGCCATAATTGAGTGCTTGACGTTGCAGAATATTGGCACCAAAGGCATTATTTGGTAGCCTGAACTGCTGTCCATTTTGATTGACTAGACCACCCGTCGCGTTTGCACTCACTGTACTGCTATAAACAGGCTTCCCAGCTGCATCCCTTATTAACACCAGCGGCTCATTATTGCGATTGTCTCGTTCTTCATAAGCAATGGTAAAACGGGCTTGTAACTCTTCCGTTAAGTCATAAGCCATTTTGAGCTTAAATAAATCGGTAACAACGTGCTGTGTTCCGTTATCGCCGAATATAATGGCAGGTGTGGGGAATCCGCCAGCGATAGCTTGTGGTTGCTCGGTCAATTGCCCACCAGTGACTTTAGTTCCCGTAGCCGCTTTAGTGAGTGCCGCTGTATCAATCGGATCCATCGGCTGTCCATCATTTTCCAGATGGTTATAAAAACCGTAAACGCTAAATTTATTGATACGGTCACCACCCGAAAGAAACGTTCTAAAACCGCTGAGCAATTCATTACGCCCACCTCTGTGCATATCCTGAAACATACCCGTGGCGTTCATTTCCGCTTCAAACTTTTCGGGCATTTTGGAGTTTAGGTTAACAACACCCCCCATAGAACCACCGCCATATTGCGCAGAAAAAGGACCGTAAAGCACTTCGGCAGTGCCAATTTCACTGGGAGCCATCATAGACCATCTCGGAACACCGTTAAAACTGACATTCACAGGATTATGTAAAGGCATACCGTCACCGAAGACCATGTTCTGAGCGGTCTGTAGGATATTGGTGCCGCGTATGCCCATCATGGCGTTTTGATCGCCGATATAACGTTTACGCATGTGTAAGCTGGGTGCATATCTAATAACGTCTTCCGAAGTTGTGTAATTCACTCTTTCTTCAAATTGTTCCTTATCAATTGTATAAGTAGGCGTTGCTTTAGTCGTGTCTGGAAAAGGGGTACTAGACGTTTTCTCTGATACCGTCATTTCAGGCATTTCTTTAACTGCCGCAGGTGATTTATTGACTACGATAGCTTTAGACTGTGCAGGCTCTGCGGCGATAGCACCGCTCAAATAGCCCGCACCTAATAATAAGGCAATTTTTTTCATGCTTTTCCTTAGTTGTTGTAATTTTTATACAATTTGTGGTAACAGAGCAATAACAAAAGCAAAGTTTATGCCAAGCTAGGGCTACACCCTATTTACCTAATAAAGCACTATAAAAAATGGAAAATGACGATTATTTTTAGAAAAAATGAGTGATATAGCGGAATTATTTTCGGTTAAATAACGCAGTTTAATAAATCCTTAAATAACCGTAAGGGGAAGGTAGTTGATAGGCGATTGTTAATGCAGATGTTTTTAAAGTTGTACTAACCTTTGGTGCTAGTTAGCTCCATAAAAATAAACAAAATAAATCAATGTGTTGTGATTAAAATATTTTTTTGTTTACAGCTATTAGATAAGGAATAGGAGTCAAAAAGCGTCAGCTTTTTACAAATCAGCAATAGCTAAAGCTATTGGACTCCATTAAAAACAATAGCTTACTGTTTTAGCTGCTTAATTTAAACTAGCACCAAAGGTTACTAACCGACATAATTAGTCAGGCAAGAGAAATTATTTTGAGGGTTTTTTATAGCCAGGACAATCAATGCTGATGCGTTGCACAGGATTATCTAATTTTAACGCGGTTAACTGTCCACCCCAAAGACAGCCAGTGTCAATCGCATAGCAATTCGTTCCTTCGTAATAACCCAGCGTAGACCAGTGACCGAAGATAATACGCATATCAGCATTTTTACGATTAGGCACATCAAACCACGGTAGTAAATTTGAGGGCTGTGAACCTACTGGACCGCTGTTAGCAAAATCTAATCGCCCGTCTTCATCGCAATAGCGCATTCGAGTAAAGCAGTTAACAATAAAGCGTAATTGCGCTGTTCCTTTCAAACTGGATGACCAAAGATTAGGTTTATTACCATACATTTGTTTTAAAAAATTCTGGTAATCAGGTCGTCTTAACGCTTGTTCTGCAATTAACGCCATTTTTTTGGTTTTTTTAAAGTCCCATTGTGGAGGTAAGCCCGCATGAACTAAGCAAAAATTATTGTTGTAGTGAAATAACGGTTGATGTCTTAGCCAATCAATCAGTTCGAGGCTATCGGATGATTCTAGCACTTGATTTAAGGCATCTTTTTTATTATTGGTTCTTTCAATACAGGAGACAGCCAACAAGTGCATATCATGATTGCCCAGTACGGTAACTGCCGCGCTACCCAATGATTTAACAAAGCGTAGTGTTTCCAAGGATTTAGGTCCACGATTAACCAAATCGCCCGCAAACCAAAGCTGGTCTTTATTTTGGTCGAAAGAAATCGCATCCAGCAGTCTTAATAAATCATCAAAACAGCCCTGAACATCACCAATAGCGTAAATAGACATTTAATTTAGTGTAAAACTCTGGGAATAGATAAAGTAAATTGGGGAATAGTGGCATTAAAATCATCACCCTCATCCGAACGCATTGTGTAATAACCTTGCATAATACCTACAGGCGTTTCCAGTATTGCACCACTGGTATAGCGAAAACTTTCCCCTGGTTTCAAATAGGGTTGCTCACCAATCACCCCTTCGCCACGCACTTCTTGAATTTTACCGTTGGCATCAGTAATTAACCAATAGCGTTGCAATAATTTTGCAGGCAACGCGCCTTCATTGGTAATAGTGATGGTGTAAGCAAACACATAACGACCTTTTTCAGGTGCGGATTGTTCGGCAATAAAAAAAGGCATTGCATCAACAACTATATTATTTTTTTCGGTCATGAGTAGATTAATTCGAGTGATATGTTCATTATTTCATGGTAACTTTTTGTTAAACGACAGCAAGAAGTAGTGGAGTGACAGATTATCATATCAATTCAAATCCTGATACAGCTTATAGAGAGTGATGCTTAAGGTACGCAAAAAAAATGTAAACTCTTTATTTGCGTAGTGAGTATTTTTGCGACACAGTGCTATTCTACTCGCTAGACTCCGATTTTACGGATTATCAAAAAAAATTTATGACCTATATAAGGAAAAAGACCGCTAATCTACTTTTTATTATCATTGTGATAATAACGACAGGGTTTATGCTATCTAGCTTTGAAATAACAAGACATAAACAAAGGCAGCTTTCCGAGCAAAAACTGCTCCAAGAAGCGATTGCGCATTTTGATAATATGGTGGTCACGCGCAGTTGGAGTGCGATGTATGGCGGTGTTTATGTTAAACAAAATGCAGGGCTAAGCCCTAATCCTTATTTGAAAGACAACTTCATTTTAGATAGCGAAGGTAACACGCTAATCAAAATTAATCCTGCGTGGATGCTGCGCCAAATTTCAGAGTTGTCCAATCAGCGCAGTCATTATTTTTACAAAATCACCAGCTTAAAACCAGTGAACCCCCACAACGCACCTGATGCGTTTGAAACGGAAGCCTTGCAGTATTTTGAAAATCATCGCGATAAAAAATATTATTATCGCTTGAGTGGCGATGATAAAGCCTTTGATTTTATGGGGTCGTTAAAAGTAGAACCTGCTTGTCTTGCCTGTCATGAAAATCAAGGGTATTCGATAGGCGATGTGCGCGGCGGGATTCGAGTTTCCATACCCACTGATATACTTCAACAAGAAATACAATTGTTACAGCAATATACGGTAAGAAATCAAATTTTTGTCGTGTTGGGTGCGATGATTGTATCGAGTATTTTTTTCTGTTTTCTTAGCAGAATTTATCGCTATCAGAAAAATATTGAGCAATTGAATAAATCGCTAGAGAACAAAGTTGCCGAAAGAACACGCGGCTTGGAAAAAATGTATCAGCATGAAAAATACCTTAAAGACTTATTGGGCATCGTATCCGATGTCAACGAATTATTATTAACGGCTATTTCTGTGCAGAGCGAATTACAAAATAGCGTAAAGCAATTGGCTAAACATCCGCATTATCACGCCATCTGGATTGGGCTTATTAATAATAAGCAACTGGAAATTGTCCATAAAGCAGACAAAAATAACGCTATTCTTAAGCAAATGACTTATAGCCTAGACGCAGAGATTACGAATCAACCCGTATCGGTAGCTTTACAGGCAATAATCCACAATCGCACAGTAATCGAACGCTATAATCCGTTATTACAAGAACAACATGACACGCAAACTGATGAAGCTATATTGCATTGGTTTATCGCCATTCCCTTACAATGTGCGAAAGCTAAGCAAGCATTAGGCGTATTTGCCCTCTACTCAGACCGTGCCGAGGGTTTTGAAGCTGAAGAAGTACATATACTGGAAAGACTGGCAATGGACGTGGCGTTAATCTTACATTCACATCAACAAAAAGCCATGTTAGCCGAAATGGAAGCGAAGCGAATTGCCAACTATGAAGAAACTATACTGGCTTTTGTGAATATTATTGAGCAACGTGACACTTATACCGCAGGTCATACTATTCGAGTCGCAGAGTATTGTAAAAAAATCGCTGTTGCGTTAGGTATTAACGCAGAAGACACAAAAAAACTCGAACAAGCCGCTATTCTTCATGACATCGGTAAGATCGCTACACCTGATGCGGTGCTGTTAAAACCAAGTAAACTAAGCCTTATCGAATATGAGCTAATCAAACAACACGCTTATGCGGGTTACGATATGCTGTCCAAAATTGATATGTATAAAGACCTTGCTGACATTATTCGCTATCATCATGCTCGCTACGATGGTAAAGGCTATCCAGAAACAAATAGTCCCGATGAAGTACCTTTTTTATCCTATATTATGGTAGTCGCCGATGCCTTTGATGCCATGACCAGCAATCGTATTTACAAAGCACGGCAAACGGTAGCGGAGGCATTGGCAGAAATCAACCATTGCTCAGGCACACAATTTCATCCGCACGTCGTTAAAGTAGCCGTTGAAGTGCTGAAAAACACCCAGATTGTGCAAACCAATCAAAGACCCAATAATGAATTTGAACGAAAACGCTTTTCTTATTTTTTCTGTGATTCCTTAACTGAACTGTATAACGAAAGCTATTTACAAATCATGCTGACCAATACCGACCGTAAACATAGTGTTTTGGTGCTGTGTTTATTAACTAATTTTTCCCAGTACAATAAAAAATACGGCTGGAATAAAGGTAGCCTGCTATTGGTAAACCTTGCAAAAGAACTTAAAAATCAATTTCCACAAGCGACAATCTTTCGTTATCACGGTGATGACTTTGTACTGTTATTTGAGCGACCAATTGTGTGGGATGACAGTTATTTTGACAAAATGCCACTCCTGAAAGACAACGACATCAGCGTGCAAGTCAAATACATGGAGCTGGAAGCTGGGCATTATGGGCTTCCTGAGTCAATGCTTTAATCCGTTGACTTATCAGCGGCAATGGCTAAGCCACGCAATACTAAATCAGGATCAACAATCGCCTTAATACTTAAATGTGAGGCGATTAACGCCGCATCGCCGCCTGTTAAAATCACTAATACATCGCTGTGTTTAGCTAACACCTGTTCAATTAAACCGATAGCCGCCAATAATGTACCGCTATAAATTGCCGCTTCGGTAGAGTTGGCAGCTTCTAATGGATAAAGTGTGTCACTAAAAGGCAGTGCGTCCGTACCGTGTGCTAAGGATTTTTTCATCAATGCTAAGCCTGCACTAATCAAGCCGCCTAAATGATGACCGTCTGCATCAATTAAATCGACAGTAATTGCCGTCCCACAATCCACCACGCAAGCAGGAACAGCATAAAAATGTCGCGCCGCAATTAACGCTAACCAACGATCAACGCCTAATTTTTCGGGCTGTAAATAGGCATTAGTCAGTCCAAAACCCTGTGCTTGCGAACTCACTCGCACGATGTTAATGTCCGCCCACAAACTAACTGCAACTGCCATCACCAACGCCAACGATTGATTAGCAGTGACGCAGGCAATCACCAATTGCGTGGGTGTTACAAGCGGTTGCCAAAGTTTAAGCAGTGCCTGTCTATTTAGCTGTGTATTTAATAACGGTTCGCCAGTTATCAATTGCGCATCGTTGATGGTTGCCCATTTAAGCCGCGTATTACCCATATCAACCAACAGCTTCACATTCCTGCTCCACTAAAACTGACTTCACCCGAGGCAAAAGCTTGAACACTACCATCTTTGCGTTTAAGCAATAACAGCCCCTCATCATTCACGCCTGCAACCACGCCTTCAATACTTTGCTGGGCAATAAATAAAGTCGCGGGTAAACCGTTTAAACAATCATAACGCCGCCATTCATCCAGATATGCTTTAAGCCCCTGTTGTTCATAATTCGCCAGTAATGGCAGTAATTGATTCAACAATTTACCTGCTAACACATTTCTTGATGGGCGTTGCCCTGTCATTTTCGTTATATCCGTCCACGCTTGCGTAATACTTTCGGCTTTGTTTTCGGGTAAAAATAAATTTAACCCTACCCCGATAACCACACTACAGACACCATCGGATTCGCCTGATACCTCGATTAAAATACCACCTAATTTTTTACCGCCACTCATAATATCATTAGGCCATTTTAAGCCGACTTCATGTAGTTGCAATTCTGTTAATGCTCGAATCACCGCTACACCCACCGCTAAACTCAAGCCCGCAATTGCCGCATAACCACTTTGTTGGTAGTGCCACGCGATAGATAAATAAATATTATGACCAAAAGGCGATACCCATTCACGCCCGCGTCTACCTTTGCCAGCGGTTTGTTGTTCGGCAAAACATACTAATCCACAAACAGCGTGGTGTCGCGTGCGTTCCACTAAATAACGATTAGTTGAATCGATTTGGTCGTGGATTTCTAACGCGCTAATAAAAACACGGTTTTGTTCATCCAGCACCGCGATAATTTTTTCTTGTGTCAATAATTCCAGCGGCTTATCCAGTCGATAACCCTTGCCACTGATTGCCACCCTATTTAAATCTAGCTCTTCAGCCAATTGTGTTATGTGCTTACAAACTGCCGCACGGCTAATTTCTAACATTTCTGCTAATACTGTCCCCGAATGAAATTCACCATCCGCTAGCAGAGTAAGGATTTTTTTTTGTTTATCGGCAAGTAGCACAGAGAGTTCCTAAAAATAGAAAAAAGTATCGCATCAAAAAAATAAGTTAATAAGTCAAACCTGTGTTTTTCCTACATTTAGATTCCATTGTCTATAGTTCGGAGTCGAAGGCATGACTTGGACGGTACAAAACGTCCAAAACGTGTTTTGGACTCCGTGTAACATTTAACCCACTGCCAAAATTAAGTCTACCGTGTAGCTAGGTTTTATTCGTCCTGCTATCGGTTAGAATGTTCAATTTAATCAATCAAAATTGTCATGCAAAAAAACGTATTAATCACAGGCGCGGCAAAACGCATCGGCGCGGCGTGCGCTAGATTGTTACACAGCGAAGGCTATAATATTTTTTTACATTATCGCACCTCATCGGCTGAGGTATTACAACTGTATGCTGAACTCAACGCTATCCGCCCTAATTCAGCAAAAATCAAAGCAGCCGATTTACTCAAATTGTCAGAATTAACCGCACTAGCCAATGAAGCCCAGCAAGCATGGGGCGGCATTGATGTGCTGGTCAATAATGCATCCGCTTTTTATCCCACCGATGTGCATGAAACCACCGAAGCACAATGGGATGAATTATTGGGCAGTAATTTAAAAGCCCCGTTTTTTTTGGCAAGCGCATTAACGGACAGCTTAGCAACTCGTCAGGGTTGCATCATCAATATCATCGACATCCACGCCGAACGCGGGCTAAAAAATTATGCAGTTTATAGTATTGCCAAAGCAGGACTAGCGGCAATGACCAAAATTTTAGCCAAAGAATTAGGCACGGCAATTCGTGTCAACGGGGTTTCACCAGGCGCGATACTCTGGTCAGATCATGACTTATCTGAAGTAGAAAAACAGGAAATCTTACAGCGCGTAGCACTAGGTCGCAAAGGCGAACCCAACGATATTGCCAAAGCCGTGTTGTTTTTAATCAAAGATGCCAACTATATGACAGGGCAAATTTTAACCGTGGACGGTGGACGCAGTTTGTTTTGCTAGTTTTGTCTGTGATTAACAAACTATTGGGTTGCCAAAAAGCGACCACTCAACCTACGATGCTATCAACGCCGCCAGTTCAGCCTGTAAGCCTTGCTCTAGTTCAGCAAAATAGTCATCCTTACTGGTAATAGTCTGAATACACAGATAGGTTTCATCGGCTTGCAGACGATGTATATCGGCTTCTAACGCGGCAATGCGTTCGCGTAAGGCGGCGCAATGCTTTTGTAATAGAGCTAACTGCTAATAAAATGATTACAAAACCGTTCGCACTGAGCCTGTCGAAGTGTGAATGCTCACCACGAACGTTATCATTTTATTGTGCGTTAGCTATATCGCTTTGTCAGTAATGCTATCGGAGGCTGTGCTTAAGATCGTCCCCGTTTCCAGCGAGTGTTTGTGTCCAGAATGCGCTGTAAATCTTGGCGGCGATACGCCTCATTGAGTGCTTTAAAAAACGCTGTGCCTTGCGCTTTAAACTCATCGGCGAGTTTATCAGGATGACATAAACGGCTGGCTTTGCGATACGCGGTTTTGAGTTGCTGTTGTTGTTCTGGCGTTAACGTCTGCGGTGCGTCTTGGAGTTGTTGCTGATAGCTCTGTTCAAAGTTTTCATAATCCTGTTGGGCTTCTTGCTGTTCGGCGGTGTCATGACTAAACAATTCAGCGCGTTTTTTCAAAATCGCTTCAATCAAACTGCCTAAACGCCGCACACATCGCTGCTGAATTCATTGATTTGCCGATCCAAGTCCGCTTGGGTATCGGTCAACTCATTCAGGCGATTTTCCAACAGCTTCAATTCCAGTTTTAGCCCTTGAATCTGCGGGTCTTGAAACACCATCACGCCGCTGTTGTCATGTTTGTTCTGTTCAATCACACAAATCACATCTTGAAACTGCTGAGCTTGAATGAGTGCCAAAATACGCGCTACCTGAGCATCCAATACCAAGACTTGCAGTTTTACCACCTGCATAGTGATAAGCTCTTCATCCTCCATTGCCACCGCGTTTTTGATAATGTCTAGGCGTTTTGGAAGGCTATGTAACCGTTAATTATTGAAAATTTTTAACTCCATACAAAATATATTATTTAATAATGAGTTACAGTATTTTCTCAAAGCCGTTTAATGCCGTCTACTTAAGGTTTCCACATTTAACGATGACATAGCCTTTTAGAATGGTGTTGGGCATGGGGTGGGTTTAGTAAAATTCGGTAATGTTGCGAAGATGGCTGTGTTGGGTGGTAGGGAGTAGATAGTATTTTTGCTTAAATCTAAATTTTTCAAATTAGTCAGCTTACCAATAAATTCAGGTAGTTCGCTGAGTTGGTTGCCCCATAAACTCAATGGTAGTGGGTTAAATCTGTTGTTTTTACTTATGGATTCCAAAGCTCATGAAAACCAATTTAAAAACGCTGTCTGAACACGTTGGTTTAACACCATCCAATTATGTGCGAGAAATTCTTATCTCCCGTTTGCTTGGGCATGGAATGCTTCCCCAGCGTCCAGCAATGTTCAAGCCATTTCCTGCGCCTGAGGCGGATATTTGGGAAGCCGATCAACAAATGTGGCGCGAAGTTTCACAAGAGGAATTTCATCATTACCACATCGGTGAAGTACGCACGGAATGGGTTGATGAGGACGTTAGCCATTCAAGTTAGCCAAGTAAAGCGGAATAGCGATAACGTATTTCGCCAAATGTTTCATCATCACATACAACGCAATACGGTCATCGCTTATTGTGCCTTTACCGCGTTTTATATGCTGAAACAATCCATACAAACCCCTATCTCATGATAAAATCGCCTACTATTAAGCAAGTAGAGATTCAAATTATGAAAATCAGTGAAACGTGGTTAAGAAGTTACGTTAATCCACCCCTCGATACTGCCGCATTGGTGGCGCAAATTACTATGGCTGGCTTGGAAGTCGATTCAGTTGAACCTGCTGCGGCAGTGTTTAGCGGTGTAGTGGTCGGCGAAGTCATTGAAATGGAAAAACACCCCGATGCCGACAAATTGCGTGTTTGCCGCGTCAATGTTGGCGAAGCTGAACCGTTACAAATTGTTTGTGGCGCGGCGAATGTGCGCGTGGGTTTAAAAATTCCAGCGGCATTGATTGGTGCGATATTGCCCGAAGATTTTAAAATCAAAAAATCCAAATTACGCGGTGTGGAATCATTTGGAATGCTGTGTTCTGAAAAAGAACTTGGGCTTGCCGCTGATGCGCATGGCTTGATGGAGTTACCGAATGATGCGCCTGTCGGTGTCGATATTCGTGACTATTTATCACTGAATGATTCGATTATTGAAGTCGATTTAACACCGAATCGGGCGGATTGCTTGAGTGTTGAAGGTATTGCCAGAGAAGTTGCGGTATTAAATGAAATGGACTGGACGGCAACGCAATTTGAAAACAGCGCGGTTGCTCATGCCGACTCATTAACCGTCAGCGTCCTAGCTCCCGAAGCCTGCCCACGTTATTTAGGTCGCTTAATTAAAGGTGTTAATCTACAAGCCGAAACGCCATTATGGATGCAGGAACGCTTGCGCCGTTCAGGTGTGCGCAGTTTAGGTGCGGTCATTGATGTCACTAACTATGTGTTAATTGAATTAGGACAACCGCTACACGCCTTTGATGCCGATAAATTAACAGGTGGTATCACCGTGCGTTATGCGCAAGCCGATGAAGAATTGGCGTTATTAAATGGGCAAACCATCAAACTCGACACTGAATCTTTAGTGATTGCCGATGATAAGCAAGCTTTAGCCTTAGCAGGTGTGATGGGTGGTAGTAAATCTGCCGTTAGCGACAGCACGCAAGATGTATTTTTAGAATGCGCATTTTTTACCCCATTAACGATTGCAGGTAAAGCGCGGCAGTATGGTCTGCACACCGATTCTTCACACCGTTTTGAACGCGGCGTGGATTTTACCTTGCAAACTCGCGCTATCGAACGCGCTACCCAATTGATTGTTGAAATTGCAGGCGGTAGCGTTGGTGCAATCACCGAAGTGACCACAGAAGCCACCTTACCTAACCGTGATGCGGTGCTGTTAAGAAAGCAACGGTTAGAAAAAACCCTAGGTATCGCTATTGCCGATGAGCGCGTGGTGTCTATTTTTCAACGTTTAGGTCTGGCTGTAGAAATCCAAGCCGAAGGCTGGCTAATTACACCAACAGGCTTTCGTTTTGACATTGCCATCGAAGCCGATTTAATCGAAGAAATTGCCCGCATTGTTGGCTATAACAACCTGCCTAACACTAGCTTACTCATGCGTTCGCAATTAGGTTTAGCCACTGAAAGCGTGTTAGAGCTCGATCGCGTGAAAGATTTATTCGTCGATAGAGGCTATCAAGAAGCTATCACCTATAGCTTTGTCGATGAAGACATCCAAAAAATTATCGCACCCAATGATGAAGTGGTACGCTTAAAAAATCCTATTTCTGCCGATATGGCAGTCATGCGTACTACCTTATGGTGTGGCCTAATCAAAGCCGCATTGCACAACACCAACCGTCAACAAAACCGCGTGCGTTTATTTGAAACAGGCTTGCGTTTCGTGCAAAGAGACGGCGAAACCCAACAGGAAAAAATGCTCGCTGGTTTAGCTTTAGGCAGCGCGTATACCGAACAATGGGGCGAAAAAACCCGCAAAGTCGATTTCTTTGACGTTAAAGCTGACGTAGTAGCCTTATTCGGTTTAACAGGGTGTGAAGCGCAGTTTGTCCCCGCTGAACAAACCGCCTTACACCCGTATCAAACCGCTGAAATTCTCAATAAAGATGGGCAGAGCATAGGCTGGTTAGGAATGCTACATCCCGTGCTGGAAAAACAATTGGGCTTTGATAGCCAAGTATTTTTATTTGAATTGGCGCAAGATTTAGTGTTGAATAAAACCGCTGCTAAATTCAAATCGCTGTCTAAATACCCGTCTGTGCGTCGTGATTTAGCCTTGATTGTCAACGATAACATCACTGCAAATCAGCTAATTGATTGCATTAAAAGCTGTAATGAACCCATATTGCAAGAAGTTGTTATCTTTGACATTTATCGCGGCAAAGGCGTAGCAGAAGGCAGTAAAAGTGTCGCGCTCAGTTTAACCCTACAAAATGACGTGCAAACGCTTACAGATTCACAAATAGATGCTATAGTTAGCACGTTGTTAGACACACTGACCCGAAACACGGGCGCAAAATTGAGAGATTGATTCATGGCATTAACAAAAGCAGATTTTGCAGAAGGCTTATTTGACGAGCTAGGCTTAAACAAGCGCGAAGCAAAAGACATGGTAGAGTTCTTTTTTGAAGAAATCAAAAGCTCCTTAGAACAAGGAAAACAAGTAAAAATATCTGGATTTGGTAAATTTGAACTGCGTGATAAAAGCAGTCGGCCGGGAAGAAATCCAAAAACAGGCGAAGAAATACCCATTACAGCACGGCGTGTGGTAACATTCCGTTCAGGTCAAAAACTAAAAGCCCGAGTAGAAGCGTATGTTGGATCCGAGTAATAATGATCTGCCCGTCATCCCCGCAAAACGCTATTTCACCATCGGTGAAGTCAGCGAATTGTGCGGAGTCAAACCTCATGTGTTGCGTTATTGGGAACAAGAGTTCACCGAACTCAGCCCGATAAAACGACGCGGAAACCGTCGTTATTATCAACGTCATGACGTATTGATGATACGGCAAATTCGTTCGTTACTCTACGAGCAAGGCTACACCATTGGTGGTGCAAGAGCGCATTTAAGCAGTGATGACAACAAAGACAATGCCACCATCACCAAGCAACTCATCCACCAAATGGTCGCTGATCTCGAAGACATCTTAGAATTACTAAAATAGAGCTACAAAAAAAGGGCGGATGCTGTATAATCCGCCCTCTTGCTTTACCAGAGATTGTATTCACACTCTCACTCAATAAAAATCACCAAAAACACATCGGAGCGTAGCGCAGCTTGGTAGCGCACTTGTCTGGGGGACAAGGGGTCGCAGGTTCAAATCCTGTCGTTCCGACCAATAAAATCAATAGGTTATAAAATTCGGTTTCCACTAAAAAGTCAAAATATCGGTTTCGGGATAGCAATCGGGATAGCATTTGAAAGTTATTGACCGCATATTGAAAAAATCAAACTACCCGCAATCATTGCCGTTAAAGAAAGGCTTAGCGGTGCTGTTGTGTTCTGTCGATACTGCCAAGCGGTCAATTGTTCAGCATCGCGCCCGCGCCGCGTAGTCAGTTCATGCCATACGATTTAACTAAATTTTCCCGTACACATTAGGGCAATGTTGTTCATTTTCGCTGGTTCAGCCTACCACATACAGTTTTTAATTCAGTATCTATAATACTATTAGGGATTATTGGTTTTAACATTTGATCAGGCAGAGGCACGGCGTAACTATAAACAACTTCACCACTCCCCATATTTCCACTGTACAAAACGTACGCACGCAGAGCATATTGTTCTTCACTACAATCAAATTCAACTTGATTTTTTGATGACAAATATGATTCCACTATATCAGACTGTATTGTGGTGAAATCCGATAATGACCATACTTTTACCCGTGTACCCTTTATGCGTATCGTTGCAAAATCAGCATATAATCTAACTTGATTGTTACCATCAATCGCTGTCCATTCAGCCCTTGCACTGGTACTTATCATCAGAGCAACCACTATCATAAAAACCATTTTCGTAACTTTTGAGGGTATCGTGTTAAAGGGGTTTGCCGTCACTCCTTGCTTAGCTGTATATTCTGCTGATTGTTCGCTCATTTTAATTTACCCATCAATTGATTAAAGCGTTGCTGCTTTTTCGCGCTGCGCTTGTTGTCGGTCTAACACTTGCTCGTTTTAACCATAGCTTAATCCAATCACCAAGCAAATAAAATGCCTTACTCGTCATTTTTAGCCGCGTGGATAACACGCCCTTTTTTATAGTACCAAAAAATTCTAAAACTCTTTTATTAGTCCGAAAGTTAGCCGTTTTTTTATAGTGCTGAAAAACTCCTTTTATAGTGTCTAAGCAAATATCACTGCACCTTTTTATAGACTCCGATAACTCTGATTTTGGGCTAAATAATGTGATTCTATGCGTTAGCCTAGTTGAATATCCATGTATTGCACTAATTCAAAGATAGCCGCCACTAAATGCCGTGGTTGTTGGTCTTCAGGGTATTTGCTCAATTCTCTAATAGCGCGTAGACCGTGTGACATGATCCGCCGCTCGTTCCTGTAAATTGCCCGTTTGTAACCCTTACAGGCATTTAGTGAGCTGGTAATTTTGCCCTGTTCAGTTATCGCGCCTGTTGATTTAGCCCACGGTTGCCAGTCTTGAATTTTAACTGCTTGCTTGGCTCTCGCTTCGGGGGCTGTCCATCGTTTAGCCTGCGCGTCTTCAATTGTCATAAATCCCCCTTAAAAGTTCGTTTGGCTTTTTATTCAGTTTCCCGCGCCTTTTATAACACTCTAAGGTCAATCCCTGACTTTTTAACACCATGCACAAATGCCAGTCTTTTGCCTTGCGCTAACAATGCCGCTGATTACTTATGATTAATATCAATGGTTAAAACACCATTATCTTTTCTCATCTCTGGTCTAGTGTTTTCAGAACCCTTCTCCGAAACACAGCTAAACATTAGTTGATTTGCAGTTACATACCCATACGGATTTGTAACATCACTTGTGTTCCTAATTACAATAACCTTTCCTTGCTTTGTACAGTATTCATTTGCTGTCTCAAGACTTTGAATTGATGCGGAACAACTTATACATCCGCTAACATGAGATGAAACCATGTATGTGTCTTTTCCTACTGGCTGTACTGGGGAAGAAACCTGACAACCACTAAGCATTAGCAATAATATACTCGATATTAAAACCAATCCGTTTTGTTCCATCGGTGGAAGCGTGGCATTGAGTACCGTGTTAATTCGTTGTGCTTGTGTGCATTTCATTTTAAATCCTGTTTGCTTAAAAAATCAGATTGGTTTCCTCTTTGGCTTCTGTTTTATCAGGCATTAGCAGGTTAAGCAATCAAAAAAGTTTGGCTAAGGCGCGATATTGTCGAACTCTGATTCTGCACTGACAATTCTAAAGATTACTTCTCTAGGTTCTTGGGTCTGAATATCAACATCGGCTTGAATATCCACCGATTTTAAAGACGGTAGCACTTTGTCCAGTATCAACTTAGCCGCTGTCATATCGCCCGCCTTTGCTTGGGTAATTACAGCGGTCAAAATGTCCTGCACATCATCGGCTGATATTAACTCGCGTAGCTTTGCCGCCGTAACTGCGTGGCTGGGTCTTCCTGCTGGATTGCCGCTAGTACCTTTTTCAAATTTACTCATAGTCTGTTTTTTCCTGCTTAATCAGGTGGTTTTTAAATTAAAGTGTGAGAATTTGCGAAAATGCGAATTTAGCCACTCTAGCCCTTTATTCATGCGGGTTTGCTAAATTCTCATGGTTGCGAATTTTGCGAAAATAGCTTTTATCTGTCTGGCATATCGGGCTAAATTCTCAAAATTCGCACGGTTGCGAAAATAGCAAAACCACGCCACATAAGGGCTAAGCTAGGCAAATTCGCAAATTCTCATTTTCGCACGGTTAAATTTTAATAATTGACCACATTATTTTTTTACTGCCCGTTTCTTTTGGCAGTTGTTTAATTTTGTTCATGGACTGTAAATCAGTCAGTAATTTCATTAATTCATTGCGTGATTTATGCCCACTAAACAATTTACTAATCTCAGACTGTGACATATCCTTTTCAGCTAACGCACTCAGTAATTTATCCGCGTCCGTTCCTGTATCAAGCGATGGTACTGTGAAAATATACTGCACTGATTTACGGCAAAATTCGACTACATGACACGCTGCCTCAATGTGTCGCTGTTCAATCATAGATAAGCAATCCAGCAAACAAAACAGCAAGCTTAGACGCATTACATACGCTTCTGAACGTGCGGTAACTGAACCTAATACACCCTGATCATCTTTGCTTATTTCGTGATATTTCACATTCCAGTAGGTCCGTGCTTCATTTGATAGCGTTATTTCACTATCGCCCTTTGATAGCCTTACCGCTTCTGCTAATCGTTCAGCTAATGCTTTTACTTTGTCATCATTCATAGGTTGTGGGAATGCCAGTTTTTTTGTTCGTCTAACGCACGTCCACAAAAAACGGTTAGCTAAGCCATTATGAATGTCTGAATTACTCATGAGGTTTTTTAGCTCACAGTGGGTTATGTGTCCTAATACATTGATGTGCGGGTTTGTGGCTATTAGCTTATTGCTTTTAGTCATGGGGGCTAGTGTTCCACCGTCCCACGCCCTGCGTAGTGTTGCGCTTGATGTATTACCGTCACGCTGGCACTGTTTTAAGGCATTGCCGAACTCTTCCTCTACCACTAACAGCCGCTTATCATTTACTGCGCACCATGCGGGGTTGTTGCTTCTGTCTAGCTCTTCCGATTCGTCTCGCACTTGAAAAATTAAACCCTCTGCACTGGATAACCCACCAGTGGCAAAATTTAGACTTTCAACTAATGACAGATAGCCCTCACATTCTCGAATAATACGCACAACAGGTTTAAAACTTGTCCCTTTTCTGGCGCGTGAACTTGCCCCTACTAACACACAAAACAATCTAGCAAAGTGCTTTGATTCGCCAATTCGTAAAAACTTATCCCTGCCAAGTAATGCAGAACAGGCGCATAAAAAGCTAATGTACACAGCCATTCTGTCCGCTTCACTGTCTTCTATGGCTAATGCCGATAATTCACTGGCTATGCCGTAATAATGAGCATCATTGAATGTAGGATAATCGAACGCTAAAGCGGTATTTTCAAGCTCTTCTGTGTCGTTGGTGTTATCACCTGCGCTGCTTTGCTTTTCAGATCCGCCGCTGTTTTGCGCTTTTTCTTTGGCATGAATGCGCTGGTTGTGTTTAGTGAGTTCTTCGTTCCATGCCAGTGCTGTTTTTAAATCACCGCCACATTCCAGCAATCGAAAGCAATCGAAAGCATCATGCGCAAAACCATCATTCAACTTGTCTCCACCATGCGAATAAACGCGCTCTATGCCGTCTTTGCAGTTAAGGCATAGCTTTGTAGCGGGTATGCCGCTATCGCTGTTAGGTCGTAAATACGCGCCTTTTTTGTGGGTGTAGCCATTGCGAATAAGCACATCATGAACGCTAAAAGACTGGTTAAATTCTTTAATCGGATTGCGCCGCCCGTTAGTCTCATTAATCGGCTGTTTGGGTTTTAGTGGTGGTGGTTCTGTCGGTTCTGGCTGTGGATTGTTTTTTAACCAGTCTTGTGTGATTGCATCAGCATTGAGGTTTTCACCTTTGCTAAATTGATAAAACTCAAACAGATTTAACCGCGTTTGATCTGGTACGCGTGGAAAATACCACGCTTGAGACCATGTTCTATTTTCATTAACAGGTGCAAGCATTACCCCTGCTTTGTGCAGTTGCTCAAACAGATAATTAAGCAAAATAGGTAATTGTTCACGGGTGTATGTGCAAGGAATAATTACACGGTATTTGTGATAATCCGCACCATAACAGCCACCGCTATTAAAAACCTGTGCAGGTTGGGTGTCAGTGGCTGGTTTATCTTTCGCGTGTAGTTCCTCATACGTTGCACCATTGCTAAAGCTTGAATAAATTAGGTGGTTAATCCCTAAATCGCTTAAAACAATGTGGACTAACTCAGGCGATACCGCGCCGCTGATTATTTCGCCTGTGTCTGTAACGATACGGCTATCACCGTCAATAATTGAAATAGATGCTGTGTCGCTGGTGTCGTTGTTGGTTCGTTTAGTGCCAGAACAGCGGGTAAAATAACCGCCGCCCTTAGTACCAATGTCAGGCACAGATAGTCTGGTTAATAATTCTGTGAATGTGGGTGTGTAGGGTGTCAGGTCGGGGTTGTTTGCCTGTTTGCCAGTGGCTAATAATAGCTTCATGGTTACACCTCACTTGATAGCAAAACATAACGCGCTATGCGGTGCTTTGCTTCATTTGTCCAGTACGTCATAATATTAAAACCTTGCTTGCGTAACTCCATTACCCGCCCCGCTGGGTGCATGATGTCTAAATGCTCACGCGCTTGTAAGGTTGTTAATGAGTCACGGCGTAGGTGTTCTAAAATGCGTGTTCTTTGCGCTTCGTTGCTATTTTGGTTCATAGCATCACCTGCAAAAACATCATGAAACTATCGAATTGTGCAGTGAGGATTGATAAAAATCGGTTAAAATTGCTGTGCTGGTTTTTGATACTGCCCGCGTGTGGCGCGTGGGTGGTGTCGTTCATATCGCCCCCATTTCATCAATAAGCGCGTAAATATCACTAACGCGCCATCCATTAGTACGCGCTCCAAGTTTCACAGGTTTTGGATATTTTCCAGACTTAACGCCATTAAGCCAAGTTGTACGGCTAACGGGTATTAGTGGGGGATTGCCTTTAGTACCGATAATTTGCGGTAAACGAAAAAAGCCTTTTTGTGGGAGGTTTTGAGTAACCATGTTTTGCACCTTTTGGTGATTTGTTGAACATGGTTAGGCACTATAAACACATTTTTTGAACAAACAACAGTAACTTATTGAATTTTAAAGATAAAATAACTTTTCACCGTAAAGTCTGAGTTTACGCCGTAAACTCAGTTTTCCTTTTGCCACTTTCTAACATAGTTCTCTACCGTTGAGCGTTTAGGTTCTGCACTAGATTGTCTAAAAATATCGGTTTTTTCCAATAAAATTGCTGCGTCCGTTGCTCTTTTGTCACGGGGGATATTGTCTAACCAATATCGTTTAAGGTCTTGCTCGATGGTCTCGAATTTGTCACGGCGGGCTTTATTTGCGTTTTTTCTTTGCTCTTTTTCTGATTCAAAATGCTCTAAAGCGATATTGACAATCTCCTCATTAAGGCGGGCTATATGTCGGTTCATTTTTTTTAAATCTTTCTCGATGCTCTCCCTTTCAGCTTCATCCTCTTTTTTGCAGATATTGCGCCTTTCATTTGTATCAACCAGTAAAAAAGAACACGCGGCAAAATGAATCAAAAATGCGGGGTCAGTATCTTTAAGTTTAAACTTTACAGTTTCAAGACACTGCTCAAAAGGAAGATGTCTGTTATCTTGAAGCCATAGCATTATTTCACTGCGTGGATTTTTATTAGTCCACTTTCCCACCGCGTCAGATAAAGACGTTATTTCACTGTGTGGGTTTTTAGCTGTCATAAACACCTCATTAAAGTGCAATCATTACGAAAGGGATAACTGGAAACGGTGTAATGACTACCGCTTGTCGGGTTCGATGCCCTATCCAGTTAAATTATTGTATCAGGTCTTAACCAGTCTTTGTGCTGTGCATCAACACCACGTTAGAGCTATCCATAGTCACCAACAAACTAAGCCGTTCACCTAATACGCGCCACGCTTCGGCTTGTTCTGCTTTCAATTCCTGCCGTTGATAAATGCGCTTCACTTTGTTTTCTTCGGTGTGGTTCAAGCACTTCTCGATAACGTCAGGTTGAATCAATAAATTACCCATCATAGTTGCACCTGTACGGCGTAAATCGTGCGGTGTCCACTTACCGCCTGTCAGTATCAAGGCTTCTGAGTCTTTAGCACGATTACTGAGTATGGTGGTCGTTTGCCGCCCGCCTACTTGTTTGGTTATCGACTTCTCGCACACATGGGTAGAATTATCTCGGTTCGCAAAAACCCACGTTTCACTTTTGGCTATCAGCTTGAATTGCTCCAGTGCAAAGTCTGATAAATAAATGGTGTGGGCTTTGCCGTTTTTACTGTTCGCTTCGGGTATCTTCCACGTCTTCAATTCAAAATCAATATCTGAAAATCTGGCTTTCGATAATTCACCAATTCTGCACAGAGTTGATAAGGCAATCCAGATAGCGCACTCTGTAGACTTTAAATAAACCAGCATCGGGTAATTGTCGCGCCAATGCTCTTATTTCAGGCTCGCTTAGGATTCTATCGTGTCAGTAGGCTTGGTGGTGGTTTTTGTCACACTAAGGCTTGCTGTTGGGTCAAACTCGATAATGTCACGGTCAACTGCGAACCTAAACATTTGTCGCATTAGCTTTAGTATGTTTCGTGCTAAATGATTAACACCACGTTGTTTTAATAAGTCTGTCACTTGGGTAATGTGTCCCTTTCGCACATCCTCAACAAACAAACTGCCCAATATTGGCAAAACATCCTTTTCAAACATTCGCACCACTTCCTTAACATCCTTACGATTGATTAAGTCAGTATCACGCCATCGGCTAAACAAATCCCTGACAGTCACACGCGCCGCAAGTTTGGTTAAGGCTTCCTGTTCATCAAGCTGTTGTTTCCGTACCCGCTCTTTTTTGAGTTTCGCCTCAAGGTTGGGGTCTATGCCATCTTTTAACATTTGCGTGTAAGTATCGCGTTCTTTTCGCGCTTCTGCCAGTTCAGTAGCTAGGCTTAACCATTTATATTTACCCTCGAAAAAATAGCGTAAGCGAAAAGAGATAGCCCCACCATAGGCAATAGAACGAACTCGAATAAATAAGCCGTCACCGTCACTTATTTGTTGTTCTTTATCAGTAGGCTTTAAATGCTTAAATACCAGTGGTTTTATTTTATTGATAGCCATTTTTAAAGTCCTTTGTCTTTTCGACAAGTGGTAGGTCAGTCAAAAATCAATAACTTAGCTCTGATTTTTCGGGGTACTCTTCGGGGTACTATTTTGACTGAATTTAAAAGAACTTTATTGTACTTAGTTGGACGGTAAAATGAAATAAGTTACTGAATTTAAAAGTGTTTATTGAGTAATTAAAACTTCGTTGAACGGTAAAAAACAATTATTCACCTTTCTTGGGGACAAGGGATAGCAGGTTCAAATCCTGTCGTTCCGACCAATAAAATCAATAAGTTAGTGTTATTTATCTAATACCGCTTGTGACAAATTTGTACTAATATTTAGAAAATTATTGCACTTTACACGCTTACTGGCTTTGTGTTGAAGAAAAATATTTTAACATTTGATTAAATTTTGCCTATTAATATCAACAAGCTGACTGTTTTTTATACTTGAACCAGCGAATAATTAAATTGACAGCATTAAAAATCATATTAATTACATGAATCATAAAGAAATGGGCTCTTTTTATACACCAAAAGATATAGCTCTATGGGTATCTCAAAAATCACTTTCTTCTGCTTTTCTTGATGCACCTAAAAATTATGGCATTGTTAAACATAGATAGCTCGAATAAAATTAAAAAATTTATAGCAATGGAAAAACCAATGATTAACTGTCCAAAATGTCAACCTAGCGAAAGCCGAAAAGATGGAATGGTTAGAGAAAAACAGCGTTACCACTGTA
>JAPLRZ010000020.1 GCA_026398895.1 Methylococcales bacterium
AAAAGCAAGATGTCCGCACTCGGTGCCGCTATGCGTAAACTGGTTCAGATTTGCTTTGGTGTTCTAAAACACCAGAAACCCTATCAACCACAAACGGGATGATTTTCCGCTTGTGATTGATTTGGAGAGATGGTATCTACAAAAACACAAGAAATTGCAAAAATCCCATGCTAAAAAATTAACAATGAGGAAATAAAATAACAATGAATACCACAGCCTTGAAACAACTATAAATCAGCCAGCAACTTGCTTTCTTATCAGACCAACAACTGGAACAAATCGACCAATACCTAAAAACTCTATTTACGCCAGCCACTGAAAATAATAAAAGTTTAAAAGGTATCTGGCAAAATAAAGGCTTTGAAAATTTGGATGAAATAACCGAATTAAAACAAATCAGACAGGAATTAAATCAGTGGTGTAGCTTGGATTGCCGATTTTTGGCAATCCAACAAAACAACAGAAATTCTAGGTTCAATAAATTAAATCTCATTAAAACTAAGTAATAGAGAGCTATCATGATTTTACAAGAACAATTATTTGAAGAAATTGCGTTAATACCTACTGATAAATACAAAGAAATTTATGATTTATTGCACCATTACCGCTTAGGTTTAATGCAAGAAAAAATAAAACAACCATCGTTTGATTATTCAGAAAATAACTTATCCTTACCCGTTTTAGAGGCTTTTAACGCAAGCCTGTCAGAGTTTGATGAGTTATATCAAGAACTGGCTAAATAATGCGCTATTTAAACCTGAATGAAGTTTTAGAAATACACCGTATTTTGATTAATCGTTATGGCGGCGCGTTAGGGATAAGGGATTTAAACGGCTTGGAATCGGCACTTTATCGCCCGCAAACGGGTTATTATGCAGACACCATTGCCGAAGCTGCTGCATTGATGGAAAGTATTGTTGTCAATCATCCGTTTATAGATGGCAATAAGCGGGTTGCTTTTGCTGTCACCGATGTGTTTTTACGCATTAATGGTTTTAAAATTGTCGAACACCCCATGCGCATCCATGAAAAAATGATGCAACTTTTTGAAAGCCATCAGTTTGACTTTATTCACGTTGAGCTTATGTTGCGTGAAATTGTTAAACTTAAGCCATAACACCTATTACATTTTTTTAAACTGAAAGGAAACCTTATGCGTACTCACAAGTGCGGAGAATTAAACACTCAACAACTCGACCAAACTGTTTCTATCTGCGGCTGGGTACACAGACGGCGCGATCATGGCGGCGTTATTTTTATTGATTTGCGCGACCGTGCGGGCTTGGTGCAAGTCGTCGTTGACCCTGACTATGCCGATGCTTTTAAAGCAGCGGAACACGTTCGTAGTGAATATGTGCTGAGAATTACAGGCGTGGTGCGTGATCGTCCTGCGGGTACGGTGAACGCCAATATGCACTCTGGCGCGATTGAAATTTTAGCGAAAGAGATTGAAGTCTTAAACGAATCGGAAACACCGCCGTTTCCTGTCGAAAGCGATATTGAAGTCAATGAAGAACTGCGTTTGAAATACCGTTATATCGATTTACGCCGTGTGGCGATGCAGGAAAAAATGAAAGTGCGCCGTGATGTCACTCGCGTATTAAGAAATTTCCTCGATGACAATGAGTTTTTTGAAATCGAAACGCCGTATTTGACCAAAGCCACCCCCGAAGGGGCGCGTGATTACATCGTACCTAGCCGCACGCACGAAAATTCATTTTTCGCGTTGCCGCAATCGCCACAACTTTATAAACAAATGTTGATGGTGGCGGGTATGGATAGATATTATCAAGTGGTGCGTTGTTTCCGTGATGAAGATTTACGCGCTGACCGTCAACCTGAATTTACTCAGCTTGATATAGAAACCTCGTTCATGACCGAAGATCAAATCATGAATATCATGGAAGAAATGATTCGTCAGTTATTTGCCAAAGTCATTAACGTGGAGCTGGATGCAAAATTCTCGCGCATCACTCATGCCGAAGCCGTGTCACGTTACGGTATTGACCGTCCAGATTTACGCATTCCGCTGGAATTAGTAGACATCGGCGACGACATGAAAGCCGTGGATTTCAAAGTATTTTCCGCGCCAGCAAATGATCCTAAAGGTCGCGTTGTTGCCATGCGCGTACCGAATGCCAGTGAATTAAGCCGCAGAGAAATTGAAGAATTGACTAAATACGTCAGCATCTACGGCGCGAAAGGCTTGGCTTACATCAAAGTCAACGACTTAGACGCGGGCATTGATGGCTTGCAATCACCGATTGTGAAATTCGCCCCTGCCGAAGTGTGGGCAAGTGTATTGGCAAAAACGGGCGCACAAACAGGTGATTTAATTTTCTTTGGTGCGGATAAAGCCAGCATTGTTAATGAAGCAATGGGGGCGTTGCGTGTTAAATTAGGTCACGACCTTAAACTGCTACAAGGCGAATGGAAACCTGTTTGGGTGGTTGATTTCCCCATGTTCGACTGGGATGAAAAAGCAGGTCGTTTCAACGCCATTCATCATCCCTTCACCGCGCCTAGCTGTTCAGTAGAAGATTTGGTGGCAAATCCTGCTACTGCCTTGTCTCGCGCTTATGACTTGGTATTGAATGGTACAGAAGTCGGCGGCGGTTCAATTCGTATCAACCGTACCGCGATGCAACAAACGGTATTTGAGTTACTGGGCATTGGTGATGAAGAAGCCCGCGAAAAATTCGGCTTCCTGTTGGATGCGTTGAAATATGGCGCACCTCCGCACGGTGGTTTAGCATTCGGCTTAGACCGTTTAGTGATGTTAATGACGCACTCAACGTCTATCCGTGATGTGATTGCGTTTCCAAAAACGCAATCTGCGGCGTGTCCATTAGTGAGCGCACCTGCTGTTGTGACTGATGAACAATTGAAAGAATTAGGAATTCGGTTAATTAAACCTGCTGGGAAAGTTAAAGAGTAATTTTCTTTGGTAATGAGCTAAATCTGTTGTTTTTGCTTTTGAGCATGACTGCCAGTCCTTTAAAGGACTGGCAGTCATGCCCCACTTGGATTCAAGCCAAATCATCATTCCGCGTGGATGCAAGAATCCAGTGCCAAGAATGGTATTAATTATTTTGGAAAAATAAACCAGTATGAGTGATTTGACATTATACGAACAAGCCGTTGCTTTTTTAAATGAAAAGCGTTTTTCTGAGGCATTTCCTTTATTAAAGCAGTGTATTAGTATTGATGGAATCAGTCAGCCAGATGTTTTATTTAATTGTGGCTGGTGTCTTGAAAATACGGAAAACAGCCGAAAACAAGCATTAGATTATTATCTATCAAGTTATAGCTCTGCCCAGCGCGATGAACTTAAATTTCATGCAGGGTTTAGGTATTCATGGATACTGATTGAGGAAAAAGAATATTCTAACGCTCAGGCGTTTCTTTCAAACATACTGGCTGAAACCAAACTCTGTTTGGCAGACTCTTTAATATTGCGCCATGCTGTTTATTGGTTTGCTTTTTGTCTTGAATTAGAGTGCAGATTTCTTGATGCCATTGATTATTATCGTAAGGTGGAAATAGTTAACGGTGAAGGTTTGGCATTGGAGGCACAATTTCGTAAGATAATCTGTTTAAATCAGGTTGGCAATCTGGAAGCAGCGTTGCAAAGCATTGATGCGTTTTTAAATGCTCCGACTTTATCGGGTGATGATAGACTTCGTCAATCTGAACTGATTCGATTAGTGGTAGATGAGAAGTCTCAAATCGAACGGGCATTAACTGAAGCGTAATTCCATAATGATGAGCAGTAATAACGAAGACCTAAGCACGCTTAAACACCTTGCTTTCGAGCGCAAATACGAGACTACTTTTCAAATTTGGTGTCGTTTCGACAGAGATGTTAAACAGCAGGCGTTGACTGATAAATATATTGTTTCGGCTCTGTGTCATTACGCTGGAATAAATCTAAAATCAATCGCAAATATCGATATTTTTGCCCACGAATTTCAGGAACTTCTGGCTGAAGCAACAGAAGCTATGTTCAGCCAGAAAATTGCCTTACCTCAGGAGTGGTTGGAAGGCTTGGATTGTTGGGCGGAAGGTTTGTTGGATCAATATTTACTTTCTTTGGCTAGCGATACGCTTGATCTTGCTGATACAGCACAACCGCAACGCTATCCATCGGTGCGGCAGGCTCTTATAGCAACGCGTGCAAAACTGGATGTATTGCTCGGCAACGTGGAAAAGGCAGAATCCGCTGCATTGAACTTTGCACTACGCCCCTATCTGTTACCCAGTCGAGCAAATCGCCCCCTTCTTTATCGTCGATTCATGTCTGTTCTATTAAGTGTCGGGCGTATTGGTGAATATCGTACCTTATTATGGAGAGGTATTTATGAATTGTATTCTGACGATAAATTACGTTTTTGGTTCGTAAAACAGGTCAAAAGCACTTATAAGGGTAATATTGCCGCTGTGCTTTTTGCCGAAGCTCCCGTTAGTATGCGTCTGGCTTTCATTACTCAGTTAGTTTGGATGAAGGCAGCAAATATTTCATTGTTGCGCCCTCTTGGTATTATCAAAGCGTTACGGATTACGGCGTTAGCGTTTCTCTACTATTTGAATTATCGTCGTCCGAATCAGATTCATTATGTAACGCGCCAAAAACCGAAAGGAAAAGTTGGCGGGATATTGGTCACTCGCGCAATGGGTGGTCTCGGCGATCTGCTGATGATGACGGCTGGATTGCGTGCGTTACGCAAAAAATACCCACAAGAAACCATACATTTTGCCATCCCTAACGCATTTTTCTCTTTGTTGGAAGGCAATGACGATTTTGAGTGTATCGATATAGAAGCTGAATCGCTACAAACGACTGATTATGCTAAATGGTATGACTTGACTGATTGTCCTGCCAGTCGTATTGAAACGATGGAGTTCCCCACTATAAAGAGCAACCGCATCGAAATATTTGCTGCCGCTATGGGAATCAGTAGAAAGGAGCTTGCTCACTATGGCTATACTCCCCGTTACCAAATCAGTGCCGATGAACGCCGAGTAGCCGAAACATATATTGCAAAAATCAATCCCGATAACAAAAAAATAATTGGCATTCAAGCCAATTCAGCCGAAACCTATCGAAATTGGCTTCAAATTGAAGAACTGGCGTTCACACTTTCGCAAGATTCATTGGTGCTGGTATTCAATAACGACGCTATTGAAGGCTATGAAAGTGATAATATCATCAAAGTAGTCCAACCACTCAGAGCGTCATTTGCCATTGTAGCGCAGTGTGATTTAATCATTTCCCCCGATTCTTCATTTGTACATTTAGCGGCGGCTCTGTCTTTGCCAGCTATTGGGGTATTTGGACCGACCAGTGGCAACGTTATTTCTCGGCATTATTTAAAAAGTAAACCGATTATGCCAAACAAAAATGATTTTCCTTGCTCACCCTGTTATCGTAATGAAAACCTGTTGTGTAATTTAGCAGGAAATTATACCAGTGTTTGTTTATCGAATATAAAGCCAACCGATGTATTGACTGCAATGAGGAGTTAACCCATGTCGAATAATGATGATATAAAAAAAATGCTTAGTCTTATTAATGATGCACAACAACCCAATTGTGTGGCGTTAAATGAAATTTTACGAGACCTACCTGCTTTACGATGGAATGCAAAAGTTTTTGGTAATTACTTAGCGAGCGTTATGTATCAAGGGCATAATTTAACGACAGAAAATGCAAAACAAAACCCTTTTAATCTGGGTTGGGCGGCAACAAAATTTGATGATTTTTGTGAAAGTTGGTTTATCGATACCTGCAATCAATTAAAAATGGCACCACTATTGCACAGAAAACTATGGGAAAACGCATACCTATTAAAATCGATTGAGAGTGCAGGAAAATTACAAAAAGGTCTGAGTGCTGTGGGATTCGGCTGTGGTGAAGAACCTTTTCCGTCCTATTTTGCATCAAAAGGTATCAGTGTATTAGTCACAGACCTCGATCCAGCAACTCAAGAGGCTGAAGGTTGGATTGCTACCAATCAGCACGCACAAAACTTGAATAAAGTTTACAAATCCGATTTTCTTTCAAAACCAGATTTCGATGCTTTAGTTAGCCATAGATATGTGGATATGAATAATATCCCAGAAGATATGAATGAAAAGTTTGATTTCTGTTGGTCTATCTGCGCATTTGAACATCTTGGCTCAATTGAGAAGGGTCTACGGTTCGTTGAACAATCCCTCAAGGTATTAAAGCCAGGTGGAATTGCTATTCATACCACTGAATTCAATTACGCCAGCGAAGAAGATACCATCGATAATTGGCCAACCGTGTTATTTAGAAGAAAGGATTTTGAGCAGTTAGCAGCACGACTTAAATTGCAGGGTTATAAAATACCTGCCATCTCTTTCGATGTTGGCTCGTCTCCTGTTGACTGGTTTATAGATGTGCCTCCTTATCCTCATGATGTGCCGCCTTCTCCTAGCCGATCCAAGTATTATGATAAAAGTATGAATCCTGCACATTTGAAACTCATGGTTGATGGTTTTCCAACCACTTGTTACGGTATTGTTATCCAGAAATAAAACGAATAGCCATGTTAATCCACTTCAAAAATCTTAATTGGGGATTTTTAAAGGCTTATGCCTTTACTCAAATCAAGCTACGTTATCGACATACCTCCTTGGGAATAATGTGGAATGTCCTTGAACCTGTTTTATATTTAGGCACATTGAGTCTGGTTTTTTCAGCCATCAATCGAATGGAATTATCGGATTATGTGGTTTATTTGTTTTCTACCTTAGTCCCTTGGCGTTATTTTGAAGCCACTATTTTGGGTGTAATGGAATCCATTATTGCAGGGGAATGGTTGCTAAAAAAGCTGGCTATTTCATACTTTATCTTTCCATTAACCCGATGGTTAATCGCCGCAATTGACTTTTTTTATGCGTTTGCCGTGGTGCTAGTCATATTAGTTTTGGTTAAACCGTCATGGACAATCCATGTTTTTATTCTGCCCTTATCGATTTTCATAACCAGTGCCGCCGCACTGGGTATTGGAATGTTGCTTGCGGTTGCGTACACTTTTTTCCGTGACATAAAGCCACTGGCAACGACTGGATTGATGCTGACTTTTTTTTCAGCTCCTATTTTATTCAAAGCGGATGCAATGCCGATGGGTAGTTTACAGTCTGAATTATTGGTTTATCATCCCGTCACCTATTTTGCCGCACTATTTCAAAAACCGCTTTATTACAATTGTTTACCATCGCTTTTGGATTGGCTAGTGACGGCTGGTATTGCCAGTGTATTTTTAGGATTGGGTATTTGGGCGATTCACTATTTCACGCCACGCTTTTACTTTTATCTGTAAGCAATCATGCAGAAAATAATAACAATCGAAAATGTCAGTGTGCGTTTTGACCATCACGCTACACAGCATCGCTCCTTACGAACCACGTTAAGCAATCTTGCCAAAAACAGGAGAGCGGAGTATTTCGAAGCCTTAAAGGAGGTATCATTCACCATTGATAAAGGTGAAACCATCGGGTTGATAGGTCGCAATGGCGCAGGGAAATCCACCTTGTTAAGAGTCATTGCGGGCGTTATTAAACCGCAGTTTGGAAACGTCATTGTCAATCCTGACAGTCGCCTTGTGCCGCTGCTAGAACTAGGCATAGGCTTTCAGGCAGAGTTGACGGGAACAGAAAACTGTTTTCTGGCGGGTGCTTTAATGGGACTGTCTAAAAAACAAATTCAGGCGAAACTCGATGGCATCATTAAATTTGCCGAGATAGGCGACTTCATGGATGAAGCCGTTAAGACCTACTCCTCTGGAATGTATGCGCGGCTTGCGTTTTCGTTGGCGACCGAAATTGAACCCGATATTTTATTGTTGGATGAAATATTGGGAGTCGGTGATATGTTTTTTATTCGCAAATGTACCGCACGAATGCAAAAAATGATTCGCAGTGGTATCACGACTATTATGGTGTCGCACAATCTGGATTTTTTGGTGACTCAATGTTCTCGACTAATCTGGTTAGAACATGGGCAAATTCGTTTACAAGGCGAGCCTAAAATGGTTGCAGATGCTTATCGTAAGCTAGGGAATCAAAAATGAAGATTCGGAAAAGTGCAGGAATTAATAATGAATGAAAATAATGAACCGCTAACCCAGAAACCTAAGATCATCGTACTGCATGATTATTTTGCCATTCGTGGTGGCGGAGAACGTCTCATACTTGATCTATGTGAAGGACTTAATGCTGATTTATGCACAGGTTACTGGACCAATGATAGCTATCCTCAGCCGACGGGTTTAAAGATACGCGTATTATCCGATAAAGTACCTGCCAGTCCAAAAATGCTATCTATGAAAAAATTGTTCACTCATCATACGGACTTTCTCAATGAATACGACATTTGTATATACAGTGGACAGTCGTCTATTTATGCCATCGAAAAACATAAACAGGGGCGTAATATTTACTATTGCCATACCCCACCACGATATATTTTTGATCAAAGGGCATTTTATCGTTCTCAATTTAGTTGGTGGCTGCACCCATTTTTTGAAATCTTAATGCTTTATCTAGGATTGAGCTACAAGCGTTGTATTCGACACATGGACAAAATCCTAGCAAATTCAAATAATATAAAAGGACGATTGCTAAAATACACAGGCATTGATTCACGAATCGTTTATCCGCCGATAGATATAAAAGGCTTTCACTGGCTGAGTCAAGGTGACTATTATCTATCAAATGCGCGGTTAGATCCGCTTAAGCGGATCGATAAGATTATCGAGGCGTTCACGTTACTTCCTGACAAAAAACTCGTGGTTGTTTCGGGAGGAAGCGAAGAAGCGAAGCTTCGAGAGATGGCACAGAATTACTCGAATATTCATATTACAGGATGGCAATCCGATGAACAGATACGTCATTGGGTAGGCAACGCAATTGCGACCATTTATATTCCCGTTGACGAGGATTTTGGAATGGCACCCGTAGAATCAATGGCGGCGGGTAAGCCTGTCATTGGTGTAGCAGACGGTGGCTTATTGGAAACCCTGCAACATGGAAAAACAGGTCTATTGCTTCCTAAGCAACTATTAATTACTGATATTGTTGACGCTGTCAAGTTTATGGATAAAGACGCTGCATTAGCTATGCGTGAAGCCTGTGAGAAAAGTGCAAAAAGATTTTCGCGGGAAATATTTATTCAAGGTATCAATGAAGTTCTGCACAGTTTTACTTAAGTCAGTGAGGGTAGTGTATTAAATCTGTTAAGCATGACTGCCAGTCCTTTAAAGGACTGGCAGTCATTAATATCGCTATAACAGATTGAACCCATTACCCTATTAACGGTTAGCTATATCAACTATCGGTAACAATTTGGTCTTCTGGCTGTTTTGTAATCGGCGCAGTGGTGGGTACTCTACGCTTACCAACGTTTTTCTTATCGCGATGACGCACTTTTACTTTAACAACTTCGGCTTTTTTAGGCTCTGGTTTGCCCTTACTACCGACGGCTTTACCTGAGGCTTTTAGCTTTTTCGGCCCTTGGTATTTGGCGGCGAGTTCTTTGATAGTACGGCGAATGAAGTTTTGTTTTAGAAAACGTTCGATGCTGGACATTAAATTCCATTCGGTATGCTTGACTAGGGTGATGGTTGTACCGAGTTCATCGACACGTCCAGTACGTCCTATGCGGTGAATATAATCGATACCGTTTCTGGGAACATCAAAATTAACCACGAGGTTTATGCCTTTAACATCTAAACCACGCGCCGCGAGATCAGTTGCCACGATGATATTAATCACGCCTTCGCGGAATAAAATCATGGTGCGATTACGGTCTTTTTGTTCCATTTCACCATGCAGCACACCAACGCGCAGTTTTTTACCGCGTAATGGACCTTGCAGTGCATCGGCTTGTAATCGACTATTGGTAAAAATAATGGCTTTTTCGTATTCATCATTGAGCAATACCCACGCGAGTAGTTTTTGTTTATGGTCGTTATCATCGGCTAGAATGATTTGTTGCTCAATTTGTAGGTGTTCGTCTTGCAGGGTGTTTAAAGCAATAACTTTGCGATTGGTTAAAATCTTATCGGCTATTTTGATGACACCAAAATGGGTGAGTGTGGCGGAAAATAACAGCGTTTGCCGTGCGGCGTTACAGTGACTGACGATTGCCAATACGTCATCACTAAAACCCATGTCCAGCATACGGTCGGCTTCGTCGAGTACCAGCACTTCCAAATGAGTAAAGTCGCCGCTTTCTTGGTTCATCAGTTCCAGCAAACGACCAGGGGTAGCAATAATGATTTCAAAATTGCGGCGTAATAGGCTTTGGTGTTGTTTGAAATCTTCTCCGCCTGTGATTAAGCCCACTTTCAGCTCGGTGAATTCGATGAATTGCAGACATTGGTCGTAAGTTTGTCTGGCGAGTTCACGCGTGGGGGCGAGTATTAATGCACGCGTGCCAAATAATGTTGAGCGCGAGCCAAGCAAGCGTTGCAGCATGGGCAATAAAAACGCGACTGTTTTGCCGCTACCTGTTTTAGCACTGACTAATAAATCTTTATAGGCTAACGAGGGAGGAATTGCCTGTTCTTGTACAGGTGTCGGGTGTTCAAAGCCTATTTTTTTGACGGCTAGTAGCAGTGATTCGTCTAGTGAAAAACTGGTAAATAACAGCGGGGAAGAATCTGGAGTAGAGGGCATGAATCTTTGAATGGAAAAACTAAGGATTCGTGCATTATAAGCCTTTTATTGCTAGGCTTATGATTATGTTTGGATTACCAGTCCTTTAAAGGACTGGTAGTCATAACGAGCGGTGATTAGTGGTGACAACCTTCGCCATGAACATGACCGTGTTCCAATTCTTCAGCGGTTGCGTCTCTTACGTCGATAACTTCTACATCAAATGTTAAAGACTGACCTGCTAACGGATGATTACCGTCAATAGTCACGTCATCGCCCTCAATATGAGTAATAGTCACAACGCCAGGACCATCACTGACATCTGCTTGAAACTGCATACCGAGTTCCAACACTTCAACGCCTTCAAACATGGCGCGGGAAATCACTTGCACTCTGTCTTCCATGACTTCACCATAGGCATCTTCAGCGGCAATACGCACGTTAAATTTGTCACCCGTGGCTTTACCATGCAAGGCTTTTTCTAGCCCAGAAATAATATTGCCTTCGCCGTGTAGATAAACTAACGCCTCGTTGTCATCCCGCGAACTATCCAGCACCTCGCCCTCATCATTAGTCAAGGTATAGTGAATGGATACTGCCATATTGTCAGCTATTTGCATAATAGAAATCTCTTAGTTATTAAAAATATCGAGCATGATATAGATTAATCGGGTTTTTGTCTGAAAAAAATGTATAGAATACCAAAGTTGACTGCTTTGGGTTTTAGCGTGCTGCCAACTCATTGGCAATTATTTCCGCTTGTTTCAACACAGTTTCAGTAGCGAGTTTCTGCATATCAGGTGGGTAGCCATATTGCTTCAACAACCTTTTGACGACAACCCTTAATCTGGCTCTCACGCTTTCCTTGTGCGTCCAATCAATAGATGCGTTCTCACGGATTTTTTGCGTAAGAACAACAGCTAACTCGCGTAATTGTTCATGCTGTATCAGTGTTTTCGGGCTGTCATTACTGGCAACGGCGGTATAAAACGCATATTCAAAATCCGTTAAGCCCATTTTTTTCTTTTCATCATCTGATTCAACAATTTCTTTACTGATTTTAATTAGCTCGTCGATGACTTCGGCGGCGGTTAAGATTTTGTTTTGATATTTTTTGATGGTATTTTCTATCATTTCCATCAAGGTTTTACTCTGTACCAGATTGGTACTTTTAAATCGTTGTTGAGTAATTTTTTCAGCACTTACAACGCCACGTTTTTATGCTTCATGCCTTTAATTTCGGCTAAAAAATCCTCAGACAAAATAGAAATATTGGGCTTTTTAATACCTGCGGCATCGAATATCAATCACCTGTTCAGACACTAAGGCTTTATCAATTATTTGCTTGATGGTGATTTCTAGTGTTTCATCAGGACGACCATTATCAGGGCAACCATAAAGGTTTGCCCCTACGTTAAACTTCTCTAACCGTGTTTTGATTGCCTGAAAAAATTCCACTTCGTCTTTAATCGACATTGCGTGTTCGTGTGGAATAGCAATCGCAAAGGCTTTTGAAAGGGCTGTTACTTACTCGATATAACGTTTTTTGCCGTTATCCAAGCCCAAAATATGGTCTTCGGCGGCAAGCATTAATGACAGTTTTTGTGAGGTGTCGGCGGTGAAATACTCGTGATAAACAAAGCCATGAACCATCGCTGCTACTACTTCCATTTTTTCCAATAACACAGCAACCGCTTGTTCTTGCAATAAAGTGTGGTCGCCTTTACCCATCGCATCCTAATAAAACGCTAACGCCTTTTTTAAATCAGCGGCAATGCCTAGATAATCCACCACTAAACCCGCTGGCTTATCCAAATAAACCCCCCAGTTCGATAGTCTCTTATTATCAGCAGGTGGGGCGTGCTGGACGTGGTATTGAATCTGCAATCGGTATTTTACTGAGCGGTATGGAAGATGAGGATATTCATTCATTTTTTCGTAAATCCGCGTTTCCTTCTGAGGAACAAGTCAGACAGATTATTGATAAGCTTGAGCAAACTGATGGCTTGACTCAGCGACAGCTTGAGGAAATAACCAATTTGCGCTACGGTCAAATTGAAAAAGTACTGAAACTTTTGAGTGTAGAAAATCCTGCGCCTATTATAAAAATGGGCAGTCAGTGGCGTAGGACACTGATGCCTTATGTGATGGATAACGAGCGTATTCGGCATCTCACTTTGCAGCGGGAAATGGAGTGGCAGGAAGTACAGCGTTATTTGCATACTAACGATTGTTTAATGAATTTCTTACGCGATGCACTGGATGACGAGATTGATGAACCATGTGGTCGTTGTGCTGTGTGTATCAATCAAGCTATCATTTCAACTCAGGTTGATGCTGGTCTGACACAGCAGGCAATGGTATTTCTCAAACAGGCAGAATCAGCCATAACACCCAAGATTCAAGTAGCCGCCAATGCTTTTAATGAATATGGCTTCAAGGGTAATTTACCTGAGAATTTAAAAGCACAGGAAGGACGGGTATTGTCTCGCTGGGGTGATGCAGGTTGGGGAAAAATGGTGGCAGATGACAAACACACGGGGCGTTTCCGTGATGAACTGGTCACGGCAACCGCCGACATGATTAGGGAAAGATGGCAGCCAGAAGACTTCCCCGTTTGGGTTTGCTGTGTGCCATCATTGAAACATCCTACACTGGTTGCTGATTTTGCCCATCGCTTAGCAATTGCGCTAGACTTGCCCTTTATTGATGCAGTAAAAAAGTTAAAACCAATGAACCGCAAAAACTTCAGCAAAACCGTTTTCACCAATGTCGCAACCTAGATGGTGCGTTTTCCATCGAGCAGATGAAGTCAAGCAGTGTTTTACTGGTGGACGATATTATTGATTCGGGCTGGACATTTACCGTCATAGCAGCACTTTTACAACAAGCGGGTAGCGGTAAAGTTTATCCTTTTGCGTTAGCATCGACATCAACAAACGAATAATCATGAATCTATCTGAAAATACACAAGCTGTATTATTACTAACCAGCCACTTTACAAAATCGTTACCCGATGCCGCAAAACCATTAACTCCAACTGAATGGGGACGCTTTGCGGTGTGGCTAAAAGAGCAGGAATTATCGCCTACGCAATTATTGAATGGCAATGTTGCTGATAGTTTAACGAACTGGCAGGACAGCAAGATACCGTTGAATCGCTTGGAAGCTTTGTTGGCAAGAGGACACGCGCTGGCATTGGCAATGGAAAAATGGCAACGTGCAGGGATATGGGTATTGACCCGCTCAGATGCGGCTTATCCAAAACGCTTGAAGCTACGCCTAAAAAATGACGCACCGCCTTTTTTGTTTGGTGCAGGTAATCCACAACTACTGAATAATGGCGGTATTGCCGTTGTCGGTTCACGTTCTGTGGGTGAAGAAAGTTTGCAATATGCGGATGCTCTGGGTGTTAAGTCTGCTTTATCGGGTGTCAATATCGTCTCTGGTGGCGCGAAAGGTATTGATGAAGCCGCAATGTCAGGCGCGTTATCCGTTGAAGGTTCTGTGATTGGTGTGCTTGCGGATAGTTTGTTAAAAGCAGCAACTGTGCAAAAATGGCGTAACGGTTTACTGAATAACAATTTAGTTTTGATTTCGCCTTTTTATCCAGAAGCAGGGTTCAATATTGGCAACGCAATGGCGCGTAATAAATATATTTACTGTCTGGCTGATGCGGCGGTTATTGTGCATTCTGGCAAGACGGGCGGAACATGGAGCGGTGCGGTTGAAAGTCTTAAAAAAACGTGGATTCCTGTTTGGGTAAAACCCACTGAGGATACCGAAGCGGGCAATGAAGAGCTTGTTAAACAGGGCGCACAGTGGTGTGAAAGCGTTATTGAAGCTTGTGACATAAACAGTTTGTTTGCAAATCCTCAACATACTGAATCAGTCGAAGATAATGTCTATCCAGTAAAAAATACTTCAAAATGCCATGACACCCCTGTTATGGAAGAATTGTTAGAAACAAAAATCAGCGATAATCCAGCATTATCTTGTGATTTTTACTCGATTTTCTTACAAACATTGAAGCGGTTTTGTGCTAGCAATGCCAAAAGCATTGATGAAATTTCTGACTGTACCAAGCTCCATAAATTGCAGGTTCGTGATTGGTTGGAACAAGCAGAGAATGAGGGCAGCATCAAAAAACTGAAAAAACCAGTTCGATACCAATGGAATGAAAGTTCGGCACAAACAAAACAATTAAGCCTGTTTTAAAACGTGCTGAGAGGTGTGCAGGTTTATAATTTTAAGGCTCAGCAATCACGGTATTAACCAGCGCACCCTAGCCCTTCAATTTCAATACGCACGGTTTGCTCGACTTTTAAAAAGCCACGCGGTGACATTTTACCCAACGCCACTGGGTATGCCAGTGCTAATAGCATCACCGACTTCAAGAGTCATTGATTTAGATAAGTATGCGATTATTTCATAACAGTTAGGATGCGGCTAAAAACAACCTCCCTGAATCGAGTCAGTAATTTCCACGCTGGAACTATCGGACTCAGCCGCGATGCAATTAATATCGAGAAGTTATTTTTAGCCGTATACTAAACAGAGGGATAAAAAATGAACACCATTGTAAAAATTATTTTTGGCTTGTTAATTATGAGTGGATCATACTACTCTTATAATTTCGCCACAGCAGAAACACGAGTTAGAGAGCTTTGTGGTCAAATTAAATCAGGCATGACTATTTCAGAGCTTAGAACCTTTGGCATCGAACATGAACTCCTTCGACCTCGTAATGAATCTGGCATTAATTATATGGTTGAAAGTAAAACTTATGGTCGTTATGGTTGCAAAGTTTTGCTTGAGGCGGGTATCGTTAAAAATGCGGAGTACACTTTTGCGGATTAGCGAGTAACTTACATGGAGTGTAACGTAATGCAGAGTTTTTCGCGATGAGATGCTAGTTCCCCCATGTTCCGCTACGCTTCACATATACTATACAACTCTCAGATGAGTTGAGGAAAAAACCATTCTTACTCCCTAGCTTTTCGTGTTTTTCGTGGACAGCGAGTAACATCAGTTATAATTTCACTATTATTCCTAAATTTTTAAAAAACCACCATGTCCGAATCGCTTTCAGAATTGCAACGCCGCCGCACTTTCGCCATTATTTCTCATCCAGACGCAGGTAAAACCACCATCACCGAAAAACTATTATTGTTTGGCGGTGCAATTCAATTGGCAGGTTCAGTGAAAGGACGCAAAGCGGCGCGTCATGCGACTTCTGACTGGATGGAAATGGAAAAAGAACGCGGTATTTCGGTGACAACGTCCGTGATGCAGTTTGAACATAAAGGCTGTGTGCTTAATCTACTTGATACACCTGGCCATGAAGACTTTTCCGAAGATACTTATCGCACGCTAACCGCCGTCGATTCCGCGTTGATGGTGATAGACGTTGCCAAAGGCGTGGAAGAACGTACCATTAATTTAATGGAAGTGTGCCGTTTGCGCACCACGCCGATTTTAACGTTCATCAATAAATTAGACCGCGAAGGACGCGAGCCGATTGAACTGATGGACGAAGTGGAAAGCGTGTTAAAAATTAAATGTGCGCCGATGACCTGGCCTATCGGTATGGGTAAACGTTTCAAAGGTGTTTATCACTTATACAAAGATGAAATCCATTTATTCAGCGCACAACATGGCGGCAAAATTGCTGAAGCTACCGTTATTAAAGGCTTGAACAATCCGCAATTGGATGAGTTGCTAAAATACCAAGCAGAAGAATTACGCGAGGAAATTGACTTAGTCAAAGGTGCGAGTCATGAATTTAATTTGCCTGATTATTTAGCGGGTGAATTAACCCCCGTGTTTTTTGGCTCAGCGATTAACAACTTCGGCATTATTGAATTATTGGATGCCTTTGCCGAATACGCCCCTGCACCTAGACCACGTCAAGCCGAACAACGCGAAGTCCACCCCGAAGAGGATAAATTCACAGGCTTTGTGTTTAAAGTGCAAGCCAATATGGATCCTTCACATCGAGACCGCGTGGCGTTTTTGCGTGTCTGTTCGGGTAAATTTGATAAAGGCATGAAAATGTATCATGCCCGTTTAGGTAAACAAGTCCAAGTGTCTAACGCGATTACTTTCCAAGCCGATAGCCGTAAGGCAGTAGAAGAAGCCTACGCTGGTGATATTATTGGCTTGCATAATCACGGCACGATTCAAGTGGGTGATACCTTTACCCAAGGCGAAACTCTAAAATACGGCGGCATTCCGTATTTTGCCCCTGAATTATTCCGCCGCGTGATTTTAAAAGACCCGCTAAGAGCGAAAGCCCTGCAAAAAGGTTTAGTACAATTAACTGAAGAAGGTGCAACGCAGTTATTCAGACCGTTAAAAAATAATGACTTAATTTTAGGCGCAGTGGGTGTATTGCAATTTGACGTAACAGCGTTTCGATTGAAAGGTGAATATAACGTGGAATGTGTTTATGACACTATCGGTATTTCTACTGTGCGCTGGGTGAGTTCCGATAAGCCTGCCAAATTGGAAGAATTTAGAAATAGAGCCTTTGATAACCTCGCAGAAGATGGCGGAGGGTATTTGGTTTATTTAGCGACCAGTCGAGTGAATTTGCAACTCACCGAAGAACGCTGGCCCGATATTAAATTCAGTGCAACGCGGGAGTTGTAAGCTCACTGACTTGCAGAAGTGCTTGCACTTATCGCCAGAATTCAAGCAGACCTTGCTGAACTGGCGATTGATTAGTTAACCACAATGCAATAACCGTCAAAATAAGCAATTAACAAGCCGTTAAACCAATATAATGCTTGGAAAAATAAGCATTAATAAGTAACATAGCGATGGTCGGAAAAGGCTCAAACCAAACTTTAAACGCTCAAAAGAATTTAGTTAGACGATTTTGTAAAAAATCGCTTGAATGTTGACGTTGATGAGTAGCTGTTTATTCGGTGTGTTTTTAATAACACCCGCTAAACCGACTTAACATAACACCCTGAAGCTGCCATGCGCACTTCAAACAACAAGAATTTCGGGTTCGTCGTTCGACCCCCTAGACACACAAATAACTCCTGTTTTAAAGCAGAATTTACCAGCAAGACTGGAAAAATATTGACTTAGTATATCTGTCAGTTGTCTTGAGTTGTTTAACACTCAACGAATCATACAACGCCCAGATAATGGAATAAAACCATAAAAACTCAGCCGAAAGTCATTATGAATCAACCCTATCGCTCTGTATGAGTACACTTAACTTAACGATGATAAAAACCAGTCAACTCAGTAAAATCTAACAGTGGAGCAGGACACTACAAGGAACATTGAATGAAAAGAATGCTTATCAACGCTACGCAGGCGGAAGAACTGCGAGTCGCTTTGGTAGACGGTCAAAAGTTGTATGACTTTGACATTGAAATCCCATCAAAAGAACAAAAAAAATCTAACATCTATAAAGGCATTATTACCCGCGTAGAACCCAGCTTAGAAGCCGCGTTTGTTAACTATGGCTCTGAAAAACAAGGTTTTTTACCGTTTAAAGAAATCTCCCCACTGTATCGTCATGCCCAAGAAGGCGCAGAAGAAGGTCGTCGCCCTAATATCAAAGACTTGATTCGTGAAGGTCAAGAAATTGTCGTTCAAATTGAAAAAGAAGAACGTGGTAATAAAGGCGCGGCATTAACGACTTACATCAGTTTGGCGGGTACTTATCTGGTATTAATGCCCAACAATCCCAAAGCAGGCGGTATTTCACGCCGTATTGAAGGCGAAACCCGCAGTGATTTACGCGAAGTCATGGCTTCGTTAGAAATCCCTGAAAATATGGGATTGATTGTCAGAACGGCGGGTTGTGGCAAAAATGCCGAAGAACTGCAATGGGACTTAAATTACCTAATGCAGTTGTGGGAAGCCATAGACCGTACCGCAAAAGAACAATCTGCACCGTTTTTGGTATTTCAAGAAAGCAATGTCATCATTCGCGCCTTACGCGATCATTTACGCGGCAATATCGATGAAATTTTAATCGACAACGAAGACAGTTTTAAACTGGTACAAAAGTTTTTAAAACAAGTCATGCCGCATTTTTTGCCCAAAGCAAAACTGTATCAAGATTCTGTACCGCTGTTTAACCGCTATCAAATTGAAGCACAAATTGAAATCGCTTATGGGCGCGAAGTATCGCTACCCTCTGGCGGCTCTATTGTCATTGACCACACCGAAGCTTTAACCTCTATCGACATCAACTCCGCCCGCGCTACTAAAGGCAGTGATATTGAAGAAACCGCGTTAAATACCAACGTAGAAGCCGCTGATGAAATCGCTAGACAACTACGTTTACGCGATTTAGGCGGTTTGTTCGTCATTGATTTTATCGATATGCTGTCCAATAAAAACCAGCGCACCGTCGAAAATCATTTGCGTGACGCGCTTAAAATCGACAGGGCGCGGATTCAAACCAGCCGTATCTCACGGTTTGGCTTATTGGAAATGTCGCGCCAACGAATGCGTCCATCGTTAGGTGATGCCTCACAACTGCCTTGTCCTCGCTGTAAAGGTCAAGGCACGATTCGTAATGTTGAATCAGTCGCGCTGTCAGTATTGCGCGTGATTGAAGAAGAAGCGATGAAAAAAGGCACGGAAAAAGTCATTGCCCATTTACCGATTGAATGTGCGACCTTTCTGCTCAATGAAAAACGCAGTGTCATCGAACAAATTGAAAACCGTCTAAAAGTTGGCATTGTTATTTTGCCTAGTAAACATTTAGAAACGCCAGCTTACGACATCGAGCGCATCAAAGAAAAAGAAACTGGAGACGAAAAACCCAGTTACTTACAAATTAAAGCCGAAGACATCACCATTCCAGAGTTTGCCCAACAAAGCAGACAACCGTTTGAAAAAGCGGCGGTTAAAGAATTCATGCACGATTCACCTGCACCCGCACAAAATAAAAATGAAGCGGCAAGCTTAATCAAACGTTTTTGGAACAAACTGGTTAATTACGTCGAAGTCCCTGAGCCAGAAGTCACTGTATCCGCACCAACTGTGATCGAAAAAGTGCAACCCCCTCAGCCAGAAGCTCAAGCAAACAGAAGTCGTAATAACAATAATCGACGGGGTAACAGTAAAAATAAAAACCCACAAAACCCACCACAAGAACCACAAACAGCGCAAAACCAAGAGCCACGCCCTAATCGCCAACAACGAGGGCCTGGTCGTAATGTCAGAGCTAATCTCGCGCCAATCCCTGCCGTTGAAGCGAGTGTAAGCAATGAAATCGCTACTGTGCCATCGACAGCGGCTATTCCAGAAGCCGATTCTGTTGTTGAACTGGTGTCCAGTCCCGATACTGAGCTAGCGATAGCGACTGATGCACTTAAACCAGAAAGAAAAAATAACACTCGCAGAGGCCCAAACCGCAGAAGACCGCGTAATCCTAACTACAAAAAACCTGAGTTAGACGGTGAAGCACAACCCTCTACTGGTGATGAATCGCCAAGCACTGAAACGGTTGCAAGTGAACCACGTCCCGCACCTGCTCGTTCATACAACAGTGAATTTGCTGAACGGATAGAAAAAGTTGAACGTGCTGAACCTGTCAACGAACCAAAACCCGTTGAACAGCCTGCCCCTGTTGTGGAATCTACTCCACCCGCTGAGACCAATAAATCTGAATCAAGTTCAGAGTCTTAAAACCCATTAGTAGATTTTTTGGAGTGCAAACCTAGGTTTGTGAGTAAGCACAGTTCCCACGCTCCAGCGTGGGAATTCGTCTGACAACGCTCCAGCATTGTGTTACTTGGCAACATAAGAAGACGCTGGAGCGTCAACTGAGGCATTCCAACGCAGAGTGTAATTACCGACATCGTAAAGAGATTTATAAGTGATTTTTGAATATTAGCTATCCTATTTGTTGGAGTTCGTTTCTCAACCCGACTTTGTATATTAAACCTACGCGCTAGATAAAGGATAAAACAGTGAATGAAGAAATGAAGCGATGTCCTTTTTGCGGTGAAGAAATTTTAGCAATCGCAAAAAAATGTAAACATTGTAGCTCAGACCTTGAAAATAGAGCGTCAGAAAAAACGACAGACTATGGAATGTTTTTATTAGCTATTCCCGTAGTTGCAACAATGCTTATTTGGTTCTGGGTATCAGGCATGAATTTATTTCAGTCGCCTAGCGATACAATGTCACTAATAATGTTATTTACTGTACTTGGAACTGCAATAGTTGCAGCAATGGAAGCAAGTAAAGTAGGAATGAAATCTGACAGGAATAAAGGCACTTATAGTCCAACAGCATGGTTTTTTATAATTACCTTTCTCTGGATTATTGGATTCCCTATTTATCTATTCAAACGTAAGCAGTATGGTTTGGATAATCGGTTAATTTCAGGAATATTTGTTACGCTAGTTTTTGTTGGCAGTTGGGGTATCATGAATTCGGCTATTGAAGGGAAGAAGTCGGAAATCAGAGGCAAATTTCAACAGCCAGTAATTCAAGAACCAGTAACTCAGGTTGAAGCACCTAAGTCAATAGCTCAAGAACCAGTAGTTGAAGTTCCTACAGTTCAGAAAAACATAATTCAAGCACCAGTAGTAACTCAGGCTGCAATTCAGGTCAGCTCAATCCAAATTGCAAATGACTATGAGCAAAATGAAGCTAGAGCAGATAGTATTTATAAAGGTAAACTTCTCCAAGTGACAGGCATTATTACCAGTATTAGCAAAGATTTCACAGATAACACTGTGGTTAGTTTACGGACAACGAATGAATTTAATAATGTTCATGCCGAACTTGAAAAAAGCGAAGAGCAAAAGGCAATAAATCTACAAAAAGGGAATGAAGTTACAGTTCAATGTCAAGGTAACGGTGAAGTTGTTAGTACGCCAATGTTGAATAAGTGTACTTTTATTTCAAAAAGTGAAAAAACTGATGTAGCTACGCCACTCAAACAAACCACTGTTTCTGAACAGCCAAGCCAAATAGAGTTACAAACCGAAAAAATACAGCAATCAAAACCCGAACCTGCTACTACGACTATAGACATATCCACTGACAAGCCAGTAGATGCTACTCCAGAAAATGCAGAACAACACATTCAACAAATGTTAAAAGGCGCAATAAATAATGATGAAACCAGTATTCAGGCTAGTAAGCAATACCTAGAAAATCAGCCAAAACCAGCAAAAGGCGATAAGAAAGAAGCGCGTAAAATCAATGAAGAAGCTTTGAAACTTATCCAAAGTCAACAGTATGACCAATCACTACCACTTTTTGCAAAAGCCACCCAAATAGACCCTTCTGATGTAGAAATTCTGAACAATTACGGTTTCGTACTGATGAAATCAAGAAACTTGGATAAAGCTTTGTCAGTTTTAACTAATACACTAATCATAAAACCAGATAGAGCTTCGGCATGGGCTAATCTTGCGGATGTTCTTGCATTACAAGGTCATGTAGACTTGGCAACAGGCGGCTATATGAATGTTTACCGTTTTTCTGGAAACAGGGAAAAAACCTATAAGAATCTTCAAAACCCACAATTACATGAGGATTCACCGTATATTCGTGAAGCACTTGCTAACGCAATTCAAAAAATAACGCGATAAGCCAGCCAACCCGTAAGATGGGCAAGTGTAGGATGGGTAGAGCGATAGCGAAACCCATCACAACCCGCGTAATTGATGGGTTTCACTTCGTTCTACCCATCCTACAAAATCAACAAACGACCAAGCCAGTAGCCTCGATGTAACGTAGTGAAATCGCGGGCTATCAGAACAAATTCCCTCAATTCCGTTTCACCACATCGAAGCTACAGGAATACAAACCTAGGTTTGCACGCCGACTTATCTTTATTCGCTTGATAATCGTGGATGGTACAATACGGGCGTGACTTGGGTACTGTGTCAATATCCAGATAACCCCCACTAACGCTATCTATTAACACATTCAAGCAGAGGTAAAAATGAGTATCGGAGAAGTATCGTTTTATACAGGGATTCTATTATTTATCATCGGCATTATCGGCGGTGGCATTGATATAAAAGAAGTGAAGATACCTGAAATTACTGGTGTACCAAGGTATATGTGCTTTATAGGCAGTGTACTTTTTCTTGTGTTGGGTTTGTATTTGAAAAATGTTATTCCGCCGATTACTATCAGCAATGCTGTTGACCCTACCGTGGTTAATGTCCCAAGTGCCACGGTTGCCAATACGCCTAAACTCCCAGAACCTGTTGTTACTACACCACCAGCTGACATTACACCAACAACACCCCCTGCTTCTCCAGCAATTAGCAACAGCACGGAAACACCTGACAACACTGCACCATCTGCCGAGTTAATCGCCGATAAAAAGGCAGCTCAAAGCGAACTTGACGAAGCCAATAAACGAATTGATGTGGTTTGGAATGCAACCACCAAAGCAATCAGGGATGAGCTATCGCTAGAACAACGCCAATGGATTAAAAAACGTGATAATGATTGCGCACTTGAAGCTGCTACCGAAGAACCTAATGTCAATAAGCAAGTAGCGGTTAAATTACGCTGTATGGCAATAATGAGCGATCCTAGAGTTGAAGAGTTAAAACAAAAAATAGCGGCGATGACCGCGCCAGTCAGTAGCAACATTGAACAACCCACAGAAGCCCCACGCATAGCCAATAGTATTGAAATATCTGTCGATAGCGATACTGCAAGAAATGCCGCTCAAGCTGAACTTGATGAAGCCAACAAACGTATTAATGTGGTTTGGAATGCAACCACCAAAGAAATCAGAGACGCGCTATTACCCGAACAACGCCAATGGTTAAAAAAACGTGAAGATGATTGTAGTCTTGAAGCTGCAAGCAAAGAACCGAATGCCAAGCTGCTGGAAGTTATTAAACTGCGTTGCATGGCAGCGATGACTGATCCAAGAACTCAAGAGTTAGCACAAGAAATAGCGGATATGACTCAATAACACACGATGACCAACGTATTGATTAGAGACCGTTCGCCCTGAGCCTGTCGAAGGGTTGTGGTGGTTCGACAAGGCTCTCCTGAGGTATCGAAGGACTCACCACGAACGGCATCATTTTATTGTCCTTTAGCTATATTTCACTTATATCTAATGTCTACCTTTGCAAACAACGCTCTTAACTGCGTTAGTAAATCATTAGTTGGACGCACCCGCCACGCGTCACCTAACTGGAGAATGGCGCGGTTGGTTTTTGAACTATATTCAATCATCACCGCACACCGCCCACCTTTAAAAGGCGTAAGCGTGGTCTTCAATTCTGCAATTAAATGGGTCTCTGGCTGTTTTGCTGTCCATAGTAAGCTAATATTTTTTGCATAAACTTCTCTGGCTTGATCCATATTATATAGCTTTTCCATTTTTAACCGAGGAGCATTCAAATATTCATCAATCGTCAATACACCTTCAGCAATCAATAGCGCATCTTTATGATCGCGGGCAAAAATACCCTGATAGCTATCGAATGCTTCGGCATAAGCCGATATTTCCAACCGCCCTGTATTATCATCCAATATCGCCGTACCACGACTTTTTCCTTGTTTGTTTTGCCGTATGCCAATATCTATCGCTAACCCTGCCACACGCACCTTCATACCACCACGAGACCGTTCTAACTCCGTTAATAACACACCGATAGTCTTAATACCTAAATCCTTTAATTCTGGCGCGTAATAATCAATCGGATGCCCCGTCAAATACAAACCCAACACAGTTTTTTCTGCATCCAAGCGTTCTTTAGATGACCAAGGAATAACTGCTGTACTATAAGTTTGCGACTCATCAACCGCTGCATCATCACTAACGGCCAAACCAAATAAATCATTTTGACCTGCCGCCGCCATTTTGCCGTGTTGTTCAGCAATTCTCAGCGCAGTGGGTAATTCGGCTAAGTGGGCGGCGCGGTTATCATCAAATTCATCAAAAGCCCCCGCACGAATCAACGCCTCCAACACCCGTTTATTAAATTTACGCAAATCCATGCGTTTACATAAATCATAAAGTCCTGAAAACAATCCGTTGTCATCGCGCTCTTTGACCATTTCCTCAATCGCCGCTTCACCCGCACCTTTCAACGCACCTAAACCATAAATAATTTGCCCGTGTGCATTGACGGTGAATTTATACTTAGAAACATTAATGCTGGGAGGCAGAATTTTCAGCTTCATGTGCTGACATTCTTCAATCAAAATCACCACTTTATCGGTGTTATCCATATCCGCTGACAACACAGCAGCCATAAATTCAGCTTGATAATGGGCTTTTAACCACGCGGTTTGATAGGCAACTAGGGCATAAGCGGCAGAATGGGATTTATTAAAACCATAACCCGCAAATTTTTCCATTAAGTCAAACACATACGTCGAAACTTTTTCGTCAACGTTATTTTCGGTCGCACCTTTGGTAAATTTATCGCGCTCTTTTGCCATTTCTTCGGGCTTTTTCTTACCCATTGCGCGACGTAGCATATCCGCGCCACCCAAAGTATACAGAGCCATTTCCCGCGCAATTTGCATCACCTGTTCTTGATACAAAATAACCCCGTTGGTGGGTTTTAATATCGGCTCTAATAACGGATGGGCGTATTCGGCTTTTTGGCGTTTGTGTTTGACGTTGACATAATCATCCACCATCCCAGATTCCAACGGACCAGGGCGAAATAATGCCACTAACGCGATAATGTCATCAAAGCAATCAGGTTTGAGTTTTTTAATCAGCTCTTTCATACCGCGTGATTCCAACTGGAATACAGCGGTGGTATCGCCATTTTTTAACAGCGCGTAAGAGGCGGAATCGTCTCTGGGAATCAGAGTAATATCAACCAGCGGTTTGCCTTGGGCTTGCAGTTTGGCGTTAATATCCTGCAATGCCCAATCAATAATTGTCAGGGTGCGTAAGCCTAAAAAGTCGAACTTCACCAACCCGACGGCTTCGACATCGTCTTTATCAAACTGGGTAACTAAATTATTGCCTTCTTCATCACAATACAGCGCGGTGAAATCGGTTAATTTAGTCGGTGAAATCACCACGCCGCCTGCGTGTTTACCTGCGTTGCGTACCGTGCCTTCCAGTGATAACGCCATATCAATCAGCGTTTTTACGTCTTCTTCGTTGTCATAACGCTGTTTTAATTCTGGGCTAGCCTTTAAGGCTTTAGTCAATGTCATGCCAATTTCAAACGGCACTAATTTGGCAAGACTATCGACAAAACCATAACCCAAACCCGACACCCGTCCAACATCACGAATCACCGCTTTTGCCGCCATTGAACCGTAAGTGATAATCTGTGCAACGTGATCGCGCCCGTAATGTTCAGCCACATATTGAATGACTTCATCACGCCTATCCATGCAAAAATCTATATCAAAGTCAGGCATGGATACCCGCTCTGGATTTAAAAATCGTTCAAACAGTAAATCAAATTCTATTGGGTCTAAATCGGTAATTTTTAATGCGTAAGCAACTAGCGAACCTGCACCCGAACCACGACCAGGTCCGACGGGAATGAGTTGGTTTTTTGCCCACTGAATAAAATCAGCAACAATTAAGAAGTAACCCGAAAACCCCATAAGAGTAATCATTTTTAACTCGAAATCGAGGCGGTCATAATACACTTGGCGGTTTTGGGCATCCGTGTGTTTACCGACAGCAGGCGAATGTTGCAAGCGTTCTTCCAAGCCTTTCAAGGCTTCTTGGCTCATGACTTCGCTTTGCGTCATGCCTTCAGGCACAGGGGTATCTGGCAAAAAGTTTTTACCTAACGTCAGGGATATATTACAACGTTGGGCAATGATGACCGTATTGGCTAAAGCTTCGGGAATATCCACAAACAACTCAGCCATTTCTTCGGCAGAACGTAGATATTGCTGATCGGTATAATCTTTAGGACGGCGCGGATCATCTAACACCCTCGATTGATTAATGCACACCCGTACTTCATGGGCGGCAAAATCTTTACTGTGTAAAAAACGCACATCGTTAGTGGCAACCACAGGCAAATCTAATTCCACAGCCAAATCTAACGCGGCGGCAATATAACGCTCTTCATCAGATTTACCGACGCGCTGTAATTCCAGATAAAAACTATTTGGAAATAACTCAGCCCAAAATACCGCTTGCCGTTTTGCGGTTTCAACATTATCTGCCAATAATGCTTTGCCAATATCCCCCGCCATTGCCCCAGACAACGCAATCAAACCGTCATGATTTTCCACTAACCATTCCAGCTTAATCATCGGCACACCTTGATGCTGCCCCTCTTGATACGCCTTAGAAATCAATTCCGTCAGCGTCACATAGCCAACATTATTATTGACAAGCAAAGTTAAATGATAAGGCGTAGCGGGGTCATCAGGATTAACAATCAACACATCCGCACCAGCAATCGGCTTAACACCTTGTCCCGTCGTGGTTTTATAAAATTTAACCAGCGAAAATAAATTGCTATGCTCAGTGATGGCAATTGCTGGCATATTCAATTCCAGCAATCGCTTAACCAAGGGTTTGATTTTAACGATACCGTCTACTAGAGAAAATTCGCTGTGTAATCTGAGGTGTATAAAAGTCGGCTGCATGGAAAACGATAGCTTAAGTTGTGGGAACGATGTGGGAACGATGCAATTTACAGAAGTCGAATGAAACATTTTTTCTCGTTCCCACGCGCTGCGTGGGAATGCAGTGTCAACGCGCCGCGTTGTGTAGCTGAGTATGGCGAATTCCATATAGTGTGTGGGCGTGTGGTGGACGTTATTTTTTTTGGCATTGCGTGAGGGTGAAAGTGTGATAGTCGGCGCGGCGCACCATTACTGCATTCCCACGCAGCGCGTGGGAACGAGAAAAGACATTTTATTTTTTCTGTCCATTTTTATCCCACTCTGTCGTCAATCCATCCTTTTTGTCATCCTTGTAGTTTTGTTCACTTTTCTTCTGTCCATTTTCATACCACTCTATAGCTAATCCATCCTG
>JAPLRZ010000067.1 GCA_026398895.1 Methylococcales bacterium
CACTCAATAAAAAACTAATATACATAGGCAACGTACAACGTGCCGTTGGTGGGCGACTTGGTTTCCTTATCACAATCTTGCTATTTTCTTGGTTAGGGGATGTTCGTATTTTATAGCATCTGTCAATGCGTAACTTCTATGAAATATAAAGATGGCGAGAAAGGAATTAATTCTGTGTTACTTTCTGATTATTCAGAAAAAAGTGCTGGTATAAGTTTCGATGGGAATAATGAATGCACAGACATTCTTCTACCAAAGATATATCCAAAAAAGAAAGAATTACTTAAATCCGTTTTAAGGCGGGAACTTTCCGCAATTATAAAATTATAACCTTCACTCATCTGTAAGTTGTTTAAAAATTTCTTCCGCCACCGCTTTAGCTAGCGGTGGCGGAACTGCATTTGCCACTAGCCGATGTTGATCTAAGTCTCTTACGCTACCACTTCTCCCGCGTATTGGGCCAAACAAAATATGATCGTCAGGGAATCCGTGAATCCTTAAATATTCTTTTGGAGTAAGGTATCTATTTTCTGTCGGGTGATAAAATGCCTCGCCACCTCTTAATGTAAGAGAAGGTTTATTCCACGCCATCCTGCGAAACTTTGTCGTGTCTTTTTTTGGATCAAGTCTTTGTCTTTGATCCAGAGGGAGTTGAAATTGTCTGGCAAGGCACTCCCCTTCAGGAACTCCTGTAATTCGTTCTATATCTCTTGCTGGTGTTATATCAACATGGCTAAACACAAGCTCAGGATCACCTTTTTTTGTTGGGGCAGGTAAGTCACCTATTGCGTCTTTTACAGTCAAATATGGGCTGCCACGTTGAATTTTGTTACAACTTTTTTCAGGGTCAAAATGCGTTGGCTCTGGAAAGATAAATTTTTTATTTCCGTATAAGCCAACTATGAACACGCGGTCACGCAATTGAGGTACACCATAATCGGCTGCGCGTAAAACCTTATAATTTACCGTGTAACCCATATCTTCTAAATCAGCGATTATAGATGTTAAAGCAGAGCCGACTTTTCCATCTGCACCTTTTGCACTAAGCAAGCCTTTTACTTGCTCAATTAGTACGGCTTTGGGTTTAAATACCTTAGCAAACTCTACCATTTTTAAGAGCAGTAATCCCCTGTCATCCTTCATTGCCTGCCTACTACCAATCAGGGAAAATGACTGACAAGGTGGACCGCCAGCTAAAATATCTAATTCATTAATTTTTAATCTGAGTTTTTTCTTTAATGAACTAGGTTCAATTTCATTTATATCTCGCCCAAATAAGGGTAGAGTTTTGCACTTTTTGCACCAGTGCTGCAAAGAATTAAAGGCATGGTTATCTAACTCTGCGCAAAACACAGGAGAAAATCCAGCTTGATGTAACCCTTCATCAAGACCACCAATGCCACTAAACAGAGATATTGCAGATTTCATAACATATCCTTATTTTCAAACAAACAGTTTAACCGTTATTATGTCCTAACGAAAGCGTTAGCTTATTTTTGCGAATGGGGTCGTCCTGTGCGTTGACGAGGAAGCACAGAAAATTTTTCCAAATCACCTTTTTTAATCAATTGGTCTCTGCCCATTTTTATAGCAGGTAATCGGTCTTCAAGGATAAGCTGACGTATTCTTGAAGAACTAACTCCAAGAAATTCTGCGGCTTGTGTTGTTGTCAATAAGGTTTCAGACATTATTAAACTCGTAAGATGGATAATCGTAGGATGATATGGACTCCTCGTAGCTCGTAGTATGTGAATGAACATCATACTACACGATATACCATTTAACCCAATCTATGCCGCGTATTGCGCAACTCGTAAGATAAGTAGAGGCAATAGCCGAACCCCATCACCTAAGCCGTGAAGCCAACAACTTCACGGCTTTTTTATTCGCAAAATTAAAACCATTTAAGCCAATTAATCAGGTAGGGCTGGGCTTTGTGCTAAAAACACTAAAGAATGTGATAGCATTTAATTTTATCCCCACTTTGCTCAGGAATTAATATGCAAATACTTAGACAACAATTTAAACAAAGTCTGACTTTGTTTCTCTTCATCGCAACATTTTTGGGTTATAGCAATGTGTTTGCCGAAACAACACATAATGCACAAAGTAGCCTTTGGTCAGGTGTTTATCAAGGTTTTGTACCGTGTGATGATTGTCAGGGAGTCAAAACATCGCTTGCCTTGAATAAAAATAACAGCTACATCTTAATTAGCCAATATGTTGGCAAATCACCAAAAGAAATCGTTGAAAAAGGGAAATTTACTTTGAATGATGCCAGCGATACGGTTATTTTGACACCACGCAATAGTACACAAGTTCGGCAATATTTTATCGGTGAAGAGTCGCTTGTTCAGCTCGACGCTGACGGCAATCGCGTTACAGGTAAAACTGCCGATCGTTATATTTTGCGTAAAATGGGTATAAGTGAACCTCAGGCAACATCACCATCGCACCATTAGTAGCCTACACTTAAACACATTCTTGTGACTGGATTAGGGAGTACAAAATATATTTTGTACTCCTGTTTTTATCAATCGCGTAAGGGTGTGACTTTCCCAGTCATACGAAACATACGATAATCTTCTATCACCTGTGCGTGGTCAAATGCCAACACCTCAGGCAAATTGTCAAAGGTATAAAGCCCAAAGTTTTTTGCATCATCGGCTGCCATCGGTAGCCCTGTAGCTTCGGCAATATAAACCGCTGTGACGGTATGTCCTCGCGCATCGCGTTTAGGATTTGAATAAATCCCTAACAACGCAGTCAATTTAATATCGAGACAAGTTTCTTCTTTAGCTTCACGAATCGCCGCGTGTTCCACAGTTTCTCCCACATCCACAAATCCACCAGGAATTGCCCAACCGAATGGTTCAAACGCCCGTTCAATTAATACAAAAGGACGGTCTGGCTGATCGATGAGTTCTATCAATATATCAGCGGCGATTAACGGGGTAATGGGTTTAGTCATCAGAGTTTCCTAATTTTTGTTGTAAATAGCGTCTTAATAAATCCAGTGCTGATAAGGCGGCTTGGTGTTGTTTACGTTTTAATGCACCTGCGATGGTTTGCGTGTTTTGATAAAAACCTTGCGGGGTTAATAAGCCATTGTGCAGTATCATCACGCTGTTTTTATCCCCTGTGTAAAGCTGAACTAACGCAAAACTCGCGCCGCTGGTTTTTTGTAATTCAAGCGCAAGACTTTGTAAATCTGAGTTGATAAGTGTAGGTTGATAATGTGCTTCCACTAACCAATCAGCACCGACACATAAACTACTCAACAAGCCACAACTGACGGTTTCAATCACCGCCAGTGTATATTGCCCTTGGGTCATCAATTCATTCAACACCGAAATTAAATCACTGTTGACTTCACGCGTATGGTCAATCGCAAACACGGTATCGCCCAAACGGTTAGCAATTTTATTCACTAAATCAGCTTTTTCACTGTCAGAATAGGCAAACGGAAACAGTAATTTGGTTTGCACTTCACCCAATTCCGCACGAAAACCCAGTTGTACATTCTCAGGTATGGTAATCGTATTCATCAGCTCTTGAATTGCAGATTCACCGATACCCAAAGTTCTTAAGGTAGTTAAATTGCTGGGCTGTAGCGAAAACCGCTGTGTCAAATGAGGCAAAACTTTATCGGTGTACATAGACTTCATTTCAGAAGGCACACCTGGCATAAACACAAACCAACATTGCCCAACTTGCACAGAAAATCCAGGTGCTGTGCCGTGATCGTTATCCAGCCGCTCTGAACCCTGAGGCAGTAACGCTTGTTTGCTATTGGACTCTGGCATAACGCGCTGGCGATTAGCAAAAAATTGTTTAATCTGAGCCAGTGCTTGTTCATCCAACATCAGCGGTAAATTAAACGCTTTAGCAACTGCCTCAGCGGTTAAATCGTCGCTAGTTGGCCCTAATCCACCTGTACAAATACAGCAATCAGCACGTTGAGCTATTTCGCCTAGCAGGGCAATCAAGTCGTCTAGTTTGTCACCCACTGCGGTATGGCGGGTGACGGTAAAGCCAATTTGTACCGCTTGTTGTGCTAACCAAGCGGCATTGGTATCTGCGATTTGCCCCGTGACAACTTCGTCACCTTGCGAAAATATTTCCAGACGTGGATTCATGTTAAAAAACTCAGGCGATAAGAATTAAACAGTGGTGGGTTAAATCCGTTAAACGGAGTCCAAAACACGTTTTGGACGTTTTTAATAAGTCCAAGTCTTGCCTTGGACTCCAAACTATGGCTAGTGAATCTGAGAAAAACACAGGTTTAACCCACTACCAACAATTAAACCATCCACAATTTTTCGAGTTGGTAATAATCGCGGGCTTGGGCAGTCATAGCGTGAACAATAACATCGCCTAAATCTAATAATATCCAATCTGAACCTAAATCACCTTCTGTGCCTAACACTTGAAAGCCGTCTTCTTTAGCTTTTTCTTCTATGTATGAGCATAAGGATTTTAATTGTCTGTCGGATGTACCTGTCACTAATACCATGTAATCGGTAAAGCTGGTTTTATCGCGCACATCCATAGTGACGATATTTTGTCCTTTGCGCTCGTCTAAAACGTCTAGGGCAATTTTTAATAATTTTTCAGTGTGCATGTGTTTCCTGTTGGTAAAGCGTGTGTTGAATTATGTAGTCTATCACTGTATCGGGTAGTAGATACTTTGGACTTTGGTGTTGGGCAATCAGTTTGCGTATTGCGGTGGCTGATATATCCAGTTGGGTTATCGCTTGAAAATATAATTTTCCAGCAAGTGTTGTTGTCAGCTCGGTTTTGTTTTCAGTGTGCCTTGCGGTAAAAAAATCTTCGAGCTTTTGTTGATTAAAACTGGGTCTGGTCATCACCACAATGTGAGCAAAATCAAATAATCGTTGCCATTGATACCATGATGTTAAATGATTAAAGGCATCTGTGCCGATAAATAATAATAGCGGTTGCGTTGGAAAATCTTGCCGTAATGAGGCGAGCGTATCCACCATGTAAGATTTACCTAGGCGGTTTAATTCTCGGCTATCGCAGATAAACCCCGATTGATTTTGTATTGCCAGTGTAACCATTTGCTGACGCATGATTGCATTAGCAAAGGGTTGATGACGGTGTGGCGGTGTCGCGCTAGGAATTAGCCGTACTTCGGTTAAGTTCAATTGTTCTTGCACTTCCAGCGCGGCGCGTAAATGCCCGTAATGTATTGGGTCAAATGTGCCGCCAAATACGCCTATCACTGCCGAATATGTCCATCGCCCAAGACAATGTATTTTAATGAGGTGAGACCTTTTAAACCAACAGGACCACGCGCATGAAGTTTGTCTGTGCTAATGCCAATTTCCGCGCCTAAGCCATATTCAAAACCATCGGCAAAACGCGTGGAGGCGTTAACCATCACCGAACTGGAATCTACTTCACGCAAAAAACGCCGTGCCAATGTGTAATCTTCGGTAACAATCGCTTCGGTATGCGCGGAGCTGTATTGATTGATGTGAGCTATGGCTTCATCAATTCCTGTGACGATTTTAATCGACAAAATCGGCGCGAGATATTCAGTATGCCAATCGGTTTCAGTGGCGCGGATGCAATCAACAATCAAAGAACAGGTTTTAAGGCAACCGCGTAGTTCAACGCCTTTTGCGTGGTATTGTTTTGCCAGTTCGGGTAGTATTTTAGGCGCAATACTTTCAGCAACCAGCAAAGTTTCCATCGCATTACAAACCCCATAACGATGGGTTTTAGCATTCATAGCGATAGCAATCGCTTTGTCAATGTCAGCGGTATTATCAATATAAACATGACAAATACCATCTAAATGCTTGATGACGGGAATAGTCGCCTCTTTGCTGATACGCTCAATCAAACTTTTGCCTCCGCGTGGCACAATGACATCAACGTATTCATTTAGAGTAATCAGTTCACCCACAGCGGCACGATCAGTCGTTTCAACAATCTGCACCGCAGCAACGGGCAAAACAGCGGCGTGTAAACCTTGTCTAATGCAGTTGGCAATGGCTTTATTAGAATGAATCGCTTCTGAACCGCCGCGTAAAATACAAGCATTGCCCGATTTTAAACACAATGCCGCTGCATCAACCGTGACATTCGGACGCGATTCATAAATAATGCCAATAACCCCTAAAGGCACACGCATTTGTCCGACTTGAATACCGCTAGGTTGATAATTCAAATCGGTGATTTCACCGACAGGATCAGGCAACACCGCCACTTGTTTTAAACCCGCTATCATTGCGTCAATGCCAGAATTCGTTAATGCCAGTCGGTCTAATGACGCAGCATCTAAACCATTTTTCTCACCTGCCGCTAAATCTTTTTGATTTTCAGTGCTTAATAACTCACGGTTATTCTCAATTGCGTCGGCAATTTTTAATAAGGCATTATTTTTTTTACCTGAATCCGCACGGCTAATTTCTCGCCCTGCTTGTTTTGCCTGTTGACCAAGGCGGTGTATGTAGTCTTTGATTTCCATTCTATGCTCACTGAATGAATAAAAATATAACGCGGGATTATATCGGTTAATCGATGTTTTTAATAGTAGAGTACGCAATGCCCATTTACTTGAGCCTATTTTTAGCGGTTAACAAGCGGCTTTATTTTTCAAATTATAAAATTTAGAGTGATTAACGCACCTTGCAATTGAGTATTGTATAATCACGAACACAACCTACTGCAAGGTAAAAATAAACTCATGAATCCTTATCCCTTATTACGTCCATTGCTATTTGCCCTAGACCCTGAGACTGCTCACGAAGTCACGCTTAAACTATTACAAGCAGGACATTCAACAGGTTTAAATCGTTTACTCTATCCAACAATTGCCGATAAACCCATCACCGTCATGGGCTTAAACTTTAAAAATCCTGTGGGTCTTGCCGCAGGCTTGGATAAAAATGGCGATTATATTGATGCTGTTGCCGCGTTAGGATTTGGTTTTGTCGAAATTGGCACGGTGACACCACGTCCACAATCGGGTAATCCAAAACCGCGTTTGTTTCGCTTGCCAGAACACGAGGCGATTATTAACCGTATGGGCTTTAATAATCTGGGCATAGACCACTTGCTTGAACAAGTACAACGCTGTTCTTATCAAGGTATTTTAGGCATTAATATCGGTAAAAATGCTGACACGGCGATTGAAAATGCCACCGAGGATTACTCGTGTGGTTTGCGCAAAGCCTATCCATTAGCCAGTTACATCACTATCAATATTTCTTCGCCCAACACCAAAAACTTGCGTCAATTGCAACAAGGTGACGAAATCAAAAAATTGTTGTCGGCGTTAAAAGAAGAGCAATTAAAATTGCAACAGCAACACGAACGTTATGTGCCGTTAGCTGTCAAAATTGCCCCCGATTTAACCGATGAAGAAATTACTCACATAGCCACGCTATTAATGGAATTTTCCATCGATGCAGTGATTGCCACCAACACCACTATTGCGCGTGACCTAATTGCAAATCACCCATTAGCTAATGAAGCAGGTGGTTTAAGTGGTGCGCCTGTCAAAGAAAAATCTACTTACGTTGTTCGTGGTTTAGCGACTGAATTAAACGGCAAACTGCCAATTATTGCCTCAGGTGGAATTTTAAACGCGAAAGATGCACAAGAAAAATTAGCCGCTGGTGCAAGTTTAGTGCAGGTTTACAGTGGCTTAATTTATCGCGGTCAGCAGTTAATCGCGGATATTGTGAAATCGATATAGTTTTGTAGGTTGGGCTGGCGATAGCCAACCCAACAAAATCCGCGTATCTGTTGGGTTGCCAAAAAGCGGCAATCCAACCTACAGAATGGGGAAAACTAGAATGTCATCAATCGCTAGCATCAAGGTTTGGGTGTGTTCAAGGGCTGCCAGAATGGTTAAATAATGATTGCAATCGTCATAGCTTAACTGCCTGTCTTTTCTATCTTTTAGCCATTTTTGACAGACTTGATAACCGCCGATATGAAACTCCCATAATTCTGGGGTGACGTGGTCGAAGTATTGGGTTTTATTGATGTAAATCTTGTGGTCTTGGTAGTGGATTTTTTCTACGAGGTTGTCGCCTGCTATCGGAAAACAGTGTTCACTATCGTACAAACCAAGGTTTGAACTCCGTTTACTGGAGTCCAAACCTTGGTTTGTCTTCCCGTCCATTAAATGCAGACTGACTAATTGCTCGCCTAACTCTGCCAATTGTTGAAACAGGGTTTTATCGCTGATTAATGGCAATCGCGGAAAATCCATTTTTAAAAATTCAGCGTAGCGGGTGCGGTATGTGGGGCTGTGAAAGACGGCGTATAGAGTGTGAAACACGTCTAACGCGCTGACGGTGGTTATAAAATCGCCTTTGTTTTCGGGTATGAAGGTGAGCTGTAAACGGCTTTCTAAGTCGGTGATGAACGCGGGGGAGAAATTGGGTTTGCGAGTATCGTGGTCTGGATCGTGATCGAATAGGGTGCTTTGTTGGGTGGGGTAAATGTACAGTGGTGCTATGTTCGCGTTGTCTAAGGATGACAAAATAGATTTATCAACTAGATTTTTAGCCACAAAAAAATGACTGGTTTTCGTTTCTCTACTCCTACGAATAAAACATAAACTTAAATTATCATGTAGCAAATGTTGCATTACCTCTGGTCTTGGCATACAGATAAAACCACGACTTTTACCTGTATAAAAAGTAAATTTTTTATCAAATGGTCGGTAAGAAATCGGTACAATTTTTTGCGTTTTAAGATTACATTTAATATCTGTTTGCGCGAATCCAATTTTCCAATCCCTACTATCCTCTCCTAATTCGTACTTATTCCTTGCTTCTTCAATCGGCAATTTTGCAAAATCGTTAAGTATTAAAGACATTTTTTCATGCGTGTCTTGAATCGCTAGGTTATCCCTTGCAGTGTATAGCCCAACACTATTCACAGGCATCATCTCAGTAATTTTCCAGCCCGCTTCATACTCAGGCAACAAATCCACATTTTGCGGCACAAACAAATAAAACGGAGCTTGGGGTTTTAACGTCGTCCAGTGCGTGGTGTTAATATCCTGTTCGGCTAAATACTGATATTTGCCTTTGCGGTCGCCGTAACAGTGGGCGTGATATATTTTGACACCCTCACCATCACCCTCTCCCCCAACCCCTCTCCCTGAGGGAGAGGGGAGCTTTTTTACGCCTGTGCCTGAGGGGAGCTTTATATCTGTGTCTACTGGGAACTTTATACCTGTGTCTGAGGGAAAGGGGAGCTTTATACCTGTGTCTATTGGGAACTTTACATCTGTATCTGAGGGCGTTGTACTTTCTTGCTCCCTCCCCTTTTGGGGGAGGGTTGGGGTGGGGGAATCAGTAACTTGCAAATAAATTTTTTCTAATACTGCATCCGTTTGCTGTAAAACCTCATTATTCCAAAAACGCAACACAGTGATCCCTTGCTGTATTAAAAATAAGCTTCTTTTTTCATCCGCTGCTCGTCCTGCGTCAGTATTATGCTGTCCGCCATCAATCTCAATCGCCAGTTTTAACTCATGGCAATAAAAATCTAAAATATACGGTGCAATAGGATGTTGACGGCGAAATTTTAAATCTAAAAATCGCCGCGCTCGTAATATTGACCACAGCAATTGTTCTGCGTCAGTCAAGGATTTACGCAACAGCCGCGCATTTTTCAATAACCAATCAGGCACTTTTGAATGTTTTTTATTCCCTTCTCCCTCAGAAACAGGGTGCTTTTTATCCCCCTCTCCCTCAGGGAGAGGGGAGAGGGTGGTTTATGTTTTATAAAAATCCCAATCGCCACGCCTTGCTGAATATCAAAAACATTTTTATCCGCTGAACCATCGGGCGAGGTTTCTTTTTTCTTGCTGTTACCGTGCAGATCTAAAATATAAATTTCATCAAAATCCTGCAATAACGATAGACGCATTCCGCGAAAGGTCGGATTATCTAAATAACCATGATTGGTGACGAACGCTAATATGCCATAACCCGTTTGCATAATACGCCATTGAGCAAAACGAATGAATTTCACATAATCATCTTGCAAGCCTTTGGGATTGCGTTCATTCAACGGTAAACCATCAACGAAATAATAATCACGGATTAAATCGCTAATCCATTTTTCATTATTCATGGAATCGTAGGAATACGGCGGATTGCCCAAAATCACCATCACAGGCGAATCACGTTTCACGCTACTGGCGGCATTGGCTTCATTCGATAACCATTCCGACAAGAGCGTGGTTTGCTTGCCGTGAGCTTCGTCTAAAGTGTTGGTTAAAAACACCCGCAAACGTTCATTACTTTTAAAATCATAGCCGTAGTCTTTGAGTTGTAAGCTCAATTTGATATGCGCGACGGTGTACGCCGCCATTAATAATTCAAAACCATGCACACGCGGTAATAAATGTGTGGAGACATAATCCGACCACCCGCCTTTATTTCTTTTCGCCACTTGTTGGTAAATTTGCGCTATCACCGCATATAAAAATGTGCCTGTACCTGTGGCGGGGTCAAGTATTTGGACTTTGTGTATTTCTCCCTCTCCCCCAACCCCTCTCCCTGAGGGAGAGGGGAGTATGTGTTCGCCTCTCTCAGCGGAAGAGGGGAGATTATTGTTACCTTTTTCAGAAAAAACGGTATTGGCTTTTTGTTCCCTTCTCCCTTTGGGAGAGGGGCTAGGGGTGAGGGTGGAACTATCCGCTAAACCTTCCCGCAAACCAAACTGCTTTTTTAAAATCAAATCCACTGAACGCACGATATACGACACCACGGGTTCAGGCGTGTAATAAACCCCGCGTACTTCGCGCAATTTAGCATCGTAGTTAGCGAGAAAGGTTTCATAAAAATGCACTACGGGATCTTCGCGGCGAGTGCGTTTGCCAAAATCGGCTAAAATCGCGCCGATGTCGGCACGATTTAACACCGCGACTAAATGTTCAACCATCCACACTAGCCGCTCGTCTAGTTCAATCCCAGCCAGTTGATTGAAAAATTGCCGCAAAAATGGATTAGTTTTCGGCACAAAATGCACAGCGGTTAAGCGTGAAAAATGAGCATTAATCGCGCTACATTTAGCAGTAAACAAGCCGTAGCAGATGGTTTGCGCAACCATATCGGCAAATTCTTCTACCGATAACGTGTCGATTAACACCTCACGAAAACTTTTGAGTTGCTGGTGAATTTTGCCATTCTCGTCTTCATTCAGATACGCTAAGGCAATCGAATGTTTCATTTGCTGGGCAATATGCGCCATTTTTTTGGCTAAGTCTTCGGGACTATTTAGAGTGATAATCTGAGTTTCGACAACCGTTTTAATCAAATTTTCAAAGCGATTAACGGCTTCGGTATTGATGATTAACTGCCCGTTTTTAGCAACACTGGCAAGTTTCACTGTAAAATCGGGCTGGTATTCACCATTGACAAACCAGCGAAATTCTAAATAATCAGTCAATAGTAAATTATGAAGAGCGGGTAAATATCGCTGTAATTGTTCTGATTTTTGGACTTTGTTTAAATCCACACCAATATCTTTGGCTTCAATATGTCCTATCGGTTCACTGTGTTTGGCAATTTCAAAATCAGGCGCACCGCAAGCAATACGGCGCGGTTCGTTGGTGATGTGATAATCGGGCAGCAAGCTTTGCAATAAAGTTTGCAAGGCGGGACGGTGAGTGTGTTCGGTGGAGTTACCCGCTTGTAGATGGCGAGCGATGTCTTGTAGATAGGTGTGAATGACTGAGGACATGGGGGGGATTTTTGTCAGTTTGAAAGAAGTCCAATCGCTTTAGCTATTGGCTAGAAAATCGCTGACACCATTTTACGCCTAGAATGGCGCGGGTATGAAGAGAACGGCGATAAGATGCGCGACTTAGGATGTGCTAAGGAACGAACGCACTCGTTCGAGAAATATAACGCGAATGATGCGCCCCCTTTCGTCGGCACATCCTATTTCACCAGCGAGTAGCTCAGGTTAATTGGGAGCTGAGAGTAGCTCATCCAATTTTTGTTGTTGATTCAGCGTGTACAATTCATCAAAACCTCCGACATGGAAATCACCGATATAAATTTGCGGCACAGTTCGGCGGTTGGTTTTACGCATCATTTCCTCTCTTAAGTGTGGCTCACTATCGACATTGATTTCGCTATAACTCGCACCTTTTTGATCGAGTAATCGCTTAGCCATTACACAATAAGGACAGATTTTGGTGGTATAAATGAGTATTTTAGGCATGGTTTATTGAGGTTTGCTAATATAGGCTGTAGTTTAACAGAAGAATTAGGCAGTTTGCCTTGAACTTTATGCCTGTGTCGATTATTTTTGAGAGCTAACAATGAGTGAGTTACCTAAAGATTTAAAGTATGCAACATCCCATGAATGGGTGAAAGTAGAAGAGGGGAATATTGTTCAGGTAGGCATCACTGATTTTGCGCAACAGCAATTAGGTGATTTAGTTTATATTGAACTGCCTAAGCTAGGGCGTAAAGTAACCATCCGTGAGCAATGCGCCATCGTAGAATCGGTTAAAACTGCTTCGGATTTATTCAGCCCTGTCGCTGGTGAAATTATTGCCATTAATGAAGAGGCGGCTGATGAACCTGAACAAGTGAACGACAAGCCTTATCAAACATGGCTATTTCGTATTCAAGCGGATGATCTTACTGATTTGGATCATTTGCTAGACGCAGATGCCTACCAACAACTTATAGACCAATAACTCATTATGGCAAATCAAAATGCAAAAGGCTTTAAACGCTTAATTAATGCGTGTTTCTTTTCAGCGGCGGGCTTTAAAGCGACGTGGACACATGAAGAAGCTTTCAGACAAGAAGTGGCTTTGTTTGTAGTCACTACACCGTTAGCTATTTGGCTAGGCAAAACCAATATTGAAATGTTGCTGCTTATTGGTAGTATCGTATTAGTGTTGCTTGTAGAATTACTCAATTCAGCCGTAGAAGCAGTCGTTGACCGTGTCGGCTTAGATCATCACGAATTATCAGGTAGAGCCAAAGATATTGGTTCAGCCGCTGTTATGCTGTCGCTTATTTGGGCAGGCGTGACATGGGCATTAATTTTATTATAAAGAGGATTATAAATGAGTGCATTAATATGCGGTTCTATGGCTTATGACACCATCATGGTGTTTCATGATAAGTTTAAACATCACATTCTGCCAGAGAAAGTCCATATTCTAAACGTCTCCTTCTTGGTGCCTGTGTTGCGCCGTGAATACGGTGGATGCGCGGGAAATATCGCCTATAATCTGAATTTATTGGGTGAAGAACCATTAATTATGGCGGTAGTTGGGCATGATTTTGAACCCTATAGTCAATGGCTAAATCAAAACGGACTGTCTAGCCAATTTATTCATGTATTGGATAATCAATACACAGGACAAGCCTATATCACCACCGACGAAGACGATAATCAAATTACCGCTTTTCACCCAGGCGCAATGAGTTTTTCTCATTTGAATGCTGTGCCTACCAACAACAATGACATCAGCATCGGCATTGTTTCACCCGATGGTAAAGATGGTATGCAGTTACACGCAGAACAGTTTGTCGAATTAGATATTCCATTCATTTTTGATCCAGGTCAAGGAATGCCGATGTTCAATGGCGCGGAACTGCTAAAATTTATTGATCAAGCCACTTGGATGACGCTCAACGACTATGAATCTGAATTAATGCAGGAGCGTACTGGCTTGTCATTAGAGCAACTGGCAGAACGTGTGCAGGCTCTCATTATTACCTTAGGTAGCAAAGGTTCTAAAATTTATACCCAAGGGCGAGTCATTGATATTCCAGCCGCGCAAGTAAATAGTCTTAATGATCCGACAGGTTGCGGTGATGCGTATCGTGCTGGCTTGTTATACGGCTTAATGAATGAATTGGATTGGGAAATCACAGGGCGGATTGCTTCCTTATTGGGCGCGATTAAAATCGAACATCACGGCACGCAAAATCATCATTTCGACATGGATAGCTTTAAACAACGCTATCATGAGAACTATGGGCATTCTTTCTAAGGCGTTACAGTAACTTATCATGCTAATACACACACAACGGTTATTAAACATCATGTCTCGGCTACGCCAGCCTAAAGTCGGTTGTGCGTGGGACATTAAGCAAGACTTCAGCAGTTTAATTCCTTACCTTATTGAAGAAGCCTACGAAGTCGTTGATGCTATTGACCGTAATGATTACGATGATTTGCGCTCAGAACTGGGTGATTTATTGCTCCAAGTCGTCTTTCATTCGCAAATTGCCAAAGAGCGGGATTTATTCACCTTTGAACAAGTGGCTGAAAGTATTTGCGATAAACTTGTTCGCCGACATCCTCATATATTTGGTGATACCGTGTTTACTAGCGATGCGCAGCGTCATAACGCATGGGAACAATCCAAAGCTGATGAACGTCTGGAAAAACATTCAAGTGCTTCTGATTCACGCAGTGTACTATCAGGAGTAGCGAGCAATCTACCTGCCCTGATTGAATGTGAAAAAATCCAAGACCGTGCTGCCCATCATGGTTTTGATTGGCCTGACGTGCCGCCTGTGTTTGATAAAGTATTAGAGGAATTGGCAGAGGTTAAAGAAGCATGGGAATCAGGCGACCAAGAGCATATTCAAGAAGAAATTGGTGATTTATTATTGGTTGCTGTTAATCTCGCCCGCCATTTAAAGGTGAGTCCTGAAGTGGCACTTCGACAAAGTACCAAAAAATTTACTAAACGCTTCAATTACATCGAACTGAAAGTTGAGCTGTCAGGACGAGAATTAAAGGACTGCACTCTAAACGAACTAGATGCACTTTGGCATGAAGCGAAAATAGTATTGAGGAACGGCAATACCGTGTAGTTCATTCACAGGCGTTCAAACCTAGGTTTGAACGTCACATTTAAGTCGGTAGTTTCAATGCGCAATGTTTTATTTATCTGTAGTCAAAATCGTTTGCGTAGCCCAACGGCGCAACAAATATTTTCCACTTATACATGTATTCAATGCTTGTCAGCAGGTTTAGATCACGATGCTGTTATTCCTGTGACTCCAGAACTTATTAACTGGGCTGAACTAATATTTGTGATGGAAAAATCGCATCGAAACAAACTGACAGCAAAATTCAAAGTACATTTGTTAAATAAACGCCTCATCTGTCTTGATATTCCTGATGAATATGATTTTATGGACAGTGCATTGATTCGTTTACTACAGATAAAAGTCACACGTTTTTTACCCGCAATAATAAATAACCCAGTTACCAAATAGATTAATCCTACACTTAGGTGTGTATGGCATCAATAACACGCTTTTTATTCAGGAAACCCATTATGAAACTCTCCTTCGTTCACTATAGTGCCGTTTTGACAGCATTATTTTTACTTGGCGGTTGTTCCGAAACACCACCAATCGACCAGCCCATTGTTTACTACCCTAACAACAACACCGTGACTAAACCGCCTGTCACTGTTACACGTCCTAGCGCACCTGTTCAAGAAACGCCGCCAGTGATTACGGGCGCACCTATTGGCACTCGATTGTCCAATGTTCAGCTTTATCCTAGTGATTTTAATTTATTACCTGGTTGGGAAAAAGACGATCACGTTGCTGCATTAAAAGCCTTTCACCATTCTTGCAAGCGTTGGCGTACCATGCCAGCCGATAAGGTATTGAGTGGCTCATTTCAATTAGGGCGTATTGCTGACTGGCAAGCCATTTGTTCCAAACCTGTGATACGCGGACAAGAACGACAATTTTTTGAACAATGGTTTAAGCCTTATGCCGTCTGTGAAAACGGCTTGTTTGATGGAATGTTTACAGGCTATTATTTGCCTGAACTGCATGGCTCATACCGACAATCTGCCCGTTACAACGTGCCTATCTATCCGATACCTAGCAATCCAAGTTTACGCTCTCAAAGCCGCGCAGCCATTAAATCAGGCGCGTTAGCCAACAAAGGGCTAGAGCTACTTTGGGTTGATAATGAAATAGATGCCTTTTTCATGGAAATACAAGGTTCAGGACGCGTGATTATGGAAGATGGTAGTGTGCGCGGCTTGAGTTTTGCAGGCGGCAATGGTCATGCCTACTATGCAATCGGCAAAACGCTAGTCAATAATGGCGAAATATCTAAAGAAGATATTTCCATGCAAACCATCCGTGCGTGGATAGAACAACATCCCGTAGAAGGTGAGCAGCTTATGCTCAGCAATGCCTCCTATGTATATTTTCAGTTTAGCCCCGTAGACCCCAATGTAGGGCCTACAGGTGCAATGGCAGTGCCATTAACCGCACAACACAGCTTAGCCATCGACCATAAAAATCTACCCTATGGCATTCCTGTCTGGTTAGATGCTGAACATCCCATACAAGGGAAAAGATTACAATGTTTACTCATGGCACAAGACACAGGCGGCGCGATTAAAGGCGTAATTCGTGGCGATGTTTATTGGGGACAGGGAGATAAAGCCAGTCTTATGGCAGGACCGATGAAATCCAAAGGGCATTATTATTTATTGGTGCCGCGTAGTCTGTAATAGACAGTGTTTTCATTAAGGGCAATTTAAATTGCCCTTAATGATGTGTTTTACTGCGTTCTATCCAATCTACGCGCTATAGTCAGCAGAAGTATTTCTGGCATCGGATGTAATTTTCTACGGTCAATGCGCGGGTCATTAAGTTGACCGAATACATCCAAAACCCCCGCTTTTTCAGATTTGTTTATGATTTTATTCCTCTGTGCTTATTTGAAGTTTCCATAGTTTGGCAGATTTTTAATGAGGTAGCCCTAGTTATCTAAGTTAGTTGCATGGCAGGGCAATCGCACTTAATTTAATCCGAGGATGCGTAATAAATAGAAAACATCCCATCCCGCCTTTAATCGTTTGATTTTGATACCCACCTTAGCAGTTTTTTCAGCTTTGATTAGGTTCAGAGCGATATGCCTGATAACA
>JAPLRZ010000035.1 GCA_026398895.1 Methylococcales bacterium
GCCGAACATATCATCGGCGGCATCGGCTATGCCAATGTAGTTGTTGAGTGATTTGGACATTTTTTGTACGCCGTCCAAGCCTTCTAAAATCGGCATGGTGATAACGACTTGCGGTTTTTGTCCGAATACTTCTTGTAATTGTCGTCCCATTAATAGGTTGAATTTTTGATCGGTGCCGCCTAGCTCTACATCCGCTTTCATGGCAACAGAATCATAACCTTGTATTAATGGATATAAAAACTCATGAATGGCTATCGGTTGACCGCTTTTATAGCGTTTACTAAAGTCATCGCGTTCCAGCATACGCGCCACGGTGTTTTTCGCGGCAAGTTGAATGAGTTCAGCGGATGACATGGCGTTCATCCAAGTGGAATTAAACACGACTTCGGTTTTAGCGGGATCAAGAATTTTAAAAATCTGGTCTTGGTAGGTTTGCGCGTTGGCTAAGACATCTTCACGCGATAACGGTTTGCGGGTGACGTTTTTACCTGTGGGATCGCCTATCATGCCTGTAAAATCGCCAATTAGAAATAATACCTCATGCCCTAAATCTTGAAATTGTTTTAATTTGTTGATTAAAACGGTATGCCCTAAATGTAAATCAGGGGCAGTGGGATCAAAACCTGCTTTAATGCGTAGCGGGCGATTTTCTGCCAGTTTTTTTATTAATTCATGTTCAACTAAAACTTCGTCAGTCCCTCTTAGCAACTGCGCTAATACATCCTCTTGCAATGTCTTTCTCCAAATCTAATGTGTCTAAAAATGCGATCATTATAGGATTAACACACCCTTCTTATAGAATAAAATTTTTCAGACTGCGTATTAATTGGTAAAACCTAAAAAAAAACTTTAAAATGTCACCATAAAAACGTAACTATTGCTTTTTTAATATATTTCAAACGCTTAGCCAACATTCCATGAAAAATAAATTTTACGCCTCTTTGTGCTTAGGGATGAGTCTAACTGTTACCGCAATGCCTAGCATTGCTAAAGCCCCACAACCAACCAGCAAAAAGCAGGTCTCCAGCTCTGCTAAGCCCGCTAAACCTATCGTTAGCGGTAAAAAAACTGAACCCAAAAAACCGCTGTTGACTGTTGTAAAACAAAAACCAAGCCAAACCGCCAAGAATAACTCAGTCGCGGATGTTAAAGATAGCAAGCATGATAAAACCAAGCCCCATCAGCTTGTCGATGCTAAAGATAGCAAGCATGAAAAAACAAAAAACCAGCAATTTGTTGATATTAAAGACAATAAGCACGGAAAAGCAAAAACCCAGCAACTGGTTGATACCAAAGACAATAAGCAGGGTAAAACAAAAGCTCAGCAACTCGTTGATACCAAAGAAAGTAAGCATGGTAAAAACAAAGGTCATCAAGTTGCGGATGCCGATGACAATAAACACGGCAAAAACAAAGCACATCAACTCGCTGATGCGCGTGACAGAAAACACGGTAGAAGAAAATCTCATCAAGTGGTAGACGAAAGTTACTCAGACGAAAATGAAGATCCAGCAACTGCCATAGAAGAAGAAACACAAACATCTGAGAATAGTGATAGCACGGATACGGTAGTTGAACAAAGTAATTCAGACTACACTCCACCACGTCAGGCAGTTGAGAGCATCAATCAAACAGCCAAACAGCCGTTAATCACCGCGCCGACAAAATCCAGTAATTTATTTTTTCAGCCGCTTAATAAGGATGTGCCAATACCGCCATTAGTACAGAATCGTCGTCAAGCTATTGACGATAATGTCGATGAAGATGATCTATTGCCGCCGTCCTCACTTAGAGAAAAAAACGACCAACTTATTCAACCGCCTCAAAATGGCAACCGCGTTCACTCGTCGATAGTTGGCAGTGGTAATAATTTTATCGATAACCCAAGCAACCGAGAAATAAACACTCAGGTGACAAGTGCGCATGGAGTCGTTGGTGCATCACTAACCTCAGCAGGTGAAAGCACGGGGTTATCCAATGATATGATTATTGAGCTGACTGATATTTTTGCTTGGGACATTGATTTTGCCAATAATTTACAATCGACTGACCAATTTACCGTGATTTATGAAACCGCAGGGATGGGGAATAAAACCAGCAACCGAATTATTGCCGCTCAATTTGTCAATCAAGGTAAAACTTACACCGCTATTCGCCATAAAGACAAAGAAGGTATCGTCAGTTATTACTCGCCCGAAGGGAAAAGTATGCGCAAAGCCTTTTTAAGCGCACCTATCGATTTCGTCAGTGTCAGTTCGCCCTTTAGCACCCACCGCAAACACCCAATTCTTAATCGAATTCGCGCTCATAAAGGGGTTGATTATGCTGCCAGAACAGGGACACCCGTCAAAGCAGCAGGCGATGGCATAATAACCTTTCACGGTAATCAGGGCGGTTATGGACGCATGATTGTTATCGCACACGGCGATCATTATGAAACTGCTTACGCCCATCTTTCTGATTTTAAAAAAAATCTGCAAGATGGCGAGATCGTAAAACAAGGCGACGTTATTGGCTATGTCGGTCAATCAGGCTTAGCGACAGGGCCGCATTTACATTATGAATTTCGTATTGATGGTGTACACCACGATCCAGAAAACTTAGACTCAAAACAGGCAATGCACTTGGCTAATGAGGAATGGCAAGACTTTCACAGCAAAACCACGCTGGTATTAAATCAACTTACTCAAGCCAAAGCCAAAACTTTGGTTGCCAAAAATCCGTAAAATTATCAATGACTGAACTCTATATTGGACTCATGTCTGGAACGAGCCTTGATGGTATCGATGCCGCGCTGGTTGAATTTAAAGATAATCAAGTACAACTGATTGCATTTGAATATCAACCATTTCCCGATGCCATAAAAAACCAGCTCGAACAAATTAGCGATGCTAACGCTATGGTTTTTTTGCAAGATTATGGCGCAATGGATACGCGTATGGGATTATTATTTGCGCAAATAATCGAAACCTTACTGGCTAAAGCCAGAATTCCCGCAACCGCTATTTGTGCTGTCGGTAGTCATGGACAAACCATTTACCATGAACCTAATACCGACCTGCCTTTTTCCTTGCAAATTGGTGATCCTAATATTATTGCCGAAAAAACAGGCATAACTACCATCGCCGATTTCAGACGTAGAGATATTGCAGCAGGTGGACAAGGTGCGCCGTTAGTCCCCGCCTTTCATCAAGCGGTATTCAGTCATGAAACTGAGCATCGGTGCGTGGTTAATATTGGTGGCATTGCCAACATCACCATTCTACCGCCCGTTTCTCAATCAACAGCGGTTATTGGCTTTGATACAGGGATGGGGAATGTTCTCATGGATCAATGGATACAAAAGCACCAAAACCTTAACTATGACCAACAAGGCAACTGGGCAAAATCAGGCGAAATCAACTACGAACTGGTTGAATGCTTAAAAAAAGACCCTTATTTTCAAGCCGATCCAGCCAAAAGCACAGGCAAAGAATATTTTTCTTTGCCGTGGATTTATCAAAATATCAATGTCACTGATTACCGTGCTGAAGACATTCAAGCTAGCTTATGCTACTTAACCGCGACCACTATCACCGATGCGATTAAAAAATACGCGCCTGCTACCGAACGAGTGTTGATTTGTGGTGGTGGCATTCATAACGACTACCTATTGCAATTAATAGAGCAAAACCTAAGCTGCCCTGTCAGCTCTACCGAACTCTATGGCATTCACCCAGACCATGTTGAGGCGATTGCTTTTGCGTGGTTAGCCAAGCAAACTTTAACTAATTTAACAGGCAATCTTAAAGAAGTCACAGGTGCGAAACACAATGTCATACTTGGTGGTATTTATCAGGGGTCTTGGACGGCTAGTCTTTAACTGCAACTGCGACTGTATATAGCTGAAGCACAATAAAATGATACCGTTCGTGGTGAGCTTGTCGAACCACCACAGCCCTTCGACAAGCTCAGGGCGAACGGTTTTCAATCAATTTATACTGCGTGCTGTATACCTTGCCACGCCACCTCAGCCAACAATAACAATTCCTCTTCGGTGATGATATAAGGCGGCATAAAATAAATGACATTACCCAAAGGACGCAGTAACACGCCTTTAGACAGCGCGTATTGATAGACTTTCAAACCACGGCGTTCCTGCCACGGATACGGCTCTTTCGTGTGTTTATTTTTGACCAGTTCAATTGCCAGTATCATGCCCGTTTGCCGTACTTCGGCAACCTGCGGATGGTCATGAAAACGGGTCGCAACTTTCGCCATCGTTTTTGCGAGCTGGCAATTTTTTTCGATAATGCCTTGTTGCTGAAAAATTTCCAGCGTTGCCAATCCTGCTCGACAAGCTAACGCATTACCCGTATAGCTGTGCGAATGTAAAAACGCATTCAATTTCACATAATCATCATAAAACGCTTGATAGACTTCATCGGTGGTCAACACTGCCGACAACGGTAAATACCCGCCTGTTAAACCTTTCGATAAACACATAAAATCAGGCGTAATACTCGCTTGTTCACAGGCAAATAATGTTCCAGTGCGTCCAAAACCAACGGCAATTTCATCGGCAATTAAATGTACTTGGTATTTATCGCACGCCTCGCGTAGCAATGTTAAATACACTGCATCGTACATACGCATATTGCCTGCACACTGCACCAAAGGCTCGATAATCACTGCACATACCGTGTCCGCGTGTTGCTGTAGGGTTTGTTCCATCAGCGCAAAACGGCGCGTGGAATAATCTACCCACGATTCCCCCGCTTCACGGTAATAACAATCGGGGCTAGGCACACTAATCACATTCATCAATAACGGTGCGTAAGTTTCTTTATACAGCGGCACATTGCCCACCGCTAACGCCCCTAAAGTTTCGCCGTGATAGCTGTTTTCTAAGGTGATAAATTTGGTTTTTGCTGCCCTACCCTTATTACGCCAATAATGAAAACTCATTTTTAGCGCGACTTCCACCGCAGCCGAGCCATTATCGGCATAAAAACACCTGCTCAAACCGTCAGGCGTAACTTCAATCAATTTTTCCGCTAATTTAATAGCGGGTTCGTGGCTGAAACCCGCAAAAATAACCTGTTCCAAATTATCAAGTTGGTCTTTTAAAGCCGCGTTAATATGAGTATTGGCATGACCAAATAAATTAACCCACCATGAACTAATCGCATCGAGATAACGCTGACCGTCATAATCTTCCAGCCATACCCCCTGTGCTTTTTTAATAGGAATAATGGGAAAGGTTTCGTGATCTTGCATCTGAGTACACGGATGCCACAACACAGAAAAATCACGCTGAGCAAGGGAGTGGTTGGTATTCATAACGACCTTTTTTACTATAGCTAAGGTTTCACATTATTCTATCTATTCTGCCATTTTGGTAGACATTATTTAGCCACACCCGCCTTATTTTCCACATCATCCACAGTGATTTTCCCTGCACTGGCTTGAGCGCGTAGAGTTGGTTCGTACATAGCATTGGCATAAATCGGTGGTACGTTGAAAACACCTGCACTGATAGCTTTGATTTTGTATTGGTATTCGGCAAGATTTTTGGTGATACTACCAAACAACACGACGCGATCTTCACGAACATCGGCATACTGAGGTTTCCAGTTACCGCCTGTTGATAGACGGTCTTTCCACCATGATGAGCCGTTATCAGTTGGCTCTTCGTTGTCCGATTCTTCATTAGATGAAGCATTGCTATCAGGGACATTATCAGGATTTTCTTGTCCGTCTTCGGTTTTGGCAACAGGATTTTGCAACACAGCTTCAAAACCAGCAGGCAATAAATCCTGTATCGCTAAGTTGTCAATCCAATCACGATCTATGGCACGGACGCGTAGCTGTACAGTGATTTCTTCACCTAGCGCGGCTTTATCCACTGTTTCGCCTTTGGCGTTTAAATAGGCGCGAGTAATTTCTAAACCCTCGTGGATTTCGGCAGTGGGTGGCAGTTGATCGAAACCTGATTCGGATACTGCGTAATAAAGTGACATCGCGCTATCACCTGAGAAGTGCAATTTTTTGGTAGTCTCAGGAAAACTGACACGCGGCGCAAAATTAGCAGGTAAGTTTAAGGCTTGTTGTTGTCCTGCTTGGTCGATAGCGGTAATTGCCATTTTAGTCATACTGGGTGGAACAGCCTCAACATAACTGCCATAAGCCATCAATAAGTAAGCCGATGATAGGGTGTTGTAATGACGATCTATCAAGCCTTGGACGATGGTTTGAAAAAGTGTTGGCGGCAAAGCGCGTAATCTGGCAGGAAAATGTTTAGCCAGTAGATACACGGTTTGGGCATCACGAATCATGGGGTCGTAATAATTTTGATGGCTATACTGCTCAGTTTTATTAACGGCAACCAGTTGTTTAATAGGTGCATTGATTAACTCATCTGCCACAGCTTGTTGTTGCAGCAGTTGATAACTGGCAGCGAGATAGACTGACACTAAATCATTACGCCATAATTCTTCTTTAAAATTGGCGCGTAAGTTTTCTCGTAAGCCAGACAATATTGTGGTTGTCACAACGCCTTGACGGGTTAAAAGGTATGCCGCATAAGCGCGTAAACGCACAGTCGCTACTTCATTGGCAGGGCTTGCCGCGAGGGTTTGCATATAACCAATAGCTTTTTGGAACATCTCTTCGGGTACGCTAATACCTGCGGCTTTTGCTTCCATTAAGACATTCACTGCGTACACCGAAGCAAATTCATGGGCTTCGGGTGACGCGCCCCATAAACCAAAACCACCTTCCGCATTTTGACGAGTGCGTAAGACGGCGATGAGTTTTTCAAAATCAGCTTTTGAACCAATGACGGCGTTTTCTTCAGCAAATTCTGGATGTTTACCCAATACCAACATTGGAACCGCTTTGCTGAGTAGTTGTTCAGTACACAGATGCTCAAAACTATCCAGATAATCGCTTAAGCCAGATACGGACACCAAAGGCAGAGGCGAAATTCCCGCGCTGACTTTACGATGTTGGGCATATAACAATCGTTCGATAGCAATATCTTGTTCACCTTTAAAACTACCAAAGCGTAATGTGGCAATTTTAGGCGAGGCAGGGCGTATGCTCATTTCACTGCGCATGGTGGTGGTTTTTCCTGCTACTTCTGCGGTAAAAGTAAGTGTGGCATTACCAAGCACCACGGCTTGCCCAGTCACTGCTTTCAGCTTGAACGTGGCAACACCTTCATGACCTTCGGCAATCACCAGTGATTTTTTAGCGTCATCTTTAATAAGCAGTTGTGGAGGTACAGTTAAACTAATTTGTGCGTTTGCTTTATCGCCTGATTCTTTAACATGATTGGCAACTGCAACACTGACGGTAAATTCATCATCAGGTGCGATCATATACGGTGCATTGGGCGTGACAATCAAATCGCCACGCACTTGGGTTTTTTCACTGACACTGGCAATACGCGAGTCATTGACGGCAACCGCCATCACCCGCATCGTGCCATTAAAGGTTTCGGGTACGCTGTAGGTGAATTCTTTTTCACCCACTAAATCGACAATACCCGACCAATATACTGCGGGTTTATCATGTTTACGTTTAAAAGGATTTAAAAACGCGCTTTCATCTAAGCCATCATCACCACCAGGGGCGGCGGCCTGCATGAGTTTTTTAAATTCAGGCAAAATCAAATCCAGAATTTGGCTGGTATCAACTTCCAATTGGCGTTTTTTGAAAAAATGTCCCAATGGATCAGGATTTTCATAACGTGCCACTTGCAAAATACCTTCATCTACTGCAAATACCACTACGCGAGTCGGCTCAGGACTACTCACTTTCATCGTTAAAACGTCACCTGGTTTAATCAGTTCTGGCACAGTGAGTTTTAAAGCTTGGGTGTGTCTTGCCAGACTGATTTTAAACGGCGCGACTCCATAAGACAGCGGACTCATGAAAATTTCATCGGAGCTAGGATCACGAATATACTGCACCGAAACGTAGGCATTGCCTGTCAGTTCATGCGGCACTTGAATATACTGCACCGACGCTTGGGTATCAGTTTTAAACCAAACGCTTTGATATACTTTGTCGCGTTCGATGGTGATTAAGCCAGCACCTGTGTAGGGAGCGCGAATATTAACGGCGATAAGATCGCCTGCTTCATATTCAGGTTTATCCAAAGTCAGTTGTAATTCGGCATTGCGGTCTAAACTGCGTGATACATTACCCGCACCTGCCACGCTATAATCGATACGGCTTAATAATAAGCCTTCGGCATTACGAATCAGATACGAATAATCCCCCGCTGTAGTGCTATCGAGTAGCAAGTCATAGCCTTCTTTGGGGATTGTTAGCGGGTCTTTATGAATGCTGATTTCTTTGGGGCGCGACTCGTATTTGTAGGTATTATCTTCTTGACGAGTTAGCACCGATAGCACTTTGCGTTCAACGATTTCTATGCTTAAGTTATCAGCCGTCATGGGTTGAACTTGCGGATCAATCGCTAACAGTTGCGCATGACGTTTTGCATCTCTGGCGACAAAATTCAGCGCACCATCGGCTTTATAACCTACCAGAAAAGGCATATCCGACACTAAGGTATCAGCATCGGCGGCGACACTGCGTCCACCTTTGGCTTCAAAGGCGCGAGTGAAAAAGCGTAAATGATAAGTGGCTTTGGTGTATTTTTCTAAACCTAAGGCAAACACCGCATTGCCGCTGGCATCGGTTTGTGTCGCAGTTAAGTCTTCATTAAAGCCTTCTTTGGCATAATGTGGATCATAAAAATTGTAATCTTTATAACGCTTAAACGCGGGTAGAGCAGGTTTTAAAGTCAGATTAGCTTCAACTTGCCGTGCTTCGGCTGGTGTGCCGTATAAATTCTGTACATTAACGGTGACTTTCAAATCGTCAGGATGTACCCAACCTTCGGAAATCGGTTTAGAAAAAGTCGCGCTGGTTTTGATACGGTCAGGTTGAAATTCTTCCACTTTAACTTGGGTATCACCCAAAAATTCATCGGTGCGTCCGTCTTTAACCGTGTATAAACTGACGGTGTAATTGCCTGTCGGTGAAGATTCTAGCGTGTCATAAGACAGTTCGTTAAAACCGCCTGTGTCCAAATTAATTTTACTTTGTTTGACGATTAAGCCGCGTGAGTCAGAGATTTCGGCTTGTAAGGGTATGTCTGTTAATGGCAAGCCCCACTGCTCAGTTTTGACGATCATGCCAATATGAAAAGTATCACCTGGTCGATAAATACCACGATCTGAAAATAAATAGGCATTGAGTTGATTGGCATCTTTAGCATTGGCTTCACCCGTAATCGCAAATCTGGATAGATTTAATTTACGGTCTTCACGGTCTATGGGCAAAAAGCTCATATCACCTTGATATTTGACCAAATAGAATATCGGTTGACGTTCACGCTCTAGCCCTGATAATTTCTCAAAGCGGGTTTTTCCTTGTTCATCAGTTCGACCACTAAATAACGCTAAGCCATTTTTGCCGATAACTTCGACTTCGGCTTCTGCTTGCGGCTTACCTGTTTGAATAGACTGCACAAATACAACTTGCGAACCATCTTGCTCAGTTTTGACCACAATACCTAAGTCAGTGACTAAAATTAAGCGACTGTCTTTGGCTTCTGGATCACTGGTATCGTCGGGATTATCAGGATCATAATTTTTTGCCGTTAATAAAAAGATACCGCGCTTGTTATTACCTTGGCTATCAGTCATGTACGCGCTTAAATCGACAGGCTGATAATTGGCAGTCCCCGCCTCTTGTTCATCCAAGGGAATGGCTAATTCAAAACGCTCGCTTAAATTATCTTGTCCAAAATCGCCGTAAAAATCGGGATTACTAAACTTTTGTCCTTCGGTTTGTGAGACTAAATGTTGCAGTTGATTAGGTAATACCCGTCCTAATTCGACTTTAATACCGAGTAAATCTTGTGCCATCAGAGCGATTTTTTTCTCGCCGCTTAAGGTCAGCAAAGAACCATCGCCTAAAATGCGCAATGCTTTGGGATAGTTAGGAACGGTTAGGGTTCTAAAATCTGGCTTAGGCAATTGATAGCCGCCGAATGATTTAATATCCTTATTTACTTTGATAAATAATTGCCGCGCCACCTCAACTTTTAAACGAAAACCGTGGGTTTCTGAAAATTCATGTTCAGCAGGTAAGGCTTTTGCATCTAAACGGGTGCTGGTGCTTAAAATATCAGGCGTGACTTCCTCTACTGACCAAGGATAAGGTTGGGTATGATCCGCGTCTGGGAATTTTGGATTATCGCGTGGTAATAACCAGACTTCTATCGCCTGTGCCATTTTTTGTTCATGAACGGGCATCGTGGTATTGACTACTAAAATTTGTTCTTGTTGTTGAGTTTGTTTGTTAGGTATCACCGTCAACTGCACATCGTTGATGACTAGACCGTTATAAAGCCCAGGTACTTGTACGTTTGCAGTCAATGGATCGCGGTTGATGACATTAGAGCCTTCTGCATTAACATTGCCTGTCAGTGTCAACACGACTTGTTGGTCATAAGATGGAATCGGCAACGATTCAGAATGCACAAACGCATTCAATTTTAACTTGTCGAATGTGACGGTGAAGGTGAGATTTTTATCCTGACTCTTATCTTCGGCGCGATTTTTAAGCGTTAACTGAATATTTTTTTCCAGCGACACGCTATTCACAGGATGACTAAATTTTAATTGAATGACCGCTTTTTTCAGTGCAGGGTCTACGGGGTCTTGATAAAACTCCGATTTTTCTAGCGTTGAAGTAAACAGAGGGGCAGAAAATTCAAACTGCCAGCGGGCTAATTCAATTTGCTTAGCGACAAAATTCTTTTCTAATTTAACCGCATACTTTTGGCTGGCTTGCCATTCTTTATCAGGACGAAACTCCAGCGTTTTATCATCCGCCCAATGCCAATGACCTGCAATTTTGGGGCTGATGCTAATACCTTCGGTGACATCTTTATCCACCAACGTTAACGGCGCGACTGACGCAGCAAAGGTCACAACCAAGGGATTGGGTGGTTCTTGATTTTCAATGTCAGCGCGTTGAGCTTCCTGAATAGTAAAATCAACCGTGACGGGTTTTGGACGTGCTTGCCACCACTGATAACCAAACCAACCCGATGCACTGAGACTGACGATAATTAACAATGCAACTAAACCAATGATAGGCTTTTGCCGAATCGTATCAACACGACTCAGTAGCCAAAGTTTAATAGCACTCAACCATTTTGGTTCTTGCCATTGAACAACACCAAACAAACTCACTAATCCTTTTAGAATAGTGCTGAAAAACAAGCCAAGAAGTGCAGTAAACTTAGTCATTAGAACCACTCGCGCAAAGTTAAAACCATTTAGACAATACTTATATGCTTTTTTTGTGACCTTTTAAATAGCTGATTAAAAATTTTTGTGAACTACACGCTGCACCTCTCTATTACTGAGTCCAAAACGGGTTTTGGGTCTTAATGTGCATTTTTTCTCATGTAATCATAAAAAGATGTGCTGACGATAGGAAGCACATCAACTCAAGCGAGCACGTTTGTACCTCAGCGTATCCTTATAGCGAATCTTATCGCGTACTTTAAAACTAGCTAAAACAATGTAATACTACCTGAATGAATATATTGCTTATAAACACCAATGAATAAAATTAATGCCAGCGTGGTGATTCCTAGTCATCGTTTTGATGCGTCCAGTATGCGTCGTTTAATCCTCACGATTGATTTATTTTTGAATCAGGGTTTTGAAGTGGTGATTGCCGATAATTCGGGATTTATAGAAAAGCATCGCAGATTACGCGCAGAATTTGGTGATGCTATTGTGTTCGCTGCCACAGAAGCAGACTGCAATGCAGCCGATAATTTTTTAGCAGGCTTTGCTGCTGCGAGTGGTGATTATCTATTGTTTGCCACTGATGATGATACTTTTCTTCCTGTTGGTGTGCAGTCGTTAGCTAATGCAATAGCTAGTTCAACGGGAGTCGATGGTTTTTGCGCACCAACAGTACGTTATGCGTTTGAAGGAACGAGTATGGCGGCTGTACCTGATTTGAGTAGCGAGTTATTGAGTGAGCGATTAATTCAATGGATTAATTGCGATATTGCGGTAAGTTTTTATGCTTGTTATAGCCGACAAATTTGGCAGCGTTATTTTCGTTTTATGGAGCAACATCCAATTAAGCTGGCACATCATGACCAATTATTGCGTTTTATTGTCGCTGATGCGGGTGAGATTGTTTGTCTTAATACCGCTTGGTTTGCTTATGATTATAGTAATTGGTCAAACGGACAGACTGCACAAGATTCTTTGGTGTATTTCTATACAAGGGCTGGCTTTGATGAACGTATGATTTATATCCATTCGGTGTTAGAAGGGCTGGAAGGGGCGTTGTGTCAAGTTACCTTGGATACGTTGGCAGGACGAGAATTTCAGTACACGGCTATTAATGGCTATTGGTGGAATAGTTGGTTGTCGATGTTTAGACAGACAGTTGAAAACAATCGGGATAGTATGAATCCTGAGTTATGGCTGTTATTAGAGCCGCTGGTGAATTGTCTTAACTCACCAGACGATGCCAATATCTATGAAATGCTCCAGCTATTATCGAATTTTTTAACAGGTGTTTACGGCAGCGATAAAGGCTTACAAGATTTTTGGCTGACTAGGGCTGCTGATAGTTTGCGTAAGTAACTGAACAAAAGTTTTCTGGTATTGGTGGTGAGGTTAAGCCGTTCGTGGTGAGTCTGTCGAACCATGAACGGCTTAACCGTTCACCCCATTCGACAAACTCAGTGCGAACGGTTAAGCCTCTGGTTAATAGCTGAAAAATTATGTTTAACTACTTATTGAGTGTTGATAAATTACAAATCCGTTTGGCAGGAAAATGACAACTAAAACAACTACCTTTGCCCAATTCGCTAGTAATGTTTAATTGGGCATCATGGCGCATGAGGACGTGCTTAACAATTGCTAAGCCTAAGCCCGTGCCGTTGATTTTTTTGCTACGTTTTACTTCGACACGGTAAAAGCGTTCAGTAACACGTTCAATATCGGTTGTAGATATGCCTTCGCCTTGGTCTTCAACGGCTAGGATGGTGTCGTCTTGATTTGCATACCAGCGTACTTTGACCACGGAATCATCGGGCGAATATTTAAGCGCGTTGCTCAGTAGATTGGTAAACGCGCTGCGTAGTTCTTGCTCTTCGCCCATGATGTTGTTATCTGTTTCTAGGCTAAGTTCAATTTGTCTACCTGAAAGCGTGTCACCTTCTTGACAAATATGGCTAAGTAATTCGGGGATATTGACACAAACGGCTTTTTTCTGCTGCGATTCAAGGCGGGTTAAGAGTAGCAAGTCATCAACTAGATGCTGCATCCGTTCAGTTTGCCCATACATTTGATCAAGAGAGCGAGTTAATACGGGAGAAAGACCGTCATCAATATCTTGTAGGGTTTCCAAATAACCTTTTAATACCGTTAAGGGGGTGCGTAGTTCGTGGGATACGTTGGCTACAAAGTCTCTACGCATTCGTTCCATCATTTTTATTTGGGTCACATCTTGCGCTAATAATAAACGCAATCCTGCACCATAGGGGACAATGCGTACTGAGAGGCTAATATGCTTATTAACAGGCGAAGGGATAATGACAGCTTCAGAATAGTTGCCTGAGTTGATATAACGAATAAATTCTGGAAAGCGAATTAAATACGGAATGCGCTGCCCTTTATCGGATTGTTGAAGTCCAAACACATCTCTTGCCGCTTTATTCGTCCAATCAATTTCGTCATTCGCACCTAACACCACCGCCGCGTCGGGTAGTGCTTCGGTGGATTGACGAAATTGATCTATCATTTTGCTGAGTTTCTTTTTACGTTTTTTGTTGTTTTTCCTAATGCGGTAAACGTGGAGATAAATTTCCTCCCATACCCCGAATGATTTGGGATAATTGCCCCCCGACATTTTACTTAGCCATTTTTCAAAGCGGGTGATTTGAATCAGTTGATGAATCAGTAGACCTAAAACCAGCAACAAGGTTAAATGTAAAAACCAGCCACTAATCCCGCCTACGATGGAGACAAGGACAAATAGTAATAATGCTACTGTTATTTCTTTTTGCCAAACTACCATAATGTTCATTCTATTAAAGAAAACCGATAACCAAAACCGCGTACTGTCTGCACTAATTCTTCACGGTTATATTCCGATAAAATTTTGCGTAAGCGGCGGATATGCACATCAATAGTGCGTTCTTCGATATAAACACTGCGTCCCCATACTTGATCTAGTAATTGAGTACGGCTATAGACTTTATCGGGATGAGTCATAAAAAACTGCATTAAACGATATTCAGTGGGGCTGACTTCCAATTGTTGATCGCCAATACTGAGCCGATGTTGTTCGGTATCCAACACTAAATCGCCTAACACGATGGTGCTAACCCCTTGTAATTTTCCGCTTCTACGCAACACCGCACGAATACGCGCCACCAGTTCTTTAGGTGAAAAGGGTTTAGTCATATAATCATCCGCACCAATTTCTAGTCCGCGTACTTTGTCTTCTTCTTCGCCGCGTGCGGTCAATAAAATAATGGGAATATCTCGATACATTGGTTCTTTTTTTAACCGCCGCGCCCATTCAACACCGCTAATACCAGGTAACATCCAATCCAACAGAATTAAATCAGGTATGGCTTCATTCAAAGCTTTTTGTGCTTCTTGGGTATCTGCTGCCGCAACAGGGGTAAAGTTAGCTTGTTCGAGTACCATGATTAACATAGCTCGAATAGCGTCTTCATCTTCAACAACGAGAATATTACAATTGTGCATAGAAAGTATAAGGATAGGATAAAGCTTTGCATTCTAACAGGCTACATATTACCCTTTTATGACAAAAATAACCAAATCATGCCAATTCACACTTGAGAGCTTTCATTTACACGCTTAAAAAATAAGCAAATGATAAATAGAGAACAATTATAATAGCAATCAGCGTTCATGCTGTTCTATCCTTCCAGCCTTTCTGCTAAGATAGTCGCTGGAATTATCACCCTTTCACCCACTTTCTGAGTAATAATTATGACATTTGTAGTCACTGAAAACTGTATTAAATGTAAATTTACTGATTGCGTAGACGTATGCCCTGTTGATTGCTTTCATGAAGGGCCTAATTTTTTAGTTATTGATCCAGATGAATGTATTGACTGCACACTATGTGAGCCAGAATGTCCAGCAGGTGCAATTTTCGCCGAAGATGAAGTGCCAGAAGATCAAGAACAATTCATTCAATTAAATGCCGAATTATCCAAATTATGGCCATTGATTACTGAAGTACAAGCGGCTCTGCCAGACGCTGACGACTGGAATGGTAAAGAAGATAAATTAGACCTATTAGAAAGATAACTATCGACATTGAGTGACTCACATCGCTCTTACATCCTAGTAGAGCTAACATGATTACAAAACCGTTCGCACTGAGCTTGTCGAAGTGTGAATGTGGTTCGACAAGCTCACCACGAACGGTATCATTTTATTGTGAGTTAGCTATATCACTGTTGTTAAGTTAAGAAAAAGTCGATTCCTGTGTAGGCGAGAATTCATTCGTGTCGTTGAATGAATCCGCCCACACACCTCCTTTATAACTTCCATTTTTAAACATTATGCACGCAGAATCCTGTACTTACGTTATTTTTGGTGCGACTGGCAATCTCTCCCGAATTAAATTAATGCCAGCCCTGTATCATCTCGATGTCGCTAATCGCTTGCCAAAAGGCACAAAAATTCTCGCCATTGGGCGCAGACCTTGGGATCAGCAACACTGGCTAACTGAAGTCAGAGCCATGATTCAAGCTAAAGCCAAAGAAGCCATTGATGAAACCGTGTTTCAGCGATTCTGTGATCGCTTGTATTATCACCAAGGCGATATAAAACAAGAGCAATGTTATAACGATCTGGCGACTGTTCTTAATGACAAAGCCAATAAATTCCCTAAAAATATCGCCTTTTATTTGTCCATTAGCCCTGCGGATTTTGGCAAAGTGCTGGAAATGGTTAGTGATCAGCACTTATTAGACGAAGATGCAGGCTGGCGACGGGTAATTATTGAAAAACCCTTCGGTTATGATTTAGACAGTGCGCAAGCCTTACAAAAACGCATTAATCATTATCTGACTGAAGAACAAATTTACCGCATCGATCACTATCTCGGTAAAGGCATGGTACAAAACGTGTTGGTGTTTCGTTTTGCCAATGTGATGTTAGAACCGTTATGGAATCGCAATTACATCGACCACATACAAATTACTCATTCGGAAGAATTAGGTATTGACAGTCGCGGTGATTATTACAATGGCTCAGGGGCGATGCGCGATATGTTGCAAAGTCATTTATTGCAACTATTAACGCTAGTGACAATGGAACCGCCTGTGTCGATGGAAGCCGAAGCCTTGCGTGATGAAAAAGTCAAAGTATTAAAATCCATACGCCCCATTCCTAAAGAGGCGGTACACGCGCAAGCATTTCGTGGTCAATATACCAAAGGTCATGTTAAGGGCGAAAAGGTCAACGGTTATTTGCAAGAAGAGCATATTCCTGCCAATAGTGTCACTGAAACTTATGCCTCGATGAAGCTGTACATTGATAACTGGCGGTGGCGCGGTGTACCGATGTACTTGCGTACGGGTAAACGGATGGCAAAAGCCCAGTCCACCATTTCTATCTGCTTTCGTCATCCGCCGTTACAATTTTTTCGCGATACCCACGTTCAGTGCATGAATCCAAACTGGGTTATTTTAGGCATACAACCCGAAGAATGTATTCGCGTTGAAATGACGGTAAAAGAACCAGGCTTAGAAATGCGTACTCGTCAAAGTAGCTTAGATGCCAGCTTCCGTAATGAAAATGAAGAAGCTATCGATGCCTACGAAGATTTATTATTGGATGTACTCAAAGGTGATCGCTCGCTATTTCTACGCTTTGATGAAGTCGAATATGCGTGGCGTATTGTTGACCCGATTCTACAAACATGGGCAACCGAACGCGATTATATTGCCACTTATCCCGCTGGCTCATGGGGACCTGAAGACAGCCGTTTATTCGATAAAGAAGCCCAATACTGGCGTACTAATTTAACTCCTGAGTGTAAATAAATGCAGACTTCTATCAACTGGCATCGCTTTGATACCGCCGACTCGGTCGCAACCGCCGTTTATCACCATATTATGACTGCCGCACAACAAGCAATCGCTGAACGTGGCGCGTTTAAGCTAGTGTTAGCAGGTGGCACAACCCCCGAAAAAGTATATCGTTTACTCGCTGACACTCAAGCTGATTGGTCAAATTGGCATATTTATTACGGCGATGAACGCTGTTTGCCAGTCAATCACCCTGATAGAAATAGCGTCATGGCTGAACTGGCATTTTTGCAAAAAGTCGCCATTCCGCGTGAACAAATTTTTACCATTCCTGCGGAACTGAATCCTGAAATAGCCGCTCAACAGTATCAACAAACCGTTGCTACTGCATTGCCGTTTGATATGGTATTGCTAGGCATGGGTGAAGATGGACATACCGCCAGCTTATTTCCCAACCATCATCATGATGAAAACGAATTAGCCCACGCGGTTTATAATTCTCCTAAACCACCACCTGAACGGGTTTCGTTAAGTGCCAAAGCCTTAAGCAACACCCAGCAGTTATTGTTTTTGATTACAGGTGCAAATAAACAAGACGCAGTAAAAGCGTGGCGGGCGGGTGTAGCTTTACCTGTGGCTACCATCGTTCCTGAAAATCCGATTGATGTTTATATTGATAGTGCGGCGGATAAAGAGCTTGTAGTTAAGTAAGTGACCATAGGTCTTTTAACAAAATCAAATGCTCCTTTCGCAAAAATAGCGACTCCCCGCTGGTGTGAATATGATTCGACAAATTCACCACGAACGCTATCATTTTATTGTTATTGCACTTTAACTATATGATGGAACACAACAGAGTGTGTTCCATCTGTATTTCGCATCGCTGTAGGCAGACAGTCCATTGTATTAAACAGGGTGGTTAGTGTAGCATTGTCTTATCTTATCGCTTAACCACACAGTTTATTTATGAATAGCTTTACTCTCGTTTTTTTAATTGCCCTAACTCTTTCTTCTGGAATTCAATTTTGGTTGGCTGAACGCCAAGCTAAATACGTTGCGATACACCGTGATTATGTACCCGATGCTTTTAAAAAGACGGTTTCTTTAGCCGCACACCAAAAAGCGGCTGATTACACCTTGGAAAAAGGAAAACTAGCGAATATCGATGGCATTGTTAGTATTATTGCGTTGCTATTGCTAACGTTAGGCGGCGTTATTAATTGGAGCTTTAGTTTTTGGGCATCGGTTATCAGCTCACCATTAACAGCAGGTATTGCAGCAACGGCAACTATTTTTTTGCTGATGACGTTGATAGAAATACCTAGTAGCTGGTATCAAACTTTTGTCATTGAAGAAAAATTTGGCTTTAACAAAAGTTCTATCCAGCAATTTATCAAAGATCATCTCATGCAATTAGGGCTAGGCGCGGTGATTGGTTTACCGTTATTAGGGTTGATTCTTTGGGTGATGAATGCGGTCGGTTCGTTGTGGTGGTTATGGGCGTGGGGTATTTTAATCAGTTTTTCATTGTTGATGAGCTGGCTTTATCCAACGGTGATTGCGCCGTTATTCAACAAATTTACCCCGATGGAAGACGGCGCGTTAAAAGAGCGTATTTCTGGTTTGCTTGCCCGTTGCGGTTTTAATAGCCAAGGTATTTTTATCATGGATGGATCAAAACGCTCTGGACACGGCAATGCTTATTTTACTGGCTTGGGTAATAACAAACGCATTGTGTTTTTTGATAATTTGGTCGCTTCGTTGGATGACGAAGAATTGGAAGCAGTATTGGCACACGAATTGGGGCATTTTAGATGTAAACACGTTATTAAAATGCTGATCGCTACCTCGATTATGACGCTGATTAGTTTTGCGGTGTTAGGCTTGCTGATTAACCAAGACTGGTTTTATACGGGACTAGGTGTTGTAGTGGAACAAAAATCCAATGCAGTTGCTTTGCTGTTGTTTATGCTAATCTCGTCTAGCTTTACCTTTTTCATGCAGCCGATTAGCGCGTATTTTCAACGCCAATTTGAATTTGAAGCCGATGATTTTGCCGCCGCGAATGCCAAGGCAAGCAAACTGATTAGCGGCTTAGTGAAATTGTATGAAGAAAACGCCAGCACCTTAACGCCAGACCCCTTGTATTCGGCTTTTCATTACAGCCATCCTCCTGCGGCGATTCGTATCGCTCACCTTGAATCTAAAGCGTAATGGAAGCCTTAGAAGGCTTGGTCATTGCTCATTTAGGTCAAGGTATCGCGGTTGAATATGAAAATAAAATAGTGTTATGCCAAACCCTGCGACGTTTAGACACCGTCGCAGTGGGCGATAAAGTGCTATGGACACAATCTGCCCCCGATCAAGGGCGTATTGAAACGATTTTGCCGCGACGTTCTTTGTTAGCACGCCCCTCTCGTAATGATAAAGTCCGCCCCGTTGCGGCTAACATCGATACTATTTTTGTAGTGTTTGCCGTTGAACCTGCGTGTGACTTTTTATTAGTCGATCAATATTTAGCCATTTGTGAAAATCTCAACATCAACGCGGCATTAATACTTAACAAATCCGATTTACCCGCCTCTGATGCTATCGAGCAAGAATTACAAGCTTACATCAAGCTAGGCTACGCGCTTTACCGTGTCAGTGCGACATCAGCAACAGGACTGGATGAATTAAAAAATGTGCTAAAGCATCAAGTCAGCATTCTCACGGGACAATCGGGTGTAGGTAAATCCTCAATTACTAACGCACTGATTCCCGACAAAGCCCTAAAAACCAACACCGTGTCAGCGATTACCAAACACGGCAGACACACGACTACTGCGGCTACGCTTTATCATTTGCCTGAGGGCGGTGATTTAATTGATAGCCCAGGTGTAGCGATTTTTGGTTTGGCAGGTTTGTCCGAAGCGGACTTGGCATTCGGCTACCGCGAATTTCAAGCATTCATTCATAATTGCCAGTTTAACGACTGTCGGCATTTACAAGATAAAGGTTGCGCGGTACGGGTTGCGGTAGAAAACGGCGACATATCCATCACGCGCTATCAACGGTTTTTGAAACTGCGAGAAAAAATGTAAACCTTCTATGAGGTAGTCCCTACAGTTAGGCATTTAGAGGTATTTTCAGGCAAAGTTTCGCATAAAAACCTGCGTAACTGTCATAAAACTGAAAACACCTGAAATCAACGCCGAGCTAACGCTATTCTGTCCGAGACGGGTAGTGGGTTAAATCTGTGTCGCGCGTAGAATTTCACCGCTATGGTCAGTAGAGACGCGATAAATCGCGTTTCTACTGCGGCGCATGAACCACAATGCGGCTGGAATTTGGGTATTTAAGCGGGCTATCGCCCCCTACGAGCTTATAGTGAGATTAAGAAAGGCGTTTTTATCTTCAACCGCAATATGATGTTGTAACCATTTTTTTAAAAACATCAGTAACTCATTATTAACTAAGTATTTATTTTCTTTAGCCTTTCTTTGAATTATTAGCAGTTGATGTTTTAATTTAGCATGATATTTACGGTGCGTTTCTAACTCAGAATAATCCAAGTTATGGTATAGATTTTCTTCAAAACTAAAATGAACTATAGTGTAATCTATGAGGTCACCTAAAATTTCTTCGATAATATCTATATCCGCGTTGTTCACAATCACTTCTTCATATAATCGGTTAATTAAGACTATTAAAATTTTGTGTTGCTCATCAATTTCATGAACACCAACACTTAAATCATCTGTCCATTGAAAAAAGTTATTATCAACATAAATAGCCATACTTGGATCATATTGCAATGCAAATATAGTTATATCATCAGATTGCACTTGGTTTTCAGAAAATATAATAACTTCATTATATAAAGTATTAACTAGAGTTTTGCTATTATAATAAGTAGAATTTAAAACATTAATGGCTCGCTCTAAAGAAAAAAACTTTTGTTGATCATTTTCTGCTTCTGTTACGCCATCGGTGTATAAAATTAAAGTATCCCCTTCTTGTAGCTGTATCTGAGCAACTTCATACTGCGCTTCATCATGCACACCCAATAAAATATTGCGCGGAACATTGAGAATCTCAAAAGGTTCATTTTTATGTGCCAATAAAGGTGGGTTATGCCCTCCATTTGAATAATGTAATTCGCCCGTTGCTACATTTAATAATCCAACAAATAGGGTGACAAACATATTTGTGTCATTATTTTGACACAGTGATTTATTGATCTTCATTAATGCCGTAGCAAATTTTTTAGGTTTGGTAATTATTGATCTTAGCAATGTCATGGTTTCCATCATAAACAAAGCGGCAGGGATACCTTTACCTGAAACATCACCAATAGCAAAAACAATATAGTTATCATCGAGTGCAAACGCATCATAAAAATCCCCGCCTATTTCTTTAGCTGGACACATTAAGCCATAAGTTTGAATTTGCGGGTATTGAGGGAATAAATAATAACACTTAGGCAGCATATTCATCTGAATTGCCGTAGCAACAGACAATTCTTTTTGCAAATTTTCAAGCAGTTGTGTCTCGGTTTGCCTTAACCGCTGCATTTCATCCTCAGCACGCTTGTAATCAGTTATATCTCTAATCACGCCGATAAACATCAAATGTTCATCGATACACATTTTGCTAGTGGTCAAATCAATAGGAAAGACTTCACCGTTAGCACGCAAACCTCGAACTTCTCGCCTGTTCTTACCGAGAATTTTTGGGATTTTGGTCGTTAGATAACTTTGAATATAACCATCGTGTTCACTAGCGTAGGGTTCTGGCATTAAAATTGTGACGTTGTGACCAATGACTTCTTGGGCGTTATAGCCAAAAATCTTTTCAGCGGCTGGATTAAAGGTATTGATTATGCCGCGTTCATCACTGATGATAACCGCATCAACTATATGGGTGATGATACCTTCGACCTTGCAGTGTGCTTTTTGTGCTTCTTTCACTAGCCTGTTAGCTAGACTACTCATGAAAAATGCAGCTAATGTAGCAAATGTGGCAGTCAAGATGATTGTAATGGTATGTGATTCCCATGAAGTCAATTCACCCTTGAAATATATCTCCTTCAAAAATTCGTAGATAGTCATTAGCCCTGCCGTGACTAAAAAAACCCAGAATAATTGAGTAATAGATAATAATTTGTAGAAAAGTTTTTTCATCTGTAAGATTATCCAATTAGTAACTGAATAAGTTCATCCTAATTAGTCGTATGTATAAAACCCGTCATTCTGGCAGGGATACCAGAATCCAGTCATAGGGAGGTGTTCGATGTAATTAGTCATGCTGATTTTTTGTTAGGAACTTAAACGCATACTTAATTTACTGTTTAAATTCTACAGAAATTGCAAGTTGTCGTGATTTATTTTTGTAACAGAGTGTAACAATTTCATCTTTTGTTACACTCTGTTACAAAAAGACCTTGTTGTACAAATCAAGCTTGAGATAAAAATATACACACTGACTTTTTGTTAGGAACTTATTGCTACTTTATAGCGTATATAATGAAAATCTAAGTGCTGGTGCTAAGTTTTTCATGCCATTCGACAAGCTCATGACAGACTTTGGTTGCTCATCAAACTCAGTGAGAACGGATTAATAGAATTTCTTGTCTATAAGTTTATAGCAATAAATTGGCGTGCAAGCTCTGCTTGCAAAGTCTGGACAAATTTGGACTTCTAATATCCTTGACTTTTTATTAGGAATTTATATAAATGTAACACATTTGTAATAAAAAGTTGTTAGGCTTAATTATGGGGTGGAAGATATAGCATTCCCCCTCTTAATCGTGATGTAAGGTAACACTAGGCATTACAAAATTAGGCAATTACTCTGGCAACATTTGAATTTATTCCGAATAATAAATTTGCTGAATAAACTCGATTGTAAGTGCTAATTAAACTAAGGCAATAATATGATAAAAATTGAAGTGCAAGAATTAAATAATGACATCAAACAAGTAAAATTAATTGGACGACTTGATATACAAGGCACAGGTGATGTTGAACTTTCTTTTGCTGCACATACTGCAAGCAAAAAAGAAA
>JAPLRZ010000049.1 GCA_026398895.1 Methylococcales bacterium
AGAAAGTCAGTGCATGGGTTCTATCTACGTCACAGACTTGCGTCTAAGGTTGGGTACGAACTCTGATCATGCACTCTGCTATAATGTTAGCTAAACACTATAGCAGTTTTCTCCTTTGCTTTGGAGAGATACAAGGTTGGGTTTCGTTATCACTCTACCCAACCTACGAGCTACGGGCTGGCATGAATCATTAATCGTTACAACGCTCCGCGTTGTAACGCAACCGAAGACGCTCTAGCACGATAGGATGGGCTGAGGTACGAAGCCCATCAATCGCGTTAGAACAATGCGCATCTTGTCAGGTTATTTTCACCAAAAAAACCGTTAAATCTATCGAGTAAGAATATTAATGCCATTTGAAGTTATTAGCGAAATTAACGAAATAGAAACATTTACTGTCGGTTCTAAAATTCGAGAATTGAATAGATTGCAAGAAACTTATGGCAAAGGACGTTGGCGAAAATGCAAAGGAACAGCAATTATTAAATTAACGGATAATTCATTATTTTTAGCTGAATTACATTGGTATGAAGCAAAAGGAATTGGTAAAAAAGAACTGAAAATTAAATCGTTATTGGAGGAAATACAATGATAGCGTCTGATATAAAAACAGATGGTTTTGTGGTTTGCATAGATAATAAAGAATATCCTGCTTCTTTGGAACAGTTTAAAATTTATCGTGTGCTTGTAGATGAAACTGCCGCTCAACATAATTTTATCCGCGTCATTGATGAATCGGGCGAAGATTATTTATATCCTGCTGATTATTTCATGCCGATTACGCTCACTGAACAAATAGCCCTAGCGATTTTACAAGCCGCTTAAAATTTATGAACAATACACAAACTGATATTAAGAGAATACATAGAACATGACTTGGTTAAATGAAATCCGCTGGACAGAAGATGGCTTAATCCCTGTGATTGCCCAACAACACGACAGCGGCAAAGTGGTGATGTTTGCGTGGATGAATCGTGAATCGTTGGCTTTAACGGTGCAGGAAGGCTATGCGGTGTATTGGTCACGCTCACGCGGTCGGTTATGGCGCAAAGGCGAAGAATCAGGACATAGACAAAAAATCATCGGTTTATTTATGGATTGTGATGAAGATGTGCTGTTGCTACATATTGAACAAGAAGGCGGTATTGCCTGTCACACGGGGCGTGAAAGCTGTTTTTATCGGCAGTTGGTTGATGGGCAATGGCAAGCGGTTGAACCTGTGTTAAAAGATCCTGCCGAGATTTATACAACACACGATGTAATTTGACTTTGTATAGCTAATTTTTTGTGATTAAAAAACCGTTCGCACTGAGTCCTTCGATACCTCAGGAGAGCCTTGTCGAAGCCTGTCATGAGCTTGTCGAATGGTGTGAATGTGGTTCGACAAGCTCACCACGAACGGCATCATTTTGTTGTGTTTTAGCTATATAGCCTCAAAATGAATCATGTCACGAAATTTTTTCGTGGACGACGATTATCGATCTAATAATCCCAACAACCCTTTCATTAATGCTAATGGTGTCGGAGGACAACCACTGATAGTCATATCAACGGGAATCACGTTAGACACCGCGCCACAACAGGCATAAGACTGACCAAATTCACCGCCACAAACAGCGCAATCACCGACGGCGACTACCCATTTTGGATTTGGGGTGGCTTCATAAGTGCGTAACAACGCAGTTTGCATGTGGCGTGATACTGGGCCTGTGACTAATAACACATCGGCATGACGGGGCGAAGCGACGAAGTGAATACCAAAACGTTCAATGTCATAAAATGGATTGTTGATAGCGTGAATTTCTAATTCACAACCGTTACACGAACCCGCATCCACTTGACGAATGGCGATACTGCCCGAAAACTTTTTATCAATGCGGCGTTTAATTTCAATCCCTAAAGTTTCCAGTTCCGCGTCTTTAGGGGCTTTACATTTTTCGGTGACAATTCCCGTGGTGACTATTTTTTTCAGTAGTTTTAACATGGTCGTTTCCTATAAATCATTGCCCGAATACGAGCCATTCAGGGATTTGTTACACACAGGAAAATCAGGAACTATATTATTAAGTGCCAGTTTTTCTAATGCAGGCCAGTTTAAAATACTGGGATCACGCGGATAAAAACGAGCGATTTTATTATCTGCTGCAAAACGTATGTATGAAATAATTTCACCGCGAAAACCATCAACGATTCCCAAGCCTTCGCTATCTATTGCAGGGGTTTTCCACGTCGTTGTGATTTCACCTTCTGGCAACAATTGAATAAAGCGTTCGATAAGTTTTAATGAGGCATTAATTTCTTTATGTCTTACCCAAAACCGTGACGCAATATCGCCTTGGTCTTCAAGTGCTACTTTAAAACTGACTTGATCGTAAGGCGCGTAAGCTGCGTCACGGCGTACATCAAAATCTTGTCCGCTGGCACGTCCCACATAACCGACTGTACCAAACGCTGCGGCTATCTCAGGCGATAAATAACCCGCTGTATATAATCTGTCTTCTAAAGAGGAGTTAAGGTCTACGGCAAGCATGATTTCTGCTAGTTCTTCTCTGATTTGAATAATGTCTTTTTTGAGCAATTCACAGGACAGTTGCGATACATCACGACTCACACCCGCAGGAATAACAACATCCATCAACAACCGATGCCCAAACACACTGGCATTGGTACGCAACCACAACTCGCGCAAACGGGTGAACTGCATTTGCGCAAAGGTAAACGCCACATCGTTACAAATCGCGCCCATATCACCAAGATGATTGGCGATACGTTCACGCTCTGCCACGATACCGCGTATCAAGTTGGCGCGTGCAGATACAACAATGCCAGCCGCTTGTTCCATTGCCTGACACGCCGCCCAACAATGCCCCACTGTGCTGTCACCTGAAACCCGTCCTGCTAAACGTGCCAATGATTCTGGCGTTCTACCTTCGGCAATTTTTTCGATACCTTTATGGACATAGCCTAAGCGTTCTTCGAGATTCAAAATTAACTCTCCTACGGCAAGAAAGCGAAAATGCCCTGGTTCAATAATGCCTGCATGAACAGGCCCGACAGGAATTTCATACACACCCGCGCCATAGCCTTTGACGAAGTCATAGTTCATGTCAGGCGGTGTGATGTCAGCGGGATTGCCTTGTACGGGAAAATCTTTGCGTAAGGGATATTGATGTTTATCCCACGCTTGATGACGTGTCCAACGGCGATTATCGGGATGCCCGATAAATTTTATACCGAACATATCTTGGGTGTGGCGTTCACTGCGATTTGCCGCTGGGTAAACCGTGGCTTGCGTAGGCAGTTCGAGTTTTGTACCATTAATTAGGGTACGCAGTACGATATAAACGCCGTGTTTTTCAAAACAGGCATTGACGATGAATTGTTCATCCGCTTGCTCTGCCCAACCTGCCACCCAGCGTAAATTTTCTTCAAGCGCAGTGATAGCGAAATGTTGCCAATGTTTATCTGCAATTTGCCACACGGCTACCTTATCTAATGGCGAGTGATGGACAAGACCTCCGATATAATCACCAATCGGTTTGTCAGGCATTTCTGGAGCTATCCAGCCAACGTGTTGGGTTAAAAATGTGGTCGTCCAGTTCATAACGGGCTACTCCCTGAAATTAAAAAGGTCGCTTGTGAAAACCAGTTTGCTAAAAAGCTGGGAATAGCTAAACCTAGCCATAATACTAAAGCGAGATGCAGCATTACAGGTAATAAGTTGGCTTTAACAGGCTGTTGACCTTCGGGTTTTTCGCCATACACCATGGGCTGTATGTGACGAAATAAGCCCGCAAAAGCAATACCGATACCTAGTAATAACGGCAAAGTCAACCACGGATAGCTGTGCATAGTCGCCAGTAATACTAAAAATTCACTGGTGAATACGCCAAACGGAGGGAAGCCTGCAATAGAAATCGTGCCAATTAATAAGCCCCAGCCGATTTTAGGTTGGGTTTTAATCAGTCCGCGTATTTTGTCCATGCGTTGTGTGCCTGCGACTTGGGTAGCATGACCGACGGTGACAAAAATTGCCGATTTGGTGAGTGAATGTACAGTCATGTGTAGCAAAGCGGCAAAAGTAGCCAACGCACCACCGACACCAAACGCAAAAGTCATCAGTCCCATGTGTTCAATAGAGGAGTAACTGAACAAGCGTTTAATGTCTTTTTGTCTGTGCAAAAACAATGCACCGACTAAAAATGACAGCAAACCAAAGCCCATCATTAAATGTCCCGCCATATCGGAATGGGTCGCGCCATCAACTAACATTTTGTTACGCACTACTGCGTATAAAGCATCATTCAATAACAAGCCTGATAAAACCGCTGACATCGGCGTTGGACCTTCAGAGTGAGCATCGGGTAGCCAGTTATGCAACGGTACTAAACCAATTTTCGTACCGTAACCAATCAACATAAATACAAAGGCAATTTGCAATACTTCGGGATTTAATTGACTGGCGTGTTGAAACAGTTCTGACCATAACAGCGCGTTTTCGCCGTCACCAATTTGCACCGCCGCGTAATACAATAAAATAGTACCGAACAGAGCTTGAGCAATACCGACACCGCACAGTATGAAATATTTCCACGCGGCTTCGATAGATTCAGGGGTGCGGTATAAACTCACCAACAAGACCGTTGCCAGTGTTGCCGCTTCCATACCAACCCACATCACGCCCATGTTATTGGTGGTCAATACCAAATACATCGCCAGCATGAAGCCTTGATACATTGAGTAATACAGCTTCAAGCGTTTATCAGTGAGTTTGCCCAGTTCTTTTTCATGCGCCATGTAGGGATTGGAAAAGATAGATGTGGTCAAGCCAACAAACGCGGTCAAGACAATCAAGTAGACATTAAATGAATCAATCAAAAACGCTTTATCAGCCGATAAAATCGTACCGTTATTAAGTACGTTAATGGCTAACCATATCGTGGCAAATAAACTAATACTATTAAACCAAACATTTATTTTTCCTATTTCGGCTTTATGTCCTGATAAGGCAAAAAACACGATGCCAACAAAGGCAATGGATAACAACAAATAAGCGGGGATCATTTGTCCACCTCATTTAATTTATTCATTAAATCCACATCCAAAGAATCAATGCTAGAGCGAATATGAAAGAAGAAAATACCGAACAATACGGCGGCGACTAATACGTCAAAGGCAATACCCAGTTCGACCACCATCGGCATTCCTTTAGTCGCTACAATCGCGGCAAAAAATAAGCCGTTTTCGATAGACATAAAACCGACAACATGAGCAATGGCTTGTTTATGAGAAATCATTAATAGCATTCCCAGTAATACCACCGACAAACTCACTGCCAAGGCGTTAAGCATCACAGGCGAAGTGGTTTGGACGATAGGATGTAAAACGTAATAACTAAACACCATCAAACTTGCACCGCCTAACATAATGGCGGTTTGATTACCTAAGGCTTCCACATCACGGTGTAGGTTGGATTTTAAGACTTCGTTGCGTAGCATCCACGGAATAAAAATAACTTTTAGCGCGAGCGTTAATACCGCTGAAATGTATAAATGATGATTGTCTAAACTGTACGCGGCGACAGCCGTGGTCAGTGTCAATAACAAACCCTGTATCGCAAATACAAAAATCAAGCGTAATAAACGACCTTGCCCTAACATCAAAAAGGAGGTCAAGCCCACTAATGCTGCCATTGATAAAATGATCTGCGTATACAAATCTTGCGATTCAATATTCATCGTGAAGCCTCCAAAATGATGTGACTCAACATACCCAGCAAGCCCAGTAAATAAGCAAAACCTAGGTACTCTTGCACTCTGAATAAGCGCATTTTTGCAACTAGCGTTTCTGAGATGCCCAAAATAATGGATAACACCATCAGTTTGCCGATAATTGCCAGTAGCCCAACGCCCAAATCGTGTAGCGAGAAGGTTTGCGCTATGCCCCACGGAAAAAAGATATTGGCACACAATACTCCATACAGCATCAATTTAAGCTGACTAGCCCATTCAATTAATGCTAAATGCCGTCCGCTGTATTCCAGAATCATAGCTTCATGAATCATAGTCAGCTCTAAATGGGTGGTCGGATTATCCACAGGAATACGCCCTGTTTCTGCCACTGCCACCAAAATTAACGCGAATAAAGCGAATACAAACGAGGGACGTAATACCAGCCCTTGCTCTAACACATGGCTAATTGCCAGCGATAAATTAGTAGTTGAAGCGTTCATGGTTAACGTAAAAATAGCCATTAACATCGCTGGCTCGGCTAACGAGGAAATAGTCATTTCTCTCGATGAACCCATGCCACCAAATGCTGTACCCACATCGAGTCCTGCTAATGCCAGAAAAAACCGTGCAAACGCAAAAAAACCCACCATCACAATCACATCCGCGCTTGCAGAGGTGGGGAGATCAACTGCGATCAACGGAACGACTGTGGAGGCAAGTATGGTTGCCGAAAAAATAATATACGGTGCTTTGATGAATAACCACGAAGCTTGTTCAGAAACAACAGGTTGTTTATTGGTTAATTTCAGTAAATCCCGATACGGCTGTAACAGCGATGGAGGTTGTCGATTTTGCAAATAACATTTACAGACTTTTAACCACCCTGCCAATAAGGGTGCTAAAGCGACAAACAAGGTAGTTTGTAAGATAGCGATTAACCAGTTCATGCTATTTCTCCAGTAGGCGCGAATTCATTCGCGTTTTCTCGTTCCCACGCGCTGCGTGGGAACGAGTGAATGACAGGCAATCCTTTATACTTAGTAATCTATTCATCAGCTAATCACCCATAACAACACCAACAAAGTGACGAACGAATAGCCTAAATAAGTTCGGATATTGCCCGTTTGAATGCGCCCGACCTGTTTGGATAAGTTATTTACACCGCGCTCTAAAGGTTGATAAACCCACGGCCAACTATGATCTTGAATGCGTAAGGCATAATGCACCGCAGCCACATCTTGATCCATCGCACCTTGGAAATCTTTATTGACTTGTTCATCAATAATCCATGCTTTGGCAAAAATGCGTCGAAACGGCATAGTGAAGGCACTGGAAGTGTACTGCATACGCGGTGTTAAACCACCAAAGCCACAATCCCACGTTTCTCCAATACGAATGGCTTTAGCAGGGTCACGACGTAAATACCAATAACACACGCAACCCGCTATCAACGCACCGATTAACACCAACGGTGGTGAATAAGACGCTTGTTCAGGGGCAACAGGAGCAAGCCATAGCCAACTTAATCCGTTGTTATTCGCCAACGTTTGATTCAATAACTGCCCTGTCACGCGATTAATTAAACTGATAATCACACTGGGGAAAATACCGACTAAAAAGCACATTCCCGCTAATAAAGTGGTTGCCGCTATCATGCCTTTATCTTTCACTTCATGAGCTTTTTCACTGTGACGTGACCGAGGTACACCCAAAAACGTTAAGCCAAACACTTTGACAAAACAGGCGGCGGCTAAGGCGGAGGTTAATGCCAAGGCGGCGGCAGACACAGGAATCAAACTACGCAATACGCCATTATCTAATACATCAACTTGCAAGGCGGTTTGAAAGGCTAACCATTCGGAGACAAAGCCATTAAATAATGGCAATGAAGAGATACTCATACAACCGACTAAAAACACCATGCTGGTTTGCGGCATTTTCTTAATCAAGCCGCCCAACATATCGATGTTTAACTCGTGGGTTTGTTGGTGAATCATCCCCGCGCCTAAAAACAATAAGTTTTTAAACAGCGCGTGGTTAAAGGCATGAAACAACGCGGCTAAAAACCCCAATGCGGCTAATTCTGGATGCCCGTTATCGAGGAAAATCATAGCCAAACCCAGCACCATAAAGATGATGCCGATATTTTCCACTGAACTATACGCCAACAAGCGTTTTAAATTCGGCTGCATCATGGCGTATAAAATCCCGCCTAAGGCTGACACTGTGCCGATGATTAATAACACCACACCCCATTGCCACTGAATTTTATCCAGCAAATCAAAGCTAAAACGTATTAAGCCATATATGGCAACTTTCAACATCACGCCACTCATCAACGCAGAAATATGCGACGGTGCGACAGGATGAGCCTCAGGCAACCAGACATGAATTGGCACTATGCCTGCTTTCATACCAAAGCCTAACACCGCTAAACCAAAGGCAATACTTGCCCAAGTGCTTGATAGCTGCGCGTGGCGCAAGGCATCAAAGGTAAAACCATCCGAAAAACTTGCCAACACGCCAAAGGCTAAAATAATGGCTAACGCGCCCACTTCTGCCATCAATAAATATAAAAACGCGGCTCTACGATTAGCAGAGTTTTCATGTTGAAACGCTACCAAGAAGTAACTGGCAACCGACATCAATTCCCACGCAATCATAAACATAAAGGCATCATCGGCGAGTAACACCAACAACATACCCGTGACAAATAAGCCCGTAAACAAACCCAGTACCGCAAAGGGATGATCTTTTTCTTTGTAATGATGCACATAACCTGGGCCGTATAAACTAACCGCGCCGACGGCAATGCCGATGATTAAAAAGAAAAATCCCGACAATGCGTCAAAACGAATATGCCAAGGCAACCACGGTAACCCTAAACCGATTTGGTCAGTCACTACCGTGTTGCTAATCAGCACGCTTAAGCCCGCTAATATCGCAAATACGCCTGACAATCCCAATGCTATAAATACCACTTGCCGTAAAAAATTAGGATAGTGATGTTCGTCCAAACAATGATCTATAAATGCAGAAGGGGTTTTTAAAAACCTGTGTTGTAGTGCTAACAGTAATTGCTGTTGATTGCTTAGCAAGGCTAGCAAACCAGAAGCAAAACTGAATAGCACCGCACAATAAGCTAATAACAGAATCATAATATTCTCTAGTTGGTAACGGCAATATTGTCACTGCCCACAGTTAAGCGCATTGCAGGATGAACAGGAGAGCGTCTGTATAAAAGGTTTTGGCTTATTGCCTCTACCCCACTTTACCTGCAATACACTTAACTGTGGGCAGTTCGTCGTTCCCACGCAGTCTCGTGGGAACGAGTGCAAATTAACTTAACTTAACTTTCCGCGCTGCCAAGTGATGTTCTGAAAAAGGTTCGTGATATTCCAATCCCCAAAACTCACAAAGTCCGCCAGTTGCTTCATAGTCATGTTGGAAATCATGTAAAAATCCCATCATGGAATGATCCAATAAATAAGCGTCGTTGAGTTGAAAGACCACGGTTTTGCCTGTTTCCAGCACGCTCAAAGCTTCTTTTAATGCCATTAAGTTAGAAAACACTGCTGCACCTTCAATATTCACATAAATGGTATCGGGATTTTTTTGATTGATGTCGAAGTGCATTTTGAACAGATTATTGAAAGTAACACCGTGTAGTAAATGAATCACCAGCTCAACTAAAATACCGATAGCCACACCCACCAATAAATCGGTAGCGATAACACCAATTGCTGTTACCACAAAGATAAAAAGCTGTTCTTTACCAATGTGCAAAACGTGAATAAATTCTTTAGGTGCCGCTAAACGAAAGCCTGTAAAAACCAATAACGAAGCCAACGCCGCCAATGGAATACTGTGTATTAACTGCGGAAATAACACCACGAACAATAACAATAACGCGCCATGAAAAAAGTTAGCCCAACTGGTTTTCGCGCCATTATTGACGTTAGCAGAACTCCGCACGATTTCCGCAATCATCGGCAAACCGCCCACACAACCTGCCACTAAATTACCTACGCCTACCGCTGTTAAGTCTTTATTCAAATTAGAATGACGTTTGTAAGGGTCTAATTTATCCACTGCCATTGCACTTAATAAACTTTCCAAACTGCCGACTAAACTAATTGCCACCACTGCTTCCCAAAATTCCAGCGTGGCAAATTTAGAAAAATCAGGAAAGTAAAAACTGGACATAAAATTGTCCGCAATAACCACCAAAAACTTTGGACCCACTTCTAACGAATCAGTGTGAGAGTGTGTGTAATTACCATCGGGTAGCAATAAGTAAATATGTTGGTGTTCCAACTGAAAATAATGCCCCAAACCTATGCCAAGTAAGACCACAATCAACGGTGCAGGAATCATTTTTAACGGGTGCTTATCTTCTATTAGTGACCAGATGATAAGAATAGCGAGTCCTGCAAAACCAATAACCGCTATTTCCAGATTCAAATTAGCAAAACTTTCTGGAATTTGCGCAATGATAGAAAACAAACTGCCTTTATCGGGTGTAACACCCAGCATTACATGAATTTGTTTCGCCATGATAATAATACCGATGGCGGCTAACATACCATGCACTACCGAGGTGGGGAAAAATGAACTCAAGCGTCCTGCTTTTAAAACCCCCATTAAAATTTGTATCACACTGGCAATCACAATCGCAGCCAGCGTGTAACGATAACCTGCCATTGCATCGCCTGCACCCAAACCCTGCACGGCATCATAAACCACCACAATCAAACCCGCCGCAGGACCATTAATGGTAATAAATGAACCACTGATACGCGACACTAACACGCCACCGATAATCGCGGTGATAATACCCGCCGATGGTGGAAATCCCGAAGCCATTGAAATGCCTAAGCACAATGGCAGGGCAATTAAAAATACTAAAAAACCTGATAGCAAATCGCTACGCCAGTTTTCTTTTAAACCCGCTAAACCCGTTTTGGGTAACGCTGAAAGAGAAGAGTCACTCATAATACATTCCCATTTTGAAAAAATTACTTACTTGTCTTTCAAAAAGCAAGTGTCATGCCAAATATTAAAAACTATAACATACTGAATAAATGACTATTTTTTATGACCAAGAAAACTCTGTTAGAATTTAAGGGGCAAAACCACCCGTGGACGGTTGTTTTAAACCCGTTGACTTTTGATTTAAGCAGGAAAAAAATGACACGGCCACAATATCTCATTTTCAAAAAATCCTACTATGAAACCAAGCACTGACATTTTTAAATATACCATATCGCTCATTATGACTTTTCTATTGTTGAGCAACTGTGCGTTATCGGCGACTCAAGAACACGCGGTGTGTGCCAATAATCTTGCCTCTCCCATTGCTAATTTTTGCGAGGTTAAGCCTCGTGTACTATGGCGCGGTTCTAAGCCCGACGAAGATGAGGCGGCGTGGCTTATTAAGCAGGGCGTTAAAACTATCGTTAATCTGGAATTGTTATATGACGATATGAATACCCTTGAAGATGTCCATCTTACCGATACAGGCATATATGAGATTAATTACTTTCGAGTACGGACGTGGGAGCTTTTATACGCTTTCGCTAAAACCGAAGCAGATGAAGATGTTATTCATTTTCTTGCCATTGCCCGTCAAGCAAAACTGCCACTTTATGTTCATTGTCGTGCTGGAGAAAATCGTACTGGAGTAATGGTGGCGGCCTATAAAATTATTCTCGATGGGCAGAACAGCCCCGCTGAAATAGAGGCGGTGCTGAAAGAAATGCAGAGCTATAAAGGCGTGTGGTCTAGTTCAACAACTGAGTACATCAAAGAGCTATCACTGCGGCGTAACGAGATTTTGCAAAAAGTTAAAGCATTCACGATAGAACAACCCACTCACGTCATTTGCAAGAACGGAAAATGTACCAGCGCAATCAATATTTTTGGTACAACGGAACGGTGATGGGTTAAACCTGTTATAGCAATATCAATGACTGCCAGTCCTTTAAAGGACTGGCAGTCATGCTCAAAAGTTTTAATCGCTTAATACGGCACAGTAAAACTTAATTACCCTTAACCATCATAGGTTCAAAGGTAAATAAATTACGACTTTCTGGGTGTACTGATACTTTTATCCAATGCACATTGGGGCTACCGAATGTTTCTACGCGGGTAAAGTTTTTAATCAAATGCGCTTGATCGATCAGCGGTTTGTCAACTTTAAAGAAATGCACATCACCATGCACCAGTACAACTTCACCGTCGAATTTATTAGTCTCTTCTGTCAAAACTCTCAGAAACTCATTGTAGCCATCGTATCCAGCCAACGTACGTTCGTTAAAAGTTTCTGTTTCTGGTAAATCGAAGCTAGGGTCAGCTTGAATGGTGATCATTACACCACGCGCTTTGCCAGCTTTGGCTTTTTGAAACGATTCTTTAAGAAAGTCTATGTTCGCCGCATCACGATCTAGGTATTCAGCATTATCTGCGACGCAATCTGCCAAGGTTCGCGCACTTTTACTGGTACATTCGCTATCAGAACTCACCTTATTATTGTTGCTACCTGGAACATTCAAACCAACAAACACTACGTTGCCGTGTGTCCAGCGCGTATTTTCAACATATTCCTGACCCAGTTGACCTTGATGTTCCAGCTTCATTTTTTTCATGCCGAAGCTGTCTGGGCTAGTAAACATCGTTTGACGAATATAATTCAATCTTTCCAGATTGTTGTAGCCACCATTATTGGTGCGGTGGCAGTCAGTCCACTCATTGTCACCTAGGATGTAAACCATTGGTTTTTTAAACGAGTTGAAGCGCACCATAGCATCGCTGTATTGCTGGTTGCTACAAACTGAGCTACCGTCTTTGATGTCACCATCGAACACAGTAAAGGCAACTTTAGACGCATTGATGTCGTCAATCAATGCCTGAATTTTAGGGGCATCGTTAGCTTTTTTGTAAGGCATATCGCCCCACAACGCGAAGCTGAATTCTTCGGCTTCTGCTTCATGTTTAATGGACTCGTTTTCGCTTGCGAAAACGCTGTTAAAACCGACGGTAATCGCTAAGGCAACAAGGCTACGCGCCAATGTTTTATTGATAATGAACATTTGTAATAACTCCAGAGAAAAACTTTAATAACGCGAAGGGGCAAATTGTTTGGGCTAGTTTCTGAATGCTGGGCTATGTGCCTGTAAAAAACTAACCTTAAGATTATAGATAGCGGATGTGACAAAACAGAGTATTTAACATGACAAGTTAGTTACCTTATTGTTACAAGCACTTAGCACTATTTCTGTGTCTCGTGGCTAATTTTTTAAGTTGAATACTGCTCTCGCGGGGTTTGTCATAACGGGGTAAAGAACGTAAACTATTGGTTAATGCAGACATTGAACGATCTATTAAGCTGCCGTGGACACAGGCTTTAAGCCTCAAAAATAGGTCAATAGTTTGTTAAAGATTACTCGATCTCCCTTGCAATATTTCAAGTGTTTGATCAACTATAAATAGCCTGAGTGAAACGAAATTCATCAATTGTGGATGACGCGCTTAGTACATCTAGCAGGATAGCATCTACAACTTATGAAAAATTATGAGTGAAGAAATTTTAATCAACATTACCCCACCCGAAACCCGCGTTGCCGTTATTGAAAATGGTGTTTTGCAAGAATTGATTATTGAACGTAGCCGTGAACGCGGTTTAGTCGGTAATATTTATAAAGGCGAGGTATGCAGGGTATTACCTGGTATGCAAGCTGCTTTTGTCGATATTGGCTTACCAAAAGCCGCTTTTTTGCATTTGTCGGATTTATCCACTCAAGAGCTAGAGCGTAAAGGTTCAGAGAATATCGAGCATTATCTGCATGAAGGACAACACATCATTGTGCAGGTGTTCAAAGACCCGATAGGCAGTAAAGGAGCGCGGCTAACAACCGATATATCGATACCGTCGCGGTTTCAAGTCTATATGCCCTATGCCAGCAACTCAGGGGTATCGCAACGTATTGAACATGAGCCAGAGCGTAACCGTTTAAGAGCCTGTGTGGATGCCTTTAGACAAGAACACGGTTGTGGCGGATTTATTGCCAGAACCGCAGCAGAATGTGTGGAGGAGGAAATTCTCATTGCTGACATGGTATTTTTGCTGAAACTGTGGGAATCTATTTCAGAAAAAATTACCACCACCAAAGCCAAGGCGTTTATTCATAAAGATTTGCCACTTAGTATTCGCACCTTACGCGATTTACATAAAGAAGGGCTGGAAAGAATTCGTATTGATTCCAAAGAAACCTATCATAAATTACTGGAATTTGCTGAGGTGTTTGTGCCTGAAATCGTTCCCATCATTGAGCATTACACGGGCGAATGCCCTGTGTTTGATATTTATAATGTTGAAGATGAAATTAAAAAAGCCTTGGAGCGTAAAGTTAAACTAAAATCTGGCGGGCATTTGGTCTTCGATCAAACCGAAGCCATGACTACCGTGGATGTCAATACAGGCGGTTATGTTGGCGGACGTAATCTGGAAGAAACTATTTTTAAAACCAATTTAGAAGCCGCGCAAACTATCGCCCGTCAACTACGGTTACGCAATTTAGGCGGCATTATTATTATCGATTTTATCGATATGAAAAGCGAAGACCATAAGCAACAAGTGTTACAGGCACTGGAGCGCAATTTATCCAAGGATCGCGCTAAAACGAAGATTACCGAGGTGTCTATTTTAGGTTTGGTGGAAATGACCCGCAAACGCACCCGTGAAAGTTTAGAACATATTCTGTGCGAACCCTGTAGTGCTTGTGGTGGACGTGGGGTGTTAAAAACCGCTGAATCCATGTGTTTAGAAATATTCCGTGAAATTATTCGTGAAGTGCGTTTATATAAAGTGCAGACTATTTTGGTACTTGCTTCAAATGATGTGGTGGCTATGTTGTTGGATGAAGAGGCAGATATGCTGGCAGAATTGGAAATATTTTTGGATGTACAAATTAAATTTAGAGCTGAATCAGAATACAATCAAGAGCAGTATGATGTGGTGTTACTTTAAAATCCAAGTCATGCCTCCTAAGGAACTGTTTTTGTGATTCATCATATCAAACGAGCTACCCGCCATCTTATTTTCTGGTCGTTGATTTCAGTCGCGCTAGGTTTATTAGCCGTGCGAGTATTGTTAGTTATCATTGATAACTACAAAGCTGAATTAGCCGCTGAGATCAGTAAACAGGTCGAAGCTCCCGTCACTATTGGTCATTTAAGAACCCATATTAATGGTGTTAAACCACAATTGGTACTAGAAGATATTGTTATTTCTGCCTCTCAAAATAGTAAATCTCCTCCGCCTATTAAATTACGGGAACTGCGCTTAGGTATTGATTTAATGGATTTATTGCTCAATCAAAACCTGCTGTCATCATCGTGGGTAACGCTAGTAGGTGCAGAACTCACAGTAAAAAGACAAGCTGACGGCAGTATTGCCATTGTTGGTTTAAAAGCAGGTGGAGGGCAGCCGCTATGGTTATTGCAAGGTCATAAATATCAAGTATTACAGAGTTCAGTAACGTGGCAGGATGAACAAAAAAACGGTAAGTCACTGACACTTGATGATGTCAATATCATGATACACAACGAGGGCGAGCGACACCGTATCAATATCATGATGGATTTACCCAAAAAGCGAGGTGAAATCTTAAGGGTCTCATTGGATATTAAGGGTAATATTTTTGAACCCTTAGCCATTGAAGGCACGGGATTTATTGAAGGGAAAGCCATTAGCGTACCCGAATGGATAACGGTAGCTTTACCGCTGGGGCTAAACATTAAATCGGGTGTTAGTGATTTTAAAGTCTGGGGGCAATGGCAACATTCAAAATTAACTGCCATCACAGGTGATATACAAGCGAAGTCTGTCTTTATGACTCAACCCCATAAAACAGACTTTAATAACCGCTATTTTTCCGCGTTAGTTTTCTGGAATAACCACGATCAGGAATGGCGACTTGATGTTGAACGATTTTTACTGGAAACGGCAAATAAAAAATATCCCGAAACAGCGTTCAGCGTCTCAAGTAATCATACTAATGACCAGCAACTACATAATATAAAGCTGTCCAGTCAACAAATTGATGTGCAGGAATTCGCTAATCTTGCCGAATTTTTCGCACCCTTAACCGATGAACAAGGCAAATTATTGACCCAAGCACAAGCAACAGGGCAATTAGAAAATGTCACGTTATCTGCTGATTTTGACAATAAACAACTCGCTATTAACGGACGTTTTAAGCACCTTAGCGTTGAACCTTTTTCAACATTTCTAGGCGGTGAAAATCTGACAGGGAGTATTCAAGGCAACGAACAACAAGGCAGCTTGCAACTCGATACTGAGCACGCACAACTAAAATATCCAAGTTTGTTTCCCAATGCCCTGCCTATCAATACTCTTAAAGGCACGCTCACTTGGCAACAAAACACCGATGATTGGATGCTAAGCACCTCGTTATTGGAAGTAAGTTTGCCCGATATTCAAACTAAAAGCCGTTTACAACTTGTCATTCCTAAAACGGATAAACCTATTTTTATGGATTTACAAACAGCGTTTTCTGGCGATGATATGAGTAAAACTCCTGCTTATTATCCAACCAAAATAATGGATGGTGAGTTAATTAAATGGTTGGATCATGCGTTCACTGGCGGCAAAGTCCCAAAAGGTGGCTTTTTGTTTTATGGTAATGTAAATGAATTTCCATTTACCAACGGACAAGGTGTATTTGAGGTATTGTTTGAAGCCAAGCAACTGGAGTTAAATTATCACCCAGATTGGCCACATTTAACCGAGCTAGCAGGTGAGGTTTTATTTACCCAAGATCGTTTACAAGTCAATATTACTCAAGGTAAAAGCGATAAAATCACCATTAAGCAAGCAGAAATCGGTATTCCTTCGCTGACCAAAAGTGAGAAAGTATTAGTGGATGGTGAATTTACCGCAGGTGTCGCGGATACCTTGGATTTTTTACAAAAAACACCGTTAAATTTACCTATCAATGCGGTATTAAACGCCATTACCCCGCAAGGCAATACACAGGTAAAATTGGCACTCAACATCCCTTTGGATTATCGCATTCCAGCTAAAGTGACTGGCACAGCGAACACCAGTAATGCCAGTTTACTGGTCAAATCAGTGGATTTATTGGTCGATAAAATGACGGGGGAGTTAAAATTTAACGAGCAAGGCATTTATACAGATCGCCTTAATGCCGTGATCTTAGGCTATCCTGTGAAGATTGCCATTAAAAGTGATGAGCAAAAAACCACTGTTAACGCCGCTGGTCGCGCAGGAATTAATGACCTTCGCGAACAGTTTAAGCTATCTGGTTGGTCACTTGCAACAGGGGCTAGCGATTATAAATTACAGTTAAAACTACCCTACACTAATACCCCTTCAGAGTTAACAATACAATCCATGTTAGTGGGTATAAGCCTCGATTTACCCGATAATTTAGCGAAAACCAGTTCACAACAACGTCCGTTATCATTGACTTTTAGCCTAGTTGATAAACCTTTATTACCAATAAGCATCAATTACGACAATAAACTAAAAGCCGAACTAAACTTCGATAGCAAACAGCAAGTCATTCAATCTGGGGCTGTTTTAATAGGCACAGGCAGTGTCGGCACTACACCCAAAGCAGGACTTAAATTAGAAATTAATAGCGAACAATTAGCTCTACAAAATTGGCTAGACATCGGTTTCTCATTGGCAAAACATGACCCAGTCGCAGCAACACCGACCACCAATCCCATTGATGAAATAAAAATTCACAGTAACTCTGCTCTATGGAAAAAAACACCGCTGGGTTTATTTGACTTAAGTTTAAAACCTGATGATAAGCAGTGGATTGGATTACTGAACAGTCAATTTGCTAAGGGAAAACTCAATATCCCATTTAATTTTAAAGGTCAAAACCGTATCACACTGAACATGGATGAACTGGATTTATCGCTGATTAAACAATTCAATACTGAAGAGACTAGCCAAACAGCGGTGCTTACCCCAGAAGTCATGCCGCTAATTACTATGACTAGCGGTAAAACACGCTGGCAAGGTATTGAATTAGGAAAGTTGAGCTTAATCACTGAGCGCGTCAGCAATGCTATGAACTTTAAAAGCATAACGCTCAATGGCGAACTACAGAAACTGACGCTATCAGGTGACTGGCAAGTCAATGGTAAACAATCAACGACTCGCGCACAGGGGCATTTAGAGATGCTGCGTGCTGATGAGCTGTTCAAGCAATTGAATATCAGCAAAGATTTCAGCAAAACCAGTGGTAATATCGATTTTAATGTCCATTGGCAAGGTGCGCCGCAACAATTTTCTCTCACTAGCTTACAAGGCACACTCGATGCCGAATTAAAAAATGGACGTATTTTAAGTATTGAACCAGGGTTTGGGCGCGTACTGGGTGTATTAGCGGTTGCCCAATGGATTAAACGCTTACAGCTTGATTTTGGTGATATATATGAAGAAGGATTAACCTTTAACAGCATCACAGGGCATTTTGATTTAGCTCAAGGCAAGGCGCATACCGATAATCTAATCGTTGATGCTGTTCCCGCTAAAATCACTCTCACAGGCGATACCAACTTTCTGCGGCACACCGTTGATTATACCGTGATGGTTGCACCAAAAAGTGCAGATGCCGTCCCTATAGCTGGTACAATTATGAGCAAAGTGACCTCTTTCATCGGTAAATCGCTAACAGGTAAAGACCAAGATGGTTTTTTCTTTGGCTCACAATATTTAGTCACAGGCGAGTGGGGCAAAGTACAAGTTATCCCTCATCATGAAAACGATGGTTTATTGCAAAAAACGTGGAATGGTCTCACTGACTTTTCGTGGCTCAATCAACAAAAAAACCAATAAAGGAACACAATATGAGTAAATGTGCCGCCATACAAATGGTATCGGGACTAACCGTTAGCGACAACTTAGCAGAAGCCGAAAAACTCATTGCCGAAGCCGTTAAAGCTGGGGCAAAACTTGTCGCATTACCCGAAAATTTTGCCTTAATGGGTAGCCACGAATCAGATAAAATCAAGGTAAAAGAAGTCGCTGGTGAAGGTGCAATACAAAGTTTTTTATCAGCAACCGCCAAAAAATACGGTGTTTGGATTGTCGGCGGTACGATACCTATTGCAGGTGATGATGCCAATAAAGTCCGCGCCGCCTGTCTTATTTATAACGAGCTAGGCGAACGAGTAGCGCGTTATGACAAAGTGCATTTATTTGATGTCAGCGTCCCTGATACCAATGAAGTTTACCGCGAGTCCGATTCCATAGAAGCAGGAACACAAGCGTTAATCATTGACTCCCCTTTTGGCAGATTAGGCATTGCGATTTGTTATGACCTACGGTTTCCTGAATTTTTTCGTAACATGACCGAACTAGGCGTAGACGTGCTGATTATTCCCGCCGCATTTACTCACGAAACAGGCGCGGCACATTGGGAAGTGTTGCTACGCGCTAGGGCTATCGAAAATTTGTGTTATATTATCGCCCCAAATCAAGGGGGGCTTCATGAAAACGGACGCAGAACTTTTGGACATAGCATAATTATAGACCCGTGGGGAATCGTACTCGATTGCTATAAAATCGGAGTTGGTTTTGCCTGTGCTGACATTGCCCCTGAGCGGTTACAAAAAATACGCAGTGCCTTCCCTGTGTTAAATCATCAACGTTTTTCGTGTGAAAAAATATGCAAACCCTAATTAAAAGTTTATTACTTGCCTTACTGTTAGTGTCTTGTGGCGCAAACAAAGACAGCCGTTACCGTGATATGTCAGAACTTGAGCGTCCTCCTACCTTGCCCACAGCGACAACAACGCAATCAGCCAGCTCTGCTAAAACACAAACACAGCAAGCAACAGAAACCTACGCGCCTGATGAAAGTCGCATTGAGAAAAAACAAGGGAAAACAGGTTTAGGCGATGCCGTTTATTTGACTGACTCGACACCCCCCCAAATAAAAATCAAACAACCGCTAGATAAAGCATGGAATACCGTAGAACGCGGATTAAAACAAAGTGAGATGAAAATCACTGACCACGAGCGTGATAAAGCACAGTATCATGTTACTTATACGCCTAGCAGTGTTTTAAGTTTTATGAAAATAGAGTCGAAAACTATTTATCTGTTGACGCTAAAAGCAGAAGGTAACGAAACCACGGTAACGGCAATCCTAGCACCAGAGCCAAATAGTAGCACGGATGATAAAGACGACAACACCTTGCAACTTATGCACCTGTTATTCGATACTCTGCACGACGACTTAAGAGAAGAATAACAGCCTCCCCACCATTTTTAGTAGCGGGGAAATATTAACTTTACCCCCTTATATTAGCTTGCCACGCACTCAAACTGGGTTGAGAAAATAATTTTTCTACCAATACAACCGCTGCTCGCAAACTGTTTTCCGCTGTTTCAGATAAGCCTTCGCCTAATTCAAAACGCACCGCCTGCATAGTCAATAAAAAACACGGCGGCGGTGCAGTTTTTTCAATGTCTAAATAAACCTGCATTACAGCGGCAGGATTCATAGCGTGCGTGGTGTAGCTATTATCACAAACAGGCTGTAACTGGCTAAAATGTATCGGCTGAGTATTAGCCACTGACGCATCGGCGAACAACACCAATTGCCGCTGTTTTAAATCCAGCGCGTGTTCGATTTGAAGTTGAAAATCGGTTAATAAATCCACCGCGTGCAAACACGCTGCGGGTAATTGTTCCAGTAACAACACGCCCAGCGCGTCATCGCCACGGCTGGGATTGCCGAAGCCTAATAATAAAATTGGTTTAATCATAGTCACTTTATAGTTTCCACGCTCCAGCGTTGGAATTCGTCAGCGGTGTATAAAAAGACGCTGGAGCGTCAAGAACAATACAGTCAAACAGCGTGTTACAAGCCTGTTTCAAATACTCGAAAACGTTTTTCCAATTCCCATTGTTCTTGTGCTTTCTCGCTAGTGTTTAAAAAAGCGGCGCAAGCACTGGATGGATTATCGATTCCCGCGTTATCGTTAGCACAGACGGCTATACGATGACTAAAATCATCGGGCGATTGCCAAACACTAGAACCAGAAAGAAAACTGTGTTCAAGACTGGCTCTGACCAATTGTTTAAGGTCGGCATACTGTAAATTATAGGTGTCTACCGCACGCACAAATTCATGGGTCAAATCAATGCGTGATACACCTTCATCATCAGTCGATAACGCCAGAGGCACACCAAATTTTCGCTCAATCGGAAACGGATGTTCCGCGCCTTGAATGCCCAAAATAACCGCATTGCTGGTTAAATTAGTTTCTATCAGAATATGTTTATCCGCCATTTCTTTTAACAACTCGTAGGGACGTTGTTCGACCATCACATCTACGCCGTGACCTATACGTTCCGCATGAGCCACTTCTACCGCCATCCGTATATGACAACATAGTTCATTAGGTGGTACATCACCTGCTTTAATTTCACCCGCGTGTAAACTGATATGAACCTTGGGATAAACACTGTGCAGAAAACCTATTATCCGCATTTGTAGCGCGTAGTCGCGCATAGAAATCACACTGTCTTCAGGCATGACTAAATTAACACCGACCACACGCGAATCAGTTGACGCAATTTCAAAACCTAATAACGCTTGCGCAAACACCTGTTCTTTAGGAAAACCGCGCAGTATTTGATACAAATAGCGAATTTTAACGCGACAAGCAGGCGCGGCATAAGGCTCATGGCAATGTTCTAACTGTTGTCGCTGTTGCTCATATTGCGTAATATTATTGCTATAAACCGTCACATCCTCACGCAAACCTTGCGCCAGAATGGTATTGCGTAATGTCGCAAAATCATTATTCCACGTTAATTGTTTGACTATCGCTTTAGTGCGATCAAACTTTCCCGTCGTCATCAACTCAAGATACTGCTCGTTTTGGGCAGCGGCGCGGCTTGCCACTTCATCCAACCATTCAGCAGAATGCGCAGAATTTAAGCCATTGAATTTATCGAAACTGGCAAAAAAATGATCGTGACCACTCACCCCAGAACTAGCGATAAAGTGTCGCATAGATAAAGAATTAATCAAATCATCGTACAGTTTTTGATTTTTTAGCGCGTTGGCGGCAGGAATATTGTTTTCTTCACACTTTGCATCTTTATTTGCTGCAACCAAAGCCAGCGTTGACACATCAACACACACGCCATCTTCCGCCGCCTGCCGAATATAAGTTTCCGCATAAATCGCGCCGCTAAGATGACTATGCAAATCAGCCCCTTTCGGCATTTGCATTAAAAAAGCGTGTAATGTCAATGGATTAGCGCGAGCAGATTCAAACGCCCGCGCTGCCCGTTGTTCAGAACTAGGTGATTGTAGGTTTTTTGCTAAAGCGGTGGTTTCACCAAGGAAAAACAGCAGTAACAGGGAACAATATTTAAGCGTTAGATGTAGTTTCATGGGTAGCAGTGGAAAGTTTTTTAGTTGTATCCAAGGTTGTATGAATAGAATATCACACTGAATTATAGTTCCCACGCTCCAGCGGTGTGCAAGAAGACGCTGGAGCATCAACAACGATATTGCCAGAGTGTGGGGAGCGTAGCCGAATCTAGGGAAGTTCGCCTAATGTTACCATTTTTCCCGCATTCCGCGATGCTCCATATAGGCTACACACAACTTTACAACGGATTATGCTGCTCATTTGCCATGAAACGGACTCGTTCTTCGGCGGTTTTGCCTAAAGCTTTAGCTAACCACGGGGGTGGGGCGGCAAGTACAGATTGGAACTCGGTTAATTGTGCGTCGGCTTCAATCACATCGGGGATTTTGATGGGGTAAATGTCGGCACGAATCACTTTTGCTGCTGCTGGACCGCCGATGGATTGCACGAACAGGACGTGACAATCTTTAATTAGATTAACGCGAAACAGGTTGCGGTCATCCGAGTTGTCGGCTTCGATGGTGGAGCGTATGCCAACAAGGCGGTGTTCAGTTTCAGAAAGTTGGTAGACCAGAAAACGAATGCACGAGCCGAAATGTCCGTTAATTAGCGCACCGCTGTTTGAGCTGATAGCGACACGAATCGAGTTTGGTAAATCGCCTTCTTTGTAACTTTGCACTTGTGGTAAATCTTTATCGCCTTCTTCGTCACCCCATAAATAGCGCACGGCGAGCTTGATATTTGCTAAGCCGATGCCGATGTCTTCACCGTCTTCTTCGCCATCTAAACTGCCTAAACCTGTTTTTAGATTAGTCACAGTGATGGTTTTAAGGCGTTCATCGTCTAATGGTGAGCCGATGCGGTCATGTAGAATTTCTATGAGTTTACTGATGGTCATATCAGGTAACACGCGGGTTGCCAAGGCAATCCGTAAAGCTAATTCACGCGGTAATGCGTCCATTGTCGTCTCCAAAAAGTAATAAATAGTTTGTCTAAAATGGAGGGTAACGGAATCTTGGAATTTGAGCAAGTAGTAGGATTGTTGTTATATTGTTTCCGTTTTACATACTTTCGCTAACACGGACAATTGCGCGATTGGAATACAAACCAAGGTTTGTACTCCGTATGATTGATTTAACAAATACGCGGCAACTGTTCACCGCTCAATAAATCCAAACCGCGCACGATGCCCATTGCGGTGCTGAGGGTTAATAAGCCGTGAGCATGAGCGGTTTTGACTGTGCCGATTTGGCAAGCGTGTTGCCCTGCTTCATGTTTTTGTAACACAGCCAACACGCTGTCTACTTGTTCAGGTGGTAAAAATAATGCAAAACAGCCTTCATTGGCGATATACAACGGATCAAAGCCCAACAATTCACAGGCGGTTCTGATGGGTTCAATAATCGGTAATGACGTTTCGGTTATTTCAATATGCACTGCCGCACTGTGCGCTAATTCAATCAAACACGATGCTAAACCACCGCGTGTTAAATCGCGTAAACAATGTATATTTATACCTGCTTGTAATAAATCTTGTACTAAGGGTGATAACACCGCGCAATCGCTAACTATGTCACTTTCAAACTCCAAACCTTCACGCTCTAGCATTACCGCGATACCGTGTCGCGCTAAATCGCCGCTGAGTATCACCGCATCACCCACTTGGATGCTGGACGGTTGAATAATTAAATCGGTGTCCAATAAACCAATGCCAGCGGTGTTGATGTATAGCCCATCGCCTTTGCCTCTATCTACCACTTTGGTATCGCCCGTAACAATCATCACGCCCGCTTGCTCAGCGGTAGCTTGCATGGATTGTAAAATGGTTTGTAAGGTGTCAATCGGGAAACCTTCTTCAATAATCAACGAACAGCTTAAAAATAACGGCTTCGCGCCGCTCATGGCTAAATCATTGACCGTGCCGCACACCGCCAGCTTGCCTATATCGCCGCCTTTAAAAAACAGCGGTTTAATGACATAAGAATCGCTGGTAAATGCCACGCGCTGATTGCCAATACTAAACACCGCGCTGTCATGTTGCTGGTTTAAATAGTCATTGCTAAACGTGGGTTGTACCACCCGCGCCAGTAATTGCTGCATCAAGCGACCGCCGCCGCCATGTGCCATAACGATTTGTTCGTATTGCAAAGGTAAGGGACAGGTTAATTCCACTGATTCACTCCAAAGTTATTTTTCATTGTTCCAACGCGCTAGTCGCGTAGGTCGGGTTAGGCGATAGCCGTAACCCGACAAAAGCGTGAATTATACCGTGTATGTTGATGTTGCCGTTGTGTCGGGTTACGCTATCGCTAACCCGACCTACAAGGATTTAGTCATATGCAAAAAATTTCATGTATTTTGGGGTCACTAATACTATACCCTCCATGTATTGAACAGATCGCACTGAATTCTACGATTCGCTCTAGTTCACCAGTTGGTAGCCAATTTACATAAATACGCCACGCATCAAAATCAACTGCTTTCACTATACCTAAATGCCTGACAACAATACTTTCTTGAAATTTGTGCATTTTCTTCATAGCCAATCTATCACCAGCTTTGATAGACATCATCCGTTGCTTCATGTTTTCAACACTATTGCCGACATTATGTTCGGTTCTATTTTTCGCGTCCTTGCTAAAACACCACCATGTACCTTCCCTTAGAAAAACATCTGAACAATCTTCCTCACCTCCCCAAGAAGCACCGACCACAAAGTATTTTATATCTGTATTATTTGTCATATTCTAATCACCTATTTTTATTAAAAACTGAGTAGGTTAAGCAATTTTTACCCTACGGAATACGGGAAAAATGCCATCGTCCACGAAAAGCCCCACTACTTGCTTACTTGCTCATAAAAATTAATTTTGCATCTGGATAACTTTTAATAAACTCATTGATAGGATCAATGGGCTTAGTTTTTGAGGTTTCTTCTGTAGTGAAATAAAGAATTTTACTATCTGTATGAATAGCTACATATATTCCACCACTTCGTTCAATGTAAATTTTCGCGTCTTCAATTGTGCATACATGCGGAGCGCATCCACTCGACTCTAAAGCTCCAGCGTTATTAATTGTGATTCCTTCACTAACGGCTATATTTTGCTTCAACAGATTCAAATTTTTTCCAAGCAGTTTTTTTAAAGCACTATCTATCTTTTTGTCTTTAAAAATATCTTCTGGAGAACCGCCACCAAACTTATTTAAATTATCAAATGATGTTAGATTACCTGATGTTGTATTGCTATTAGTAGCTGATATTTGTTCGTTGATGCGTTCAATTGATATGAGTTTTTTTAAAGATGCCCCATATTCGCCATTCTCTACTAAAGCAGAAATTTTACACAAATCACCCTCATGACATTTTTCAAATATTTTGGCAGCCATCTTGTCATCAGAAAGAAAGCCTATGCTATTCCCGTTACCATCATCTATAACAGAATCAAGCGTCCCATAAGTCAATTTTCCTGTTACTGTCATTTCAGTAACTTTCTGATTATTAGATGTGTTTTTGGCATACGAAAAACTTGAAAATAGTAAACAAAAAATAACAATTAGTTTCATGGTGATTCCTTAATAAATTAAACATTGAAAAATAAGAACATGATTCCAACGCTCCAGCGTCTTCATACAAAACGCTGGAGCATGGAAACTATAATTTTAACTAATCCGCCGATAACGATAATAAGCCGCACAAGCACCCTCAGTAGAAACCATCGTCGCACCTAAGGGATGTTCAGGCGTACAGGTGATGGCAAATTCTGGACATTGTGCGGGTTTGATTAAGCCTTGTAACACGTCACCACTGCGACAGGCGACAGGTTCTTGGGTGTTGACGGCTTGCACGTTGAATTTCAATTCGGCATTCCAATCGGCAAATTCAGGGGCTAACATCAAGCCGCTTTGTGGAATGTTGCCTAAGCCGCGCCAGTTGCGGTCAACGGTGATAAATACTTGCTGCATGGCGTGTTGTGCGGCGGGGTTGCCTTGTTCACGCACTACACGACTATAAGCGTTTTCGACTTCAAACCGCCCTGCTTCTAATTGCTGCACACACTGATAAATACCTTGCAATATGTCTACTGGTTCAAAGCCTGTGACCACAATCGGCACGCGATGGCGTTCTGCAATCGGGTGGTATTGTGCATAGCCCATGATGGCGCACACATGACCAGCGGCTAGAAAGCCTTGTACTTGGCAGTTAGGCGATGACAATAACGCCCGCATCACAGGTGGCACACAGACATGACAAGTCAATAAAGAAAAGTTTTTTAAGCCCAGTTGTTTGGCTTGTTGGGCGGCTAAGGCGGTGGTCGGCGCGGTGGTTTCAAAACCGACGGCAAAAAAGACCACTTCACGGTTTGGATTGTCTTGGGCGATTTTCAGCGCGTCCAACGGTGAATAGACGATACGAATATCCGCACCTTGGGCTTTGCTACTGAGTAAATCCTGATGCGAACTAGGTACGCGCAACATATCGCCAAACGAGCAGAAAATTATATCGGGCAAGCTGGCAATGGCGAGGGCTTTATCAATATAAGCTAACGGTGTAACACAAACAGGGCAACCTGGCCCGTGAATCAAACGGATGTTATCGGGCAGTAATTGGTCGATGCCGTATTGAATAATGCTGTGGGTTTGTCCGCCGCACACTTCCATAATATTCCACGGCTGGGTACAGATATTGGCAATGGCGGCGACTAATTTCTTAGCGGTTACAGGATCACGAAAGGCAAGTTTATTGAACATTGGCTAACTCGGCAAAGGCGGCAAGCGTGATTCGTGCTTCGTCTTCATCGAGTATCGATAAAGCTAAACCCGCATGAACGATGACATAATCACCGACTTTGGCTTCTGGCAAATACGCCAAACTAATGTCTTTTTGCACACCTGAAAAATCGACTCGCGCCATGCGTTGTAAATCGTCGTCGTTTTCAGAGATGCTGATAATTTTTGCAGGAATGGCTAGGCACATAAGCGTTATTCGCCGCCTTTATCGGATTTGAAATTCTTGGGATTGTTATTGTACTTGTTCAGTGTCGCAATCCGTTGTTTATAGGATTTTTTCACACAATCAACGGTTTGACAGCTATCACGTTGCGCTAACCATCCCAGTTGTTGTTTCTTAAAAACAGCGGGGTTTTTGTTATCGGTTAAGGCTAATTGATACAGTGAACCTAATTCATCATCTAATTCAGATAAATCTGGATTCTGACAAATTGCTTTTTCGATAAAAGTTTTGGCTTTTTGACAATCAAAACTCACCGCTTGAGTTGTACTTACACACATGACTAACAATAGTAAACTGACTACACGAACAAAGGTAAACATAATTTTTCCTTAATAAAACTCTGACTGGCTAATGAACACAGTATGCAGTAAATCAAACCAGCCCTCAACTTTAGTCATGTTTCAACTATTTCGAGTGACTAAAGAATTTCTTATTTCAGTTACGTTAGTGTTTAACTGTCCGACCGTTTTTAATAACATTTTCATGACGCTATCGCGCTTGTTAATGACCTCTTCTAATTCCACAACTTGCTTTTGCAACTCGGTGTATTTCACTTCAGTAGCCGCTAAACGCTGTTCTAAATCGGCATTTTCCAATTCCAGAAAACTCAAGGCTTCATTCACCTCTTTAAACTGTTTAAGCTCATTTTCTAAACCATCGGTATTGGCTTTTAACAATTCGGTTTGCTCTTGTACTTCTTTATCTAATTGTTCAATTTCATCTAAATTAATCATGGTCTGGAGTATCCTCTATAAGTTGATGATTGTTAATGACTATGGGCGATAAACACATCTATTGCATTACGCATTGAAATTTTAGTTACATTTTTAAAAAAATGTGACCAGTGATACAAACTTATACGCTATTCATTGAATAGAATCGCCACAACAATAAGCATAAATCTGTCCTAATGCCAAACCGCCGTCATTCGGTGGAATAGTCGCGTGACGAAATAACGTGTAGTGCTGTGCTTGTTCTGCTTTAACAATAGCTTCGATTAAATAAGCATTTTGAAAACAGCCGCCGCTTAACACTAGGCGAGTAGCGTTCGTTTTTTCTGCAATTGCAAATACCCAGTTGGCTAGACTGTGATGTATGCGGGCGGCGATTTCTGCACGGCTAATGTGATTTAAATCGGCTAACACGCCCGTAAGTAATGGTTGCCAATCCAGTAGTAAACACTCTGCTTCAATTAAGCTCGTTGGGTACGCATTGCTTAGCTTGCTATTCATCGTACAAGCTTCCAATGCCATTGCCGCTTGTCCTTCAAAATCGCTGATTTGACATAAACCTAACAAACTGGAAAAGGCATCAAACAAGCGTCCAATACTGGTGGTCATCGGGCAGTTGAGTTGTTTTTTGACCATACCCTGTAGTAATTTAAGTTCAGATGCAGAAAACGTACTGAGTAAATCGGCATAATCACCGTTAAATAACTCGTCTCCCTGCCACGCATACAATAAACCCAATGCGGCGCGGCGTGGCTCTTTGATAGCGGAAAAACCACCAATTAATGGAAATGGGCGACAATGCGCGACGCGTTGCCAGCCGTGTTGTGTGATTTGTAAAAATTCACCGCCCCACAATTGATTATCTATGCCTAAACCTGTTCCATCCCACGCGATACCTAACACGGGCGGTTCGAGTTGATGTTCTGCCATGCACGCTAAAATATGCGCGTAATGATGCTGCACGGTTTTTAGCGGTAAGCCTACACTTTGGGCATAGACACTGCTGACATAATCAGGGTGATTATCGCTGATAACTTGCAGGGGTTTGAGTGCGTAAAATTGGCTTAAATCAGCGATAGTGGCGCGGTGTTGCTGTGCTGTTGCCAGTTGCTCTAAATCGCCTAAATGTTGACTGAGCATAATGTGATGCTGGTGGGCAATGGCTACCGTATTTTTCATTTGTCCGCCGACTGCCAGCGTGGTAATTATCGGCTTTTTTAGCTTAATTGGCGTTGGAACATAACCTCTAGCACGACGCAATACTGTTGGCGTATCAGCAATCACACGGATAATAGAATCATCCAGTGGTCTTAAAATCGCCCTATCATGCACTAGAAAAAAATCGGCTAAACCCTTCAAGTTATCAAAGGCTTGCTGATTGTCTATGCAAATTGGTTCACCGTGACGATTGCCGCTGGTGGCTATCACAGGACGCTTAAGCTCTGCCATAATGAGATGATGAACAGGCGAAGACGGTAGCATAATTCCTAATAGCACTTGCTTAGGTGCGACATTATCCAACAGAGCTTTTGCTTGCGACTTGGCTTTGGCTAATACGATAGGCGCGGCGGAAGAACGCAAACACTGTTGTTCTATCTGGTTAAGTTCACAAAGTTGCTGGGTTTCAAGCAATGAACCCACCATCACCGCAAACGGTTTACTTGCCCGTTGTTTTAACCGCCGCAATCTTGCCACGGCTGTTGCGTTAGTTGCATCCAGCAACAATTGAAAACCACCGATGGCTTTAATGGCAACAATGTTACCGTCTTTTAAGGCGTTAATAGCGTCGTTTAATGCGCCCTGCCCTCGCGTGATAAGATTGCCAACCCCATCACAAAATAAAAGTTGAGGACCACAATCAGGACAAGCAATAGTTTGGGCAAAAAAACGACGGTCATTCGGATTTTGATATTCAGCGGCACACTGCACACATAACGGAAAATCACGCAAACTGGTTTGCTCACGATCATAAGGCAAGCCGTACATCACACTGTAACGAGGGCCACAATGACAACAACTAATAAACGGGTGTTGATAGCGGCGATTATGCGGATCACACATTTCCGCCACGCAATCATCACACACCACAATATCAGGACAAGCAAACACAGCGGCTAACTCATCAGTATTCAAACTGGGTTTAAAATAAAAGCCTTGCTGATAAGTGACTGGAATGGTCTGTTGCTGACAATCGCTAATATGACCACAAGTGGGGATGTGGTTTTGTAAGTCGATCAAAAAATCGGCTAGGGATTGTTCATCACCTTCGATTTCAATCAGCACGCGGTCGCGGTCATTAGCAACCCAACCCGCGAGCTTATGAGTTGATGCTAAGCGATAAACGTAAGGGCGAAAACCTATGCCTTGTAATAAACCTGTTAGGGTGATTTGGGTGCGTTTCAATGCTGTCTTTTATTATCCATCATACTTATAAAATTCCTCCAGTATCGTTCAATACCTTATAATCTGCAAACGCGCTTAACTGTGGGTAGTGGCGTGGCTCGTGGAAACGAGACAAAATGGATTTAAAACAACAGAGAACACAATCGTGAGTAGAACAAATTTTCACAGCGTCAAACGCGTAGTTGTCAAAATCGGCAGTGCGCTATTAACCAAAGGCGGCAAAGGCTTGGATAAAACCGCGATTGCCGAATGGGTCAGCCAAATGGCAGTATTAAAACACCAAGACATCGACGTTATTTTAGTGTCGTCTGGTGCGGTTGCCGAAGGTGTAGCCCGTTTAGGACTTAAATCACGTCCAATCACCTTACACGAATTACAAGCCACCGCCGCTGTCGGACAAATGGGCTTGGTACGCGTATTCGATGATAATTTTCAGCAACACAAACTTCATGCGGCTCAAGTGTTATTAACGCATGACGATTTGGCGAATAGACAACGCTATTTGAATGCGCGTAGCACTCTATTAACCTTGCTGAAATTTGGCGCAGTCCCCGTTATTAACGAAAATGACACAGTAGCGACTGAGGAAATCCGTTTTGGTGATAACGACACCCTCGCCGCGTTGGTTGCTAATTTAGTCGAAGCAGATTTATTGATTATTTTGACCGATCAAAAGGGTTTATACACAGGCGACCCCAGTATTTATCCCGATGCCACTCTAATTTCTGAAATCAGCGTCAATGATGACCGCTTAAACAGTATGGCAGGTGATAGCCGTAGCGGATTAGGACGCGGCGGAATGTCTACCAAAGTCAGAGCTGCACGCTTAGCCGCACGTTCAGGCGCGGCAACCGTCGTAGTTGCAGGCGCGGCACAACACGTCATTACCGAAGTCATTGCAGGCGCGGTTGTAGGTACACATTTTTTACCCGATATAGAACCTTTTGCGGCAAGAAAACGCTGGTTGGCAGGACAATTGCAAGTTAAAGGACAAGTCGTACTGGATGCGGGCGCGGTGAACGTCTTACAAAACGAAGGAAAAAGTCTACTTGCTGTCGGCGTTAAAAGCGTGTCAGGCACATTTGAACGCGGCGAATTAGTGGCTTGTTTAAATGAAAGCGGCGTAGAAATAGCACGAGGACTCATCAATTACAGCCACACCGACACCCGACTAATTGCAGGGAAAAGCAGTAGCGAATTTGAAAAAATATTGGGTTATGCCGATGATTCCGAATTAATACACCGCGACAATATGGTGTTGGTGTAGAAGTCCACAATTAAGTAGCCAAGCATATTTCTTTGTAACATTTACGATAGAGTCCAATAGCTTCAGCTATTGGTGGTAAACAGCTAAAGCTGTTTTACTCCTGTATTTTTTGTTTAAGAACTTTTGAACGACTACTTACTAATGAACACAGCGCAAAGCCAGTCACTAAGCATCCCTAAATTTTGATAACAAACATTCATGCACAATAACTACTTCGATTCTGCACACACTGAATTATTCCAAGGTATTAACCTGATAGAAGCCAGTGCGGGTACAGGTAAAACCTATGCAATCGCCATGCTGGTGTTACGCTTTGTGGTGGAACAGGATTTAGGTATAGAAAAAATATTGGTAGTGACTTTTACCAAAGCGGCGACCGAAGAATTGAGAGATCGAGTGCGTAGTCGTTTAGCAGAAACTAGACGGATACTGGGCGCACTTGATAGCGACAACAACGACCAAGGTATCGTGAATTGGTTGAATGAACTAGCAATTGAACCAGAGTTAATCAAGCAACGCTTGAATAAAGCCTTGTTAGACATCGATCAAGCCAGTATTTTTACTATTCATAGTTTTTGCCAACGGGTATTGCGTGAACACGCTTTGGAAAGTGGGCAGTTATTTGATGCAGAATTAACCGATGATTTAGCCAGTATTAAACAAGCGTGCGTTGATGATTTTTGGCGCAAACAGCTTTATAGCCGTAGTCAATGGCAGTTTGCGGTATTGACTTCGGATTATTCAACGCCTGACGCTTTGTTGGCTAGCATTAATGGAATTGTCGATCATGTGGTGGTGTATCCAGATTATCAAGACTTAGATGAGGTATTACAAGCATTAGAGCGCGTAGTGAATGAAGCAAAAGTCGCGCTAAGTGCTTTTTCAAATTCGCTACAAGCAGGTTTTAAGGATGAAAAATTTAATGCTAGTTATTGCAGTGCTTATAAAGCGGCGTATCCCCTGTTAAACGACTGGTTACATGGACGTAGCACACAAATTCCTGATGCAAAAAGTTTGGCTTTGTTCACTCGTGACGGTTTAAAAGCAGGATTGAATGGTAATAAATTTAGAGCCTCAAAAACCCAAACGTCCATAGAACGCAAAGCCGACTATCTTGCTCAGTTAGCTATTGATACTGTGCCGTTTGACGCGCTTGCTAATGCTGTCCAGCAAGTCACGTTAGTTTTGCGCCGCTCATTATTAGAAACGCTACGCGCTGATTTGGATAAGCGATTACAGCAACTGAATGTATTGTCATTTGATAATTTGATTACTCGTTTATCTGACGCATTAACAGGCGATAAAGGCGGGTTACTTGCCAACGAATTGCGTGAGCGTTTTGCTGCTGCGTTGATTGATGAATTTCAAGACACCGATAATAGCCAATGGGCTATTTTTTCCACTGTATTCGGAGTGAACAGTCATTTTTTATATTTAATTGGCGATCCTAAACAGGCGATTTATAAATTTCGCGGTGCGGATATTTTTTCTTATCTAGCTGCACAAAAACAAGCCGATTATCACTTTACTCTAGGAAAAAACTGGCGTTCACATCCGCGATTAGTTGAGGCGGTGAACGCGCTATTTCAACGCGATAATCCGTTTATATTGGATGAATTAGCATTTCATGCAGTTGAACCTGCTAAATCAGCAAGCGATGGTGAACTGCATTACCATCCAAAACTTGTTTTGGACTCCAGCCCAGTTGCACCGATGGTGTTATGGCAATTATCACCTAGCGAGAGCAAAACGGGGTATTGGGGGAAAAATGATGCTGAGCAGGAAATTCGTATCGCGGTGTGCAATGAAATTGTCGAATTACTGCAATCCTATCAATTACAGCCCAAAAATCAGAGCGTACAACCGCAAGATATTGCTATATTGGTTAGAAGCAATAAACAAGCGCAAGACTATCAAATTGCCTTGCGTGACGTGGGCGTACCTGCGGTGTTGAACAGCGTGGAATCTATTTTTACTAGCCCAGAAGCGCGTGAACTGCATACGCTATTGCAGGCGGTAGCCAATCCTAGCGACAGCGGTTTATTGAAACAAGCCTTAACCCTCCACTGGTTTGCCTTGGATTTGCAACGTTTGTACGCGCTGTTTAATGACGAAACTGCGTTAGATGAATGGATGGCGCGGTTTTTAAGTTATTACCAAGATTGGCAAAAATTGGGCTTAATGGCGATGATGCAACGCTTGCTTACTCAAGAAAAAATCCGCTTACAGCTTGCCAATACCACCCAAGTAGAACGGCAGTTAACCAATATCTACCATTCGATTGAACTGGTACATCAAGCCGCTATCAATGACCATCTCGGCATTAATAAAACACTGGATTGGTTGCAAGCGTCGATACACAAAGCCAGTGCCTCCGAAGCCCAGCAATTACGGCTGGAAAGTGATGATGATGCAGTGCAGATTGTGACTATGCACCGCTCTAAAGGACTGGAATATCCTATCGTGTTCTGTCCTTGTCTTGGGCAACACAATGATCGTTTACACAGTGAGCGTGAATTAATCACCTGTCATGATAACGGCAAAATAATCGTTGATTTGGGTTCACAATATTTTGAGCAACACCGCCAGCAAGCAATCATCGAAGAACACGCGGAAGATGTGCGCTTATTTTATGTGGCAGTCACTCGCGCAAAATATCGCTGTTACATTACTTGGGCGAATGTGCGTTCAGAAAACAAACCCAATGCGTCGGCGTTGGCATCGCTAATGGATTTTGCTGACGGTGATTTTGTTCAGCAACAAGCCAAGTTGCAAAGTTTTGAGCAAGCACAGCCGCAAAGCTTTGTTTATCGGCTATTAGAAGCGGTCAATGAACCGACAGGAAGTTATAAAAAACAGCGGAAAACCAATTCATTACGCGGCAACCAACGGCTACGAACGTCTTTATATAGCTACTGGCAAATGAGCAGTTATACCGCCCTATCTGCATTAAGCGAACACAGCGCACCAGAATTGCCCGAAGATAAAGCCCGCGAACAAATCGAGTTATCCACGCCACGACTTGTCACCGCTGAAGATTTACCCAAAGGTGCGCATACAGGCAACGCGGTTCATGATTTGCTGGAAAATAATGCGTTTAGTGCGTTGGCACAACGTAAAGGCAATATCACCTTACGCGAAAAAGCCTGTCAACGTTATAGCTTAAAACTCGACCGTCCTGAATTACTGGATGATCTATTGGAAAAAGTAGTGAAAACACCGTTATCGAATAATGATCCAGATTTTTGTTTAATGAACTTACCAGAATCTCAATGCTTAAAAGAAATGCCGTTTTATTTAGCTATGCAGGAAATGAATGCCCAGAAAATCAATGATATTTTGCAAGCTACGCCTGCTTATCAAATGTTAAGCAGTAAAAACTTATGCGGTTATTTAACGGGGTTTATCGATCTGATTTGTGAATACCAAGGGCGTTATTATGTAATGGATTATAAAACTAATTTCTTAACTGATTACGATGACGGCAATTTAACCCTCGCTATGCGTGAGCATAACTATGGTTTGCAATATTGGCTTTATACTGTGGTACTGCATCGTTATTTACAAAACCGTCTGCCTAATTATGACTACGAACAACATTTTGGCGGAGTGCGTTATTTGTTCGTGCGTGGTATGTTGCCCGATGTCCCTATGAGCGGCGTGTATCACGATAAACCCGATTATCAGCGCGTCAATCAATTGGTTTCGTTGTTTGGTGAGTAAAATATTTTCATGCCAAAAAAGTTTTTTCTGAGTAACTATAACTCTTTAATACAAGGTTTTACACCTCCTTCTTAATGTAATTAGCGCATTTATAATGCTTTCTTTCCACTCTACTAAGTAGATTTATGCTTGAATTACACTACTATTGGCATTATGTTAGTGCCGTTAACATACTTTGTGTAGCAGTAACTATGTCCGATTTTGATCCACTTGATGATAATGGCGATGATTTAGCCACTAAAGAAGCTAAGCCACAGCTACAAAGACCGCCTTTATATAAGGTGATTTTATTAAATGATGATTTTACGCCGATGGATTTTGTGATTGAAATTCTGATGGATTTTTTTTCCATGCCTGAGGACAAAGCGACACAGGTCATGTTACAAATACATACGCAAGGAGTAGGGGTGTGTGGTACATACAGTAAAGATGTAGCAGAAACGAAAGTGGTTATAGTCAACGAATATTCTCGTGAACATCAGCATCCATTGTTGTGCGCGATGGAAGAAGTATAAAGTGGAGCATTTATGTTAAGTAAAGAACTTGAAGTTACCCTAAACACCGCCTTTAAAAACGCGCGTGATAAACGTCACGAATTTATCACGGTAGAGCATTTGTTACTGGCATTGCTAGATAATGCGGCGGCCGAAACTATCATGAAGGCGTGTGCTTGTAATATTAAAATGCTACGCGGACAGTTAACGCAATTTATTGACGAGACTATTTCGTATATTCCCGAAGGTGTACAACGCGAAACTCAGCCGACCTTGGGATTTCAGCGCGTCTTGCAGCGTGCAGTGTTTCATGTACAAGCATCTGATAAAAAAGAAGTGACAGGCGCGAGTTTATTTGTCGCCCTGTTCAGTGAGCAAGACTCACACGCGGTTTATTTACTGAATAAACAAGAGATAACCCGCCTCGATGTGGTCAACTTTTTGGCACATGGTACGACAAAAATGGATCAAGATTCTGAAGCTGACGAGCGCAATACAGAGGCTAATCAAGCTGATCCAGATAATGCCAGTAGCCCCTTAGAAAAATATACCACTAATCTGAATGAAGAAGCGCGACAAGGTCGTATTGATCCATTAATCGGCAGAGAATTGGAAATCGAGCGTACTATTCAAACCTTATGCCGCCGCCGTAAAAATAATCCGTTATTAGTCGGTGAAGCAGGTGTAGGTAAAACTGCCATTGCCGAAGGCTTAGCAAAACGCATTGTTGAAGAAGATGTCCCCGAAGTGCTGAAAAACAGCGTGATTTATTCGCTCGATTTAGGCGCGTTAGTGGCAGGAACTAAATACCGTGGCGATTTTGAAAAACGCCTTAAATCTTTAGTCAGTCATCTGAAAAAAGAACCTGATTCGATTTTGTTCATAGACGAAATTCATACCATCATTGGTGCAGGTTCTGCTTCTGGTGGGGTGATGGATGCGTCCAACCTAATCAAACCTGTACTCGCTTCTGGGCAGTTGCGCTGCATAGGTTCAACCACTTATCAAGAATATCGCGGTATTTTTGAAAAAGATCACGCCTTAGCTCGCCGTTTTCAAAAAATTGATGTTCTTGAGCCTTCAGTTGAAGACACCATTTTGATTTTGAAAGGTTTGAAATCCCGTTTTGAACAACATCACGACGTTAAATATTCACCCGAAGCCTTACGTCTAGCGGCTGAATTATCTGACCGTTATATCACCGATAGACATTTGCCTGATAAAGCCATTGATGTGATTGATGAAGCAGGTGCGAAACAGCGCATGGCGACAAAAGCCTTGCGTAAACAACTGATTGAAGCGGTTGATATAGAAGAAATTGTCTCTAAAATAGCCAGAGTGCCTGCCAAATCAGTGTCTTCAAATGACATAGACAAACTCAGCAACTTAGAGAAAAATCTAAAAATGCTGGTGTTTGGTCAAGATGAAGCCATTGGAGCATTAGCCTCTGCTATCAAATTATCACGCGCTGGACTCAGAGAATCGCAAAAAACCATCGGCTCATTTATTTTTGCAGGGCCTACGGGTGTTGGTAAAACCGAAGTTACCCGCCAGTTAGCGAAAGTGTTAGGCATAGAGTTGATTCGTTTTGATATGTCCGAATACATGGAACGTCACACGGTTTCAAGATTGATAGGCGCACCTCCTGGTTATGTTGGTTTTGACCAAGGCGGTTTATTAACCGAACAAGTCACTAAACATCCACACGCTGTTTTATTGCTCGATGAACTGGAAAAAGCCCATCCCGATGTTTTTAACCTGTTGTTACAAGTCATGGATCATGGTTCATTAACCGATAATAATGGACGTAAAGCGGATTTTCGCAACATCATTCTAGTCATGACTACTAATGCAGGTGCGGCGGAAGGCAGTCGCGCTTCTATCGGTTTCACTTCTCAAGATCACGCTACAGACAGCTTAAAAGTGATTGAAAAAGGCTTTTCACCCGAATTTCGTAATCGTTTAGATGCCATTATTCAATTCAAACCCCTCGATATTTCTATCGTTGGCTATGTAGTGGATAAATTCATTTTTGAATTAGAAGCCTTATTATCCGATAAACAAGTCACCCTTGCTCTGGATACCGAAGCGCGTTTATGGTTAGCCGAACATGGTTGCGATCCCAAAATGGGCGCAAGACCGATGGCGCGATTAATCCAAGAGAAAATTAAAAAACCTCTGGCTAATGATCTGCTATTTGGCAAACTCGCGCACGGTGGACACGTTAGAATTTATGTGGAAAATAATGAACTGGCTTTTGCCATAGAAAGCAAAGAGCTGGTTGTTTCTGACTAAAGAATGCAGTAACTAATGACCTCTTTACATGAACAAGATTTTTACGCATGGACAAAACAGCAAGCCGATATTTTAAAATCGGGTGATGTTCGTGTGTTAGATGTTCATTATTTGATAGAGGAATTAGAAAACATGGGGGCGCGTGAAAAGCGCGAATTGGTTCATAGGCTGACTTTATTACTGGGACATTTATTGAAATGGGTGTATCAACCAGAAAGACGCGGCAATAGTTGGATTGCAACTATTGAAGAACAGCGTTTAGAGGTTAGTGACTTAATACAAGACAACCCTAGTTTAAAATATCAGCTAGAACAACAATTCGAAAAAGCCTACACCAAAGCGATTTTATTTGCAGTAAAGGAAACTAATTTATCCAAGTCTACTTTCCCCAATGAATCGCCTTTCACTTTGAAACAAACCTTGAACAGAGACTATTTACCAGACTAGAACGATAGCGTTAATTCCATCGCAAGATGGAATTAACGCATACGGAAAGTGATACGACCTTTAGATAAATCGTAGGGAGTCATTTCAACTTTAACGCTGTCACCCGTCAAAATACGAATATAATGCTTGCGCATTTTTCCTGAAATATGAGCAGTTACAACATGACCGTTCTCTAGTTGTACGCGAAACATAGTATTTGGAAGGGTGTCAATCACCTTACCTTCCATTTCAATTTGATCTTCTTTGGCCATTGTGTTTAATCCAAGCAATTAAAAGTGCCAATTATACCACAAGCCTGATTTTAACAACACAACCGCGTTCATTCCACGTTAGCTATAATTTCAAAAGTGGCTTATAAAAACCCCAAACTCCCTCTCCTGCTGGAGAGGGTTGGGGTGAGGAGAATAAAATCAAGTGTTTACATTTCCCCTCATCCCAACCTTCTCCCTCTGGAGAAGGAGTAATAGCACTTGTGTAGATACCTATGCTTTTATGGTGTAGCATAAGCTGAACTCAAAATTTCTCCATTACCTTCTTTATTGATTACTGTTTATGACCACTAAAAAAACCACCGATGCCACGCCGCACATTGCAAACACGAATTTCCCTATCATTGGCATAGGCGCGTCAGCGGGTGGTTTAGAAGCCTTTGAGCAATTTTTTCATGCTATGCCCGTGAATAGCGGACTGGCTTTTGTGTTGGTGCCGCATCTTGATCCCAGTCATGGCAGTTTGCTCACGGAAATTTTGCAACGTGCCACCACCATGCCTGTGATGGAGGCACTGGATCAACTCCCTGTTGAAGCCAATCATGTCTATATCATTCCACCTAATCGGGATATGGAAATTTTTCATGGTAAATTACAACTGACTGTTCCCACTGCGCCACGCGGGCAACGTTTGCCGATTGATAATTTTTTGCGCTCCTTGGCGGAGGATCAGCAAGAAAACGCTATCGGCATTATTCTATCTGGTACGGGAACTGACGGTACACAAGGAGCGCGTGCCATTCATGGTATGGGCGGTATCGTCTTAGTACAAGAACCCAGCACCGCTAAATATGACGGAATGCCCACTAGCGTGGTTTATGCGGGTTATGCTACCCATAGTCTACCTATCGAGACAATGTGGGCAACACTGCAAACCGATATGCGTAGCGTTATTCTGCCTATTGAACGCCCTGCACCTGCCAAAACGGTAACTAGCATAAAACACATACTGATTCAATTACGCGCCATTACAGGTCATGACTTTGCTTTATACAAACAAAGCACTATCGGTCGGCGCATTGAGCGGCGAATGTTGCAACATAATATCGACAACATTGACATTTATGCGCGTTATCTGAAAGAGAATCCAGCCGAGGCACGGATTTTATTCAAAGAATTGCTGATTAATGTCACCAGTTTTTTCCGTGATGCTGAGGCGTTTGCGATGCTGGAAAATAGCATTCTGCCCTCTCTGTGTGCCGATAAACCTGAGAATTTTGTTTTTCGTGCGTGGGTAGCAGGTTGCTCTACGGGCGAAGAAGCCTACTCGATTGCTATCTTGCTACGCGAATTCATGACTAAAACCCATCAAGAATTTAAAGTGCAGATATACAGCACTGATTTGGATGAGGAGGTGATTGCTATTGCCCGCGCAGGTTTTTATGCACCCAATATCGTGTCGGATGTCACGCCAGAGCGATTGCAGCGTTTCTTTCTCAAAGAGGATACGGGCTATCGTATCAAAAAAGACATTCGCGAGATGGTGGTGTTCGCCATTCAAAACGTCATTAAAGACCCACCGTTTACCAAGCTGGATTTATTAAGTTGCCGCAATTTGATGATTTATCTGGAGGCTGAATTACAAAATCGCTTAATTCCGACTTTTCACTACGCCCTCAATCCCGATGGCGTGCTGTTTCTATCACCCTCGGAAGGAATCGGCAATTATACCGAGCTGTTTTCAGCACTTGACCGCAAATGGAAATTTTACCGCGCTCTACCGTCTGCACTCTCCACCCGTCTATTGACAAACCAGCCCGCAACCTTTGCCGAACACCACAAACTTAAAGCAAACGAAAAAATTATCCAATTTACTAGCAAACCGCTTAACCTTGCCGAGTATGTACCCAAACTATTAGCGCAATTTTTCGCGCCTGCGTCGGTGATTATCGACACCAAGGGTACTGTTCTATATGTGCATGGTGATACGGGTAAATACCTGCGTCCCGCAGCGGGGATAGCGTCGCTCAATATTATTGAGATGGCACGCGAAGGACTGAGTTTGGAATTGCACGCGGCTATTCACGCGGCTACCAGTAATAGTACGCTCACGCTGAATCGAGAAATACAGGTTAAAACCAATGGTGGATTCAGTACCATTGGTCTAAGTGTGCGTCCACTGCCAGACTCCGAGGACTTGGGAAACCCGTTGCTGGTGAGTTTTCAAGACATCACTCAGCCAAAACCGTTGCGCAAAAAACTCACTAAAACCACTGAAGTAACGCGTATTGGCGAATTAGAGCATGATTTACAATTATTGAAAGACAATTATCAAGTCAGTATTGAAGAACAGCAGGCATTTAACGAAGAACTCAAATCGTCCAATGAAGAGCTGCAATCCACTAATGAGGAATTGCAATCCACCAATGAAGAGCTGGAAACCTCCAAAGAAGAATTACAATCAGTGAATGAAGAACTCATTACCGTCAATTCAGAACTGCAAACCAAAATTGAGCAACTGTCGGAGATGCAGAACGACATGAAAAATTTGCTGGATAATGTCAATATCGGTATTATTTTTCTGGATGCACACCTGAAAATTCGCCGTTTCACACGGGAGGCAGTGCGACTGCATCGATTGGTTGCCACCGATGTCGGGCGACCGTTAATTGACATTAAAAGCGTGGTGGCAGTAGATGATTTGCTGCTTGCGGCTCAACAAGTATTGGAGTCACTGATTCCTTACGAGCGTGAAATACACCTAGACGGTGATACTTGGCTGTTAGCTCGCATTCAACCATACCGCACACTGGATAACATGATTGACGGCGTGGTGTTGACCTTTACCGATATTAGCACCCGCGTCAAGACGATGGTAAACCAAGATGCACTGCTATTAGCTGAAGGTATCGTCAATACGATTCGTGAACCATTTTTGGTACTGGATAATAATCTGACCGTCATATCGGCTAGCCCATCGTTTTACACGCTATTTCAGGTCAAACAACAAGACACCGTGGGGCGAAAAATTTATCATCTGGGCGATCAGCAATGGAATATTCCTGCCTTGCGTGAACTATTGGAAGATATATTGCCGCATAATCAAATGTTTGAAAATTATGAGCTGGAACATGATTTCCCCATTATTGGTCAACTTAAATTACGACTCAATGCCCGTCGTATTGTCAGTGATACTGGGCTGTTACAACTGATTTTATTATCAATGGAGGCTATTGTATGAATGATATAACTAACGACATTCGTGAAGAAGTAGCTCAACAATTATGCGCAAGAGCGGAAGAAAAACTGAAATCGACACATTTCTCCAACACCGCTGATAACGAAAACTTGTACGAATTGTATGTGCATCAGATTGAATTGGAGATGCAGAATGAAGAATTACGACGAGCGCAACGGGCATTAGAACACTCCCGCGACCGCTATGTTGATTTGTACGAATTCGCCCCTGTGGGCTATTTTACCCTCAATATCGACGGCATCATCATCGAAGCCAATTTCACCGCAGTGACCCTGTTCGGGGTAACGCGAGCAAAACTGCTTAATCGTCGTTTTGCCACTTACCCTATTCCCGAAGATAAAGACCGCTGGCATCATCATTTTATGATGTGCAAACGACACAACGATAAAAAAAGCATTGAACTGACCCTGTGCCGCGCCGATGGGTCACTTTTAATCGTCCAGCTCGATTGCCTGACAGTAAAACAGGACGATAAGCTGTCGCTACGCATCACCCTGATTGACATTACTCAACGTAAACAAGCCGAACAACAACTACGCATCGCTGCCGTTGCCTTTGAAACACAGGCGGGGATTTTAATCACCGATGCACACAAAGTAGTCATCTGTGCGAATCGAGCATTCACCCATATCACAGGCTATTGTGCCGAAGAAGCCATAGGACGTAGCCCGTTCTTTCTGCGCTCTGGGCTGCATGATGAGGATTTTTATACAGCTATTTGGGTATCCATAGCACGCGATGGTTATTGGCAAGGTGAAATCTGGGATAAACATAAAAATGGCAGGATATTTCCAATTTGGATGACTATTGCTACTGTCACCGATAGCCATCTAGGCATCACCCATTATGTGGGGTCTTTCACTGACATTAGCGTACAAAAACACGCGGAAAAAGTGTTACTGGAGGCTCGCCAGCGTTTAGAGAACCAAGTAGTAAACACTCAAGAGGAATTGGAAAAAACCAAAGACGACTCGATAAGAACCAATACTGCATTGGATGTGTTACTCAGATACCGAGAAACTGACAAATACGAAGCACAAGACACGCTGTCACGCGAGGTAGAAGTAACGATTATGCCTTTTTTGAAAAAGTTGAAAAAAAATGCTCTCACTAGAGATCAGGCGCATTTAATTGATATTATTCAAAACAATTTAGAGCAAGTGGTCATCAGCTATGGACGGAATAACAAATTGTCCAGTATCTACCAAAAGCTAACACCTACTGAAATCCAAGTAGCATCCATGATTAGGCAAGGACTATCCACCAAGCTGATCGCAACTACTTTACAACTATCAGCGGGTACAGTTGGCATACACCGTAAAAATATTCGCAGAAAATTAGCCTTAAATGGGTGCAATGATAGTCTTTATAGCTATTTAGCCGCGTTGGATGAATAGCAAGTATGTTGTTTTACGCCTGCTTTTGAGTATGACTGCCAGTCATTAAAAGCATAGGTGTCTACACACAATTCAGCACAATAAAAACAATGGCTTATAAAAACGCCAAACTCCCTCTCCTGCTGGAGAGGGTTGGGGTGAGGAGAATAAAATTAAGTATTCACACTTCCCCTCATCCCAACCTTCTCCCTCTGGAGAAGGA
>JAPLRZ010000014.1 GCA_026398895.1 Methylococcales bacterium
ATCAGGCATATCGCTCTGAACCTAATCAAAGCTGAAAAAACTGCTAAGGTGGGTATCAAAATCAAACGATTAAAGGCGGGATGGGATGTTTTCTATTTATTACGCATCCTCGGATTAAATTAAGTGCGATTGCCCTGGGAGGGTAACGCGAAAACAATCATATTACTGGCACTGATGGGGGTTCGTTATCACTCTACTCATCCTAGTGTTATTCATCTTTTCTTATACCGTGATTCTGAATATCCAAATGATCCGCCAAAGGGAAAGGGTTGTTTGGGCTGTTTGAAATTATGTTGTTGTCCATCCTGATGCTGCAAGGTTATTAATTTTTCTTCGGTTTTACTGCTGATAGTTTTTGGTAGTTGGTTTTGTTGAGTAGTCATGTTTTGCACCTTTGTGATTGCTGTTTAACAGGACTACATTTTGCACAGTTAATTATGGGACAGTGGCGGGACTGTCTCACGCTGGTTATGATTTTTTCTTTTCGGCTCTCTCGAAAGCTTTATAAGAAACCTTCTTTCCAAAAAGTACCTCTGATTGGGCTTCTGCCAATTCGTAAACTTTTCTGTTTGAGGCTTCAGGGTTGCCACGGCGCACTTCGTCTATCAGGTCTAAGTATTTACGCAGTCTCGTTTCTTTTTCAACAGGATTGCCATAAATAGACTCATGACCTAGTCTCGCGCTTCGCCTAGTTTTAACGCCTCGCTTTGTGTCCTCATCCATGCTCGACACCATGTCCATAAGTGCCATGTGTTCAGATGTTTGGCTCGTATAGGCTTTGAATTTCTTTCCTGCCGCTACAAATTTACCCTGTGCCGCTAATCGTATAGCTAAAAATAGTAATGCGTTTTTATCATCGGCATGGTCGTCTGGCAATTGCTGAGTAAGCTCTACGACTCTTTCACCATAAGCTTGTTTTGCTTGCGGATTATTTTGTACATTTATTCCGTTAGCTTCGGCTTGTGCCATTATCCACCAGCCAAGAACTAGCTTACCCAATTCGTCATCAGGCAATGCGAAATATTTTACCGCCATAGGAGGCAGTCGCTTATATAAATCGTCAATCATAAACAATCCATTCAAGTGCAATTATTACGAAAGGGATAACAGGAAACGGTGTAATGACTAACGATTGTCGGGGTCGATGCCCTATCCAGTGTGATGATTATATCAATTGCGCATTTTGAATGGCACGATTATATATTTTCTGAATTTCATATCTTTGTGCGGTTATGATTTAAAGTCTTGACCAGTAGGTATGCCCGCAAACCCTCTGACAATCCAGCCCACGCACCATGAAAAAATCCATAAGAAAGCCAAGCCTCCTATAGTTACAGCCGCGCCGAATTTAATATTTCCCAAGCGTTCAGACCACGCTACACCATCAGCCCATTCTTCATCAGCTTTAGAAAATTTGAATTTAGCCGCTATTTTTTTCTGCTTTGCCTCCAGTATGGTTGTTGGCTTCCCTATTACTTTCCATTCTTCAAATGATAGAATACGTTGTTGTGGCTGTTGGGCTTGTTGTTGCTTGGCTGGTTCATAAGGAGTAAAGCCCTCTGGCAATTTATCAAATTTTTTATACTCAACTGGCTTTTTCTTTTCTGGCAATTCATCAATAAACACTGCTCCATCTGGTAATTCATCATAAATTTTAGGCTGTTGTGGCTGTGTTTTTACTTGATGTCCTGCTGGCACATCTACCCAATCGCTTTCTTTGTCAACGTATGGCTTAAAACAAAGCGTCATGCTAATTTTTGAGCCTTTGCTTGTGTATTGCGATAAATATTCTTCAGCATCATTCTCGTCGCAGCGTTCTTGTTCGCTCATTCTTATTGGTACACTATCGGATGAGTCCACGCGAAAATACGCAGGTATATAGGTTTCATGCGTAAATACATAGAAGCTCATACCCAAAACCCATATAACCGCTATTAGCTTTGTAAGCCTACGCGCACTTTCAAATATATTGATTTTCATTTTGTGCCTTTCTTATATTTCAGTGCAATAGGATGTGCCGACGATAGGAGGCGCATCATTCATGTTAAATTAAGCGAACTAGATAAGATGGGCTAACACTTATCGAGTTGTTACACATTAAAATCTTCGCGAGTTAATCCAGCTTGTTTGATGATGGATTGTAATGTACCTATTGGGGTCTCATTTTTAGGACTAGGCACAATAACAACCCGATTGTCTTTACAATATTTTTGATGACTGCCTTTCTGACTCGCTTTTGTAAAACCATGCGCCAATAGCACAGCGATGATTTCTCTTGATGACAGTAACTTAGGCATGAAGCGCGAACTCACCCAGCATAAATTCGCCGACTTCGTGAAACACTGCACCGTTTTTATCATCTTCAAAATATAATTCAACGGCTTCTTTTAAATTAGCTAGAGCTTCATCAATGGTTGAGCCAAAACTAGCAACTTCGATATTTAAACACTGTGAAACGTAATAATCCCCGTCGCGGTAAATGAGATATTTCAAGTTTTTCATTGGTAGTATTTCCTTAGAAGAATAGTTGAAAAGTGCTGTTTATTGTTCTGAAAACAATGTATTTTCTTTAAAAATATGAACAAAATCAATCACTAAACACTTCCCGCAAATCAATCTCCAAATCAGGAAATAAATAAGGGCTGGCAATGTCTTCACCTGAAAACATAGCCATGAGTTGGTAGTGATTGTCTGCTTCGTTTAACACAAACTGATGGACGGCTTCTTCGTAGGGATAAATAATCCAGTATTCTTTTACACCGCTTTCTGCGTACAGCGCGTATTTAGTTTGCATTTCTTTTTTTGAGTTGCCTTTGGATAAGATTTCAATTATCCAATCGGGTGCGCCTAAACAACCTTTACTATCCAATTTTTTAGGATCACAGATGACGCATAAGTCTGGTTGAACAACCGTGTAAATATCTTTATTGGCTTTAGCGGATTTTGTTAAGTCGATTAAACGCACATCAAATGGGGCGGCAAATGCACGACAGGTTTTATGTCTAAAATAATTAAACCATAAGCCATTCAATTGCCAAGAAATACTTTGATGCTTTAAATTAGGTGCGGGCGACATCAACATGATTTTGCCTTTAATAAGTTCCACCGTTTGATTCAATCGCCATGTTAAATAATCAGCGTAGGTGTAGGTGCCGTTTAAATCTAATTGTGAGAGTTGGGTGATTTTAGTCATGAGCGTTTGTTTTCCTGTTTTGATATGAATGTTCCACGTGGAACATTGTGGAACATTTACTCGTCTGACTGTTGTGTTTACATAATTATACACGATGGTCGTATCGGGCGTGTTATGGGGTTAATCATGCGATCTACTCTCATCGCCGTTTTTCATAAGTAGTTACGCAGAATTTATGTTGTGTTCTAATGTTACAATATTCTGGGTAGAGCAATCTAAAAACCATTGTCTTGTTAATTAATGATGGGGTTCAGGGATTGCCTTTTTCACTCTGCATTTTGCCTGACCATTCGTTTGCGAACCATAAAATACTAATGCAAAAAAAACACTACGTTTTACTAGATCGCGATGGCGTGATTAATCATGATTCCGATACGTTCATTAAATCCCCCGATGAATGGCTACCTATTGAAGGCAGTCTTGAGGCGATTGCTTTATTGAATGCGCACGGCTATCAGGTTATTGTCGTGACTAATCAATCGGGCGTAGCGCGTGGTTTATTTGATGAATCGATGTTAGATCAAATTCACGCTAAAATGCACCGTTTGGTAAGTGAACACGGCGGACAAATTAGCGCGATTTATTTTTGTCCACACGGTGCGGACAGTGCTTGCGAATGTCGTAAACCAAAAGCAGGCTTACTGAAAACTTTTGCCGCTGACTTTGATGCTGATTTGACCTCGATTGCTGTTATCGGTGATTCGTTACGCGATTTACAAGCCGCAGAGCTGGTGGGCGCAATCCCGATTTTGGTTAAAACGGGCAAAGGGCAAAAAACTTTACTGAATAATCCACAACTTACAATTCTTGTTTTTGAGAACTTATATGACGCAGCAAAATACATCATTTCAAGACCCTAGACCTAAAAACTATATCGGCTCAACGATTTTATTTGTGGGCATTTTTTTTACCGCGACTATTATCGGCATTCTGCTTATTACGGGTATGTTAACGACTTTCAAATTCCGCTGGAAAATTGGTCATATCTGGTGCGCAATTATCAGTTGGATAACTAAAGTGTCTTGCGGTCTTACTTTTGAAGTCGAAGGCATGGAAAATATCGACCCAAATCAACCTGTGGTTTTTTTGAGCAATCATCAATCCGCTTGGGAAACATTGGCATTGCGTTATATTTTGCCGCCGCATTCTGTGGTGATTAAAAAAGAGTTGCTGTATTTTCCAATTTGGGGATGGTCATTGCTGACGCTAAAATCCATTGTGATTGACCGTAAAAAGCAACGTGCGTCATTACGCGCTTTGCTTGAGCAAGGCACACGCTATTTGAATGAAGGTTTATCAGTACTGATTTTCCCAGAAGGTACACGCACCGCACCTAAAGAACTCAAAAGTTTCAGTATTGGTGGCGCGATGTTAGCGCATAAATCAGGCTATCCTGTGATTCCTGTCGCCCATAATGCAGGCGATTTTTGGCTGCGTTATAGCTTTTTTAAATACCCAGGGGTGATTAAAGTAAAAATCGGCCCTGCCATTGAAAGCAAAGGGCGTAAAGCTACTGAGATTAATAGCGAGGCAGAAAACTGGATAGCTCAAGCCCTGAAAGATATGTAGACGTATTTTATACGTTCCAACCACCCAATTTTTAAACCAACCACGGTAACTCCATGAAAAAAAAACTATTACTTGTTCTTTGTGTCTTATTGCTAACGGCGTGTGCCGATAAAAATCAATATGAACAAGCAATCTTGGTACAAATGCAACAAGAACAAGATGTTAAAGATTATAAAATACCACCAGAGGATATGGTGAAGTGTGTAGTCGCACAAACATCTGAAAAAATGCCTGGGATTTTTGCGTTTGACCCGACGCGTTTAACCGCTTATAAGAACTATGCAAAAATGCTAAGTTTAACTACCCCTAAAGATCCAAAATCAACGGTAGATCAAAAAGCAGTCATGGAGCAATTACGCACCGATTTTGGATCACCGCAAGCTCTCTCTGAAGCACATTCTAACTATACAGAAAGCGTGGTGGAATGTTATTCGGTGATGATTTCAAAGTCTGAAGACGCAGCAAAAGCAAAATAAGCCAAGATTACAGGGGGTAATGGACTATAAAAACAGTTGTTCTAGTTCATTGAATTAAGGTTTTTTAAACCCATAGTGATGACACACACTAACAACCGATGGAAAATAATAATGAATAGTAAATTAGTCAAACAACTGCTATTGATGACGCTGTTACCCGTGTTCTTGTGTCTTCATGCCCCCGCCTTTGCTACGGGTTTACCGCCTGCGGTTGACGGGCAGCTCATGCCCTCATTAGCACCGATGCTAGAGCGCAGTACGCCTGCTGTTGTTAATATTTCTACCTCAACCAATATTGAGATTAAAGAAAATCCGTTGATGCAAGACCCGTTTTTTCGGCAATTTTTTCAAATGCCTAATCAGCCGCGCCATCAACAACGCAATAGTTTAGGCTCTGGTGTTATTATCGACAGTGCGCAAGGGCTGGTATTGACCAACAACCACGTTATTGCCAAAGCCGATAAAATTAAAGTGACCTTACAAGATGGTCGTCAGTTAGCTGCACAGTTGGTAGGTGCGGATGCCGAAGCCGATGTGGCAATTATTAAAATCCCCGCTGAAAATTTAACGCAGCTACCGATTGCTGATTCCAGTCGTTTGCGCGTGGGTGATTTTGTGGTGGCAATTGGCAATCCGTTTGGCTTAGGGCAATCGGTAACGTCAGGTATTATCAGTGCCTTGGGTCGTTCAGGTTTGGGTATCGAAGGCTATGAAGATTTCATTCAAACCGATGCCTCGATTAACCCAGGGAATTCAGGTGGTGCATTAGTGAATTTACGCGGTGAATTGGTGGGCATGAATACCGCCATACTCGCGCCTAACGGTGGTAACGTCGGTATTGGTTTTGCCATTCCCACCAATATGGCGATGACCATAAAAGATTCTTTAGTTAAGCACGGTGAAGTCAGACGTGGTTTACTAGGTGTCACCACTCAAGATTTAACCCCTGAATTAATGACTGCTTTTAATTTGAGCAATAAACAAGGCGCGGCGATTAGTCGCATTGAAAGTAATTCTCCCGCTGAAAAAGCAGGCTTGGAAACAGGTGATGTTATTGTCGCGGCAAATGGACAAGCAATTAAAAGCAGTCATGACATTCGTAACCTCGTTGGTCTATTGCAAATCGGTGATAATGTTGAACTTGAATACATTCGTGGCAACGAAAAGAAAACAGTCACTGCCACTATTAGCAAGCCCGAACAAGCCCAGTTAGCGGGTGAAAAACTACACCGCACACTAAAAGGCACGGTATTAAGCGCGACTCAAAAAGATCAAATTGAAGGCGTGGTGTTTAGCAAAATCAATGCTAATTCTTACGCGGCGCGGGTTGGCTTGCAAGCGGGTGATGTGATCGTTTCCGCTAACCGTTATCGGGTGCATAACCTTGACGAGTTAAAGCAGACGGTGAATGCTAATGCCCCGTTACTGATAAATATTCAACGCGGTGAAGAAGGATTGTTTGTTGTGTTACAGTAGTATTTTAAATAATACCGTAGATTGGGTTACGCTAACCCAATCTACAACTCTCCGAGGTACAACCCCATGACCACAGAAAAATCCTTCATCCCGCTCAACATCGCCGTGTTAGTTATTTCCGATACCCGCACCTTAGCCGATGATGTTTCAGGCAGTATTTTAGCTGAGCGTGCATTAGTCGCAGGGCATCACCTCAGCGAGAAAAAAATCGTCCCTGATAATATTTACGCCATTCGCGCCGCTGTGTCCAATTGGCTAATTGATGAGCGCGTCAATGTCATCATCAGCACAGGCGGCACAGGCGTAACAGGCAGAGACGGCACACCCGAAGCGGTGTTACCGTTACTCGATAAAGTGCTAGACGGTTTTGGCGAAACCTTTCGGATGTTATCTTACTCAGAGATAAAAACCTCCACCATCCAATCCAGAGCAATTGCAGGTGTGGCGAACGGAACTTATATTTTTTGCTTACCTGGTTCTGGCAATGCCTGTCGCACCGCGTGGGACTTACTCATCAAAGACCAACTCGACCACCGCACCCGCCCCTGTAATTTAGTCCAACTCATGCCACGCTTGCTGGAGAAATGATGCAAACCACTCTATTCCTCGGCGCATTGTGTGCTTTCACAGGCGTGGCATTTGGCGCGTTTGGCGCACATGGTTTAAAAGCCATACTCAGCCCAGAAATGCTCACCGTTTATCAAACAGGCGTGACTTATCAAATGTGGCACGCGCTGGGTTTAATTCTCGTGGCATTGCTACAGCAAACATCACCCACGGCAAAATTATTAATCTGGGCAAGTTATTTGATGTTCATCGGTATTCTGTTATTTTCGGGTAGCTTATACGCGCTGGCAATCCTAGACATTAAAGCACTGGGCATGATTACCCCGTTTGGTGGAGGGTGTTTTTTAATCGCGTGGCTATTGGTGGCTGTGTATGCGGTTAAGAAGAAAACACATAATCGGTATAGCTGAAATCTTATTATTCAAATTTGTAGATTTTTAGGTTAAATCCGCTTTGAAACAAGATGATTTTGCTAAATCGTCACCGTTATATTCAAGAAAACGGATTAAAAATTGGTCTAATTTTTATTGTATCGAGACTTTTAAAACACGCACTAAGGCTTAAATCAACAAAACTGGAACACTACAAAAAAAAGAATAGAGCATTTAATGGCTACTGTTGATAGTGCTTAATAAACAAACGACAGAACCAAGAAATTAACGTACCAGCCCCTCTCTGTCTTTGTTGTATACTATATTCAGGGATTTGATAGTGGTAAAAAACTGAGTTATTGGAGTACAAACTTAGGTTTGTACTCCAATAACATCTATCTATCAGAAATCACTTAATGTTTAGGACTACCGAGCGATTTTTAGGGTCATCTTGAAGTTCTATTCACTCTGTCAGATATTAAAATTCTTATCAGCATTTGGTTGCCTTCCTAACCGTCCCTCCCCCATTCCAAAATTAATTAGTAGAGAGTGAATTAAAAATGTCAAAAAAACTATTGCCATACGAAGTTTTACTGGTTGCTTCTGGCATTGATGCAACTGGTTTGGCTCGATTTCCCTATTTGTTATATAAGGCTGGCTGCCGAGTGACATTGCTGTCGCCGCCTGGTCTTGCGGTAAATCGCTCACGCTTTGTAGCCTGTCATCTGCCGACCTCAAACGAACTAGAAGCCAGTGCCTTGCATCTTAAAGAAGTGTTGAGTACGCAAAATCCGCCTTTCACACACGTCCTTATCGGAGATGAACCCATTTTGATTGCCTTGGCTGAACATCAGGGCGAAGCTTGGTTGGACAGCTTTTTTCCAGTTGACCATCGTAGTAAAGCAGTCGAAATAATATTATCGAAACATACTTTTTATGACGAAATGGTGGGTGCTGGCTTATATATGCCGTATTCTAAAATATGTCAGGGTTGGATAGAGGTTGAAGAGGCTGTTAAGCGTGCAGGTTATCCAGTGATATTGAAAGCTTCGCATGGCTCTACAGGCTCGGCGGTGCATAAAGTTCATGATAGTAGCGAACTTAAGCCATGCTATACCGATCTGGCGGCAAATGATGAACCCTTATTGGTGCAACAGTTTTGTGAGGGTGCGCTTGGCGCAACTGATGTGTTGTATGATCACGGCGTACCTGTGTGCTGGCAATCCTCTTATAAACCTGAGAGCTGGCCAACGCCGCTGTCCGCGTCCAGTGCAAGAATCATGATGGAGCATCCAGACATTGAACATATCATCTCAGAAGTGGGGCGAATAACAGGCTTTCATGGCTTTGCCGCTGTGGACTGGATACAGGAAACCTCTTCTGATCGTATCTGTATGTTGGAGCTAAATCCTCGCCCAACACCAAGTTACCATCTGGATCGTCATTCTGGGATTAGCTTCAGCCATAGCTTTAATCAATTGCTGTCGGGTCAACGCACTATTACACCTCCCAAGCCAGTTTCCCAGCCCGCACCGCTCATCAAGCTGTTTCCACAGAGTCTGTATTGGGCGATTGATAACAAGAGCTTTCGAGGTTTTATACTGTGCTGGAATGATGCACCGTGGTATGACCCCTTATTGTTAGCCGCCTACTTACGACGGGTATTGGTACATTATATGCCACAACGCTGGCGAGATACTCTTAAACGTTATGTGCGAAAGAATTAATCATTTCAAGCAGATGTTCGTTATTAGAGTAAGATAATAACAACTCTTTATAGGCTATGTTAGCATCAACCTTTTTTATGTGTCGAAAATCAGCCAAAATTTAAAATTTTTTGCCAATAATTTATATTTAATGGTTTTTTTCCTTATATTTTAAAGTGTTAAACTATTTTTGCTAATGGCTCAAACCTTATAAACAAGTAAAAGAAAATCAGAAAACCTGATTAAAAACAAAAATATACTGTTATTCAGAACTTAAAAACCACCTGTTTCCATAATACTGCCCGATATTACAGCGATAACTGGGGCGCATCAGAGAAGGAATAAAAATGTCAAAAAAACCATTGCCATACGAAGTTTTAGTGATTGCTGGTATTGATACAATTGGTTTAGCAAGATTTCCCCATTTGTTATATGAGGCTGGTTGCCGCGTGACATTGCTGTCACCGCCTGGTTTTGCGGTGAACCGTTCACGCTTTGTGGCACGTCATTTGCATACATCAAAAAAACTAGAAGAAAGTGTCCTGCATCTCAAAGAGGTGTTGAGTACGCAAACCCCACCTTTCGCACGAGTGATTATCGGGGATGAGCCTACCTTGGTTGCAGTGGCTAAACATCATGGCGAAGACTGGCTGGATGGCTGGTTTCCAGTTGATCATCGTAGCAATGCACTTGAAACAATCTTATCCAAACATGCTTTTTATCACGAAATGGTGAGTGCGGGCCTTTATATGCCGTTTTCCAAATTATGTCAGGGTTGGAAAGAGGTTGAAGAGGCGGTTAAGAGTGCGGGTTATCCGATAATATTGAAAGCTCAGCAGGGTTGCGCAGGCTCGGCAGTGCATAAAGTTCATGATAGTAGCGAACTTGAGCCATGCTATAACGATCTGGCAACAACTGAAGAGCCATTATTGGTGCAACAGTTTTGCGAAGGGGCTCTTGGAGGAAGTGGAGTGCTGTTTGACCACGGCGTACCCGTGTGCTGGCAATCGTCTTATAAATATGAGTGCTGGCCAACGCCGCTGTCTGCGTCCAGTTCAAGAATCATGATGCAACACCCAGATATTGATCATATCATCTCAGAGTTGGGGCGAATAACAGGGTTTCATGGCTTTGCCTCTTTGGACTGGATGCACGAGACCTCTTCTGATCGTATCTGTCTGCTGGAGATGAATCCGCGTCCAATACCAAGTTACCATCTGGATCAATATGCTGGGGTTAGTTTTAGCCGTAGCTTTAATCAACTGCTATCGGGGCAACGGACTATTACGCCACCCAAGCCAGTTTCCCAGCCTGCACCGCTCCTCAGGATGTTTCCACAGAATCTGTATTGGGGGATTGATAACCGAAACCTGCGTGCTTTGATTCTGTGCTGGGGTGATGCACCGTGGTATGACCCCTTACTGTTCGCCGCCTACTTAAGACGGGTATTGACGCACTATATACCAAAACATTGGAGAGACGCGCTCAAACGTCGCGGGTAGTCATCACAAAAGTAAGTAAGAAGATGGGTTAAATAAGGAGTCAAAAAGCTTTAGCTTTTTACAATTTGCCAATAGCTAAAGAGACTGTAAAAGTTTTAGCTGTCAGAGTCCAAACTCATGAGTTTGGACTCCTGAATAATCTGTTATTTTTGCTTTTTAAGAACAACGGACAGTTATTAAAACCCTAATAACAAGTTTAACTCATTACCCATAGTTGCTCCACCGCCGTCTAGGCGCATGATATCGCTAGGTAAACCAAAGCCTGATAGCCAGCGTCCGTATAATAACAGACCCAGCAAGCTAAGAAAGATTAGGCTGGTTTTCATATCTTGAGCAATACCCGATAAACCTTCACGCCAAACACCGAAGGTGATTACTACATAAAAAGGCACATCATTTAAAGCAACAATAGCTATGGCACCTAATATACCAAAATAATGAAAAGCCAGAGGAATACCGATAATATTAAATAGAAAGCGGAAAAAATTACCAGCAGCGGCATAACTGGGTTTTCCAATAGAAAACAGGGCTTGGTCTATCGTTTGTGACAATACATTCGGCCACACACCAATTGCCAGCAAGGTAAACATCCACGCCGCCTGATCATAACGGTGATCATAAAGCAACAAAATCACCATATCACCAAACGCCGCCATGAAGGCTAATCCCAAAGCTAACAGCATTAAAATACGTTTTCGGGTATTGAGTAACTGGCTACGAAATTCGGGTCTGGGTAAATGTGCTAAGCGGGATAAGGTCGGAAAAATAATTTTATGACTAAGACCTGCGAGCATTTGTCTAGGGAGATCGGATAAGGTTAAGGCAATGGTATAAACGCCGAGCATTTCGAGGGAAAATATTTTTCCAAGAATCATACGGTCAGCTTGACTGGCTAAAAACATTACGGCGGTTGAAATAAAAATCCATTTACCAAAAGACACCAGTTCTTGAACGGCGGTTTTATCCCAACGAAATCGATTAGTTTGCTCTGGAACAAGAAAATGACTCCAAATCATACGCAGCAATGAGGGGCATAACGTGCCTGCAACCAATGCCCAAATGGATTGATAAAACCATGCCCAAGTAATCATAATGGTTAAAGACAGAACTTGTAAAATAAACTCCATAATCACCAGTTTTTTGACGACTAAATGACGATAACTGGAAAGCAATCCTGTAGAATTAAAACCCGAAATAATAGCGGTGAGTCCAACAACTGGAATTAACCAAACCAAATCAGGACTGTTATAAAATTGTGCCATTGGATAAGCGATGATCAGTGAAACCATCCAGATGACAAAACCTCTTACCGCTTGCAGTGTCCAAGCAGTATTGAGAAAATCTGGATCATCACCACGTTGACTACGCACGATACTGGGTCCTACACCAATATCTGAGAATAAAGCTAATCCCATCAAAACGACATTAACCAAAGACATCAAGCCGAAAAGATCGGGTAATAACAAATGGGTCAAAATAAGGTTACTAGCAAACCTAAGAGCTTGGCTTAAACCATAATCAGCAATTGTCCAATAAGCTCCCCTAGTGGCTATCTTTTTCAGATTTTGCAAATCTGGTGTAGCTGTTTCTGAATTTGGCGACTCTGTGTTGTTATTCATAGCAATGTGATGAGGGTTAATAGACTAAAATTCATACTGGTTATAGCACCTTATGAAAACGAAAGCGTCGTGTATCCGTTACTTGAGTGTTTTCTTTACCGCTAGAGCCATCCCAGATACTGGTGCGCAAATAAGCATCCGATAAACCAGTCACTAAGAAAAATAAGGTACAACTTTGTGCCATCATGGCAACGGTGGCAACAGCAATCAAATACATTAGAAAAATGGCGGCAAGGGTAAACGCTAATGAACTACCCCTAGGTTCAGCAAATGGCTGAGACATACCATGATGGATTAAACGCCCCATCATGATAAAAATAATACCTAATAATAAGCCAACCACAATCACACCATGATTTAAATAAGTCAGCAAAAAATGATTATCGATGGATGGAAAGGCTGGTGCTACTGGCCATTTCATCAAACCCCAACCAAGCCATAGGTGTTCTTTGGCAACATCCATATATACATTAATTAGCTCATAACGGTAAGCGGCAGTTTCTTGATTGTCATCCGCCGCATTAATCCGACCACTTGAGGCATAATTTAAAAAGGCAAGCAGCAATGGAATACCGACAAAAATCATAGCCCCGATGACTGCGGACATAACCGCTACCCGTTGTTTAGAACGTCCAATGATGACAATACCCGCCGCTATAATACCAGCTAACCATTGACCTTTTCCTAAAGTTGACAGCACCCCCCCTAATATCATTAGGGTAAACAATTGTGCAGGAGTAAACCAAGGTATCCAAGCTAATTGTTTGATTTTGCTAGGCCATGCTTCAGACCATTGTAGCCAGCGTTGAAAACGATAAGCTGCTACCATTATAATGCCATCAACCAAACAATGACCATAAGGACCTGAGGCTCTGGCTAAACCAAAGCGAAATGTCGTCACCCAATCATCACCTTGTCCAGGGAAAAAAAACCTGCCAATAGTCAATTGCCATAAATTAGACCCCATTTTGTTTTCATATAAATTGCATATAAAAACTACACAGAGACATAAAACCACACTTTTGGCAAAGTCATAACGTAGATTAAAGGGTTCAATTAAACTTTTAGCAAACAGATAGGGAAATAACACCGATGATAATTCATAAAACATCAAATTTTGTGCATCTGAATAACCTGACGCAAGGTATTCTGAAAAAGAAACGGTAATCGCATAAACGCCTACAACTATATCGGTATAACTGAAGCGATAACCTGGCATACCCTTCAATACAAATACCATAAATAAAGCCACGGAAGCCGCTTGATTAAATGAGGGATCAGGTATTCCAGGGGTAATCGCCTTATAATAATCGGGAAGAAGCAATAATATCGGAATATAAGCCCAAATAAAGGCTTTAGTGACTGATTGACGAGCGACATAATACGTCCATATTCCTGCTATATAGACAACGTAAGATAACATAGACTAGGATTTAATCACTTGGGCAGGTATGCCTACAGCCACTGCGCCAGCGGGTATGTTTTTAGTGACTACCGCATTTGCGCCAATCACAGCACCTTCACCAATTGTTACGCCGCCTAGAATAGTCACCCCTCTGCCAATCCACGCATTACGGCAAATATGAATAGGCTTGCTAACGTGACCACTGTGGCGTACAGAACCTTCGGCACTACGCTGGTGATTCGCATCACGAATGCTGGAATATTCGCCAATCATTACCCCGTCTTCCAGAATGATTTCAGAATACGCAACTAAATGTACGCCACGCGATAAAACCACATCATTGCCGATAGAAATACGCCCACTTTCTTGCGTTTCCCAATACAGATCGCGGTACAAAAATAAATTATTTCCCAGTGTTATTTGTCGTGTGCCATGCAATTCTGGCATATTCAATACCACGACCGATGGATGCACATTACCACCTAACGCACTATTCAATCGGGCATTCGCCCATAAGCGACCAATTGAATCCAACTTATCGCTTACTATTGCCAGTGGTCGTAACGCGGCAACAAGTGTTTTTTTAAGTAAATAACTCATTTGTACTCAATCAGCCCTTGTTGTTTATTTCTAAAGCGATGATACCAATAACTTAACTGTCCGCAAGCAATCGGAATTTGTTGAAAATGCGAATGTATGCCGTAAAGCAGCAAGGTGAATGCGGGGGCATTTCTCCAACGTGCTTTATACGCAGAACGCACGATTAAAAATGTATAAGCAAACAGTAAGCCGACTATGGTTAAAACGCTACCTGTGATAACACTGAATAGAACGCTAGCCAGTAACAAACCGATTAAAACTGTAGCGTGTATCGCATTACGGCGACAGTCATGCTGCCAAAGCGGAAATGCTGTGTTTTTCATACGTTGCGAGACTTCTGCATAGGCATGACCTGCGCGTAACGCACGTCTCCAATAAGCGTTAAACTGAGTCATTGCCAAATCGTGCAGGGTCATGGGTTGATCAATATGCAGGATGATTTTGCCTTGTGCGCGGATTCGTTGGCATAATTCGGGTTCTTCACCTGCGATTAGGTTTTCGCTAAAACCATCGACCTGTTCAAGAATATTACGCCGCATTAAGGTGTCACCGCCGCAAAACTCTGAAATACCCGCAGGATAAATCCAGTCCAAATCAAGCACCCGATTGTATAAGGAATGTTCTGGATACATTTCACGTCTATGCCCCCAGACCACAGCAACCGTTTCATCCGCCATCTCGTTCAAAGCCAATTGCAAAAAATCAGGGTGCAGTAAGGTATCGCCATCAAGAAATAAAATATAGGGTGCTGTTGCTGCACGCCATCCCGCATTACGTCCAATGGCGGCACAAGGACGCTGTGGATTCACAAGCAACACTTTCGCTCCTAAACCTTCGGCCAATTCTGGACTACTATCTTGTGAATTGGAATCTACATAAATCAATTCTATTGGCAGTGTCACTTCTTTGATAGATTTTAAACAAGCGGCTAAACGCTGACCTTCATTACGACCTATTACGACCACAGAAACCACGGGCTTAGTCATCCGTTATCACCTTCTCAAATAATTCACGATAATCATTTAATCTAACACGGCTGGAATAGTGTTGAAGTAAACGTTGATGGGCATTATCAGCCAATTTTTTTAATTCTTCAGCCTTGGCTGATTGTAAATAAGATAACTGACGCACTAAATCTTGGGCATCATTGGCTTGAAAATAAAGCCCTGATACTCCGTCTTCAATCAGGCTAGCCGCCCCACCCTCATTGGGTAATAAAATAGGAACGTGTGCTGCCATTGCTTCTAAAATCGCTAAACCAAACGGCTCAGTTGGACACAAATGCAACAATAAATCACTGGAAACAAGTTCCTGTTCCACTTGATTCGTAAAACCCACAAAGGTCACATTGGGATGATCACGTTTAGCGCGTTCTTTTAACGTATCAAAATCCCAACCTGTTCCCAGTATGCGTATCTCAAGACTACTTAATGAGGGTGCTATATCGAGCGCGTCCAGTAATACATCTATGCGTTTAATAGGGTCGATTCGAGAAATCACCAATATCTTACGAATACCATCGGCTTGAAATGGTGGGCGTTGGGGCGCGTTAGCAATTTGCGTATCGGGTAAAAAATTTTCTAACACTTTAATTTGCTGAGGGCGCACGTTATGCTCCAATAAGCGTTGCCGTACATAATTTGAAACAGCTACCAACAAAACAGGAAGATTATTAAGGCGTTTTTTTCGACCATAACTGAGCCGTTCATCCGTTCCGCCATGTACTAAATGTAAATGGACATTTTTTACTCTAAAAAAACAATTCCAGACAAGAAACATTAAAGAATGTGATACGCCTGTTGCACACACGGCAATCGTGTCAGTCTCGCGTAAAAATGCAGGGATTTGTTTAAATAAATCCAAGGAACTTTTAAATTCATGCGACTCTATACCCAGTCGCCGTGCTTCATCATGCACAGCTCCAGACGGCGCAAATAACACTGGCTCAAGTTGGTCACTCAAACCCTCTAAAGTAACCAATGCCATTCGCTCAGTGCCATATAAATTGCCACTGTGTAATAAATAAAGTAATCGAGTTTTTTTAACGGTCATTTTTTTTATAATAGTCAGCTACTAAACGCGAATCCGCTTCTTCTGTTTCTTTCTGAGAATAAACATTGTTCATTGAAGCATAATACCCACCGCCTTGAAAAATCTCCAAGCGTGTCACCACAAAACCAATAGCTTTTGGGTCTATTCGTTCTAGTAATCTTACTGCGCGTTTTATTTCACCAGGTTTAACCTGATTGGCGGCTATCAATAATAAAGTAATATCACTGATACTGACAAAAAATTCAGTATCTGCCGAATATAAAATAGGTGCAGCATCTAAAATAACGACTGAATAAGTTTCAGAAATTTTTTCTAATATTTTTTGCAAATGCTGGTAACCAAATAGTAAATTATCTTTTGATAAACCGATAGAAATTCGATCTGGGTAATGTCCATCAGCAGGATGAATTACGTCAGAAAGTGTCAGTTCAGAATCAGACAGTAAATTCACCAGTCCATTACTATTCTCTTTATTAAGATAACGGGCATCTGGGTTTAATAAATTGACTTCGACGACAATAGCACGTTCATCAATTTTTTTAAAATCCATTGCCAATTCTAATGCTAATGAAGTCAACGCACTATTGTGTACTACTGACGTTAATAAAACCAAACTACTGGATTTACCCGATTGCCTACGTTCACGTTCTAATGCTAATGCCAAACGTCGCCTTTGGTGTGCAATATTACTTTGCGATATTTCATCGTTTTGATTAGATTCTAACAATTCCGCTAATGGCTTGTAGCCTAATAGCTTCTCTACCTGCCCTGCTGTTCTAATCCGTTTATCTAACATATCAATCGCAATAGGTACGCCGCAGGCCATGATAATACCTAAGAAGACCATTATAATGAACACTTTTGTACGACCACCACGAACAGGCAATTCTGGTGGTCTTGCAAGACTTTCTATACGAATGATACCTGGTGCTTTAGATTCTAATTCAAGGAAACTACTACGATTTTCAACTGTTTCCAATTGAGTATAAAGAGTTTTTATATCTCGATTTAATGTTAAGCCATCGTTATAAAGCGTTGAAAATGAGCTTGCATTTTTCTTTTGTATGGTAATCTGAGTCAATAAATCCTGTTCAATTTTTTTTGATAAAGTGACTTTAGAGCGACGTTCTTCCAATAACATACGCCTAACATTTGTTGTTAATTGTTCAGTTGCACTAGTAACGTCAGCCTCAATCACCTCCAATTGACTTTTTATTTGCGCGTATCCTGGATGCTTAGGGTCTAATCCACTGATTAACCTAACAAGCTCGCTACGACGTTGATACATATTGGTTTTCAGACTTGTTAAGCCTGGGTCTTTATAAACAATCTCAGTGACAGCCGCATCAAGTGCTGCTATGTCTTTAGTGTCTTTAGTGTTCTCAAATAACAATAAACTTGCTTCAGCTACAAGGTGTTCTCGTTGTGCTTTTGAATAAGCCGACTGACTATCTGTCAATAACGCATCAAAAGGGTTAATAGCAGTGTCCACGAAGGTCGTTACCCCTAATTCCTGAGCAATAGACACTAACTGTTTTTTTTTCGTTGCAATGATGTCTTTCAGTTTATCTCGTTCTACATAAAGCAACTGTATGCGTTCTTTGGAGGCGTAGATTAATTGATTTTCGTGGGCATTCTCAACATAATTTTTTACCACCGTATTAACAATTTCATCTAATCCTTCTTTCTTGTCAGACTCCAGTGTTACCGATAGCAAGTAGGTATCGTTAACAGGGGTAATGACCAATGCGGTCTGCAATCTTTCCAGCGCACGTCGTTCGGTTTCTTTTGGCAACTGCCAAAAGAAACGTTTATCGCCCAATTTTTGAAACGCCGCTAACAACAAATCATAACGTGCGACAGTACTCGCCTGTTGATCCAAAAATTGTCTATATTGCTCATGGGAAGGACGCTCTTGTTCTGTGTTTTCTTGGAGTATATTAGCAACGCGTGGAGCGACATGAATGACTGCGGTAGCAGAATAATAAGGCGCACCTTTAAACCAAGCAAAGGGTAAACCTAACAAAACAATCACAATAAAAATCCAACGACTCAGCTTATAATGTTTCCGTAGACTAACCAACGGCATCAGCGTCCCTGTTGCAACAGACTCATCTGCTCTTGACGATAAATTAGATTCAGTCATATCAATTTCCTCCCGTTCCTTTAAGCTGAGTAATCGCGAACAGACTCGAATAAGGACTTAGCTTTTGCATAAAGTATCCAACCTGACTAATACCATTACGCGGCACAAAAATAATATCGCCTTCCTTGATCGCAACATTCAAATTCTTTTTCGGAGCTAATATATCATCCATATCAATTACCATGTTGGCATCTGCACTAGGACGAATTAGATGCATCTCATTAAAGTTGCCATCGTCCGTCATCCCTCCTGCTTGACCCAACGCATCCATAAACGACATTTGAGGGGTTAAACTAACTACGCCTGGACGATGAACCGCCCCCAAAACAAATACCGAGGTATCGCTTGAATCGGGAATATAAACCACATCATTACGTTGCAAAGTAACATTTAAACTGGTATCCCCTGTCAATAACCGAGCTAAATCAATCCACAAAATTTTGTCATTCCGAATAACAGAACAACGAGTTAACACCTGTTCTTTTCGTAATAAAGGCATACCACCTGCACGCGCTAAAATATCCAATAATTTAGGCGCAGTATTAAATTGTATTTCTCCAGGATGCTCAACCCTACCTATAACTGTGATGTTATTAGAATTGTAATGCTCTACTCGTACTGTCGTATAAATACCTAAATAATAAGGCAAGAGAGCTTTATTGATAGTTTCAGCAGCTTGTTCGCGCGTCATATTCCTCACCATAACCGAACCAACTACCGACAAAGTCACACGTCCATCAGGACCAATGCGCTGCACACCAGACAAGTCTAAACGACCTATGACTTCAATATAAATGTCATCACCATCATACAATAAATAATCGTCAACTTTCTTGGTTTCATCTTTAAATGCTTCAATAGCACTGGTTTCAGAAATACGTTTTGATCTATCAGGTGGCGTAAACGCTTTTTCCGCGCCTATCGTAGCATCTGGTACATTTTGAATAGCACCACAAGCAACCAATAATAAACAACAAAATAACAGTATAAAATAGGCAATAAAAATTTTAATCATAGTTTTTAATAAGTAAAATATGGCGATTATCTAATATTGGGGCGACTGATGTGGTCATCCTAAACAGGACTTACTACTTTAAAACATCCAAAATAAAAAAGTGATGTGGCTAACTTTTCCAGTTTCACTTGTGGAAAAATATGCTGCGGCTGATGTGGATCAGGATCAATGTTATCAATAGCAACCAAGTTATGTACCCTACTTTCGTTAAATTTAACAGATGGATGTGGCGACATAACACTGGTTATTTTTCTGTAATTTTTTTCTAGCAGGTTTTTTAAGTCTTTGCTCATGCTTAGACATCCATAAGGTTTAATGGTATAGCAGGAATTTCTTTAAACGCCCGCGAAACTTTTGAGGTTTTATCTAATGCGTGCAAACTCATTTGTGCAATAGCAGATTGCTTAATTTTAGTATTGTTTGTAATTTCGACATCAATCAATTTGCAAACCGATTGACGTTCGTCATGACGAATTAATAATGCACCAATTAACGCTAATTCAGAATTAATCTGGCGTATCTTTGCTACCAATTTTAGCAAATCAATCACACCATACATCCAGATTCAACAGGTACAATTAAATGCGTGGTGGCAGCTAAGGCATTGCTGGCGAGTAATTTCAAACTGGGAGGGCAATCAATCAAAATAACATCGAAAATACCTTGTAACGATCTGGTTTTATCGGGTAATTTTTCAGAAGATCTAGGCGCATTATCTTTTAGTTCATTCCTCATTGACACCTCATCAATATTGGCATCATGAATAGTCATGGGTAATTTTCAACTTCGGAGAGTAATAATTCTGCGTATGTTACCGCAACTTCACTTGGATGTTTTTTACCAATATAGAGACTGGCATTCGTTTGTGGATCAAGATCTATTACTAAAACAGTTAATCCTATTTTTGCCAGTTCAGGGGACAAATTAATGACAATAATAGTTTTTTCATATCCCCGTTTATGGTTGGCAACAGCGATAATGACGGTATTTTTTTGTGACATGAATGTGTAACTTAGTTGGATTTTGTGCGTAGTATATAGCCTGCATGATAATAATGTCACGACTAAAAAGTGTAGCAAATTGCTATACTCGAAAGTAATGGTAAAAAACCAAGTGACACAGTGGTAGATACACAATTAGGACTTCCGCTATTTGGTGAAATAAGTGTATTTTATGAGGCATGATAAGTACACCCGTGTGTACACCTGCACCAACCTATCGGAACATCTGGATAGAGTGAGTCATGATGTAATCAGTAATTTTTTAAAGCGCAGTCGAATAACGCCGAAGCAGGTTTGGGAGCGGGTAAAAGACTTGCTCATTAACAGCGAAGAGTCTTGCTTAATTATTGATGAGAGTGTTCAAAACAAGCAATATTCAAAATCGATAGAATGGGTAAAACGACAGCGGAGCGGTAGGCGGCTTGGTGCGAGGGATTGGCATCGTGGCGGTATTATGGTGGGGTTCTTCTTTCAATCGATGATGAGTAAGCATCGATCTTCTTGTGGTATTCTTGCCCTCAGTCTAGTAGGGTACGTTGTGAATACTATTCCATAACACTGGATTGCCTATTACACTGTAGCAAGCTTGCGGAATCTGGGGCTTTCCACCATATCCATCTTGAAGGCGTTCCTTATGATTGGCTGTGATTCGTGCAACTAAGATGGAAAATATAACTATAATTTCATATTTTCGTGGAGCGGGTAATGCTTCCATTACTATAAGAATTGGTTTTTTCAACACCCACCGCCAGTTTTCCTTGCCAATAAAACTTCCAATATCGCTTGATATTCGGTTGAATAGCTACCATATCTGCGAATTGTTATTTATTTTCTAAGTACTGCTTGCCATTTCGTTGCTGTGCTATTTAGCATTTATAATAGATACCCTGTTATCTGTTTTATAATAACGCCCACTAACAACACAATAGATTATTAACTCATGGCAACAAAAGAAGACTTTTATAAATTGCTGGGCGTTGAACGTAACGCCAGTGATGCTGAAATTAAGAAAAGTTATCGCAGCAAAGCGATGAAATTTCACCCAGACAGAAACGCAGATAATCCCGCAGAAGCTGAAGCGAAGTTTAAACAAATTAAAGAAGCCTATGAGGTGTTATCCGACCCTAAAAAACGCGCAGCTTACGATCAATTTGGTCACGCAGGTGTTGATCCTTCAATGGGTGGTGGCAGAGCGAGTGAAGGCTTCGGTGATATTTTTGGCGATGTGTTTGGCGATATTTTTGGTGGTAGCGGCGGTAGACAGCGTAGTAGTGGCGTGCAACGAGGTTCAGATTTGCGCCATATTATGGAAATCACTTTAGAGGAAGCCGTTGCTGGGACTGAACAAAAAATTCATATTCCTGTGTTAGTGGGTTGTGGCGAGTGTGGCGGTTCGGGTGCTAAAAAAGGTTCTAGCCCAATTATTTGCTCAACTTGTCATGGTCATGGGCAAGTCAGAATGCAGCAAGGTTTCTTTTCTGTACAGCAAGCGTGTCCAACTTGTCGGGGTACAGGTAAACAAATTAAAGACCCCTGCGGTAAATGTTATGGTCAAGGTCGAGTACAAGAAACCAAAACGCTGTCAGTTAAAATTCCTGCTGGAGTAGATACAGGCGATAGAATTCGTTTAGCGGGTGAAGGCGAAGCGGGTGAACGCGGCGGACCTGCGGGCGATTTGTATGTTGAAATTCAAGTAAAAGCACATTCTATTTTCAATCGAGATGGCGCGAATTTGTATTGTGAAGTGCCGATTAGTTTCGTTACTGCTTGTTTAGGGGATAGCATTGAAGTGCCTACCTTAGATGGCAAAGTATTGTTAAAAATTCCTGCCGAAACGCAAACAGGCAAACAATTTAGATTACGCGGTAAAGGCGTTAAGCAAGTACGCGGCGGTCCTGTCGGTGATTTATTGTGTAAAGTGCAGATTGAAACACCTGTGAATTTAACCAAAGATCAAAAAACCTTAGTCGAAAAATTAGGTGAGTCGTTAACCAGTGGTGGTAAGCATCACAGCCCACAAGAGTCATCATGGTTGGATGGCGTGAAAAACTTTTTTGACAAAATAATTTGATGGTTTAATCAGGATAAGAAGTTATGAATCGTATTGCAATTGTAGGCGCGTCTGGGCGTATGGGTTTGTGCTTAATAAAAGCAGCCGTGGCAGTTAACCATGCGAGTGTTACTGCCGTTATTTCTCGTCCAGAAAGTTTGGCTATTGGTAAAGATGCAGGCGAATTAGCAGGTATTGGCACACTGGGTATTAAAGTGCAGGGTGATTTAGCCTTGGTTATGAATGACTTTGATGTGTTGATTGATTTTACTCGTCCTGATGCGTCAATGGCGTTTATCGAACAATGCCGCCGTGCAGGTAAAAAAGTAGTCATCGGCACAACAGGTTACAGTGAAGTACAAAAAGCCGAAATTGCCAAAGCGGCAAAGGATATTGCTATCGTACTCGCACCCAATTTTAGCGTCGGAGTGAATTTGTCGCTAAAATTGCTGGAAATGGCGGCTAAAGTCATGGGTGACAGCACCGATATTGAAATCATTGAAGCCCATCATCGCCATAAAGTTGATGCACCATCTGGTACAGCGTTACGCATGGGCGAGGTGATAGCCAACACGCTAGGTCGTGATTTAAAAGACTGCGCAGTTTACGGCAGAGAGGGTTATACAGGCGAACGCGAACGCAAAACCATCGGTTTTTCTACCATTCGTGCGGGTGATATTGTCGGTGAACACACAGTAATGTTTGCTGACGAAGGTGAGCGTTTAGAAATCACCCACAAAGCCAGTAGTCGCATGACTTTTGCGAATGGCGCGGTACGCGCAGCGATTTGGTTAAAAGATAAACAGCGCGGATTGTATGATATGCAGGATGTGTTGGGCTTGTCCTAAAATAATCGGAGTACAAACCTTCTTGGTTTATACTCCGATTAAATGCGCAACGTCTCGTCTGTCATCAATCAAAAATCGCCGCATCCAGATGCTTGCTCTCAGTCAAACCTTTGAGTTTGCCTTTATCTTTAATCCCCGCAAAATGCGTCCCTGTTAAATTCGCACCTGCAAAATTGGTTTCTTCCAAGCTTGTACCTGTTAAATTCGCGTTTGTTAAATCGGCATTACTAAAATCAGCCCCCGATAAATCCACTCCGAATAAATTGGCATTTTTTAGAATACTGTCTTTAAAATTGGCATAACGTAACAATGCGCGGTCAAGATTGGCATCGGTTAAATTCGCGCCTGTTAAATTGACATAATTCATACTCGCCCGCATCAAACCCATCGACTGATTTTTCATATCCACGCCCCAATTGATATGCGCTAAATTAGCATAACTCAAATCAGAACGATCTAGCGTAGCAATGAAACGACTGCCTGTTAAATTGGCATGAGTTAAATTCGCCCCACCCAAATGCACACCGAACACGCTGGTATTAGATAAATCCGCACCCGACAAATTGATTTTTGACATCACTGTTAAATCTAATACCAAACCCGACAAATTACTGTTGCTGAAATTGGCGCGGCGCATATCCGAACCCCATAAATTGGCATTTCTAAAATCCAAGCCCGATAAATCTAACTCGGTTAAATCTTTGCGTTTTAAATCAGCGATGTGGCTTTTATCGGCATTAGCCAGCCGTTGTTCTACTTCGGCGCGAGTTAAATCCGCTGCGGAGACTGATAAACTAAGGCAAGCAACAAATAGACCCAAACAATGGGAAAATGTTTTCATATTAATGACTCCAAATAAAAGTAAAGTTTGTAATTATAGTTACCATACACTAACAGTAATGCACTCAACGTGGATTAAAACAAAACAGCTTAAAATCTTTTGGCACACAAAGAGAAAACTGCTTATCATGGATTTTAGCAAAATACAGACCTTGTACCCGCACTTTTTGTATGAATTCGCCTCTGATAAAGATTGACATCACTCAAGCTATGTCTATAATACACCTAGCTTGAAATTGATTTACCGTTATGCTTATCTCTACGAAGTTTTTCTGTGATTGCTCGTCCTGTTATCATAAGTAGTTTTAATTTTACAGCTTCTACCCGCCTCACAAGGCTTTAATTACTTATTTTTATTAGGATTTACAAATGACTACTGGTGTTGTTAAATGGTTTAACGCAGAAAAAGGTTTCGGTTTTATTCAACAAGAAGGCGGTCCTGACGTTTTTGTTCACTTTCGTAACATTAACAGTTCTGGCTTTAAATCGCTAGACGAAGGTCAAAAAGTCCAGTTTACTGTGACTCAAGGTCAAAAAGGCCCGCAAGCAGAAGATGTAACACTTATCTAGTGCTGCTTCTAAACTGTAGCTCTTTTTGAGCTACAGTTTATCTTCACCCGCTCAATCCCCGCTTTATTTTACCGCACGCTACTATCAAAATACCCGCGTGTTGTAACAAATGTATTATCATTGTCTCATTAAAAACCACCTGCCCATCAGGCGATTCTATTCATAATGAGCAACGATTCAAAAACCAATCGCAACCTATCTGCCATCGTCTTATTTGCTGGAACATTATTTGTCAGTGCATCACTGATGTTTGTGTTGCAACCTTTGTTTGGCAAAATTTTATTACCCCTACTAGGCGGTTCGCCCGCTGTATGGAACACCTGTATGGTGTTTTATCAAAGCATTTTATTTCTGGGTTATCTTTACGCGCATACACTGTCTACACGCTTTCGACAACACCAGCAAATTCTGCTACACATCGGCGTTATTATAATCAGCCTGTTAGCCTTGCCTGTTGCTTTGCCTGACAATACCGTTCCGCCCACCGATAGTGATCCTACTTTTTGGCTATGTTGGACATTATTTTTAGCGATAGGCTTGCCGTTTTTTGTACTATCCACCACTGCACCCCTAGTACAAAAATGGTTTTCGCAACTAGGGCATCACAGCAGTGATGATCCCTATTTTTTATATGCTGCCAGTAATACAGGCAGTTTGCTTGCTTTGCTCAGTTATCCATTTTTATTAGAACCCAGCATCGGTCTAGCGAATCAACAAACCGATTGGAGCATAGGCTATGGACTATTATGCCTATTGATTGGCGCGTGTGGCTTACTGTTATGGAAAAATCGAACAGCTAGCGATACACCAGCATTCGATGTACCTGTTGATAATAAACTAACAATACGGCAAAAACTGCATTGGCTGGTATTAGCTTTCGTACCTTCCAGCTTATTACTGGGCTTAACCAATTTTATCAGTACCGACATAGCCTCGGTGCCGCTGTTATGGATTATTCCGCTGACTGTCTATTTGCTGTCGTTTGTTATCGTGTTTTCGCACTGGAATGACACACTGCATCCTTGGATGGTGAAGAGCCAGCCGTTTGTGTTAGTGCCATTTCTTGCCTACGCCTTTGTTAATCCAGCTGATTTGCCCTATTGGGTATATTTGATTCTGCACATATTGGCATTTTTCTTTGCCATTATGGTCTGTCACGGCGAATTGGCTAAAAGTAGACCACCGACTCAGCATTTAACCAGTTTCTACCTGATTATGTCCTTTGCGGGTATGTTAGGCGGAATGTTTAATACCTTTGTCGCACCGTTTATTTTTAACGGTATTTATGAATACCCGATAATGATTGTTGCCGCGTTATTATTGCGTCCGTGGGCGGCAACGTGGAACACCAAACAACTTATCGTTCCCATCACATTACTGGGCATAGGTTTCATTCTGTATGCCAGCATTCATGATTTATTGCAATACTTCGATGAAATCGCCCTCAGCCTAATCGCTTTCAGCGTGTTGGTGTATATTTTAAGAAAACAAACCCTAAGCTACGCGCTAACCATCGGCGTAATCATGTTCTTAGCCCTCAGTTTGCATGGACTTTCGTCACATACACTCTACCAAGAGCGCAGTTTTTTTGGTGTAATGGCAGTACGCGAAAGCGTTTTAACCGATGAACAAAACAAACCCGAAACCTATCATGAACTGTTTCACGGCACCACCAAACACGGCGCACAACGCTTGCCCGAAAACTTAGCAAAAATTCCGCTGACTTATTACAGTCAACCAGGCCCGATGGGACAGTTATTTAAAACTTTCGATGCGGCTAGTGCCAACTGGCAAATCGGCGTGGTTGGCTTGGGTGCGGGTGCATTAGCCTGTTATGCCAAACCCAGCCAACAATGGACACTGTATGAAATTGACCCTTTAGTCATCGATATTGCCAAAAACACCGATTATTTTACCTATCTCAGCCGTTGTTTACCGAATTCCGCCATGCGTGTTGGTGATGCCCGTTTGGCATTAGAAAAAGAACCCGACCAACATTTTGACTTATTAGTCATGGATGCGTTCAGTTCCGATGCAGTCCCCACTCATTTATTAACCAAAGAAGCAATGCAACTGTATTTCAAAAAACTAAAACCCAACGGCATACTGGCATTTCACATCACCAACCGCCATTTAGCCCTGAAAAAAGTGCTATCCGTTCATGCTGAACAGTTACATTTTTCCGCTCTGATTCAAGAATTTAAAGCCCCAGATAATATGCCGCTAGTCGTTGATACCGATTGGGTCGTTATGGCAAAACAACCGCAAACCTTAGAACCTCTGACTTTAGCTTTATTAGGCGATTGGCAAACCATGCCCTTATATTTTGGTTTATTGCCTTGGACGGATGACTTTACCAATATTGTTAAAATCTGGAAGTAGAAAATAGTTATTCGATAGCAAAACAATCAAGCAGAGGCTTTAGCACAATGGCGGATACAGAACAGATAGATAAATTTAGTTGGAAACAACTACTCCGAGATAGGACAACTTATGGGTATTGGAGTAGCAACCCTCAAGTTGCAAATTATTGTCAATTAATTGATAAAAAGGATAAAGGAAAACCAAGATTGTTGCGTATTGAATTTTCTGAAAATTTACAACGTCCTTCTATCACTAATTTGTTTACTATAACCAGTGGTCGAGAAATTTATTTTCCCAAAGAATTACAAAATTGGTTTGAAACCCTAACACAACTGCAAAGACAAAACGGTTCTTTCATTGTAACTGTGCTTGATATGATGCCCACTGCCGACAGAGATGAATTGGAAAAAAGAGTTGAAGCTCTACTCGATATTCCCAGCCTTCCTGAACCCGAAGGAGTTGAAGAACCAAACATTAAAATTCAAAACAATGTTTCATCAATCGAGCGCGACCCAAAAGTCAAAGTATGGGTTATTCAACAAGCTAACGGAAAGTGTGAATATTGCCAAGAAACTGGATTCATAAAGGATAACGGTAAGCACTATATGGAAGTTCACCACTTGCGCCCACTTGCTGAACAAGGCAGCGATACGACTCGTAACACCGTTGCTGTTTGTCCTAACTGCCACAAAAAACTGCATTTTGCAGAATGCAGAGAAAAAATACGAAGTGTCCTTTGAGTAAATTCCAGCAAGTGGAAAAATCGGTATCATCAGGTGGTAACGTCCAAATACAATGCAGGTGTTCTGGCAAGATAACGATAGCATCTATCTTGAAAGGTCGCCTTTCCTTTGTATAGGAAAAAGCCGAACGCAATAAATTAATCTGCTCAATTAATAAATGATAGAAGTTACGCATTGACGGAGGATTCAAATTGTGGGTTCAAATGTTGCATGGTTGGCATAAAGCCAGCAATGAACGAAGCAATCACCTCGTTAAACAAATCTCTCTGTAGTCGATAACAGTTACTAATGACCGCCA
>JAPLRZ010000069.1 GCA_026398895.1 Methylococcales bacterium
AGCTCGGACATTTGATAACCTTTTAATAGCTATTGGAAATGCTTTTAAAATTATTACCGTTGATAATGCACATGGATATTTTTACCATGCTAACCAATTTTAATTTAAAGTAACTAATGATGATTGAAAACACTGTAAGTGCGTGTATCGTGTCTGCTTTGATATTGCCAACGCTCTTAACCACTTCATACCAGACTTCCAGACCAGTGACGTTTCTCTTTTTTTTAATGATCGCTTTTTATATGCCGCTGCTCGGACTGTTCGGACTGGCTCTCGCCGTTGTTCCTGGATTGAGGGTTATTAAAACAGACGCTAAATTGCTGATGAATTTTAATAGGATTCGAGAATTTTCTAATACCCCTGCGGATCGAAGTTTACATTTTGAATACGGTACGGTCAGTTTGGAAAATTTATTATGTTCACAAGATCCAGATAAGCGCATAAGTGCAGTCTATGCAACGCTCAAACTGGATGATAAAAATGCGATTCCTTTGCTGAGGATCGCACTTCGTGATCCCGTTGATGACATCCGTTTGCTTGCTTATGCGTTAATAGACCGCAAAGAGCAGCGTATTAGTGAACGCATTGAGTACGCTAAGCAACGTCTGGAAAATAATGACACCACCGCTACGCGACATTTATACAAATGTATTATTAAGGATTACTGGGAATTAGCGCATCTTGGTTTAGTAGAGGGTGAAACGCTGACTTATGTACTCGATAAAACCCGTGGGTATTTGGAAAATGCTCTGAAACTTTATCCAACGGATCGTGGTTTGCATCTCCAATATGCTAAGTTATTGTTACGATTAAGAAAGCCACAGAATGCTTATAATGAATTTAAAATAGCCGAGACACTGGGCGTTGGCAAGAAACCACTGCTACTTTATTACGCAGAGATAGATTTTTTACAACGGCGGTTTGGTGAAGTGAAACGCACTATGAGAGAGGTTAATTTAGTCAGTGCGCACCCACAAATACACGCCGCCACACGTTTCTGGCTGGAGAAATCCTGATGGCTAATAGTCACGCTGATATTACCCTACTATTGGAAGGCACTTATCCTTTTGTGAGAGGAGGGGTTTCTGGGTGGGTACATCAAATCATACTGGGATTGCCACAATTCACCTTTGGATTAATTTTTATAGGGTCTAAGTCCAGTGATTATGAAGATCATAAATATCCTCTTCCTGATAATGTAGTTCATCTGGAATGCCATTATTTGTGGAATCCAGATGCTACTAAAGCAAAGCCAAAAGCCTGTCAGGGTAATAGCCACTATTTTATGGAGACGAAAAAATTGCATGAGTGGTTTCAAGAACCCAATATGGCTTACGATGAAAAAGTAGTTCAGCGAATTTTGACGGGAATGGGGCAAAAGTCTGGCTGTACCGCCGAAGATTTTCTTCACAGCGAAGCGGCGTGGGAACAAGTGTGTGCAAGCCATCAACGCTTTTGTCCTGAGAGTTCTTTTACTGATTATATGTGGACTATTCGTGCCATGCATGAACCCATTTTTAAATTAGCGGCTATTGCACATCAATACCAGCAAACAACGGGGGTCTTTCATACGGTCTCGACAGGTTATGCTGGCTTTCTTGGAACGATGCTGAGTAATTTAACGGGACGACCGTTAATTCTGACTGAGCATGGTATTTATACGAAAGAGCGAAAAATTGATTTGCAATCCATTTTTATTAAAGAACATCGTGATTATCTAAGTGATGCACCCGATAAAGGCATGGAATATTACGAGAAACTCTGGATTAGCTATTTTGAATCCCTAGGTCGTCTTATTTACTACAATTCCAATCCTATCATCAGTCTCTATGAACGAAATCGGCAGCGGCAGATTAGCGATGGTGCCGATGCGGCGCGTACTCAAGTCATACCTAATGGAATGAAAATTGCCCAATTTATTGCCTTACGCGAGCAGCGCACCGATAAAATTCCACTGGTCATTGGTTTGCTCGGTCGCATTGTGCCGATAAAAGATATAAAAACCTTTATTCGAGCCATGCGCTCAGTGGTTTCCAAGCTTCCAGAGGCTCAAGGATGACTCATAGGTCCTGAGGAAGAAGACCCTGCCTATGTGCTGGAGTGCAAAAGTTTGGTCAATAACCTAGGGCTGGAAAACAATATACGCTTTTTGGGATTTCAAAAAATAAGCGACATTTTACCGCAATTGGGATTGCTGGTACTCACCTCTATCAGTGAGGCGTTCCCGTTAGTTATCCTTGAAGCCTACGCCAGCGGTATACCAGTGGTCACCACCGATGTGGGTGCGTGTCGCGAAATGATAGAGGGCAATACCGCCGAGGATCGTGCGCTGGGCTGTGCGGGCATTGTAGTACCAATGGCTAATCCAGAAGCCACGGCGAGCGCCTGCATTGAACTATTGGCTGATGAAGAGCGATGGTATGCGGCTCAGCGGACGGGCATAAGCCGCGTTGAACGCTATTATACCGAGGAGATGGTGTTATCCCATTATGTGAACATTTACACTGAGGCTCTGGATTCGTAATGGCGGGCATCGGTTTTCGACTTCGTAATTTAATGAATGACGAGAGCTATTCTGGTTTATTGAAGGCTTATACCTTTGCGGGCATTATCAGTTCAGGTCCGTGGATATTGTCTATTGTGGGTATTTTGCTAATTGGCATATTCAATACGGAAAACGGATACACCCAGCCCTTCGTCGGTGAATTTCAAATATCTGTGACTTACCTGATGGCATTTTCCTTATTACTGACCAGCCCGTTACAGTTAATGTTTACCCGTTTTATTTCCGATCGAGTGTATGAAGAAAAGGAAGATTGGATACTGCCCAATCTATTAGGGGCGATTCTGCTGGTGGTCGTTATTAGCGGAGCATTAGCCATCATACTACTGAACAGCGTTTTTAATGGCTCAGTCTTATATCGGGTATTGATGCTGACGGGTTTTGTCATTCTGTCTGTCATCTGGATAGTAGTGATTATTTTATCGGGTCTAAAAGCACACAGCGGCATTCTATTGGCTTTCTTCGTGGGTTATGGCATTACCGTCGGTGCATCCCTAAAATTAAAAGTCTTTGGGCTAGAAGGATTATTGGGCGGCTTTGTGGTCGGTCAGGGTGTTATGCTTTTTATGCTTTTATACTTGGTGTTACGCTCCTACGCCAGTACTCGATTGATTGCTTTTGATTTTTTACGGAGGGATCAAATTTATCTGAGTTTGGTTGCAACGGGTTTCTTTTATAACCTAGCAATTTGGGTTGATAAATTGCTTTTTTGGTTCAATCCACAGACCAGTATTGCCATTATCGCGCCGCTACGCGGTTCTGAACTCTACGATATGCCAATTTTTTTGGCTTATCTTTCTATTTTGCCAGGTATGGCAACCTTCCTGATCCGCATGGAGACAGATTTTGCCGAGCAATATCAACTGTTTTACCACGCTATCAAAGAAGGTACGCCTTTACATCGTATTTCGCAGATTTATGACGATATGTGCCAAGTAATACGGCGCGGGTTTCTCGAAATTTTTAAAGTACAGGGGGTGACCGTCATTATATTACTGGCACTGGGCGAACCGCTACTGAAGTGGGTGCATATCTCGCCAAACTATCAGATGCTGCTCAATATTGATTTAGTTGCGGTAGGCGTTCAAGTCTTATTGCTGGCTGAGTTAAACCTACTGTTTTATTTTGATTATCGTCTTGATGCACTCTACCTTTGCCTGTTATTCGCACTGTCAAACGTACTTTTTACCTTACTCACTCAAGTTATGGGACCTGCATTTTATGGCTATGGTTTTGCGGGAGCTGTCGTGTTAAATACGTTGGTTGGAATGTGCATTCTCTCACGGCGGCTGGATAAACTGATGTACGAAACATTTATGCTTCATTAATGCTTATTCAGTTAGCGACCGCCTATATTTTTTATTTACTTTATTAATGTGTAATCACGATAAGTTCTCAGCAAAAAGTCAGTAGGTATAAAAGATAACATCCCTTCAAGAAATGTTATCTGTAGCGACTTAAAAATACCTGCCTATTTATTGTTAAGAACCTACTCAATAAAAAAAGAGGTAGTTATGTTTTTAATCCGAAAAAATCATAAACCAACAACAAAAATCAGTATAAGGTTTGTTATCTATCTATTGGTGTTTTTTGCCTGTTCAGCTAGTTATGCAAGTCCGAGTACCGCTTTTTTTTATGGTAAACCCGTGCCTGTCGATCTCATGGCACATTTTGAACAAGTTGTGGTTGAGCCAGACAATATTGATAATATTGAACCATTAACATCTAAAGGCATTAGTGTTTTTGCCTATTTAAGCGTTGGCGAGATTAGTCAAAGTCGTCCTTGGTTTTCAGGAATTCCCAAAGATTGGCTGATGGGGGAAAATAAAGCGTGGAAGAGTAGTATCGTTGATTTAAGCAAAAAAGAGTGGCAGGATTATGTTATCAATAAACTGATAGCTCCTTTATGGGAACGCGGCTATCGTGGATTTTTTCTGGATACTCTTGATAGTTATCAGTTGATAAGCGAAGACCCCGCTTTTCGTTTGAATCAGCAACAAGCATTGGTTAATCTCATTAAAACGATACACCATCGTTTCCCAGACAGTAAACTCATTTTTAACCGAGGCTTTGAAGTATTGCCTGACGTTGCCAGTTATGCAGTCGCGTTGGCAGCAGAATCATTATTTCAACGCTGGGATTCAGTAGCAGGTAGTTACGTTGAAGTGCCAGAAGCAGATCGAAATTGGTTGTTAAATAAGCTGAATCAGATTCGTGACCAATACGGGCTACAGATTATTGTCATTGATTATGTATCGCCTGAGAAAAAGGAGTTAGCACGCGAAGTGGCGGCGCGAATAACAGCATTGGGATTTACAGCATGGGTCTCAAATCCCTCATTAGATATGATGGGAATAAGTAGTCTGGAGGTTTTTCCACGGCGGATTCTAGCCCTTTATGATGGGCAGGATCAGCCAGACGGGTTACAGAATTCCGAGATGCACAAGTTACTGGCTATGCCTCTGGAATATTTAGGTTATACGCTTGAATATGTCGATGCGCGTAAGGGCTTACCAAATTATTGCCTAGCCGGCCAATACGCTGGCATAGTAAGTTGGTTTAATAGTGATGAATCGCCACAATCAGAGGGGTATAAATCATGGCTATCGCGTCAACTGAATGATGGCATAAAAGTGGTCATATTCGGGAAATTAGGCTTTACTGCCGATAGCCTTTTCCTACAACGACTTGGTGTTGCAAACGTAGCGAACGACATACAAAAACCTTTGAAAATTGACCATAGCGATAATCTTATCGGCTATGAAGTAGATCCCTATCCAAAGTCACGAGACTTGACACTATGGAAAGTCGTTGATTCAGCCATCAAACAGCATTTAAGTGTTATCGATCAAAATGGACAACAACTCACAGCGGTATTGACTGGTCAGTGGGGTGGAGCTGCACTACATCCTTATGTAATTAAAACAGGTTTTCATGGAAAACACCGTTGGATTATCGATCCCTTTAGATTTTTAAAGCGTGCGCTCGATTTGCCGCCTATGCCAGTGCCTGATGTAACAACAGAAAATGGTAAAAGACTGCTATTGGTGCAGGTTGACGGCGAGGGAGCTTCTTCAGTGGCAGAAATGCCAGACACCCCGCTGGCGATTGAAGTTATTCGCGATCAAATTCTGCAAGCCTATCCGTGGCCGACAACGGTTTCAGTTATTGAAGGTGAAGTGGGAGCTACAGGAGCTTTTCCTACTCAAACGGTACAACTGGAAAAAGCCATGCAGGATATTTTTAGGCTCGATAATGTTGAAATAGCCAGTCACTCTTATAGCCATCCCTCCGCATGGTTTCAAAAAGCCACTACGAACACCAGCGACGATAACTATCAACTGCCAATCGCTGGTTATAACTTTGATTTAATCCGAGAAATTGCAGGTTCTGTAGACTATATTAACCAACATTTAGCACCTGCGTACAAACGGGTCGGCGTATTTCTCTGGACAGGCGATGGATTAGCAGCAGACGACGCACTGACACTGACAAAATCGCTGGGCTTAGAAAACATGAATGGCGGCGGGGCGAGTATTACTGAAAGCGAACCCACTATGACCCTTGTTCCGCCAATGGGTTATCCTGCTAATGACAATTTTCAAGTTTACGCACCTATTGCCAGTGATTATATTTACACTAACCAGTGGAGCGGAAATTTTTCGGGTATGGAGCAAGCGATTGAAACCTTTCAATTAACCGATTTACCCCGCCGTCTCAAACCCATACATATACACTATCATTTTTATTCAGGCAGCAAAACAGCGTCTATTGAGGCTCTTAAAGATGTTTACAACTGGGTAGCTAAACAAAAAATATCACCGATTCTAATCAGTGACTATGCGCGTAAAATAAAAGCGTTTCAGCATATCTCCGTAGCACGCACTCAAGATGGCGCGTGGGATATACGAGGTTTAGGTGATTTACATACCTTACGATTGGCTTCTGCTATAACAGGATCGCCTGATTTACGGCGTTCCCAAGGAGTAACGGGTGTACATGAACTTCAGCAGGGAAGATATGCTAGTTTATCGCCAGTAAATGGACACGTTCTTCTTTATATGGATTCCATCTCACCTTCTTTTCCCTCACCATAGCTAGAGCTATTGAATTCACCTCTATTTGTTTGGGGGCAAACACAACAGTTTGCCTCTCCTCTACTGCTGTTGAATTAAACTCAGCGTCTTTTTGGGTAGCTTTTCTTGAGTTTCACCTTGCAAAGTCGCACTGGCATCTTCGTGTACGGTAGTCATAAATTGGATAAGGCGCATTTCGTGGCGCATTTTTTCTTCAATATTTTTAGCTTCCCACATTTGATTTAATAAATGTTGGGCATGATGATGAATGGTGAATGCCATTGCTTCGGGTAAGTGGCTATAACTATTTTGAATGGATTTTTTCAGTTTATCCAAGGCAGTGAGATATTGCTGGTAATCTTTAATATCCTGTTTGCATTTGATTTTGAGCAGTGCCAATTCACTGGCATTTTTAGTCTGTAGCAAATTGATGTCATGCGCTAGTTGCACACTTTTCTTTTTTAATTCTGCCGCTAATTTGTTTTCTGCCATTATTCGCGCTTGCTTAAGTTGCAGTTGCCCCGCCTGATTGTCAGTTTGCCAACGCAGTTTTTCATCTTTTATCGAATGCAGTAGCTCAACAATGCTAAGAACCCAGTTTTTTAAAGTCATGATGTGAAAGTAGTGATTTTTTGCTGTAGTTGTAATAACGCCGCGCTGTTTTGTTGCTTGCGATAACGACGGTTTTCTTGTTGTAACTGCTTGAAAGTAGCGGTTGGCAAGCTGGTTTTAAGGGCTTGCAAATCTTGGTCTATGGCTTTGGATAAGGCGTTAAGGTGTTTGCGATTGTTGCGCTTTAATAACTGCTGTCTTTTCAGTTCATGGAAATAGTTAATGCGTAAAGCGCGAAAATGAAACAATTGTTTAAGCTGTTGTTGTTTAGTTTGAATAAACAACACGCGCCGCTGTCCCCGCTGGTGAGCTGAAAAATACGCCCTACTTTCTTGCAATAGAGTGTTAACGAACCACAGTAAAGCGATCATTAACAATAATCCAAACGCACTAAACCATAATCCTAGCCCCAATTGGATAAGTAGTTCGGGTATCGTCGCTACGCCTACCCACAATAATGCTTCTGCCAACGATAACACGGCAAGCGCAAAAAACAATAATAACAGGGCAATACGAATCGTCATGGAACTAGCATCTATGTGAGTGACATGAGGCTATTGTACTGACAATTTTAGCAAAAGCCGCAATAGGAGCATTCAAACAAACCGCTTAAGTTGATGTACGCTATAATTAGCCATTATTTATTTTTTTCCTAGTAAGCAATGGCTCAGTTTTTTGAAATTCATCCTAAAACCCCGCAACTACGATTAATTCATCGTGCCGTGGATATTTTAAAGCAAGGCGGGGTTATCGTGTATCCCACCGATTCTTCTTACGCGCTGGCTTGTCAGGTCGGCGATAAACAAGCAATGGATAAAATACGGCGCATTAGGCGATTGGATGATAAGCATAATTTTACGCTGGTTTGTAAAGATTTATCGCAAGTCGCTAACTTTACCAAAATCGGCAACGATGCGTATCGGTTAATTAAAACCTTAACCCCTGGTCCTTTTACCTTTATTCTCGATGCAACTCGTGAAGTGCCGCGCAGTTTGCAACACCCTAAGAAAAAGACCATCGGTATACGAATTCCCGATCATCCTGTCACTCAATTATTGTTGCAAGAATTGGGCGAGGCTTTATTTAGTTCAACCTTAATGTTACCCGAAGAAACCGAAGCATTGACTGATCCTTATGAGATTCGCCAAAAGCTAGAGCATGAGCTGGATTTAGTAATCGATGCGGGAATTATTGACTTTGAACCCACCACCATTATTGAATTTTCCAGCACTGGCACAGAAATCATCAGGCAAGGCAAAGGTATTGCTCCGATGTTAGATTAACTTTACGAGGATACCGCATCATGACCGATAACCTAAGCTTGTCAAACCTATTAGCCTTATTAGAGCATATTGCTTTATGGGCAGTGCCTGTTATTTTCGCAATTACCGTCCATGAAGTCGCTCACGGTTGGGTGGCAAAAAAATACGGCGATAATACTGCCTCCATGCTGGGGCGATTAACGCTCAATCCAATTAAACATATTGATTTAGTGGGATCGATTATTGTGCCAGGCTTACTGTTAATTACAGGCACGGGTTTTATTTTTGGCTGGGCAAAACCTGTACCCGTTAACCCCAATAACTTTAAAAATCCACGCGCTGATATGGCAGTGGTTGCTTTAGCTGGGCCTGTATCCAATGTGTTAATGGCGATTTTTTGGGTATTAATCACGCGTATTGGTTTTGCCATTGGCACATCCTCTGAAACGATTGCATCCCTTTTAATTCACATGGGAGGTGCGGGTATCGGTATTAATCTAATGTTAGCCTTATTAAACTTACTGCCCATTCCACCTTTAGATGGTAGTCGTATTTTAAGTTGGTTACTACCACGTCATTTATCACAGTATTACAATCAATTGGAAAGGCATGGCTTTATTATTTTATTAGCACTGCTATGGACAGGTTTGCTGGGTAAAATATTGGGCTACCCATTGTTCGCAGCTCAAGAATTATTTTTTTCCCTTGCTGGCACACCAAGTTACTAATTAAGGTATGTATTAAATCTGTTTTAGCATGACTGCCAGTCCTTTAAAGGACTGGCAGTCATTAATTAGCTATAACAGATTTAACCCATCAAAACGTTATTGATTTAGATATGATGCTGGAGTGAAAACTCATGAGTTTTGACTCCAAAATGGAATACTTTCACAGTATCTAAATTTTCTGGCCATGAAAATGAAGGGTTTATTTTCCTAGCGATAATAATAAACGCCCAATAATAAAGCGGTACAAAGCCAATCCGTCTTTCATATCTATGCACTACAGCTTTTTCATCAGCAACAAATAAAAAACCTCCAAAATAAACTCAAGCATGATAAATAAAGATAACCTGAAAGCCCTGCTACTTAATCTACATTTTCAACAACACGGCAACCAATTTAACAAACAGTTAAATAATACCCATCTTGCTGTTGACTTTGATAAACACGAATTAATTTATCCAGAAGACCAAGGTTTAAAAATTCACGAACGGCAAACCTGTAATTTTTCAGCACAAGAAAACTTTGTTGTATTTGAATGTGTCCATCGATTATTAGAAAAAGGCTATAAACCAGAACATATTGAATTAGAACTTGAACCCAAGGAACCTAAATGGCAACTAGGACACGGGGCAAGCGGTGGACGTGCCGATATATTAGTAACTGATAATGAAAACAACGCCTTATTAATTGTTGAATGTAAAACCGCAGGTAAAGAACTAGACAAAGCATGGGATAAAACTCGTTTAGATGGCGGTCAATTATTTAGTTATGTACAGCAATAACTCAAGATTGGTTTGAAAAAACTAAAGTATATGTTGATTTAGGTTATTTTGGCATGGAAAAAGATTATCTGTCTTCATCCTCTATTTTTATGCCTCATAAAAAACCAAGAAAATCCAAAAATAATCCCAATACAAGC
>JAPLRZ010000008.1 GCA_026398895.1 Methylococcales bacterium
AAAGCTCGGACATTTGATAACCTTTTAATAGCTATTGGAAATGCTTTTAAAATTATTACCGTTGATAATGCACATGGATATTTTTACCATGCTAACCAATTTTAATTTAAAGTAACTAATGATGATTGAAAACACTGTAAAACAACCTCGCCCGTTTGTATGTTCCATTCCCATGTGCCTGCACGAGTGCCAGTAATAATATTTTGCAGTTGTTGTTGGCTGTTAACCAGCTCTATTTCCACTCGCTTGTAGTCGGTGATGTCTTCGTAGATACCCAGCAATCCAATCGTTTCTTCTTTATGATTTTTAAGTGAAACCTTGGATGTGCGTAGCCAAATTGTTTTACCATTCGGTGTACTCTGTGCTTCATCATAGGAAATTTTAGCGATGCCAGATTCCAAAACCGCTCTATCATCGGCACGATAAAGTTCCACTTGATCTGCCCATCCCATTTGATAATCGTCTTTGCCGATTACATCATTTGGGCTGTTCATTCCTGCATCCTTGGCAAATGCTAGATTGCAGCCAAGATAACGTAAGTTTCTATCCTTCCAAAAAACCCGCATCGGAGCAGTATCAATAATGGTGCGGAGTAAAGACTGCGTTTCGGCTATTTCTATTTCTGCTGTCTTGCGTGCAGTGATGTCGCGAAATCTCCACACTCTGCCAATTACTTTGCCATTGATTCGTTGCGGAATGGAATATCGCTCAATAATTTCCCCATTTTTAAAATTGATAATGTCGAAAGAACTCGCTTCTGGGCTGTTGTATAGATCAAACACTTTATTCAAAAAGCCTTCAGCATCCTTTACTTGTTTAACTACAAACGACAATGCGGCGTTATCATCGTTGCTGATGATAATTTCATTGGGGATATGCCACATCTCAATAAAATTTTGATTGTGGAGAACCCACATATTGTTGAAGTCAACAACCAGAATAGCTTCATTGGAGGATTCCAAGGTCGCTTGTAGCAACGACGAGGTTTTTTCTATGATTATCTGCGCTTCCTTGTTGTCGGTAATATCGATACAAGAGCCAATATAACCCAAAAAAGACCCATCATCGGCAAAACGTGGCACACCGTTATCGAGTAACCAGCGGTATTCACCATCGTAACGGCGCAGACGATATTCTGTTGTAAAGGGTAAGTGTGCATCAAATGAACTGATAAACACAGCCATGCAACGTTGTAGGTCATCGGCGTGTACGCCTTCTGCCCAACCATTGCCCAGTTCTTGCTCTAAGGTACGCCCCGTAAAATTTAACCAGACTTTATTGACGTGAGAACACAGTTTATCGGGTTCTATTATCCAAATCAGTACGGGAGCGTTATCGGCGAGTACACGAAAACGGCTTTCGCTTTCTTGTAGTTCTCTGGTCAATTTAGCCGCAATATTGGCAGCTTTTAGTCGTGTGTTGATATAAGAATTCGATAATAAAAATAATAACAAGCTGATAAAAACACCCGTGCTTAGGGTAATCCACGCACTTGTATAATTTAAGCCGTTAGTTGCTATTATTTGTTCAAACTGTAATGTCCAAATTGTGCCGTTAAAATTGTTAGTTAATTCAACTAATAATCGGTGCTGCTGGGTGGTGCTAGGATGATTGGGGTTGTTATCGAATAAGAGATGTTCTGCCTGCGTAGTGTTGCCATCATAAATATGTAGATGAACATGGGTTACGTTAGTTTTTTCGCTGGATAACACCATGTTATTCAGCAAATCAGTCATGCGAAACGGGCTATACACCCAACCGAACAGCGCGGCGCGGCGTTGTTCTACGGTGTCTGTGGATTGTCCTTTTTTGTAAACAGGCGCGTACATCAATGTTCCTGCTTGAATATCTTTGTCAGTTTCCTGTACTAAGGTTACTCTTCCCGATACCGTGACGCTATTTTCATCACGCGCTCGCGCCATTGCAGTACGGCGTACTGGCTCAGAGTACATATCGTAACCAAAAGCGCGTAAATTGCGGTCACTGAACGGTTCTAAAAAAGTAATTGCGCTGTAGGCTTCACGCTCGCCTTCGGGATGTACTTTATAATCAGGAAAACCCTCGGCACGAATAATGGCTTCATGTCTAGCCAATTGTTCGACAGGAATCCATAGTGCAAAACCTAAGCCTTGAATACCATTGAAATGCTGATTCAAGCGTAGACGATCAACATAAATACGCCATTCTTGTCGCGCTACAGTTTCTGATGCGTCAAACAGTGCCGCACCACCCAACAAAGTTTGCTCATGGGCTTCAAGTCGTGCCGCTATTTTTAGTTGGATTTCTTCGCAAGAAGAAACAAATTGCTGATATGTCTGGGTATCAATGTCGAATTTTACCCAATAACTAGCCGCAACAGAGCCTGCCAATCCTAGCAACAAAGCTATCCACGTCAGTAATCTATAAATACGATTTTGTATGTCTAGCTTACTCTTCATAGTAGTTCATAGTTTGGGGGAGTGGGTTAAAGCTATTATAGGGATATTAATGACTGGCAGTCCTTTAAAGGACTGCCAGTCATACGAGAATAACGGACTTGACCAAGCATGAACTGATTATTGTCACAATATAAAGACAATTGCTGTTAATCTCTAGCATAATATCCTGTTTAAATTTAAGTACCCACTAAAATGTCTACTGCTTATCAAATTATTCTCTGCACCTGCCCCGATAAAGACACGGCAGAAAAAATTGCGGGTTTGCTAATTGAAGCTAGGTTGGCGGCTTGCGTGAATATCGTGTCGAATATTACCTCTGTTTATCGTTGGCAAGGTCAAGTTGAATACGCTGAAGAACAGCTATTACTGATTAAAACCCGACAAGATGCTTATCCATTATTGGAAGCTATGATAAAAAAACATCATCCTTATCAAATACCCGAAATTATTGCTGTGCCAATTGAACGCGGCTTACCCGACTACCTGCATTGGATAGATTCATGCCACTAATCAACACATTTTTATTAACCCTGCTGTTATGGTGTCCCTCTATTTGGGCAGAAATTAAGGTTTTACCGCCTGAACAGGTGTTTAGCGTATCAGCAACCGCGCTAAGTGCTGATCAACTGGAAGTCACTTGGCAAATTAAGGACGGCTATTATCTTTATCGTGAAAGAACCCATATTAAATCCAACACGGAGGCGGTTTCTTTAGGCGAGGCTATTTTTCCCAGTGGCGAAATCAAGCATGATGTTAATTTTGGTGATATGGAAATTTATCGCCAGTCACTGAAAGTTGAATTACCGATTAAGGCTAACGGTGCAACCAGCGTATTACTGTCTTTAGGTTATCAAGGCTGTTCTGACCAAGGTATCTGTTATCCACCACAAAAAGCCAGTGTGGAAGTCGCGTTGCCTGTTGCCGCGCCTGTTACTAAAGCAGACCCGTTAGAAAAATTACTCAAAAGCTCAAAAAACAAAGACGATTTATTGCCGCCTGAGCAAGCGTTTCAATTTTTTGCGACTGTTAAAGATGCCAATAATGTACAGGTTGCTTGGCATATTGCTCAAGGTTATTATTTATACCGCGAAAAAATTCAGTTGGAATTGCTTAACGCGCCAGACACACAATTGGGCGATTTTAGCGTTCCCAATGGGTCGCCTAAAGAAGATGAAGCTTTCGGACGAGTAGAAATTTTTCATGATGATTTGAAGTTTGATCTACCGTTAATACGCACTAAGTCTGAGGCGCAAACCATTCGCTTAACAGCTAGTTTTCAAGGTTGTGCGGAACGAGGCGTGTGTTATCAGCCGATGACGCAGACAGTTGAATTGCAACTACCAGCGGGTCTTGTCAATACGCAGCTAACTAAGGTTAACCCCGCGCCTGTGTTATCGGAGCAAGATCAAATTGTCGATTCCTTAAAGCATGATAGTTTCGGCGTTGTGTTACTGAGTTTTTTTGGCTTTGGCTTGTTGCTGTCAATGACTCCGTGCATTTTTCCGATGATTCCGATTTTATCGGGCATTATTGTTGGGCATGGAAATCACATCACCACTACTAGGGCGTTTTTACTGTCGCTGAGTTATGTGGTTGCCTCCGCCGTGACTTATACGGTGTTTGGCATATTGGCGGCGGTGTTTGGCGAAAACCTACAAACCCTATTTCAACAACCTTGGATTATTGGCTTGTTTAGCCTAGTTTTTGTGGTGCTATCGTTATCGATGTTTGGCTTTTATAATTTGCAATTACCCAATGCGATACAAACTAAATTGCATAACTCCAGTGTTCGACATCAAGATGGTTCATTGTGGGGCGCGGCGATTATGGGCGCGTTATCTTCGCTCATTGTTGGGCCTTGTGTTGCCGCACCATTGGCGGGGGCGTTAATTTTTATTGGGCAAACAGGTGATGCCGTGTTAGGTGGCAGTGCCTTATTTGCCTTAGGTTTAGGTATGGGTGTGCCGTTATTATTACTAGGTGCATCAGCAGGTAAATTATTGCCCAAAGCAGGCGAATGGATGAATACCACCAAAGCGGTATTTGGTGTGCTTATGTTGGCGGTCGCTGTATGGATGCTGGAGCGAGTGTTACCGCCACCGCTGACCATGTTATTGTGGGCAATGCTATTGGTGTTACCTGCTATTTATCTCAGTGCCATCGACCCCTTACCCGCACACGGTTCAGGCTGGCGCAAATTATGGAAAGGCGTGGGTTTGATGATGTTGGCTTATGGCATATTGCTACTGATAGGCGTAAGTATGGGCAATAGTAATCCCTTAAAACCACTGCAAGGCATTGGCACAACCACTGTTCCCGTTGCCGATCAAAGCATGGTTTTTCAGCGTGTGCGCACGGTAGCTGAACTGGATGCCAAAGTTAAACAAGCCAGTCAGCAGGGTAAGCGAGTGATGCTAGATTTTTATGCCGATTGGTGTGTGTCCTGTAAAGAAATGGAGGTGTACACCTTTACCGATGCTAAAGTAAAACTGGCACTTAAAGATTTTGTGTTATTACAAGCCGATGTCACTGAAAATTCTGAATCCGATAAAGCACTGTTGAATAAATTCCAACTCATAGGTCCTCCTGCTATTTTATTTTTTAGCACTGACCAACAAGAACATTCTGAACACCGCATCATTGGTTATCAGAATACTGACACTTTTCTTCAATCGTTACAACGAGTCACTCTATGAAATCGTCTGAATTAGTTATTATCGTTGCAGTGCTGGCGTTAGGCGTGGGATTAAGCACGCGCTTTTTTATCGAACCCGCACAAAGCAAGACCCTCACACCGTTAAGTGAATTTAATTTGCCTGATGCAGCGGGCAAACAACACGACAGCAAAGAATGGCAAGGCAAAATTCGCATTATCAATTTTTGGGCAACGTGGTGTTCACCGTGTCGTAAAGAAATCCCCGAATTTATCACTCTGCAAGAAAAATACGCCGATAAAAATGTTCAGTTTATTGGTATTGCCATCGATGAACCCGCAGAGGTTAATGAATACCTCAAAACCATACACATCAATTATCCAATGTTAATTGGTAGCGATACAGGAATGGCACTGGCACAACGTTGGGGTAATAACATTGGTGCAGTACCTTATACAATCGTTGTTGATCAAAAAGGACAGATTGTTCATCAACAAGCGGGCGAGTTTTCTACTGAACAAATCGTGAAGGTGATTACGCCATTGTTGTAATTTGAGGTTTTTTCATGGTGGTGTATTAAATCTGTTATTTTTATGACTGCCAGTCCTTTAAAGGCATAGGTATCTACACAAATCGACCTACTGAAATAGAGTATCATTATAGAATGACTAAAAAACACTCACAAACATTGACCCGCGATTGGCAACCCGTTACCAACAATTGGTAGGGGAATCCTTGAACGCAAAGTACAGCCATTCAGCTATTAGTCGCTAAAGGCATTATTTTAAAAGTCAAAGACGGCACAACAGCGGGTTATAAACTCAATCCGCATTATGACTGGAAAGGCACAGTGTCGAATATGCAGATTGAAAAAGAGCGCATTGTTAAACAGCGCGTGGTGGATATGAAGAAATATCGGGATGTGACATAAAAATTAAGCAAGGGATAATTATGGAAATCGTGTGTAAAAATTGCAATACCAGTCATTTTCTCAGTGATGACAGAATCCCTTTAGAAACTAAAACAGGTAAATGTAAAAAATGTGGAGCTGCAATTACTGTATTGGGTAAAAATGAAGCTAATAATTTTAATGCAAAGGAGTCATTAAAGATGGCAATAACTCAACCAGAATTTGAAGGTACAAATGTACGTCAATTTCTTGCACATAAAGGCTCAGTAATAATTAAAGAATTTAGGGAAATAGCAAGATTAAGAAGTAATTATTATGAAGGTAATGAAGCGTATGAAAAAGCCACAGAAGCCCTTGTTAAAGCTCGTGACGCATATAGAGCAAATCCTAATAATGCAAAAGCTCTCGATAATTATCTAGCTCTTAGTGTTCCTGAAAATAAGAATTCAACCATCATAGTTTCAACCTTAATTTTAGCAATCGTAAAAGGCAAAGACCAACAAACAATTTTCGGAGTAAAACTAGAGCATATCGGTACAGATGAGTATTCAGATGAAACAACTGTTTTTATTGATTTTGATGAATTACCTGAGCTTATGGAATCATTTGATTTTATTCAATCGAAAGCCGATACTTTAAAGCCACAAAAATGTGACTATACCGAATTAATTTATTCCACAAAAGATGATGCTCAATTTGGTTTTTTTCAGGATGACGAGCAGGAACAAACAGCTTTTACAAAGTGGCAGGGTAAAACCGCTTTTTTAAAATTATCAGACTTTTTAACGCTAAAAAATCATTTATTAAAAGCACAAGAACATTTAATATCTCGTGGCGCAAGTATAGATAATTACTGACTTTTTAACTCGTAAGATGGGTAGAGCGATAGCGAAACCCATTACATCTACGCATTCCTTTTGTTGGGTTTCGGCTATCGCCTCTACCCAACCTACGGGCTACCCATCTTACGAGCTGAAAACAGTATTAATATATGTATTTTCATTTGTTATTTAGACTCATAAACCAAATAGCGTTGTTGTTATTATTTTAACAGCAGATGCTTTAACAATTTCAAATGTCATTGCACCACCTTTATCAGCTATCATCATTTTTGTTTTCTCCCATGTTTTCACATCACGAATTGACTCAATAAAGTCATTACCCTGCCAAGTAAGTCGCTCTATATCTAATATAGTACCGCCAGTTGTTTCAGCTATTTCTGCTTCAATATATCCTGCTTCTTTCAACATTTTTACATGATGTATTATTTCATATTCTCTATTTTCATTAAAATCTGATAAAGTAAAATATTCGTTTTGTTCTAACTCTTCAATTCTTAATAAAATCTCTCTGATAGTATCCCAATTTCTTTTCATGGTTTTTAATCCTAATAGATAAAAAAAGCTAACTCGTAAGATGGGTAGAGCGATAGCGAAACCCATTACATCTACGCATTCCTTATGTTGGGTTTCGGCTATCGCCTCTACCCAACCTACTGGCTAACTACTTGCTGTCAACCCTGAATATCATGTTTTATGCCATTTTCAAAGACATACCAGTGTTTTTCCACGCAAGAAATCCAATGCTCTTTATCCTTTACCCTTCCAGAAGCTTCCGTAGCATAGTTGATTACTGTGCCTAGCTTTCCAGAGAGGTAAGGATTATTAATAAGCCCCTTTAGCCCAGAAGCTTTAAATTTTAAAAGCTTTAATGGGTGTTGAGCGTCCTTTTTTGTGGGCGCATACATAACTTCATTAACAAGCTGTCTGAGTTCATCTAGTGTATTTTTATCCATAAGGATTCCTAATTCAAATGCCTAACGTAAAGTTCAGCGGGTGAAGCGAAGCTCCGCTGGAGCGTTGAGTTAGGCTTGGTTGTTAAATTTTCTGGGGTTCGCAAGCTCGCCCCTACGAGTAGCGAGTAGAATAACAGCGAGTGTGACAGTTCACTCCGCTACTTGCTACGAGCTTATCTACGATTGATACGTTTAGTTAAATGCCCAGCGGTAATCACTGTTCCATCATGATTTTCAACTATGTAAGCGGTGAAATATTGTGATAACTTGCTGACTAAATCCCTGCCGCATTGTCTTTCAATTTCACGGCGACTAGCACGAGTGAAACGGCGAATAATCGCGCCGTGTCCGTCATAGTATTCTTCACCAAATTGGTCTAGCCATTCCATAATTAACGGCGGTATGCCGCGTTGTTGGCTACGGATAGCCGCGTGAGTGGTCATGTTCATTTGGGCTACTCCTCTTCGGTTTCTAATAAGGCACTGACTTTGTCGAGTGCTGATTGCCATTCGCTAATAATAAGCGCGTAAATTTGTTGTTCTAGTTCTACTCGGCGTTGGTCTGCAAACCATTCTTTATGATGACGTGCTACTCGTTCTCGGTAGCTTAAATTTTTAACGGTATCTTCTAAATCTGCTTTTTTTCTCCCCCACTCTTGTCCTGATTTATCCCACAACTCTGCGGCAAAATTGAGTAATTCAGTCGCAAAAAGCTCCCTACTTTTAGGTTTTATAGCTGCTTTTAAATGTTCATAAGAACCCCAAAGAACACTATCAGCTTGGTTTATAAGCTCTTTGGCTTCTAAAAACTCAGGATTGTTGGCTAAAGCTTTGCAGTGACCACTAAAACCAATTAATTTATTATGAAGTAATGATGAGGCAAGTAAATCTGTACCATTTTCCAAGTAATGGTAATAATCTAAATCAGGTGACTTATATCTATTTCCATTTCCACTCATAAAACCAATAGCTGCACGAACTTTGCCAGCATTAATGATTTTAATACCTTCAATAAGTCCATCATGTATGAGCATACTGGGTAAGGAAATAGTTCTATTTGTATCTATTCCAGCTTGCAACATTTTACTTGCATGGAGTTGCGTAGCCTCAAATTGTATTTCTTTATAGTTAGCTAGCACATTTTCTACAGCCTGAATCTCATTAATTAACTGCTGACGTGAGTTTTCACGCATAGCGGTTAAATGATTATTCATAACATCTTGTAATGCCTCAGCATCATCTTCACGCGAATTAAAACAATAAATCGGTAAGTCATCCAAGCCTAGTGGTACTAACTTAGCTTGAATTTTTTCGTGTTTTAATTCATAACCGATTTTAGATGATTCAACACATTCGCCAGAGTCATCATATTTTTCAGCAAGTGCTTCTTCGGGGCGCGGTAATACAAGAAGCAATGTATTCAATGATAATGATGGAATGCCACGTTTTTTTGCTCCTTCAAGAATTAGCTGTGGAGCTGCTGCTGGAGCGTCATTAAATGGCGTACATAACACAGTCAAAGTATGAGGATCACCCAAGTGGCAATTCAAATCGGCTCGCGTTACCGCTGTGCCATCAATGCCTTTAGTATCAATAACACGCACGGATGAACATTCGTGATGACTTAGTAATTCAAATGGCACAATGACTTCAATTAGCTTAGGCAAAGAAAAGTCAGAATGACGACCGTTGTTAATTTTCGCAAAATTAACTCTCAACCATTCTAACGGCTCTTGGTCTTCACTATCGTCACACCATATTTCGTTACAATCTCGCTTATGTAAGCCAATAAGCTCCATAATTTTCATCGTTAATTCACGCACGGAAGTAAATTGTTTAGCCCGTTCTTTAGCTTCATCTATTGACAGTGTTTTACCATCCGCCTGTTTTTCACGCCGTATTTTAAGCCCTGACATATTCCGTAAAGCCCTTTCTACCTCTTTAGAAATACCTTGTGAATCAGGGTTAGCGTCTTCTATTTCCGTTTTAGTAGCGGCTAAAAGGTAATCAGCAAAATCTTGAGCATGACCACGAAGCTCATCAACTGTGCAAGGTGTTGTTCGTATGCCATAAGCATGACCTTCTATTATTTGGACTTCACAGATAGTCGTACCTCCTGCACCTGTTTCTAATACTGACTTAGAGTCCGAAGTGGTTAAACCTAGAGTCCTACAAATAGCCGTGGACTTACCAACACCTATACTTCCTATGAAGACTATCTTGTAGTCTCTTTTAAGTAGCAACTTACTTAAAGATTCAAGTTTATCGTCATGAGCTTGGAAACGACGTTGCATAACAGGTCTGGTATCTGGTAGTTCAGATGTTTCTTCTAGCATACTTCTAACTTGTCTAGTTCTGTCTAATAGAGCTAGGTCTTGTACCTGAGATGAATGACTGTGTTCTTTCATCGTTATCTCCTTAGTAGACAATCTACCTCCCATACTAAATTGCATAAAAGATTGATGAATGGCTTGTGATAGTAAGTTCTTTTTAAAGTCAATAGTATTTGGCATAGCATACAGGGCAATCGCGCTTAAATTATCTTGACTTTAATAATTATCAGATAATCAATTAGTTACAAATTGGTCTATGTCAAGATTCGTAGTTTTTTGCCAAAAATAGCAAAAATGACATTTGTAACACATTGATTATTAATGAT
>JAPLRZ010000058.1 GCA_026398895.1 Methylococcales bacterium
ACAGAACGCTGGAGCATTCCTAGGCACTTAGGCGAAGATTTCCATTAAGAAGTTTTGCATGGTAAGCCAAGAGCGTTTATCTGCTTCAAACTTATAAACTGTGCCAAAACTGGGATCATTGGCGACGGGATTAGTAAAGGCATGAACGGTTTGACCATAACTATGCACTTGCCAATCTGCACCTGCTTTAGTTATTTCATTTTGAAATTCAATCAGTTGTGCGGGTAAAGCCATTGGATCGTCATAACCGTGCAGGGCTAATACTTTGGCTTTAATGGGGGTAGCGTGAATATTATCCGCCGCGTTTAGCAAACCATGAAAACTGACTACGCCTTTTATATCCACGCCTGTTCTGGCTAAATCCAGCACACACAGACCACCAAAACAAAAACCAATAGCGGCAATTTTACTGTCATCCACCCAAGGCAATAATTTGACTGCCAATAATGCCGCTTTAATACGCTTTTGTAGCAAAGCTCTATCGTGCATAAACGGCTGCATTAATTGGGAATTTTCTTCAGGCGTTGTGCCTAAGATACCTTTACCGTACATATCCAGTGCGAAACCGACATAGCCCAATTCTGCCAGTTTTTTGGCTTTATCATTGGCAAACTCATCGCGTCCTGCCCACGCATGACTGACTAAAACAGCGGGTCTGCGGGTTGAAATAGCATCATCAAAAGCGAAAAATGCTTCCAACACCACGTCGCCGTCCATGTAACTGATTGTGTTTGATACGATTGCCATGAGATTAACCTATGCGTTTTGATGATTGTAAACTGATTAAAAACCCCGTTGAAGCGGCTTCTATCATATCCAGTACTTGTTCAAAACCATATTCGCCACCATAATAGGGATCGGGAACTTCACGCGCTGTCAGCTGTGGCGCGTAGTCGAGAAAATACTGCACTTTATGTTTATGTGGAGCAGGGCAGGCATTAATCAGCGCGGCATAATTTTCATCATCCATCACCAGTAAAAAATCGAAATCATCAAAATCGCCCATCACCACTTTGCGGGCGCGTAAATGGCTTAATTGAATATCACGCTCAGCGGCGGCTTTTTGTGAGCGTAAATCGGGCGGATTGCCAATGTGATAGGCATGAGTTCCCGCTGAATCAATGATAAACCGATGGTCTAGCTTTTTTTCGTTGACCAGTTTGGTAAAAACGCCTTCTGCGGTTGGGGATCGGCAAATATTACCCATACACACAAAGAGAACTTTTATTTTTTCCATATTACTAACCGTTTGAGAAATTTGGTAGTGGGTATTGTAACGCGTGAATCAGAGCTTAATGTAACTCGGCTCTTAAAATAATCAGAAACTAAGCGATATTAATGAGTGCCAGTCCTTTACAGGACTGGCACTCATGCTCAACAGTAAAAACAACAGATTTAATTTAGCTTACGCAATCCGTTATCACTTATTTTACAAAACTAATAAACTGACGATAAGGTGAATCTTGTTTCCAAGTAAATGCCTCTGTGTAATAGTGCATTAACGCCAGATAACCAAGTAAACCTAAGGTAATCGCTTTACGAATTTCTACGCCAAAGATGACTTGAGTGAGATAGCTAACCACGTTATCGCCATAGGCTTGCAATACAAACGCCAGCAAAAATGATAATACTGGCAACACCACAAAAATCGATACTCGACAATATTTGGCCGCACGGTAAATAAAATTTTGCGGCTGCTGTTGGTGTTTATTGTAATCGTGAGTCACATAAAAAATATAGGCAGTAGCATCGTGTACCAAGCGCGGGACAAGAATCGCGAAGAAATAATACTGTTGAACATAAAGATAAAAACTACTTAATACCAATAGCACATTGCACCATAAAAACCAGCGACCAAATGCGGTACTCACATAGCGTTGACAATAGAAGGCACTGAATATCAAGGTAACACACAAAGTACCTGCAATGCTCTTAATCCAAATTACCTGCTGCACATCCAAACTATTTTTTAAAAAAATACCTATATAAACAACTAATCCAGCAGTAACGCTGAGCCACAATAACAAATAAAATGCCCAATCAGGCAAGCGACAAACACCTCGTGCCACGCCATGTTGCTGTTTAAGAACATGATAAACCGTCCACGCTGCCACCAACACATAAAATACCCGATAAGAAATAAACAAACTACCCACGCCAAAAAATATGGCTAGTGCGGCTGTCATCCACAATAATTTCGATTGATACACGGTGAGATAGTCACGATTACTCGCCAGTAAAATGGAGCTGGCAATGATATGCGGTGTACCGAAAATAATTTGAAACAATAATAAATGAGTCGGGCTACTGGGTAAATTTGCTTGTAATACGCCTTGCCAAAACCAACTATCCAGCAACTGTAGCAACACACACAGCGGAATAATTGTATAAAGCCCCAATAACAACCGAAATGATACTGCTATTCTACGCACCTCTTGGGGTAGTTCTTGCATTGACAGTGTGGGTGCAGACATAAAACTATCCTCTTAATTATTGTTATTATTTTTTTTAAAAAATGTAAGTTAAACTAATCACTGGCTTACTTTCAAGATATTTTTCTCTGTACACGACAAAATCAAAAATTGCTACTCCCATCTTACTCTGAAAACGTACAACTCTCTTAGATCACGAATCCCTTTGCTGGTCAAGGATTGCCACTTTACAAAGTTGCACGATTTATCACTCAGATGGGAGTAGTTCAGAATTATGTGCGTTGAGTTTGGAGTACCTACGGCTTAAATCAACAAAACTGGAAAACTACCGTTTTTTAATCATTTTATCGGCGGGTAGCTATAGTAATTAACGTACTTAATTGACAGGGCAATCAATGAACCGATCTGTGATAAATGAATTTTGGGGTGGCTTGGCGGCTATGCTAGTTGCTTTACCTGCCGCTATTGCTTTTGGCGTGTTAGTTTATTCAAACATTTCACCGCAGATGATTGGTGAAGGAGCTTTTGTTGGCATAATGGGTGCGGCTGCATTGGGTTTAACCGCGCCACTGTTTGGTCGAACGCCTGCGTTGATTTCTGCACCGTGCGCACCTGCGGCTGCCATTTTGTCGGCACTGGCGGTGGATTTAATAGCTCAGGGCATAGAAATTGGACGAATTTCTGGTTTATTAGCGTTAACTGCTTTGTTCGCGGCGTTGTTACAAATTCTTTATGGGCTGTTAAAAGGCGGGCAGCTTATTAAATACATTCCTTTTCCTGTCGTTAGTGGTTATTTATCGGGTGTGGGGTTGATTATTGCGATGGGGCAGTTGCCTAAATTGCTGGGTTTGCCAAAAGGCTTAGGGCTTTGGCAGGGGCTACAGTCGCCCGATTTATGGCAACCGACAGGTATTGTGGTCGGCGTGGTGACCATTGCCGTTATGTTAATTACGCCGCGTGTGACGCAAAAAATTCCTGCGACTATCATGGGTTTAACAGCGGGTATTGTCAGCTATTTTGTCTTGGGTTTATGGATACCCGCCTTATTGTCACTGAATGCTAATTCGTTGGTGGTCGGTACTATTTCGGCTAACAGCTCTTTTTTGGCAACGGTTAGTGGACGTTTTGCCTCTATCGCACAGATACAGCTATCTGATTTGCGCTTAGTTGCTCACTCAGCGGTGGCTTTGTCTGCACTATTGTCTATTGATACTCTGAAAACCTGCGTGATATTGGATTCGTTGACTAAAAATCGTCATAACTCTAATCGTGAATTACTAGGGCAAGGCATGGCTAATTTGATGGCGTTTATAACAGGTGGAATGTCAGGCTCTGGCACAATGGGACCCACGTTAGTCAATGTCAGCAGTGGTGGTCGCACAACCTTATCAGGTTTTATTGAAGGCGGCTTGGTGGTATTGGCATTAGTGGTGTTATCTCCGTTAATCGCGTGGGTGCCGATTAGTGCCTTAGCAGGTATTTTGTTAGTGGTCGCGTTTAGAATTTTTGACTGGCGTTCCTTTCGTTTACTCCAACATAAAGAAACGCGTTTTGATTTTATAGTGATTGCTGCTGTGGTGGTGGTTGCTGAAACAGTGGGCTTGATTTCGGCTGCCGCAACAGGCGTGGGATTGGCGATTTTATTATTTATTCGTGATCAAATTCGCATCTCGGTGTTACGGCAACGGACAACACTGAAAGACGTGTCTTCTAAAACTTATCGCCTCGAATCAGAAAATGCCATTTTACAGGCACACGGAGATGAAGCGGCGGTTATCGATTTGCAAGGCAATTTATTTTTTGGCACGACAGATCATTTATTTACTCAACTAGAAGCTGATTTAGCCACTCAAAAATGGCTATTATTTGATATGCGCCGTGTGCAATCTTTGGACTATACCGCCACTCATTTATTTACTTTGATGCAAGATAGATTGAAAGAGCGTGGCGGTGAATTGCTATTTAGTGGAATGCCATCTAGTTTACCCAGTGGACAAGACCTACAACGCTACATGAAGGACGTAGGCTTGTTGGATGGACAAAATGGCATTCGACTTTTTGAATCACGCGATGAAGGATTGGAGTGGATGGAAAATCGTATTCTCAACGAATCAGGCGAGTTTGAAAAGCCAGTTGAACAAACGTTAGACCTTAAAGGTATTGAATTGTTACGCGAAATAGATGAGTCAACCCTGAATGCTTTGCGCCTGTGTGTGCATGAATTAAGCGTTCCTGCGGGAGAGCATATATTTACGGTGGGCGATAGTAGCGATGAAGTTTTTATGATTCGGCGTGGTACAGTGCGTATTTTGTTGCCATTAAAAGGTGGTAAATATCACCATTTAGCGACCTTTTCGCAAGGCGATTATTTTGGTGAAATGGCATTTCTGGATCATCAGCAACGCTCTGCCAATGCCATTGCTAAAACCGATTGTGAGCTTTATGTGTTATCGAGAAAAAAGTTTAATTTGCGCGTCTATGATAATGCGGTGTTAGGTGCGCGGGTTTTTGCGCGTATTGCCAGTGCGATTTCAGCACGTTTACGACAAGCTGATAGTGAGCTTTCCTCGTTGGAAGATCATTAAATCAGTTCTTAGAAAACAGCTAAAGCTGTTTTACTCCACATCATGCAACAACTCTAATAAAATGATGCTGTTCGTGGTGAGCTTGTCGAACCACATTTACACCATTCGACAAGCTCAGTGCGAACGGTTCTTTAATCACAAAAAATACTTTTACTATATTGCCGCGTGCTGGAGGTCAAGCTTTGCCTGACTTTGCAAGCAGAGCTTGCACTAATTGATAAGAGCCAGCACAAAGCTGTCGCTTTGTGCTGGTTAAGTGCTTTATTCAGCGGCTTTATCGGCTACTTTAAGTAGCCAACCTGTTTCTTCGTGACACGTTCCGTCGTTCGCTTTAGCACGCGCATTTAGCCTGACAAATTTACCCGTATATTCAGCAGGTAATTTAGCGTTAACTTTATGAAAACTACTATTGCTTTCGATGGTAAAGGCAATGGCTTTATCTTTTATGGACAGTTTGATACTGTCTGTACTGGTCCACGCAGGTACTTTAAAACTAAACTCCGATTCAGGGGCAACTTGATGCTGTTCAGGTGCTTTGTATTCACTCAGGGTAAAATCAGTAAACTTTGGTTTATGACATTCTTTTACTAACTCTTCAGGGCTATAAGCGAAAGCCGCGCTATTTGCCAACATGACTACAGCCAGCACTATCGATTTTGTTATGTTCATCCTCATTCCTCACATAAAGCATACATTATTGTTATTTTCTAGTCACCACCGCCACTTTAAATATTTTTGCAATGAAATTCAATAGATTCATATCCAGATAAAAATAAGGGGAATAACACGCTAGAGCTAACACACAATCAAATGATACCGTTCGTGGTGAGCTGTGAGCTTGTCGAACCACATTCACACTTCGACAAGCTCAGTGCGAACGGTTTTGTTATCATTTTATTAACCGTTAGCTATATTGTTTATCCTTGCCACAAAACCCAGCGGGTCTTGTACAATATCAACACAATAATTTTTAAAGAGAGAGTCGCAAACATGGCAGAAAGTTTGAATTATAAAAGTGCAGGTGTTGATATTGCCGCAGGGAATGAATTAGTTGAACGTATCAAACCGATTGCGGCAGCAACGCGCACAGCGGGCGTTATGGCAGGGCTAGGTGGTTTTGGTTCGATGTTTGAATTACCCTTAGACCGATATAAACAGCCGATTTTAGTCTCTGGAACAGACGGTGTAGGTACAAAACTTAAACTGGCTATCGACTTAGATAAACATAATACCGTTGGCATTGATCTAGTGGCAATGTGTGTTAATGACATTATTGTCCAAGGTGCAGAACCGTTATTTTTTCTGGATTATTTTGCCACAGGTAAATTGGATGTCGATACTGCCGCCGCTGTTATTGAAGGCATAGGTAAAGGCTGTCTGTTAGCTGGTGCGGCATTAGTGGGTGGTGAAACCGCTGAAATGCCAGGTATGTACGCCGATGGTGAATATGATTTAGCAGGCTTTTGTGTCGGGATTGTCGAAAAAACCAAAGTGATCGACGGTAGCAAAGTGCAAGTGGGCGATAAATTGATCGGCATTGCTTCTTCAGGTCCTCATTCCAATGGTTATTCGCTGATACGCAAAATTATCAGCCACAGTAATGCTTCATTGGACGAAGCGTTTGCGAATAAAACCTTAGGTGAAACCTTATTAGAACCGACCAAAATTTATGTCAAATCCTTGTTAGCCTTACTGGAACAAGTGGATGTTCATGCTTTAGCGCATATTACAGGTGGGGGCTTAACCGAAAATTTACCGCGTGTGTTGCCAGCAGGAATTGATGCTAATATTAATTTACAAGCGTGGCAATTTCCGCCCATTTTCCAATGGCTGCAACAACAAGGCAATGTCACGCTAGCTGATATGCTTATTACCTTTAATTGCGGCGTAGGTATGATTGTTTGTGTCGCTGCTGAGGATGAACAAACCACACTGGATAATTTGACTGACTTAGGTGAAACAGTTTTTAGCCTTGGTGAATTAGTCGCCGCTGACGGCAAGCCCAAAGTAAATTATTTGTAAGTTATTTACAGCTCAAAAACGCCCCGTTTACGGGGCGTTTTTGTTTCTGCATCAGCATAAAAATCCCAATAAATTCTATTGGACTATGTGATTATTTCCATTGGTTAATGTAATTAATTGCATTGACTAATAGGACTAATTCTTGGTCTAAAAACACGAACAATTCGTATTTTTAAATATACAAATTCCACACATAAAGTATTTTATTTATAATTTACTTATATTTCAATTAGTTACAGATAATTTTTTTTTCAAAAAAAAAACAAAATCGTATGATCGTTCTATTGTTGCTTTGTAGTTGTTGTTGCTAAACTGTACCCAGATTTTCAGTGCGGTATTCGGCTTTCAAAATTGTTGTATACCCCTATCAAAATTAGAAACGTTGTTAAGCGTTCAGAATTTAGAGAGTAAGGCTAAACCTAAACGTAAGTTAGGGGCGGAAAGTTACGAATCCAAATTGTTTGGAAAGTCGAACTGCCGAGGTGGCTTCGTTAATGTCACAACAAGGGCTTTTTAAAGTGTTCAAGTTTACCTATTTTTAGGAGACATCTCATGTCAACCGATAACAATGCCTCAGATACGGTCGAAACCGTGACTGTTAACAACAAAACATCTGGCTTTAAAGTCAGAGCAACCTCAAATTTGGCTATGGCAATAGCTGCTACATTATCTGGCTATTTGATTTCTGCTACGCCAGTACAAGCGGCGGTCAATATCCCAACCGATAGCGCACCCAGTCCATTGTGTATTGCTGGTTCTTGTGCGACAGAATTTACCGCCAAGATGTTGATGTTTGAAGAATTCGGCACTAAAGACATCTCAAGTTCAACGTCTTCAATTTCTACCCACAGTTCTTATACAACCACCGACTGTTTTGGTAATGTCGATGGCCCTGCGCTGGATAAGTTTCTGAGCGAAGACTTGACTTCTATTCCTAGCCGTAAATCAGATGTCGATGATTCAGGTAAGCCTACTACCGAACACAATCCTTGGGAAGCCAAAGTAAAAAGCTGTCTTCCTGCAACAGTCAGTCTGCCTTCCATGCCATTGGATGGTCGTCCAGGTGGTGAAGATTTTGCTCACCAACGTTGGTCTGAATTCCCTACCCAAGTTGCATTTCAATCTGCTCAAGCAGGTGCGCGTGTCAACGGTGGTTTGCGTGATAAAAGACAGCTACATGACTACAAAAAAGGCGAGTTCGGTCCTAATGGCTTATATTACATGGACGCTAACGGCGACGGTATTCCAGGTACTGAAGGTATCCAGATTAAGATACATCCTAACTTACCAACTCAAAAACCTCAGTCAGTCTGGACATTTGACGGTACCTTACCGCCTAAATTGTTGATGGCAAAATACGGTGAAGCGATTTTATTCCGTCACTATAACGCACTGCCTCTTGACCCAGGTTCAAACGGCGGTTTTGGTAAAAACACTATTACTACTCACGAACATAACGGTCACAACCCAGCAGAAAGTGATGGTTTCGCCCATGCCTACATTTATCCAGGTCAGTTCTATGATTACCACTGGCCTATGCAATTAGCAGGTTATGACAGTATCAATACCGATAAAAGCGATGCCAGAACAGGTGCGCCTGACGGTAATGGTGGCATCACCAGAGTCCGTGGCGACTGGCACGAAACCATGAGTACCCATTGGTTTCATGACCACATGCTGGATTATACCGCGCAAAACGTCTACAAAGGCAACGCGGCGATGATGAATTACTACAGTGCAATTGATCGCGGTAGAGAGCCTGCAGATGCTCAAGACGTTTTGGGTAGACCTGATCTTCAAGGTGTTCCTCAAAAACCTGGTTATGGTTGTCATTACAATAATCCTAACAACGCCAATCTTTGTTTACCCAGTGGTTCAAACATGGATTGGGGTAACCGCGATTATGACGTGAACTTAGTGGTTGCTGATAAAGCATGGGATAACACTGGACAGTTGAAATTCAACATTTTTAACACCGATGGTTTCTTGGGTGATCGTGCGACTGTCAACTGGGAATACAAACCTTTCTTGGATGTTCGCGCTCGTCGTTACCGTTTCCGTATCTTGGATGGTAGTGTGTCACGTTTTTTCAAATTGGCACTGGTGCGTGAAAGACCGCTTACTGATACTATCTGTAAGGTCGCTTCTTCCAAAATAATATTAGCTCCTGCAAGACCAGTGACAACAATAACACCTGCGGAACCTGCAAAGTGTTATGAAAAAATCACTTATCACATGATTGCAAACGATGGCAACATCATGCAACACGCGATTCCATTCCCCAATGCAGCATCACCTGATGCTTTACCTGAGCAATCTATTGCTGAACGTTTTGACATTGTCGTAGACTTTGGAGGAATGCCAGCAGGGACAAAATTGTATATGGTGAATATACTTGAGCATACCACTGGTGCAGGTCCTGCCAGATACCTGCCTTTAGCTGATGTGTTAGGTACCAAGTACAAAAATGACGGTGTCAGCGGTGACCCTGTTGTTGGTAAAATCCTTGAGTTCCGTGTACAAAATTACACAGGTACTGATTTTAGTATGAATCCTGCTGATTACGTTGAAGGCAAAAAACAAATGATTCCGTTGAACAGACCAACGCAAACGGAATTAAAAGCAGCGACTCAAAGAACTTTTGTGTTTGGTAAAAAAGCCGTTGCTGATACTCAACCCTGGACAATTGCAACCGATGATGGTGTCGCATTAAACGCTGACCCACACAGAATTTCAGCCGCACCTACTACTGGCGCAACTGAGATATGGCATATCAGCGGTGGTACTGGTGGCTGGAGTCATCCCGTACACGTTCACTTTGAAGAAGGTCAAATTCTGTACCGTGGCGGCAAAGCTCCCCCTATCTGGGAAAAATATGCGCGTAAAGACGTATACCGTATAGGTGCATTAGCAGATACGGGTGGCAGTGTGGATGTTGCGATTCGTTTCAGAGAGTTTGCGGGTACTTATGTAGAGCATTGCCACAACACACAACATGAAGACAAAGCCATGTTATTACGTTGGGACTTACAAAATCCTGGACAAACGCAAGCCATCAACACACCAATGCCAGATTGGGATGGTGTTAAATATGATCCAAGTACCTATTTATCAACTGCCAAATTTGGTGACTTAGCTGCAAAGAAAAAGTTTGTCTTACCAGCAGGTTTATTACCCTAAATAAACTTTTGAGAGTACGCTGGGATGTAGCGATAGCGAAATCCCAGCAATCAATGTTTGAAAATGGGCGGGATTTATTCCGCCCATTTTCGTTAGATCCCAATAAAATACCCATCCAAAATTTGTAATGGCACGAACAGCCCATTACACTGTCTGAAAAATTTATGTCACTTATATTTCACAGAGAGTAATGATGAAAGCATATCGCGTAGCTAATTATTTAAGAACATTGTTATTGATATGTGCCATGTTAATGTTTGGCACTACTTTAGTTTGGGCTGCTCCCGAAGGTTCACCGTGGGGAAAAGATTACTTTCCCAACATTGAATTGGTCGATCAAGACGGTCGAAAACTGCATTTTTATGATGACCTTGTTAAAGACAAAGTCGTGGTTATCGATTTCATCTTCACCCATTGTGGTGACACCTGTCCAGCGCAGACAGCCAGTTTAACCAAAGTGTATAAATTATTAGCGAATCGCATGGGCAAAGACATTTTCTTTTATTCCATTAGTATTGATCCCAAGCACGATACGCCCAAAGTCCTCAAAGACTATGCAGAAAAGTTTAATACAGGGGCAGGTTGGCTTTTTTTGACGGGAAAAACAGACGATGTCACCTTGTTAAGACAAAAACTAGGACTGTACAGAACAGGTGTTGATGCCGCAAAACTCAACGAACACAAAACCAGTTTTATGATTGGCAATGATGCTACAGGGCAATGGATAAAACGTTCACCCTTTGACAAACCCCAAGTATTGGCTGGATTGGTCGGGCGTTCTATCAGTAGATCACCCGATGATAAAAAAGAAAATCTGGCGGATTATTCAGAATCGACAGTCATCCCAAAACTCAGCAAAGGTGAAGACCTGTTTCGTTCGCGCTGTGAGTCCTGTCATAGTCTGGGTACTGAAGACGGCATAGGGCCTGGATTGCTTAATGTCACAGAACGGCGTGATAGAGCATGGCTTGCTCGTTGGATTAAAACCCCTGATAAATTACTTGCCAAAAAAGACCCTATTGCAATGGCTTTGTTTAAACAATACAAAAAAGTCATTATGCCTAATTTCAGACTCAGGGATGCCGAAGTGGAAGCACTCCTTATATATATGGAAACTAATGGCAAAGCCACACAGCCTGATGACTCAAACAAATAAAATAGTTATTTCAATCTTTCGCTAGTTTTTTTCGTAATGCAAAATGGATTCTATAAGTTTCCATTCTTGCTTGCGAATAGTTCAAAAATCCCCGCCACTAAGTAGTTAAGCCGTTCATGGTTCGACAGGCTCACCACGAACGGCTTAACCTTGTTCCAAATACCAGAAAACTTTTGTTCATCTACTTAACTGATAAAAGCTTAGTGGTAAAAATCAACGTAATTTCGTAACAAAGAAAATCAAAAAATATGTTTTTTGATTTCAGACTACCGCCCCCCCCAGGGCAATCGCGCTTAAATTATCTTGACTTTAATAATTATCAGATAATCAATTAGTTACAAATTGGTCTATGTCAAGATTCGTAGTTTTTTGCCAAAAATAGCAAAAATGACATTTGTAACACATTGATTATTAATGATTACCGCCCCCCCCTTCATTATCAACTTACAAATCACCCCAAAATTCTAATCATTAACTGTGATGTAGTTCCGTTTTTAGACGGTATTATTCACGTCATTTTGTATATTTAAATATACCAATCTAAAAGGTTCTTATTTACATAAAATATCTTTATATTTCAATTGCTTACGCTTGATTTTTTTTTGTAAAAAAAGCCAATAATGAACGATCGTTCCATTGTGGCTACAGGGTGTTGCAGTTAAACTATATCCAAGTTGTTAAAGCCGATTTAACAGCTTTAACACATTGATTTTAAATTAGAAGTAGTGTGTTTAAAGGCTTAGTGGCGTTATTTGAAACGTCGTTAAGTTTAAAGCTAAACCTATCGTAAGTTAGGGGCAGAAAGTTGCGAATCCAGCGTGTTTGGAAAGTCGGACTACCGAGGTTGACTGCGTGAATGTCACACAAAGGTTATCAAGATTTTTAACATTAGTTAAACGGCGCAATTTGTGTCAAAACTGAAACTACGAGAAGGGTTTTATTATGAACAATAATTTCAGACGGCATCGCACGTCTTTAGCAATTATGTTAGCTCTGGTTACATCCACAGGGTTACAAGTAGCACACGCAGGTGCAGGTTGGGGTGATAGCTTTATGACATCAACTACTAATCCAGCGGGTTTTACCCCCATGAAAGTTCCAACTTATTATGCTAACAGTCCATCAGGATTGTTGGATGAAGTGAATGTAACAGGAACTTATGTAGACTGCTTTATTACTGCCCCCCCTGCTACAGGTGCTTTTGACACCTCTGCTGCGTCTTCTTTTGTTATTACTCCGCCAGTTGCTGGTGTTCCATTAACGGGTTCTACTTGCGATTCAGGTGGTTTTGTTGATGCTAACGGTGTGAGCAAGGGTCTTCGTAAATTCGTTGATACCTTACCTGGTCTCAACGCTGCCAACAATCTAGGAAACTCTATTCCTGTTGCAGTTGCTGATAAAACGACTTACCTCGGTTCAGACTACTACGAAATCGCAGTCGTTGAATATATGCAAAGAATGCACTCTGACTTGCCACAAAGAGGAACAAGATTGCGCGGTTATGTGCAAATCTCAGCAAATGGAACTGTACCTTTATACTATCTGAATGCAGACGGTACACAAGGCGGTCAAATTATGCTGCCTAATGGTAAACCAGCAATGGCAATGGCTAAGCCTTCTTATTTAGGCCCAGTGATTAACTCGACCAGTGGCACGCCGACTCGTCTCAAATTTTACAACCTACTACCTGCGAGTACTGCGGGCAACCTGCACGTTCCTGTTGATGAAACTATCACAGGTGCTGGAACAGGTCCTGATGGCTCAAAATATCAACAAAACCGCGTTGAAATTCACTTACACGGTGGTGATAACCCTTGGATTTCTGATGGTACACCACACCAATGGATACTCCCAGCAGCCGATGAGATAGCTCTGAAAGCGGCTCATCCTGATATGGCACGCGGTGTCAGTGCGAAAAATGTACCCGATATGCCCGATCCAGGTCCTGGTGCAGTAACTTATTATTTCCCTAACGGTGAAAGTAGCCGTTTGATGTTCTATCATGACCATGCTATTGGTTTGACGCGATTGAATGTTTATTCAGGTGTTGCCGCAGGTTATTTGTTGAATGACAAAGCGGGTGTGGGTGAGCATTACCCTGAACTGGAAAATTTATTACCAGCGGATTCAATTCCACTGGTTATTCAAGACAAAACCTTTGTGCCAAAAAACATCGCGATGCAAGATGCAAAGTGGGATACAAAAATGGGTCAAGAAGGCGACTTATGGTATCCACACGTTTATGAAACTAACCAAGACCCCAACTCTTACGATGGTACTAACCCTGTCGGTCGTTGGGATTGGGGTAACTGGTTTTGGCCCGTATTCCCATCGACTTATGATTTGCCCACAGGTCAGATTACAGGGATGAATATGACGACTGGTCTCAGTGAAGTATCTACTACGCCAGAAGCATTTATGGATACTGCAATGGTTAACGGTACCGCGTATCCAACCTTGAATGTTGAACCTAAAGCCTACCGTTTCCGCGTTCTTAATGCCTCTAATGACCGTTTCATAAACTTAGGTTTGTATCTGGCAGCGGATAAGCAAACCACTGATGCTATCAATCCAAGGAATTCAGCTAATACTGTATTGTGTGATGGTATTGATGCTCGTCCTGCTACCCCTGCAATTCCAGCGACTGCAACTACACCGCTTGTCCCTGCTGTCCCTGCTGTTGTACCAACGCAAGCAGATTGTACTGAAGTCAAGATGGTTAATTTTGATACTAGCTATATGCCTCCAAGTGCGGCACATACCGCTGATGGTACGGTTGGCTTTCCAACCACTGGCGGTGTCACTGACACAGGCTGGGGTGCGCAAGTCGGTGGTTTGTTTCCACAAGGTGCGCCTGATCCTGCAACCGCTGGCCCACACATCGTGCAAATCGGTAACGAAGGTGGTTTAATCGCCAATCCTTTAGACATTCCTTCTACGCCACTTAACTACGAATATAATAAACGCAGTGTCACGGTACTTAACGTGTTAGAACGTGGATTGTATTTAGGTAACGCAGAGCGTGCTGACGTATTAGTTGACTTTTCAAAATACGCTGGAAAAACTTTGATTCTGTACAACGATGCTCCTGCTCCCGTACCCGCCTCTGATCCGCGTATCGATTATTACACGGGTAGTGGCGATCAAACAGGTCAAGGTGGTTCAGCTAACGTCAAACCTGGTTATGGTCCTAATACTCGTACCATTATGCAGATTGTTGTCGCACCTACTTTATCTGGCACTGGAAAAACAGTTGATCTGGCTGCTTTGCAAATTGCGTTACCCAAAGCCTATGCAACCACACAAGCGAAACCCATCGTACCAGAGCCAGAATATAATGCGGCGTTCGCTAATGACGCAGGTTATAGCTTGCCAGGTGTCGCGCCGATTGCTAAATATAACGCTCGTATCTATACAGGTACTGTTTATCTGAAAGCATTCCAAGGTGTGAAGTTTAATACTCCAGAAGCGATTACTTATTCTCCAGCACCGACTTGTTCGACCGCAGCAACTTGTGCGACCGCGCTTAAGCTACTTCAAGCTCAACCAAACGGTGGTTTAGTGACCACTGCGGCGGGAGGTGCTGTTAATGCTTATGTACAAAGCAAAGCGATTCAAGAGTTATTCGACCCAACTTATGGGCGTATGAATGCTACCTTAGGGGTTGAAATACCGTTCACCAGTGCCTTAACACAAACCACCATTCCATTAGGTTATGTTGATCCAACCACAGAAACAGTGGCTGACGGTGAAACACAATTCTGGAAAATAACCCACAACGGTGTAGATACTCACCCAGTGCATTTCCATTTAGTCAACGTCCAAGTCATTAACCGTATCGGTTGGGATGGCACGATTAAAACCCCTTATGGCGATGAAATCGGCTGGAAGGAAACCGTTAAAATGAACCCTTTAGAAGACATCGTGGTTGCGGTTCGTGCTAAAAAACCAACCCTACAAGGTGTGGCGGCTGATGCAAATGGTACGCCAATAGCAAGTAACGCCTTTGGACTGCCAACAAGTTCACGCTTAATGGATCCGTCACAAGCTATTGGTTCTGCATTTGGCTTTACCCAAGTTGATCCTACTACTGGTAATCCTGCGGTTAAAACTAACCAAATGGCTAACTTCGGCTGGGAATACGTTTGGCACTGCCATATCTTAGGTCATGAAGAAAATGACTTTATGCGTCCCTTGGTATTCAATGCCAATGAATTAACACCTGATGCGCCAACATTACCCGCTATTAACGGTAATGTTCTGACGTGGACTGATAATGCTAAAACTGAATATGCTTACAGAGTTGAAAGTGCGCCATTAACTAACGGTGTTGTCGGGGCATATACTGACCTATCAAAAGCAGTCTTGCCAGCACTACAAAAAACGGGTGAAGCACCACTGGCTAATGCACACAGCTTTACTGATACAACTGTATTGATTCCAAACACTGATTATCGTTACAGAATAACGGCAATTGGTGCGGCGGGTAACAGTGCTTCGGTAACAGTGGATTTAGCAACAGCTCCTTCTGCACCCGTATTGACTCCAAGTGCTATCACACAAACAGGTCTAACATTGACTTGGGTACAAGCGTCTACTAACGTAACGGGTTTCCAAGTGTGGCAAGTAGGTAATCCAGCACCTATTGCAACGCTTGCGAATACGGTAAAAACTTACCCTGTCACAGGCTTAACGGCTGGTACTGCCTATCAGTTCTATGTAGTGGCTTTAAACAACGCATTGGCTACACCATCGAACACTGTTTCTGTAACCACTGTGGCTGCACAGATTGTTGCTGCACCAACCAATGTATCGATACAGCGTACCACTGCAACAGCAGCAATACTAAGCTGGATAGATGCGTCAGACAATGAGAAAAGTTTCCAAGTTCAAAGCTCTACTAACGGAGGTACAACTTGGACTAATCTAGGAGCTGTTATGAACCGTACTGCGGCGCAAGCACTCTCAGTCGGAACGGCTGTCAATGCAAACGCTATCGCGGTAACGGCTACTACTAATGCCTTGTATCGTGTCAACGTGACCAGCATAGCCAACGCCACGGCATCGTCTGCTAGTGTCGCTCTGAATAACACGGTAGCCCCTTCGGCTCCAACAGGTCTCAGTGCAACGAAAGTATCAAGTCCAACAGTAGCAACCGTCACATTGACATGGAATGATACCTCGAACAACAATGCGACTTTTGCTCTGCAACGTAGCACTAACGGTGGCACTACTTGGACAACTATCAGTACAACACTTGGTGCTAATGTGGTGACAACTAAACATACTATCGCTAATACACCAGGAATCATCACCAACCTTTATCGGGTACTGGCGGCAAACTCAGTAGGTAGTTCTGCATGGTCTAACACCTTCACCATTATTACACCTTAAGAATCATAGGTGGGTTGCTAATTATCGCAACCCACCCACCCTTAAGTACGAAGGCAACGCCCAACAGATTGAATTATTCAACACGAATACGAGATTAAAATCATGAACACAATAATGAAACAACTTACTACCGCGACACTGATGTTATTAGCCGTAACCGCTGTCCAAGCAAGACCGATAGTATTACCAGACCCAACAGCTACTTCAACTGACACAGGCACATTCGCTGTCAGTGCGAAAAATCAAATCACTCTAACAGGCAACCATTTGGTTTTGACTACCTCAGTAGCAAACGGTGACATAGCCAGTGGCTCAGCGCACTTTATGAGCGGCGACCTGCAATACAACGACGGTGCGAGTAGCGTTGATGGAAAAATAGCCAAAGTAAGTTTTGGTTGCCAAGCCAAGGCTGGACAAAAGGTCTGTCTGCTCAAAGGGCAGGTTTTTGGCAAATTAACGCAAGGCGGTCAAAAAGTTGATGTGGGCGGCAATTTTTCAGTGGTGACTAAACCAGCACCTGAAAGCACAACGCTAACCGCTATGCAACTAGAGTCTAACGATCTTGTGCTGACCATTCGCTCCAATATAAACAACACACAACCACCTGTTCAATAACAGTCTCATAACGGCAACCATTTAACGCATGAATGGTTGCCGTTGGTAAACAAATCGGTAGTGGGTTAAATCTGTGCTTTTCCTACATTTGGATTCCACCACCTATAGTTCGGAGTCCAAGGCATGACTTGGGCTTTTAAAAAACGTCCAAAACGTGTTTTGGACTCCGTGTAACAGACACACCCACTACCAACAAATCCACCCTTCTCGGAGTTGCTAGGGTCAGGTGGAATGTTTGACTCTAGCAATTTTTTTAGACGCTAGTGTTTTAATCCGCAGTAGCAATAGTGATATAGCTAAAACACAATAAAATGATGCCGTTCGTGGTGAGCTTGTCGAACCACATTCACACTTCGACAAGCTCAGTGCGAACGGTTTTTTAATCAATTTAAAATATTTTAGTGATAAGTAGTCACTCAAAAGTTCTTTAACAAAAAACGCAGGAGTAAAATAGCTTTAGCTGTTTACCGCCAATAGCTAAAGCTATTGGACTCCACAGTGAATGTTAAAAGAAATATACTCACCTACTTAATCGTACTGATTAAGGCACACTACATTCCAAATTGTTGTAAACTTCTTAACGACCAAGTTTCTTGGAAATTATTCTACTTTTTATTTTTGTCTCTAGGAGACACTATGTACTCTAATAAATTACAGTTAAGTTTCATCTTGGCGGCGGCTTTATTGACCCAACAAGCTATCGCTGAATCAAAACCTGTCGCAGAACCAAAACAAGCTGAAAACCAACAATCATCCATTGCAGGTTTTAAATTAAACAGTGATGCTGTTAGTTATGCGGTTGGTGCGTCTATCGGTAGAAATTTCAAAAAAGACGGTATCACCCTTAACCAAAAAATATTTGTGCAAGGTTTGACTGATGCGTTGGCAGGTAGCAAACTTAAATTGTCAGAAAAAGAATTTAAGTCGGTGCTATCAAGTTTTCAAGGTGAAATGCGCCAAAAAATGGCAGCTAACCAAAAAGACCGAAGCATTAAAAATCAAAAGAAAGCCGAAGAATTTCTTGCTGAAAATGGCAAGAAAGCCGATGTAGTTACCTTGCCCAGCGGCGTTCAATATAAAATCATTAAAGTAGGAACGGGAGCAAAACCATCCGAATCTGATATTGTCGAAGTCAACTATCGCGGAACATTGTTAGATGGCACTGAATTTGATGCCACCTTACCTGACAAACCCGCAAATCTTAAGTTAGCCCAATTAATTGCAGGCTGGAGAGAAGTCATGGGGCAAATGCCTGTTGGTTCTAAATGGCAGATTTTTATTCCTGCTAAACACGCCTATGGCGAAAGAGGCGTGGGTACGGATATTGGTCCCAATGAAATGCTAACCTTTGATGTGGAGTTATTGGGCATTAAAAAATAAGCTAAGTGGTTAGCAGAAATTTTATAGCACCAGTTTCACTAGACTAAGGCTTTATGTGTAACGCGGGAGTGCAAACTTTACTTGCACTCCTTGCTTACTCTGGACAGTGACGCAGAACATGGCAACGATGTGAATATTCGTTATCCAATGAAGACTATTTTTAGGAATTAGGTATGTTGAAGAATTCTCCCTTAAAGTTATACCCCCCCACTTGTAACATCATCATTTTAGGCTTGCTGGCATTGCTACCCTGTAGCGTATTGGCGGAGCAGGCTTCATCAGAATCTGCCGCGTTGATAGAACAAGGGCGACGACTCTACCAAGAAGGCGTTATCGGTTCAGGTAAAGAGTTGCAAGGTTCTCGATCGGGTAAGGTTGAGCTTAAGGGAGAGCAGGCGGCTTGTGTCCATTGTCATCGCCACAGTGGCATGGGATCAGTGGAGGGCGATACGTTGATACAACCTATTAACGGAAACTACCTTTTTGACCCAGATAAGGCTCAAGTCGCTAATATGGATCCGCGTAGCGGCAAGAAATTTAATCAAAGTCATCCCGCTTACAACGAAGGCAGTTTAGCGGTTGCCATTGCGACGGGTATCAATAATTCAGGGCGAAAAATGCAGGCGTTAATGCCTAACTACGCGCTAGACAAGCAAGATATGGCGGCACTCACTGCTTATTTACAGCAACTCTCAACCACTTGGTCAGCAGGTGTTGATGCAGAAACTATACATTTAGCCACGATTATCACCCCCGATGTTGATGCAAATCGTCGAAAAGCATTGATAGACACCCTACGTTTATCTGTCACCCAAAAAAATGGCGGTACGGCAACGGCTTCCAGTAAAAAAGGTCGCCGTCACATGGCATCAGCGGCAGAAATGGTGCTAGGGACTGAACGTAAATGGGATTTGCAGGTGTGGGAATTGCAAGGCACGCCCGACACTTGGACGGCGCAACTCAATGAAAAACTCAAAGCACAGCCCGTATTTGCTATCTTGTCAGGCGTGTCTAACAGCACATGGGAACCTGTCCATAATTTTTGTGAAAACAATCATATTCCCTGCTGGTTTCCCAGTGTGCCTGTTCCTGTGACCACACAATCTTTTTACAGCTTATATTTCTCAAGAGGCGTATTGTTGGAAGCCGATGTATTAGCCAAAACGCTAGCCGAAACCAAACCAAAACGAGTGGTGCAAATTCGCCGCAATGATACCGCCGCTACCGAAGCCGCAAAACGCTTAGCTGATTCATTAAGCAAGGCAGGCGTAGTAACCGAAGATAGAATCATCAAAGAAGGTGAAACGATTTCAGCGCAATCACTAGGTGAATTGACCGCTGACGATGTGCTGATGTTTTGGTTGCGTGGTAATGATTTAGTTGAATTAGGTAAAGTTGCACCGCCTAGCATTAAAACCAGCTATTTTTCGGGTGAATTGGCAGGCGATGCTATGCCAGAAACGTGGCGTGCTAATGCCCATTTGCTTTACCCTTACGAATTACCCAATGAACGGCAGTCTAATTTAACCAACTTCCACGCGTGGCACAAGATGAAAAAACTGCCTATTGTGGATGAGTATTTACAAGCTGATGCTTTTTTTGCGGTGGAGTTTTTGACTGAAACTTTGTCTGAAATGCTCGATAATCTTTATCGAGATTATTTAGTGGAAAGAGCTGAAAGTATGTTAGGTCGTAGTGAGTCGATGAAATCGGAACAACAAGTCCGTGAGCGGCAAATGCGTGGTAAAACAGGTGCGGCAATACACCAACACAGTAGCAGTATTTACCCGCGTCTTGGCTTAGGCGTTAATCAACGCTTTGCGTCCAAAGGGGCTTATATTGTCCATTATGACAAAGACGGAAAACTGGCGGCAGAATCTGATTGGATCGTACCCTAACTTTTTTGAATAAATTCCTAACAAAAAATCAGCATGACTATAATGTTCAAGCCAGACTATCGTCATTCCAGCATGGATGCTGGAATCCAGTGCCAAGGATGGCATCACATTCAACACATCCCTGTGACTGGATTCTGGCATCCCTTCCAGAATGACGTGTTTTATACATACGACTAAATTACGATGAATTTAAAGGCTGCTGAAAATATTATGAATTACTTTACTCAATACCAACGAATTGTCGTCACTCTGATTTTTTTCTTGGCAGGGTTTTGTTTGCCATTGCCAGTAATGGCGGAAGAATCGCCAGCAGAGTTTGCACGTTCCACAGGCAATTATGTTCTGCCCGATGTTAGTGTGGTACGTCAGGATGGTAAAAAATTATCTTTTATCAACGAACTAAATGATGGTCGCCCCGTGATATTGAGTTTTGTTTTTGCCTCTTGTTCGGCAATCTGCCCGATGATTAGTCACACGCTTTCAAAAGTGCAGACTAGATTAGCTAAAAACGGGCAAAAATTTCATTTGGTGTCGATTTCCATCGATCCAGAAAACGACACTCCCGCCGTATTAATCGAGTACAGTAAAAAGTTTTCATCGGGATCACAGTGGGATTTTTATACGGGTACGACGGAGAACAGTCTTACCATTCAAAAAGCTTTTGATGCCTATCGTGGTGACAAAATGAATCATTCTGCTGCCATTTTTATGCGGGCAAAACCCAATAAACTGTGGCTACGTTTAGAGGGGTTCGGTAGTCCAGATGCGATAATTCATGAATACCAAGAGATGATTAAACCGTAATACTGTTGGTATATAGCTAACTGCCAATAAAACGATTACAAAACCGTTCGCACTGAGCTGTGAGCTTGTCGAACAGTCGAAGTGTGAATGTGGTTCGACAGGCTCACCACGAACGGTATCATTTTATTGTGTGTTAGCTCTAGTGATATTAATGACTGCCAGTCCTTTAAAAGACTGGCAGTCATGTTCAAAAGTAAAAACAATCGATTTAATCCGCTACCCTGTACAGAATCAAAAAACGTGTTTTTGATTCTCCCTATATTACAAATTACTTAAATTTTTACTGTTATCCACAAGAACCATTAAAAATAGAAAAGGTGGGAGTTTTTCTTGTACTCCAAACCGATTAATTTACCATCTATTGCTTTGGCTATCGCATGGGCGCGGCTATTGGTATTCAATAATTTAGACGCGCAATCAAGGTGTTTGTTGACAGTGGAAACAGAAATGTCGAGAATCGAGGCAATCTCTTCGGTGCTTTTTCCTTCGGCAACCCAAACCAAACACCTACGTTGTTGTCCGCTCAGTACAATAGAATTATTTTTTGAAACATTGTAGATCAGGGGTGACAGCAAGCCTTTTTGAATCAAATCGCACTTAGCTTGGGTGATATGTTGCGCCAAATGCACGATATAAGGCTGAATATATTGTAGCCAACTCGTTATCTTTTTTTGATCAACGCGAAAAGTGAAATGCAAAAAACCAAAAAAATAATTGGGTCCATGTACAGGTATAGTGATGCCATCGTAAATTCCCATCATAAGATTACTGGAAATAAAGTCTGCTCGATAAGGAAGATCGCTCCAGCGAAATGGAATAATCTGCTGACGCGCAGTAATGATTCGAGTATCTATTTTCCAGTATTCATGGTGGCTATAGGTTTTTTTCCATTCTTCAGGGGCATCTGAATAAATGTAGAAATCCTCACTCCTAAAATTATTCGGCATCACAAAGCCATAAGCAATACTGTCAAAATCGAGTTGCAATTTAATGTCCGTGACGACATCAATTAATTGCGCTGGACTTTCAATCTCTCCCAATAATTTCAGGGTGCTATTAAACCATTTTGTGGGAATACGACTATCTTTAATCGAATCAGGCATTACAATTTTCCTTAGCTACAAGCAATTTCCAAGCGTTCAGTTAATAACACTTACACTATGTGCATACGTTCAAATAATAATTAGAAAGAGAGAAATTAGCGGCTATTTTTAATTCAAGCAAGCCACTAAAACGCTGGTAAGGATACCAAATTTAAAATAAATTCTAAAGTCATAAGCTCTTGTCAATTAGTGGAGTGTATTCTGGATCGGGAGTGCAAGCTCTGCTTGCAAAGCCTGACCTCCACCACACAATAATACCTTCTAACTTTTTGCTAAAAACGTAGAGTTTAAATAGTAAACGCTTGCGGTTAAACGCTTTCTAGCCACCGTTTATACAACAAATACCAAATCAACGCACTTTGTAAACCCATACAAAAAATAGAAAGTACCATGCTATCTGAGATTAACGGTAAAAATAGCACTACCATGCCTTTTAACTTGGTAGCTGTGAATATGCTTGGAAAAACACCATACAGCAATATTAACGATAGCAAGGTCAAACTAAACGCCCGTTGTGGATTTTTGCCATAGTTAAAAAATAGAAAAATCCCTATATCTCTAAGTAATAACAATAAGATAGTCAGCGGGTAAATGTGTAGTTCTTCAATATCAGCTGGATGTGTAAATGACAAAGGTATCGCCACTAAAATAGCTAATACAAAGGTGACACACCATAACGGTAATTCTTCTGCACTGCGCCACCAATTTTTTGCTGCAATATAAGTGAACAAGCGTTTAATACGCATAGGCTCATGATGTTCGGTAAACACCGCAAAATAACTCAGGGTTAAACAGATACTGAAAGCGACAGTGTAAAAATAATCGCCAAATTTTTCTGCGGGTATAAAGCCGCCAATATAAAGTATAAGGAATAGCGCGAAAGACAGCCACACCCAAGGCAAGGTGCGTATGCGTAATTCTTGTGCCATGAGTCGATAATTACCGACCACACACCAGAATAAGGCAAAAATTACACTCATCAAACTTACAAACTGCACCGTAGCGTTTACACCATACCAATTGACATTAGGTTGTATTTCTTGCGAACTTTCCGATAAGGGTATAATAAAAGAACCGATAGTAAATGCAGCCAATATTGCCAAACCGATAATAATTGAATTACTGTTTATCTGCCCTTTACGCAACGCACACAAGCTCAGCAATAAACTCAAATTCTGCACCAATAAGCCGCTAGTGATAGCGTAGCTACAAACCCAGATAAAATTAGTAGCATTGGGTGCGGATATGGCATAAATGATCAAACAAATCACGCCGCCATACCAAACCACTAAGGTACTACCTAATAATTTACCAATCATCATCGTCCATGGGTTTAATGCAGATAAGCGTTGGGTATCCCAAGTATGACTACGTTGCTCTTCGAGTACACTGTCCACCGCTTGTCGCGCTCCCCAAAATGATACCATCAGCAAAAATAAACCTAACGCGCTTCGTGTGGTGACACTGGCAAACTGATAATCATCGATAATATAAGTCAGGGCAAAAATAACCCCTAAAATCAGCGGCACACCAATAAGCCGCGCTTGGGAAAATTCTAACTGAAGCTGACGTTGAAACTCAGGGTTAAGATTCATGAGCGGTGCCTAATGGTTTCTAAATAAGTGTCTTGCAAATTGCTGGTGATTTTGGCAAATTCGCATACAGGTAGATTTTGAGCTAACAGGTTTTTTAATGTGTCATGTTGTTGCTGACTGTCACCTTGTATTTGAAGCAAAGCCGATTGATCGTGTTCCACTTTTACTATTATTAGCTTATCAATCTGTTGCAAGAGTGCGGCAAGATTTGCCACGGGGCTAGCGAGTGTCAGTTTAAAATCTTGGGTATGAGTTGTCGCTTTAATCGCCACCTGCTCAATAATACGCCCTTCGCGTAGCACTAACATATCAGTGCTATAGGCTTCTAATTCTGCGAGGATATGCGATGACACCAACAATGTCATGCCCTGTTGTTGTAATTCCAAAAATAATTCCGCAAGTTCATGACGCGCTTCTGGGTCTAAACCAGAGGCAGGTTCATCCAACAACACGACTCGTGGCGAATGAATAATCGCTTGGGCAATGGCAACACGCTGACGTAAACCACGCGATAATGTGCCTGCTAACACATCCAAACGATCAGTAATATGTAGCCCTTTGCTGACTCTAGCGATAGCAGTGGCGCACTCTTCTTCAGCGATACCTTGAGCGCGTGCCACATAATGCAGACATTGGCGCACCGTTAAACGGTCATACAAGCCAAAAAAGTCTGATAAATAGCCGATGATACGATGACATTCACGCGGATGCTCTAACACATCAATATTATTAATACGAATATCACCGCTGACAGGTTGTTCTAAGGCAGCCATACAGCGCAACAGCGTGGTTTTACCCGCACCGTTAGGACCCACCAATGCGGTGATACTGCCTTGTGGAATATGAAACGACACCTCATCCAACGCCCTGAGGTTAGGGTATTCAAAAATCAAATGTTCGACATTAATCATGGGCTTTGGTTTGGGTAAATGTTAATAAGTTGGACAGCAATTTGAGAGCTGATTTTGTCACACTCTGCTAGAAATGAACAACAGAGATGTTGGTTTAATGACAGCCAGTCCTTTTAAGGAGTGGCTGTCATGTTGTCGCTATTTTGCACAGCATACCTAGCAATGTACAATAACGGTTTTTACACTGTAACACCGCCCTACGCTCCATAGAGAGCGAGCAACACACCTTGGAATTATCATGAAAAAAACCATGTACGAAAAAATTTGGGACAGTCACCTCGTCGTTGATGTCGAAGGTCAAGCACCCTTAATCTACGTTGACCGTCATCTAATGCACGAAGTCACCAGCCCACAAGCGTTTGAAGGCTTGAAAATCTCAGGGCGCAAAGTCCGCAATCCACACAGCATTTTGGCGACAATGGATCACTGCGTACCCACTAAAAACCGCAATTTACCGATTGCGGATTTAATTGCCAGAAAACAAATCGAAACAATGGCAGAAAATTGTCTGGAAAATGGTTTGAATTTATACGACATGAAAAGCCCCAATAACGGCGTGATTCATGTGGTTGTGCCTGAGCATGGCTTTGTGCATCCAGGTATGGTTGTCGTTTGTGGCGATAGTCACACCGCTACACATGGCGCATTTGGTGCATTAGCGTTTGGTATCGGTACCTCCGAAGTCGAACACGTTATGGCAACCCAAACCTTGCCACAAAAAAAATCCAAAACCATGCTAGTGCAAGTTAACGGTGAATTATCTAAATACAGCACCGCGAAAGACATTGCCTTAGCTATTATCGGCAAAATCGGCACCGCAGGCGGTACAGGTTACGTTATCGAATACGCAGGTGATGCGATTAAAGCATTGAGCATGGAAGGACGCATGACGCTGTGCAACATGGCAATTGAAGCAGGCGCAAGAGCGGGCTTAGTTGCCCCCGATGAAAAAACCTACGAATACTTGAACGGCAAAGAATTTGCTCCAAAAAGTGCGCTATGGGAACAAGCTTTGGCGTACTGGAAAAGTTTACCCAGTGATGCAGGTGCAGAATTTGATACCGTTATTACTCTGAATGCCGCTGATATTGCGCCACAAGTATCATGGGGAACATCACCCGAACAAGTCATCGGTGTCGATGCCTTTGTACCCGCACCTGAAAGTTTCGACAACGAAGGCAAACGCAAAGCCTGTGAATCTGCCTTAGCGTACATGGGCTTAACGCCTAATATGCCGATTACTGACATTAAAATTGATTACGTTTTCATCGGTTCTTGCACCAATGGACGTATCGAAGATTTTCGCAGTGCTGCCGAAGTGGCTAAAGGCACAAAAGTGGCTGACGGCGTAACCGCTATCGTTGTTCCAGGTTCTTACCATGTTAAAGAGCAAGCCGAAAAAGAAGGGCTAGACAAAATTTTCATCGATGCAGGTTGGGAATGGCGCGAACCAGGTTGTTCTATGTGTTTAGCCATGAACGGCGACGAACTCAGCAAAGGACAACGTTGTGCGTCTACCTCAAACCGTAACTTTGAAGGTCGTCAAGGTAAAGGCGGCAGAACCCATTTAGTATCACCCGCAATGGCCGCCGCTGCCGCCGCCGCTGGTCATTTTGTTGATATACGCAACCTATAAGGACTTAAGATAATGCAACCTTACACAAAACACGAAAGCATTGCCGCGTTAATGAACCGTAGCAATGTAGATACCGACCAAATCATCCCGAAACAGTTTCTGAAAAAAGTAGAACGCTCTGGCTTTGGTGTCCACCTGTTCCACGACTGGCGTTATAACGATGACGGTAGCGACAACGCCGAATTTGAACTGAACAAACCCGCGTTTAAAGGCGCGAAAATTCTAGTGGCTGGTGATAACTTCGGTTGTGGCTCATCGCGTGAACACGCACCGTGGGCAATCGCCGATTATGGATTCAACACCATCATCTCCACCAGCTACGCCGATATTTTCTACAACAACTGTTTTAAAAACGGCATACTGGCAATTATCGTCAGCCAAGCACAACTCGATGCGTTAATGGCAGAAATCGCTGCGAACGAAGGCGTGAAATTTACTGTTGATTTAGAAAATCGTCAAGTCACTACGCCAGCAGGCAATGGCTTCACTTTTGAAATCGACCCATTCCGTCAAGGTAACTTATTAAGCGGTTTAGATGATATTGGCTTGACGCTGAAACACGTTGATAAGATTGACCAGTACGAAGTGCAGCATAAACAAAACTATCCTTGGCTTTGGGCATAAACACTACAACTCGTTCCACGCGCCGCGTGGGAACGAGATAACCTAACACATTCGCAGATTTTGTTGGGTTGATTATCGCCTACGCCGCGACACCTTGACCGCTATCTTCTAGGAACAAAAATGAAGCTTTTCTTTATAATTACTGCATTGCTCTTTCCTAACTTAGTTTTTGCATCAGAAGCTACTACCTCGCTAGATTTAACCCACCATATTGTCGGTTATCTTGCTATTTTAATTACGGTAGCATCCTACATAGCAGCAATGTCTGAGGACGTGATTGAATTGCGAAAATCCAAGCCGATGGTATTAGGGGCGGCAGCGGCTTGGTTTGCAATTTGTATTTATTATGCTATTGATGGACAAGCAAAAGTTGCATCGCTGGCATTTGAAAGTAATTTGTTGGCTTATGTTGAGTTACTGTTATTCATTTTGGTGTCCATGACTTATCTCAATACCATGGAAGAGCGCGGCATTTTTGATGCGTTGCGCATATATTTATTAAATAAACGTTATAGTTATCGGCAATTGTTCTGGATTACGGGGGCATTAGCGTTTGTGCTTTCTACCATTATCAACGGTTTAGCGATTGGTTTATTAATGGGTGCAGTTGCCTCAGCAGTGGGGAAAAAGCAACCAAAATTTGTCGCTTTTGCCTGTGTTAATGTGGTGGTTGCTGCCAATGCGGGCGGGACTTTCAGTCCTTTAGGCGGTATTTCTACGCTGTTTGTTTGGCAACATGGTATTTTACATTTTTTCGATTTTTTCCATTTAGCAATTCCCTGTTTAGTCAATTTTTTAGTACCCGCAAGTATCATGCACTTTTTTATTCCTAAAGAAACACCTGATGTCTCGCCACAAGCCATTAACCTACGTCGAGGTGCTAAATGGGTGATTGCTCTGTTTGCACTGACCCTAATGATTACCGTTTGTTCTAATGTATTTTTACTATTACCGCCCGCAGCAGGGATGATGGCTGGATTAGGGATATTGCAATTTTTTAATTTTTATCTGAACAAAACCGCTCATGAAGAACAAAGCGATTTTGCCCACGTTTATCAGCTTTTTCAGGTCGAGGTGCCTAAAAAGAATAGCAAACAAACCTTTGATGTCTTTGAAAATGTCGGTCATATTGACTGGGATACCTTGTTGTTTTTTTATGGTGCGATGATGCTGATTGGTGCTATCGGTTTTGTCGGTTATTTGGATGCTATTGCGCACTTCTTATTTGGTCAAATGAATCCCTCTGTCGCCAATATTTTAATTGGTCTATCATCGGCTTTTGTTGATAACGGTACGTTGATGTTTGCGGTATTGAGCATGCACCCACCTATTCATGCTGGTCAGTGGCTATTATTAACGTTAACGTTAGGTGTAGGCGGAAGTTTGTTAGCCATCGGTTCGGCACCTGGTGTCGGTATGCTAGGACAAATCAAAGAATATTCGTTTAGTTTTCATCTACGCTGGATGCCCGCTGTTTTACTGGGCTATTTTGCTAGTATCGCTATACATTTTTGGGTTAATGCAGCGTATTTTTAAAGGTTATCAACGTCTGGCAGATGCTGTTTTCAAGCTGTTAAAAAATACGGGATCTTTGTGACCATGAGCTTTAACTATTTTGATGTCAATCGGGCTATCTAATGCGTATTGCTTTAGCCTATCTCAGTGTCATTTTGCTGTGGGCAACAACGCCGCTGGCGATTAAATGGAGTATTGAAAGTGCGGGGTTTTTATTTGGCGTAACGGCACGAATGACTATCGGAACACTGTGTGTGCTGTTGGTTTTGTTGTTATCAAAACACCGTTTAGTCTGGCATGGCAAAGCACAATTAACCTACACGGCGGTAGCATTACAAATTTATGGCTCAATGTTGGTGATTTATTGGGCAGCGCAGTTTATTCCGTCAGCTTGGATTTCGATTATTGCAGGATTAACGCCATTGATTACCGCTTTATTAGCCGCTCTCTGGTTACATGAACAAAGTTTAACGTGGGGCAAATTGTTATCCTATTTTATGGGTATCGGTGGTTTGTTGATTATGTTTGGCTCGGCATTCGACATGAACCATGATGCAGTGCTGGGTATGGCTGGGGTGTTGTTTGGTGTGTTTTTACAGGCTTTTAGCGCGGTATGGGTTAAACGCATTGATGCAAAATTGCCTGCGTTGGTGCAGGTTGCAGGTGGTTTGTTATTGGCATTATTGGCGTATGCACTGACTTGGCGAGTTTTTGGCGGACAGTTGCCAACAGAAGTATCATTTATTAGTTCAGCTTCTATTCTTTATTTGGGCGTAGTGGCAACAACGCTGGGTTTTGTACTGTATTATTATTTGCTCACGCAATTGGAAACCACGCAAGTTGCCTTAATAACGCTGGTGTGTCCTGTCATGGCATTGCTATTAGGACATACCGTTAATCATGAACTACTCACGCAAAAAATTATCATCGGCACGGCTTTTATTCTCACGGCACTGTTTATTCATTTATTTTTTGATCGGTTTTTGCGATTGAAAAAGCAATAACCCGCTATTTATGGCAAAATTTGGGGACAAAAAAATCATAATCGAGAAAATTTGTATGCACTCTAAATAGCACGATAATAAGATGGGTTGATGTATGATATTTATGTATGATTGCCAATTTAACCTATTACTAATTGAGGAATAATAATGTCAGATTTTAAAAAATACCGTTGTATGGAATGTGAACACGTTTATGATGAAGAAAAAGGCGATCCTGATAGTGGTATTCCTGCTGGAACACGTTGGGAAGATATTCCCGATAGTTGGGATTGCCCAATCTGTGGTGCTCCCAAAAGTTTTTTTAAATTGGAAGCCTAAACCGACTAAGTTGTGTACTGCGTACACGGAACTGATAATTTAGTGTGATAGGCAGGATTTGTTGGTAGTAGGTTAAATCTGTGCTTTTCTACATTTGGATTCCTCCGACTATAGTTCGGAGTCCAAGGCATGACTTGGGCTTTTAAAAAACGTCCAAAACGTGTTTTGGACTCCGTGTAACAGACACACCCACTACCGATTTGTTTATGAAAAAATAGCGTTCACTTTCAATTCTAGCAAAAAGTATAAACATTATGAACGATAAAGAATTAGTCGCTATTCATGCGGCACAGCAAGTTAAAGACGGTATGTGTGTTGGGCTGGGTACGGGTTCAACGGCAAATTATTTTATTGAAGCCTTGGCAAAACGCTATCATGAACAAAGCTTACAAGTCACGGTAGTGGCAAGTTCGGTAGTCAGTACCATTAAAGCTCAACAATTGGGATTGCCTTTGGTCGCTATCGAACATCTTAAACAGCTTGATCTGTATGTTGATGGTGCTGATGAAGTTGCCCCTGACTTAACACTATTAAAAGGACGCGGTGCCGATTTAGTGCGCGAAAAATTATTAGTTCAAGCCAGTGAGCAGTTTTGGGTGTTGGTCGATAGCAGTAAATTTGTTAGCCGAATTGGCGAACGCTTTGCCATTCCCATTGAAGTCATGCCGTTTGCTTGGCAGTTGGTTAAGCAAAACTTAGAAGCTATAGGCGCGACAGGTGAGCTACGACAAACTGCTAATGGTGATGGTCTTGTGGTCACATCGCACGGTAGCTTAGTGTTAGATATGAGCTTTGATAGCCAGCTTGATAGTAAAACGCTCAATGAGCTGCTAAACAACACGGCGGGGATTGTCGAGCATGGCATATTTTATGGACTGACCAGCGCGGTTTTTTGCTCGGTAAATGGTCAGGTACAAGAGCAATGGACGAGTCGTTAACATTTAAAGCCGCGTGGTGGTTAAACCACGCGCATTTACAAACCTTATACCCTGCATTATTTCGCAAAATTCCATCACCACCCTTACAGCGTGAACGCTTAACCACGCCAGATAATGATTTTATCGACATTGATTATTGCGGCACGGGCAACACGCCATTAATTATTTTGCTACACGGCTTAACGGGCAGTTCACAATCCAGCTATATCAAAGGCTTACAACACGCCTTATTACAACAAGGTTTTCGCAGTGCCACGTTAAATTTTCGTGGCTGTAGTGGCGAATATAATCGTCTAGCCCGCTGTTATCATTCAGGCGAAACCGAAGACATTCATTTTTTGTATCAAACCTTACGGCAGCGCGAACCTAACACGCCAATGGCAGTGTTGGGTTTTTCGTTAGGAGGCAATGTGTTGTTGAAATGGTTAGGTGAGCAAGGCAATCAACTGAATTTATTTGCCGCCGTTGCCGTTTCTGTGCCGCTGTTGTTAAACGTTTGTGCGACTAAATTGGATAATGGCTTTTCTAAGTTATACCGCGCCAATTTACTGCGTGAATTAAAACATTATGTGTTGGCAAAACAAGCAGCACACGAAAAATTGGGTGCGACTCAAGAAGCCGATAAAATTAAACAATTGGGTGATTTATCCACCATATATTCCTTTTGGCAATACGATGATCGCGTGGTTGCGCCACTACACGGCTTTGCCAATGTCCATGATTATTACCAGCGTTCTAGTTCTCGGCAGTTTCTCAAATCAATCACCGTGCCGACTTTAGTGATTCAAGCACACGATGATCCTTTTATGACTACCGATGTATTGCCTGATGCGGATGAATTATCGCCCTCTGTGCAGTTAGAAATCACCCAAGGTGGTGGTCATGTAGGTTTTGTTGCGGGTAAAAATCCGTTTAAGCCTGTTTATTGGTTAGAACAACGTATAGTGGTTTTTTTAAAACAACAACGCCCATCATGATAAGTAAGCCGAAATTTTAATTTTTATTCTGCCTCCTGTAAAAAATACTACAATGTAGCCCATCGAACCTTTAAGCGATTTACTTTAGGATTACCCACATTCTTTACCCGAACTCAGGATTAAACCATGTCAGATCATCATATTTACCGTGTTAAGCCAGAAGTCGCTGCCCATGCGCACATTAATGAAGATACTTATTCGTCGTTGTATGCGTATTCCGTTGAGCATCCCGAAGAATTTTGGGCGAAACAAGCGGAGTTGTTTTTAGAATGGGATGAGCCTTGGCATCGGGTATTATCTTATGATTATCCCAGTGCCTATATTCGTTGGTTTGAGGGCGGTAAATTGAATGTCAGTTACAACTGTTTAGACCGTCATTTATCAACACGTGGTGATCAGGTGGCAATTATTTGGGAAGGTGATAATCCAGCTAATGACAAAAAAATTACTTATCGGGAATTACATGAACAGGTGTGTAAATTTGCCAATGTGTTAAAAGCGCAGGGTGTTCAGAAAGGCGATCATGTGTGTATTTATTTACCGATGATAGCCGAAGCGGCAACGGTGATGCTGGCGTGTACACGGATTGGCGCGGTGCATTCGATTATTTTTGGTGGCTTTTCGGCAGAGTCGTTAAAAGATCGGATTATCGATGCCGATTGTAAGTATTTAGTGTGCGCAGATGAAGGTTATCGCGGTGGCAAAATCGTTCCGATTAAAAATACGGTAGATGCAGCGGCTTCAGGTTGTTCAATGTTGGAAAAAGTCATCGTGATTCAAAACAGCGGCAATCATATCAACTGGGTTGAAGGGCGTGACTGGTGGTATCACTTATTGATGGACACGGTGTCAGCCGATTGCCCACCTGAACCGATGGATGCCGAAGACCCGTTATTTATTTTGTACACCTCAGGTTCTACAGGTAAACCCAAAGGCGTACTACACAGCACGGGCGGTTATTTGCTATATACCGCGATGACTCATAAATATGTGTTCGATTATCACGATGGTGATGTCTATTGGTGTACCGCTGACATCGGTTGGATTACTGGGCATTCTTATGTGATTTATGGCCCTTTGTGTAATGGCGCGACAACGTTATTATTTGAAGGCGTACCCACTTATCCAGCGGCAGATCGTTTCTGGCAGGTGATTGATAAACATAAAGTTAATATTTTTTATACCGCGCCGACTGCGATTCGGGCGTTAATGGCGCAAGGTGATGAATTTGTCACTCGCACCGACCGCAGTAGTTTGCGGATTTTGGGCAGTGTCGGTGAACCAATTAACTCTGAAGCATGGGAATGGTATTACCATGTCGTGGGTGAGGCACGTTGTCCGATTGTCGATACTTGGTGGCAAACTGAAACGGGCGGTATTTTAATCACGCCCTTACCAGGAGTGACAGGTTTAAAACCAGGGTCGGCAACGCACCCATTTTTTGGTATTAAACCTGAAATTATGAGCGAAGATGGGCAGATATTGGAAGGTGAAGCGGAAGGCGTGTTGGTGTTTGGTTTTCCGTGGCCAGCACAGGCGCGGACTATTCATGGCGATCATCAACGTTTTATCGATACTTATTTTAAAAAATACCCTAATTATTATTTTGCAGGTGATGGCGCACGCCGCGACAAACACGGTTATTTCTGGATTACAGGGCGCGTTGATGATGTGTTAAATGTGTCTGGGCATCGTATGGGAACGGCGGAAATTGAAAGCGCGTTGGATTTACATGAACACGTTGCTGAATCAGCGGTGGTGGGTTTTCCGCATTCGATTAAAGGGCAGGGGATTTATGCCTACGTCACCCTCAATGTCGGTATAACGCCATCTGATGAGATGAAAAAAGAGCTAGTCGCTTTAGTCAGACGGGAAATTGGCGTAATTGCTACGGTTGATATTATTCAGTTTGCCGCAGGTTTACCTAAAACCCGTTCAGGAAAAATCATGCGCCGTATTTTGCGTAATGTTGCCGCTAATGATCTAAATAATATGGATGATGTCTCTACGCTGGCTGATCCTTCAGTGGTTGACGATATTATTGCTAATCGCATCATTACCTAAAAAACACTCAGCCGACCTATCGCATTGAGTTGTGATGGGCGGCTTACGTTACCTTTCCATTAATCAACTCGCCTGTTCTCCCTTGGAAAAAAAACCAAAAAAAACCAAGCCTGCTTTATCACTGCGGGCGATAGTGCGCGCTGTGTTGTTTTATTTCCTGCTGACTTATGTGGTCACATCGGTGGGTAGTTGTATTTTACTGCGCTGGATACCGCCAATTACTTCGATGTTTATGCTGCATCGCCATGTAGAAGATTTTCCTGCCTTTAAGTGGATAGATTACACTTGGGTGAGTGCAAAAAATATTTCTCCTCATGCGTTTACGGCGGTGATTGCAGCAGAAGATCAACGTTTTATGCAACATTTTGGCTTTGATCTTAACGCGATAAGCGCGTCAATAGAGGATTATATGGACGGTGAGAAGCTCAGAGGTGCCAGTACCATTTCTCAACAAGTTGCTAAAAATTTATTTTTATCGCCCTCGAAAAATTTTATTCGTAAAGGTTTGGAAGTTTGGTTTACGGTATGCTTGGAAGTATTTTGGAGTAAACAGCGCATTATTGAGGTGTATCTCAATATCGCCGAATTTGGCGATCATTTATTTGGCATAGAAGAGGCTAGTCAACATTATTTTGGCATTCCTGCCAAGCAACTCAGCCGTTCACAAGCCGCGCTGCTTGCCGCTACCTTGCCAAATCCACTGCTTTTAAAAGCCGCTAAGCCGTCAAAGTATGTGTTGAAACGGCGCAATTGGATATTGAGACAAATGCTCAATGTAGCTTCCCCGCATTAAGTAATAGAGAATTTAATAAACTCGGCTGGATTTTCAAAGCTTGATTGTCCTAAACTGAACCAGCCAGAACCTTGTAGAATTATTTCTTCGCGGGTAATGTGCGCTATATTGCCATCATTAAAGCGAATATAAGTACCGTTGGTACTTTGATCGACAAGCAAAAATTTATCAAAACGCAACTCTACTCGAGCGTGTTGTCGAGAAACAAAGCTGTTGCACACAATAATATCGCAGTTATCGCTACGCCCTAACATCATGGTTCTTCGGTTTGCGTTAATTGTAAACAACTGACCATTGTTGTTTAAGGTTAACTCATGCGCTTTTTCCTCAAACCGAGGTTTTTGTAGCGTGGCATTAAAACGGGTACTCTGCCTATCGTCTTCATCCCAAACGACCAGAAAAATAGGATATTTTTCCTGCTTACCTTTAAGCTCGGCACTCATGATTTGATGCGTTTGGTTTCGCAGCCTTATTGGTAACGCATCATATACCGCTTGCGTGGTCATAATTTGATCGGTTCTAGCCAGCCCTGCAACACGCGCCGCCACATTAACCGTATCACCAAACACATCACCTGTTTCTTCAAGCACATCGCCATAATGAAAACCCACTCGAATGTGCATCGCGATGCCATTTTCAGGTCGCTTGAGCTGAACTGCATTTTGCATGGCACAAGCGGCGTTAAACGCCGCTTCCGCACTCGGAAAGGTACATAATATTTCATCACCAATGGTTTTAATCAGTACACCGTGGAACGGGATAATTTCATGGGTCATAGTGGCTATACACCATGAGGTTAAGTAACGTGCCTGAGTATCGCCCACACTCTCGTAAAGTGCGGTACTACCACAAATATCGGCAAACATCACTGCGAGTTTTTCCATTTGCTGCGACATATTGAATGCAACCCTCGTATAACTAGAATTGATATGAACGGTTATTTTACATTTTACGCAATTTTAAACGTAGCGTCGTGATTTGTTGTTCTGTTATTTATGCTATCTAAGCGATTTAACAAAAAGCGTGGGAGTAAAACAGCTTTAGCTGTTTACTGCTAATAGCTAAAGCTATTTTACTCCATCGTGAATAGTGCTACATATATAATGCTGGACGTAAGGCGGAGTGCAAGCTCTGCTTGCACTCCGCAGTATTTAGCATTGCTTACACGCTTTGTAGCCATTGCTGCAATTGTTCTATCACCCATTTTGCATCATCATTGCAAAGATCATGTCCTGCCCAAGGATGGCTGACTAACGGCAATGACCAATGTTTGCTTATACTTTCTGAACAGTTGGGCGAAACCAGACGATCACCTAGCCCATTCAGCAATAATACAGGAGCAATGGGTTTAGCAAGCAAAGGTTTGTATTTGGCGGCGGCGATAATTTGCCGTAGCGCGTTTTGCCCACTCACTGGACGCAAGCGTTGGATTTGATCCCATTCCGCTGCAATTTTTTCATGCTGACTTTCACAATTACTCACCAATTTTACAATGGCTAATTCACGTTGATAACAGTCGGATTGCCAAACAATTTTTGCCAGTTTCCCATAACTTTGCCAACGCAAACGTTGATAAAAAGGATTCACTGTTGCTAGACTACTATTCATCAATGCCGCACCATTAATATCATCGGGATATTGCTGCATCCATTCCCACGCTACCATACCACCTAATGATAAAGTCAGCAGCGTGATTTTCGACTGTAGCCAACCGTTTTCCAGTGCGTGTTGGCGTAATTGTCTGGTTATTTCGGCAATAGAATCAGGGCTGGTTTGTGAATAATAAACACCACTACCCGCTAAATCCAAGGTGTTAATTTGTGCTTTTGGAAATACCTGTTGCAACTGGGAAATAAAATCTCCCCAATGCCCCGATTCGCGGGTCAAACCACGCACTAATAACCAATTATTGCCCATACCATAATCCCAGTGCTTGTTGCTCATAATCCTGTTTTTGCAGTGCGTCCAAGGTTGCCCAACTGTGTGGATTTAATAAACTGCGATACAAAAAATCAAACAAAATTAAATGCCGTCTTAAAATACGTTGTTGTCGATGTGGTACTAACGGATGAAATAAACCGTGGCGCATAAAAATATGTCGTGGGCTTTTGCGCAACCACAACCATGAACCCATTTCCAAGGTTAATGGTAAAAATAAACGCTGCCCGTCATTGTTTTGCAAAAAATCCTGATACAGATAATCCCACAAATCGCCTTCAATCACATATTCCTGACTCATTGGTTCAATTTTGTAGAAATGCTGCGGATAACATCGCTCAAACAATTGTTTCCACGCAAAAGCTTGGGCAATATCTGGATAAGGTTGTTTGCAATACGCATAAGGAAACCACAGTCTATCCTGAATTCCAAAGCCAGAATGTAAATCAACGGTTATGGTCAACGGAGCTTGTGAAGTACATCGGCGCACCACCTCACACAACGCCAGTGCTTCTATTTCCATGTGTTCAGCATTACCTTGATACCAAGGTAAATGGGGGGTGAGCCGCTGTCCACTGTAAAATTTACGCTCGCCAAAGGCTTTTACAGGAGAATTGCGCATTAAATCCACGCCATTACCATTGCTACGCGTGCTACAAAATACCCCGACTGGATTCACTAACGGGAAAAATAATAACCGTGAGTTTTCCAATTGCGCCTTAAAGGTGTCATCCCATTTCAACAGCTCAATAATGGTCTGCAAATAGGCAAAAAGTATTTCCGAGCCAATTTTTTCCAAACCATGCACACCGCCAAAATACGCCAACACTGGCACATCAGGTCGAGTTGAACCTAATGAAATACAATACAGAGGAAACTCATAGTGCTTATAGGGAACAGTGCCAAGAATCTCCACTTGGGCATAATCCCCTAACTGTGCAATAATTTTTTCCAGCAAATCAAGTTCGGGAAAGTTTTTAGGATTCATAGTGTGTTGGTTGGTTGTGATTTGCGGGTAGGCTATAGTTGCTTACACTTAATTCTTGACCAAAATCATTGACGTTACGCGATAACGCCTTGTTATTAAATAAACGTTTTTCCAGTAACTGTGGGGTGTGGGCTAATGCCACAATAGTGTGCCATGCGCATTTGTGGCGACCACGCTGCCCAAGTGTTTTCTAAAGTTCTGCGGCTATCTGTTAAAACTATGGTGTAGCGATAGAATCATTTTCAATTGCACTGCGCAATAACTTATTGACCAAAATCTGTAAACTTTCATGTGATGCTTGGCATTTTTTCTCAAGACATAGCACAAGGTCTTTATCTAAATAAATCGGTAATTCAATCTGTTCAACAGGTACATAGAATTTACCTTGTTCAGCATTAGAAAAATCATAGTCGTCTTTCATTTAGTTAACCTCTTTATATAAGTCGTTTTCTCGTTAGTGCTTGCTTTTCTAGCAGAAATAATTCGTATCACCTCATCACAACGAAACACATGGACAACCAGTAATAATTGTTCATTTAAGTTATTGCCCAATAAAAGCCAACGTTCTTCCATTTCTGAATGCTCATCATCAGGTATGCTTAATGCAAAAGGGTCAGCAAATACATAAGCGGCATCATGAAAATCAATACCATGCTTACGAATATTTATTTGATTTTTGTTTTCGTCCCATTCAAATTTCATAGATTTTTATATTTCTTTGCTTTCGTCTATGTATTCAGGGGCATAATTGGTACTTTTATTTTTAAGAATCCTAGAAATTTGTTTTATGTGTGCTGCTTTTACGCCAAACTTATTTATATATTTTTCTTCAAGAATTTCGACTATGGCTTGCGCTCGTTCATGTTCTTTTTCAACAGCCCCAACAGAACCATCTAATCGTGACCCCATCCAGCGAGTAAACTCAAATAACTGCTCATTATTTAGAGTTTCAATAACGTCTACAATTTCTTCTGGGTTATCGTATAGAGAAAAAATCTCATAATCTTTATATTTTTTCATTAATTCATCTAATTCATCTGGATTAGCTTTTAGTTTTATCCAGAATTTTGAAATTTCTATTTTATTATAGCTTTCGTTGTACTTATCATTTTGCTCAATAACTTCTGAATAGATGTCATTACAATATTTAAATCGCTCAAAATAAGGTGGTTCAATATATTTATTATTATCCATTATTTTCTGCTCATAAAGCTCTTTAAAAAGTTTCTTGATACCATCCTTAGTCACTTCAAAATCAAGATTAATAGCACCACGCTTTATATTATTTAAGATTCTATCGGTTAGTGATAATAAAATATACGGGTCAGTAATGTTTTTTTCTTCCAACATCGCTTTATATGTACTTTGATGAATACGTTCTGCTTCCTCGTCATCCATATACAATAATTTAAATGTATCCAAATAATATTCATAATCTTCTGTTTTTCTCCATTTGGTAAATTCTTCTTCAAAATCTTCACTTTTGTAAAACCCATAGCTAATAATACTAAATTTACCTTGAAGCTTTATGTCACCAGTCTGATAAAATGTTGCATCTATTAAATATTCAATAATTTTTTCTTCATCTGAAAGCTTCCTTATTTTCTTATTACCATCGAGGAAGTTTATTCCAAGTTTTTCTGTCAATTCAAGTACATCATTCACAGGAGCTAAAATTGCCTTCCTATCTTCATCACTGTTTTTGTAATGCTCAACAAGAATTAGAGTCGATAGCAAAGAAATAAAGTATGAAATAGCATTAGCGGGTGAAATTTCAAATTTACTTTTATGATTTGAATATATTATTGCGAGATAATGAATACCTACACTAACTGTCCTAATATTTGAACATTTAACAGAAGTGAGTAAGTCATAAATTCGGATTTTATTTTCAGAAATTAGGTTTTCTATATAAGTTTTGCAGTCAGGAGATGGATAATTACCTAAATTAACAGCCGCATTTAGAGTGATTTCAGGAAGATAAGTTAATTTGTATTTAAAACCAATGGTTTTTTCTTTAGTATTATTAAACTTATCTTTATTTTTTGCTTCTATTTCATTGGCATTGCCAATAATCAGGCATTTAGCCCCATCATGTTCAACCAGTTTATTAATATATGATAGACAGACTTCAATATCACCTGCCCAACGTTCTAAATCATCAAAGCAGATAAAAAGATTTTTACTTGTTTCTAGCTTTTTGTCTTTCAATTTTTTTAGACAAAATTGGACGACAAATCCAATTCCACCAAATCTAACGTCATCAATTGTCGCAGTGCCAGAATTTAACATACCTTTTAAAACTCCATCGTCATCATTACCCATGAAAGATAATGTTTTAAAGATTTCATTTTCAATATCTTTGATGTCTTTTAAACTAAACATAGAAATATAAAGAGCTTCAGATTCTCCAACCACAGGAAGAAGCGTATTTTTCCAAAAATAAGTTTTTCCACATCCCCACTCACCATCAATCATGATGGCGTATTTTGTATCTGGCGTTTCAATATAGGTTTGAACAGCTTTAATAATATCAGTTGTTGAGTTCATAAATTTATAGTGGTTGGAAAATTTAGTGATTATTAATATGTGTTTTCAGAGTTGCATGATGCTAAGTTGTGAGAACGATTTAAAAAATCGGTGTTCTGGATTGTAGCCTTGTGTGGCGCGGGAAATCCCAATTCATTGGCAATGGTGTTAGCTAAATCCTTTAGCACATCGCCCAAGGAAAACGTGGCTTTATCTTGCAAGTCAAAATACACAGGAAAATAATGCCCTGAAGCTGTTTCTTGCGCTAAGGTTTTTTTCAAAAATTGTAATACTGAGGTTTTGCCAATACGCCGCTGCCCATACAGCACAATGGCATTTTCCTCAGGACGGGAAAAGATATGCAGGACTTCACGGACAATATCCGCTCGACCCGTGAACGCATTGCTATTGCCGACTGGATTACCAGCGATGTAGGGGTTAAGAGAGCGAGGAGGCATGAAGGTTTTATCCATAAAGTAACCGTTGTTTTGTGGAGAGGATAAGGTTTAATGGCGGGTAAGGCAATGTTTAGCGCGTAGATGGGATGAAGCCCAGTCATCACGAAAGCTATATCACTGAGTTTTTCGCGGTATGAATGGAAAAACCCAGAAGCAGGAGTCCAATAGCTTTAGCTATTGGCTAGAAAACAGCTAAAGCTGTTTTACTCCGATATTACTTTTGTTTCGTGCTTTGGTGTGTTATGTGGACAATATCCGCTAATCTCTAACAGGCGATGGAGCTAATACTACTCGCGAGCCATTGGACTCCGCCGAGCTGACTACACCTGCGGCTTCCATATCTTCTATCATGGTTGCTGCACGGTTATAGCCCACTTTAAAGCGACGTTGCACGCTAGAGATTGAGGCTTTGCGAGATTCAGTGACAAAACGTACCGCTTCATCATACAGGGCATCGGTTTCTGAACCACCACCCGAACTATCGCTACCGCCCATACTAAAACTGTCATTATCAAATGATTCGCGGGTAATTTCTTCCAAATAATCAGGTGGTGCGGTTTGTTTTAAAAACTCCACTACCCGATGAACTTCATGATCGTCAACAAATGCACCGTGGGCGCGAATAGGAATGCTAGTGCCTGAGGGTAGAAATAACATATCGCCGTTACCTAATAGCGTTTCCGCGCCGCCTTGGTCAAGAATGGTACGCGAATCAATGCGCGAGGAGACTTGAAAGGAAATGCGTGTTGGTACGTTAGCTTTAATCAAGCCAGTTAATACGTCCACCGAGGGACGTTGGGTTGCTAATACCAAGTGAATACCAGCGGCGCGGGCTTTTTGTGCTAAACGTGCAATCAATTCTTCGACTTTTTTGCCGACGATCATCATCATGTCAGCAAGTTCGTCTATGACGATGACGATGCTGGGCAAGGTGGCTAATGCAGGAATCTCACCTTCGGCAAAAGGATTAAGAATCTGGTACATTGGGTCTGGTATGCTTTCGCCACGAGCGGTTGCTTCTTCAATTAATGTATTAAAGCCCGCCAAATTTCTAACGCCCATTTTAGACATCAGTTTATAGCGGCGTTCCATTTCACCGACTGCCCAGCGTAGTGCGTTGCTGGCTTCTTTCATATCGGTAACAACAGGCGTTAATAAATGGGGAATGCCTTCATAAACGGATAGTTCCAGCATTTTTGGGTCTATCATAATCATGCGTACTTGTTCGGGAGTCGCTTTGTAGAGCAAGCTTAAAATCATGGTGTTGATAGCAACCGATTTTCCAGAGCCTGTTGTACCAGCCACTAACGCATGGGGCATTTTGCCTAAATCGGCAACCATCGGCGCACCTGCAATGTCTTTACCCATCGCGAGGGTCAGCAAGGATTTTGCTTTGATAAAATTGGGAGATACCAGTAATTCGCGTAATGTCACCATTTCGCGTTCACGATTGGGAATTTCTAAACCAACGACGGTTTTGCCAGGGATAATCTCGACTATACGCACACTGGTCACGGATAAGGCTCTGGCTAAATCTTTGGACAGACTGCTAATACGACTAACTTTAACGCCCGCAGCAGGTTGTAATTCAAAGCGAGTAATCACTGGGCCAGGATGAAAATCTACCACGTTCACAATGACATTAAAATCCGCGAGAATGGTTTCTACCAGCCGTGACATCGCTTCTAAATCGGCTTGTGAATAACCGATGACGCGAATTTCACGGTTATCCAATAAATCTAAGCTGGGTAATACGGTTTCGCCCGATTTATAACGCTTAGTGGGTGGCAATTTTTTAGCGGGACTGCTGGACTTTTCAACGCGGGCAACCACTTTGGCAACGGTTGTTTCGATAGTAGGTACAACGCCGATGATAGGATTTTTCCTAGTATTCACTTTTTTAGGGACAACGGGGATTCTCACTGTATTTTCTAACGTGGTTTTTGCTTGCCAGTCGAAAGCTTGACGAAACAAAATCTGACAGCAAGAAACCGTATATTTACCGATCATATCCATGAGTTTTACCCAAGAGAGGTCGGTAATCATGGTGATACCTGCTACTAACAGCACCAATAAAAATAAAGTAGCTCCTGAATTGCCTAAGGTAATGAACGCGGCACCGCCTATTTCTTCACCGACAATACCGCCTGTGCTACGCGGTAATTCAATGCCTATTCTCAGTACATAGAGATGTAATAAAGCAGTGCTGGAAATAATGGCAGCGATAGAACCCAGCCAAGCCAGTGCCATAAATATCTTTTCTTGAGATTTTGTAACATTTCTATGCCTATTGAATAGGTAGCCGTGCCAGAAAATAATCACAGGAAATAAATATGCACACAGACCAAAAAAACTAAGACTAAAATCAGCAAGCCATGCACCAAAAACGCCGCACGCATTAGTGACGTTACGCACGGTGCCGCTGTGTGTCCATCCTGCATCCTCATTGCTAAACGTGACTAATGCAATCAGGAAAAATAAGGCACACGCAAAAAAAACTAAAGCGGTGACTTCACGCAAGCCACGAAACGTTTTTTCTTCCATTACAGCAGACATAAGTAATAATTCAACCAATAGTTAATACTAACAAGGAACGATTATAAAACAATAACCGTTAATTCACATGGAGGATTTACCATACAACCACACTCTTTGTCTTTTATTGTAGCGCAGTAAAAGTAATTTAATATAAAATTTAAAATTATTTACTAATGTTACTCAGGCGTTCAGAAGAATCAATGGCTGTAGCGAATTCAGAAAACTGTAACTCATTGATTTTAAAAAATGGGTGCGTAACATCAGTTATTTAAAAAAATTGCTAAAACAACCTATAATTTTGTAAAAAAATGACTTTATGTCAATCGATGGATTTTATTCTAAGCAAGTGTTTATTTGCTGACACATCACTCTATAATGTACGACCAAGTAAATGATAAAAACATAAAGATTACCAAGGACGTAAAAATGACCAATCTGCTTTCAGCCGATATTATAGAATCTCTTCTAAATCAACATAAACACTTTAACCACATTTATATTGGTTACAGCGGTGGAGTTGATTCGCATGTGTTATTACATTTGTGCGCCTCAGTGCCAAGTCTTAGCGGTAAAATTACTGCTGTTCATGTTCATCATGGCTTGCAAACAGAGGCCGATTCTTGGGTTGATCATTGTAAAAAAACCGCTGGAATTTTGGAGGTTGATTTTACCGTGTTACACATTGACGCAGAGGCAAACACAGGCGAAAGCCCTGAAGAGGCGGCAAGAAATGCGCGTTACTCGGCTTTAAAACCTTTACTTAATGTTGATGATATTTTGCTGGTTGCTCAGCATAGAGAAGATCAGCTTGAAACGGTTCTATTGCAACTATTTAGAGGAGCGGGTTTGCGCGGTTTATCTGGTATTCCAGAGAGTAGTTTTTTTGGGCTAGGCTTGATGTTAAGACCTTTGTTAAATACTACAAAACTTGAAATTAATGATTATGCACAAAGCCATAACTTGCAATGGATTGAAGACCCTAGTAATCAAAAAAACGATTATGATCGCAATTTTTTACGCAATGTGATTATTCCACTCATAAAACAACGCTGGGAATCGTGTGATAAAACCGTGGCACGGTCGGCAAAACATTGTGCTGAGGCGCAGGTTATTGTATCCGCTGTGGCTGATGAGTTGTTTTATCCTGTTTTTAGTCGATTAAATAAAACCTTATGTGTCACTCAATTACAATCCCACAAAAGTCCTAGGCAACAACTGATTATTCGACATTGGTTTCAAAACCTAGGTTTAAGAATGCCAGCACAAGCCTTTGTTGAGCGCATACAAACTGAAGTTATTGGTGCGCGTGAAGACAGCGATCCAATTCTCGCAGGACAAGGTTTTGTTATCCGCCGTTATCGAGACAGGCTGTATTGTCTAAAACAGGCAGAACAAGAGCCGCTAAAAGATATGGTTTGGCTCACTAACGAGCCATCTGTCACTTTTGCGACTCACCGACTATTGTCTTATGTTATATCGTCAACAGGCATTTTATTAGACAAGTGGCAAAAAGCTAAAGTCACGGTAAAATTTCGCAGTGGTGGGGAAAAAATCCGTTTACCCCATCGCAAAGAGCATCATACGCTGAAAAATTTATTTCAAGAAGCGGGAATTCCACCGTGGGAACGTGAAATGATTCCTCTTATTTACTTGGACAATAAACTGGCTGCGGTTGGTGATTTGTGGATAAGTGCCGACTTTTTTCACGAAAAAACCGATGCCTGTATTTGTTTTTCCATACAGAATGACGAATAAATCCTGAAAAGACCATGACGAACAAGGCTCAGTCGATTAAAATGCCTAGGTTAATCATCCTTTCAAAGCCGATAAATCCTACATGACAAAATATATTTTTATTACTGGCGGCGTGGTGTCGTCGTTAGGCAAAGGGATTGCGGCATCATCGCTTGCCGCTATTCTCGAAGCGCGTGGTCTTAAAGTCACTATGACTAAGCTCGACCCATACATTAATCTTGATCCAGGTACCATGAGTCCATTTCAACATGGCGAAGTGTTTGTTACCGAAGATGGTGCGGAAACCGATTTAGATTTAGGGCATTATGAGCGGTATTTAAAAACCACCATGAGTCGTAAAAATAATTTCACCACGGGGCAAATCTATGACAGTGTGTTGCGCAATGAGCGCAAAGGCGATTATCTAGGTGCGACTGTGCAGGTTATTCCCCATATTACTGATGAAATAAAACGCCGTATTTATGCCAGTGCGGAAGGTATGGATGTTGCTTTGATTGAAGTGGGTGGCACAGTTGGCGACATAGAATCTTTGCCATTTTTAGAAGCTATTCGACAAATGCGTTTTGAATTGGGCATGGATAGATCGCTATTTATTCATTTAACCCTCGTGCCTTATATTCGTTCTGCGGGTGAAATTAAAACCAAACCCACGCAACATTCGGTTAAAGAATTACGCACTATCGGTATTCAACCTGACATTTTAATTTGCCGTTCTGAACGACCTATTCCTGTCAGCGATCGTCGTAAAATTGCCCTGTTCACCAACGTAGAAGAAAAAGCCGTTATTTCAGCGGTTGATGCCGATTCCATTTATCGCATTCCTTTGATGTTACATGATCAAGGGCTGGATGAAATCGTCGTTAAACGGTTGCGTTTAGATGTACCAGCTGCGGATTTAAGTGAATGGCAAGCTGTGATTGCCGCTCTTGAAAATTCTAGCAATACTGTCAAGATTGCCATTGTAGGCAAATATGTCGATCATTCCGATGCCTATAAATCAATTAACGAAGCGTTGATTCATGCAGGTATACGCACACACACGAAAATTGATATTATTTATATTGATTCTGAGCTGATTGAAGAAGAAGGCACCGCTCGATTAAAAGAAGTGAATGCCATTTTAGTTCCTGGTGGATTTGGTGAGCGTGGTGTGGAAGGTAAAATTGCCACGGTACGTTATGCGCGAGAAAATAAAATCCCCTATCTAGGTATTTGTTTAGGTATGCAGGCAGCAGTGATTGAGTTTGCGCGTAATGTCGCAGGGCTAGAAGGGGCGCACAGCACTGAATTTTTACCAAAATCACCGCACCCTGTGATTGGTTTAATTACCGAATGGATGGAAGACGGACAATTACAAACCCGCGATGAAAATTCTGACTTAGGTGGTTCTATGCGTTTAGGCGGACAACAATGCCGTCTACAGCATGACACTCTCGCCCATTTGATGTACCAAAAAGATGTCATCACCGAACGCCATCGTCACCGTTACGAATTCAATAATCAATATATTGAACGTTTAGAAGCCGCAGGACTGCGTTTTTCAGGTAAATCCATCGACGGACGATTAGTAGAAATGATTGAAATTCCTGAGCATCCGTGGTTTTTAGCCTGCCAATTTCATCCTGAATTTACCTCCACGCCCCGAAAAGGACATCCGCTGTTTTCAGGTTTTGTGACTGCTGCCGTGCAACATAAACAGGTAAACGGTAGTGAAGCATAATTGGGTGAAGTAGGTCAAATCTGTAAATTAGATTAAAATCAGATGCTGAAAAACCCTAAGCACAGTACGTCATTGATCGCGCCAGTAGCACGCTATTAGCTTATGTCTTTGGCAGACGCAAAGATGACGTATTCCAGCAACTGCAATCGTTACGACAATCCTTTAATCTCACGCGATATTATACCGATAACTGGGGGGACTTATGCGCGTCATTTACCCGCAGACCAGCATGAGTTAGGCAAAAAAAACACTCAGAAAATAGAACCCAAAAACCTGAATCTGCGGACTTGGGTTAAACGCTTAACTCGAAAAACAATCTGCTTTTCCAAAGCAACGATCATGCACATTAAACCGCTCTGGCATTAATGTATATCACAAGGAACAAGTAAAGACTCATGCGAAACACAGACACAAAACAGCTTCAATTTATATCATTAGCCACACTTAAAACAAAAAATTCTATTTCAAAAGCACTTACATTGCTGAGTTTCTATCGAGACGAGCTACAGTTATTCCTTTTTCTGGGCATTTATTTAATTGCTTGGACGCTGTTAATGGAATATTTGCCTTCGTCTATGCACGAAGATGACGTTGAGCAGGTTGTGTGGTCGCGGACGTGGCAATGGGGCTACTATAAACATCCGCCGTTGCCCTCGTTGTTAATGTATGTGCTAAGTCATCTGTATGGCGGCTCTTCGAGAGGGCTATCGGCATTTGCCGCGCAAGGCTGTAATGTGGTGGCGTTGATTTATGTGTGGCTATTGGCTAAACAAATTTTACCGCGCAAGCTAGCAATTGTTGCGGTGCTTATCACTTCCTTGATTAGTTATTACAACTTTAGGGCAGTCATTTTTAATCATAATACAGTGTCTTTTCCGTTCACTGCCGCGCTGATATATTATTTTTACCGCGCTCTTCACCATCCTGAGCGACTGTTAACATGGCTATTGCTGGGTATTGCGGGTGGCTTGGCGATGTTAACCAAGTACAGCGTGATTTTGGTATTAGCCAGTTTTTTTGTGTATCTGATTTGGCAACAGCACTGGAAAAATCCTTTAGTGACTCGGGGTTTATTGCTCAGTATTGTGGTGTTTGCGTTGATATTTTCGCCAAATCTTATTTGGTTAATGGAGCATGATTGGCTACCACTTCATTATTTGGATAACCAATTGACGGCTTCGGATGATAGTAGATTAAAATTATTCAGTTATTTTTTTGGTAAGCTAGTTATGCGTTGGTGGTATGCGTTACTGGCGGTTTTATTTTTAATCAATATTAGTTCGCGTAAGATTGTGGCAATCAGCATTATAGAATGTTTATCAACCGTCGGTGGTGAGCAATTTTGTAACCGCCAATCTTACGACACGGATCGCCGTTTTTTGTTAGCAATGCTGTTCATGCCGCTAGCCTTGGCAACTTTACCAATGTTCATTAATGGTAGTGCCTTGGATATTAGCTGGGTGAGCGCGTTTTTCTTTCCTGCTGGTATTTTGTTAGTGCATTGTTTTTTTCGTCACTATGATGAAGCATCGCTGTTGCAAAACACTAGCCGCTTAGTGTGGGGCTTACAGATTGTGATTTTGCTGGTGTTCTTTGGCGGTGCGGTAGCTTATCCCGCCATGACAGGGCGTAGTGCGCGAACTAATTATCCCAGTCAAGAATTGGCAAATATGGTATCGACAATCTGGCGCAAACATCAATCACAGCCGCTGACTATTGTGATTGCTGAAAGTTGGCTAGGCGGTAATGTGTTGCTTCATGCTCGACCTGAACCGATTTTATTAATTGATAACGAGACTATTATCTCGCCTTGGGTTAATCGTGACGATGTAGCAAGTTGTGGGGCGTTAGTGTTAACAGCTATTGCCGATAAAACGACACCTGTTTATGCAGATTTATTTAAACAAGCGAATGCGACAGGGTCATTTACCCTTTTGTGGGGACATCCACCAAGCGGGCAAGTAATCGAGTATGCGTGGGCGATTTTATCACCTGAGTCAAATGCCGCGCACTGTCGATTTACTGCCAATACTGACCCGAATGATTTAAGCTCGTAGCACGAACGCCTCATAAACAACCATGCGTAAGTTCTTCAAATAATTAAACCAGCCGCCAGCAATACAATCTGAATAAAAAAACAAACCGCCTGCCAACGCAATAATCGCCTCGCGCCTTGTACTCGTTCATTCAATGAACGTGTGACTGTGCTTGCGCGGCGCATTTTCCAGCGCGTCAAGATTTTTTGTGTAATACCGCATTGTTTTAAACGAACATGAACAGAGGGTATTTTAATGGATACATATTTCGCTATGTTTTCAAGCGTTGCCGATGAATACTGTTCAATGTAGTTTACTAAGTCTTCATCGCTACATTTCCTTTTTCTATGCGGTGTTCTAAACTACCAGTCTCTTTATATTGCCTACTCCACGGATTTAAGGTGTCTTTGCTTATAGTAAATATCTGGATAATGAGTGGGTTGGAAAATCCTGCTTCATAGCATCTTATGACACACAACTTAGGTCTTCACTGTAGGCTTTTCTCATGGGATATTTGGGCATTTATGGATTATTTTTAAACTAAAATACTATATGGTCTTGCCACCTAGAAAGCTAGTGATAATTAAAAGACAGTGTTGGGTCAAAAGGTTGAATAGCAAAAGGTGGATACATTTACGCATAGTGGCGCAGACAAAATAGCTTTACCGTTCTTGCTATTGGCTTTAAGAGGTTCGCAGAAGGCGTGTATCGGTGGGTTATGTAGGCAAGCATATAAGTAAGTGACCATAGGTCTTTTAACAAAATCAAATGCTCACAACTTCATATACCAAACGGACTTCAAACACTTTGTCATATTAAAAATATGTTAAAAGACTTTTGATCGACTACTTACAGTGCTTTTAAGCAGGGCAGGCTCACCATTTTTGGCAAGATGGTGATACTCTACAGCTAACCAGTACAAAACCGTTCGCACTGATCTTGTCGAAGCCTGTCATGAGTTTGCCGAATGTTGTGAATGTGGTTCGACTGTTCGACACGCTCACAGCTCACCACGAACGGTATTATTTTATTAACTGATGTTACGCAGTCCTTAATTTTTGCAATTCTTCATAAGCCAACTGGTTTGCCTTGATGAAGAGCTTGGTACGCAATGCAAAATGATTGGTTTTGTGTTTTATCTTCAAGCATTCCAGCTTGAATACTGCATAAAT
>JAPLRZ010000025.1 GCA_026398895.1 Methylococcales bacterium
ATTAAAAACTCGAATTCTTAAGTCGTATGAGTAAGGTTTCATTTTAATCTCCTAACAATGTTATTAAATTAATAGGTAGAGTATATTATTGGCATAAAGTTTCTTTTATATGGTAACTAACCTATATTGAAAACACTGTAAATGAGCTGTGGGCGAACATCATCGGTTATGAATTGGCGGAATTACAGCCTGTTTCTATTCAAACGTGGCTAGATTACTGTCATCCCGATGATTTAAAACGCTCTGAGGAATTGCTAAACAAGCATTTTGCGGGCGAACTCGATTACTATCAATGTGAATGTCGAATGAAACACAAACAGGGACACTGGGTTTGGGTGATGGATAGGGGACGGTTAATTTCCTCAGACGAGCATGGCAAAGCTTTGTTAATAGCGGGAACACATATTGATATTGGCGAGACCAAAAAAATCGAAGCCGAGTTACGCATTGCAGCCACAGTGTTTGAATCGCAAGAAGGTATGCTAATTACCGATGCGAATGAAATTATTATTAATGTGAATAAGGCGTTTACTCAAATTACGGGCTACGATGCTGAGGAAGCAATTGGTCAAACCCCGCGTTTACTACATTCGGGACGGCAAGATAATGCATTTTATACCGCGCTGTGGCAACGTATTGATGATACTGGCGAGTGGCACGGCGAGCTATGGAATCAACGTAAAAATGGTGATGCCTATCCTCAACAATTAACTATTACCGCCGTAAAAGCCAATGGTCAGAACCTTGTTACCCATTATGTGGCAACTCTTGTCGATATTACTGAACGCAAAGCGATGGAAGACTATATTCACCAGCTAGCATTTTATGACGCGTTAACTCAATTACCCAATCGCCGTTTACTACAAGAACGCATCAAACATGGTATCGAACTTAATCATCGTACTGGCAATCTGATGGCGGTATTGATGATGGATTTGGATAAATTTAAAGCAGTCAACGATACCCTAGGTCATGCCGCAGGCGATGAATTATTACAACAAGTTGCCGAACGTGTTAAAGCCAGTTTGCGTGAAGTCGATATGGTGGCACGTTTAGGGGGTGATGAATTTGTCATTCTATTGGAAAATGTCACTCACTATGAAGACGTTGCCCACGTCGCTCAATCCATTATTGATACCCTAAGTCAACCATTTACCTTAAACCAAGATCACGAGGCTTCTATTGGTGCAAGCATCGGTATCGGCGTTTGTCCGCAGCACGGAAACACCATAGAAACCTTAATGGATAATGCGGATGCCGCACTGTATCACGCGAAAGATTCAGGACGTGGCTGCTTTGCCTATTTTTCTGAAGCCCTCACCAAAAAAGCTCAAGAACGCCTCGCCTTAGAATCACGATTACGCGGTGCTATCGAGCAACAGGAATTGAGCATTTATTTTCAACCCCAAATTGAAATTAACAGCGGACGCTTAGTTGGTGCGGAAACCTTGGTGTACTGGAATGATTCTGACAAAGGTGAGCGCGTGATCCTTAAGGATTTTATCACTCTTGCCGAAGAAACAGGTGTGGCTGTCGCCATTGGTGAATGGGCATTACGCGAAACCTGTAAACTAGGTCGGCAATGGTTGGATGAAGGCTTACTCATGGTGACTTTAGCCGTTAACATCTCCGCCTATCAGTTTCGTTGTGGTGACATAAAAAATCTTGTAGCCCAAATACTTGATGAAACAGGACTTCCTCCCGACTACTTAGGTTTGGAAATTACCGAAACAGGTTTAATGGCTAATCAACAACACGCACTCTCGATACTCAATAGCCTCAATACACGAAGCATACAGCTTGCCATTGATGATTTTGGTACGGGCTATTCATCATTGGCGCGGCTTAAATCGTTTCCCATCGATATTTTAAAAATCGACAAAACCTTTATCAAAAATATTCCTTTTTCCCAAGACGACATGATGATTACCACCACTATTATCGATATGGCTCATCATCTGGACTTTAAAGTGTTAGCAGAAGGCGTAGAAACTTCCAAACAACTAACATTTTTACGTCAACAAGGCTGTGATTACTACCAAGGCGATTTATACAGCAAAGCCTTATCGGCTCATGACTTTGGGCTGTTATTAAGGAAAAGCCAGTAGTTAGTCCATTTAGTTATGACGAGTTTCTGATTAAGGTTAAGCCGTTCGTGGTGAGCCTGTCGAACCATGAACGGCTTAACCGTCCACCCTTCGACAAGCTCAGGGCGAACGGTTAAGCCTAGTAGTAGGTCGGAATAAGCCGCATCTGAGCTTTGCGAAGATGCGGCGTTTCCGACTATCAAGGCGATTTATACAGCAAAGCCTTATCGGCACATGACTTTGGGCTGTTATTAAGGAAAAGCCAGTAGGTCGGAATAAGCCGCACCTGAGCTTTGCGAAGATGCGGCGTTTCCGACAAACCTGAAAACCACATTTCTCCCGCTATGTCGGAAACACCGATTTTCGCTATCACTCAAATCGGTTTATTCCGACCTACATGACTATAGGAGTCCAAGGCATGACTTGAGCTTTTAAAAAACGTCCAAAACGTGTTTTGGACTCCGTGTAACAGACACACCCACTACCATTGAATGATAGTGTCCCCGTAAATCGATAGGACTGTTAAAATACACCATCATTTATTTAATAGGCTATCAGTATCATGACGACACAACCCAGCAAAAACCTTGAAACTTTCGTTAATCCCCGCCCTGAGCGTGATTACACGATTCATATTTCCACCCCAGAATTCACCTGCCTTTGCCCAAAAACAGGGCAACCTGATTTTGCCACTATCGAAATTGATTATGTACCTGCCGAATTATGCGTGGAATTAAAATCGCTTAAGTTATATATGTGGTCGTTTCGTGATAGAGGTGCGTTTCATGAAGCAGTCACTAATGAAATATTGGATGATATTGTCAACGCCATTCAACCTTATTTTATGCGAGTTCGGGCGGTGTTTAATGTGCGTGGTGGGGTTTATACCACAGTGGTAGTCGAGCATAGAAACCTTGAGTGGCACGCACCTGAATTAGTCAACTTACCGTAGAGATTACTGATGAATGCTAAATTACAATCTCTGCTGCCGCAACATACCTTATCAAAATGGATGAGCAAGCTGACGCACTGTGAAACTGTGTGGCTAAAAAATCTGTTTATTCGCCAAATTATTCAGCGTTACGGTGTCAATATGGACGAGGCATTGATACAAGATATTAACGCCTTTAAAAGTTTTAATGACTTTTTTACCCGCGAATTAAAACCAGAGCTAAGACCTGTAAGCACAGTAAAAAACGCGCTTGTCAGTCCAGCCGATGGTGTCGTCAGTCAGGCGGGCAATATTACTGCGGGTGATATTTTCCAAGCCAAAGGTAAAAGTTTTACTGTGACGGAATTATTAGGCGGCAGTGCAGAACGCGCCGCGCCCTTTAATGATGGCATCTTTAGCACCATTTATTTATCGCCTAAAGATTATCACCGTCTACATATCCCATTAACAGGCACGTTAAAAGAGATGGTTCATGTTCCAGGTCGTTTGTTCAGTGTGAACACAGCAACTACCGAAGCCGTGCCACGGTTATTCGCGAGAAATGAACGCGTCTGCTGTCTATTTGATACAGAAGCAGGGCCTATGGCGTTGATTTTAGTGGGTGCAATTTTTGTCTCCAGTATCGAAACCGTTTGGCATGGCGTGGTGACACCACCGACAGTCACTACTGTACAAAACTGGCTGTATGAAAACGGCGAGATTACCCTAGAAAAAGGCGAAGAAATGGGGCGTTTTAATATGGGTTCAACCATTATCGTGTTGTTTGCTAAAGATAACGCCCAGTGGAATGCCGACTTTACTGCCAATAAAGCCGTCAAGCTCGGTGAGATGATGGGTAACAGTCTCCAAAAATCCGAACTAGCATCAGTTAAAAGCAATGCTTTCTCAAGCTTGTTCAAGCGGCTTGGTTTCTAGTCGCTGTATAGCCAACCGTCAATAAAATGATTACAAAACCGTTCACCCTTCGACAGGCTCAGGGCGAACGGTTAAGCCTCTGGTTAATGTCTGAAAAGCTACTTAACAAAAACACTTTCATCACAGCCACACAGATTCCGCAAGGCTATCTGTATTGATCGAGCGACCCCTCAGGTAGCAAAAGCACAGCGATGATTATGAAAGGAATAGCTATCAAGCTTTTTAAGAAAGGGTCTTTGGCAATCTGCCAATGTACTACGATAAAAATCAGTTGAACAAAGGGGATAAATAAATAACCTAGCCCCCACCAAATCGAGACTTCAAATGCTTTGATCATAAGGATGATCCCGTAGACCAAGCTAATGATTGCTGCAATTGCCAAACATATAAAAGCAATAATTTCCATAATTAACTCCGTGCGTTGTTATTGTTAAATAATTAATGGGTGGTGGATTAAATCCACCACCTTGCAATGGTTAAAAATCATCGTTGATGGCTTGATTTTAAAACAGAGCATCTACAGCCCATTCATTACCATAACGTTTTTCGACTCCATAGATAGCAAGCTATCGCCTGTTATAGATTTTCTGAACTAGCTCATAAAACCACGGCGGACGAAATAATACCACCCACATCAACACTAACCCTGTGATAGGAATCGGTCCAATCTCTAGCAAGGTGATTAAAATAAGAACCAGCAAACAAATTAGGCGCATGACTCTACCTCGCTAAGCGTTGTTCTGTGTCTAATACTAATTGGGTAGTTTTCAGTACCGTGTCTGGGGTTAAACTCATGGAATCAATACCGATTTCCACCAAAAATTCTGCCATTTCAGGATAGTCAGACGGTGCTTGACCGCATAAGCCACAATGTCTGCCATTACGTTTCGCGCCTGTGACTGCCATGCGTATCATGTCTTTAACCCCATCATCACGCTCATCAAAATCTTCTGCCAGTATCGCTGAATCTCTGTCTACGCCTAAGGTAAGCTGGGTTAAATCGTTCGAGCCGATAGAAAAACCATCAAAGTGTTCGGAAAACGCATCGATGGAAATCACATTATTGGGAATTTCACACATCACATAAATTTGTAAGCCGTTTTCACCACGCTTTAAACCCAGTTCCGCCATGTAGTCCAACACTTTTTTGGCTTCTTGGACACGGCGACAAAAGGGAATCATCAAAATAACATTGGTTAAACCCATGTCATCACGCACTCGCTTCATTGCCGCACATTCTAGCGCAAAGCCTTCACGGTAAGCAGGATGGGTATAACGTGACGCGCCACGAAAACCAATCATCGGATTTTCTTCATTAAATTCAAAATCACGACCGCCTAATAGCGTGGCGTATTCGTTGGTTTTAAAATCCGACATGCGCACCACCACAGGTTTAGGGTAAAACGCCGCGCCGATTGTGCCTACGCCTTCTGCCAGTTTGGAAATAAAAAATTCTTCGGCACTGGCATAACTGCGGGTCAAGATTTGTAATTGCTCACGTTCACCTGCGTCTTTAACACGTTCAGGATGTATCAATGCCATTGGATGGGCTTTAATATATTCGGTAATAATAAATTCCATACGCGCCAAACCCACGCCATCATTGGGTAAAAAGCTGGTTTTAAAGGCGATTTCTGGATTGCCAATATTGAGCATGATATGAGTTTTGGGGCGTTTTAGCACGGATAAATCAGTGCGACTCACGGTAAAATCCAGCAAGCCCGCATAGACTTTGCCCACATCTCCTTCTGCACAAGACACGGTAACAGGGGTATTATTCGGAATAATGGTGGTCGCATTATCGCAACCGACTACCGCAGGAACACCTAACTCGCGGGAGATAATTGCGGCGTGGCAAGTGCGCCCTCCCCTATTGGTGACAATTGCCGAGGCACACTTCATGATAGGTTCCCAATCAGGCGTGGTCATATCAGCAATCAATACTTCACCCGCTTTAAATTCCCCTAACTGCTCCGCTTTAAGAATTACCCGCGCCGTCCCTACCGCTATTTTACTGCCCACCGAATGCCCAGTGACTAAGGCTTTAGCACCTTGTATCAGTGTGTACTGCTCTAACACCATACCGCTCAATTGTGAAACCACGGTTTCAGGTCTCGCCTGCACAATGTACAGCACACCATCTAAGCCATCCTTTGCCCATTCCATATCCATCGGTTTGGCTTGCCCTGCTTTTTTGCTGTAATGTTTTTCGATTTTAATCGCATAATCGGCAAGCGTTAGCACATCGGCATCGGTCAAACAAAAGCGATTGCGTTCTTCGCTGGAGGTGACAATATTTTGAGTAGATTCGCGGGTACTACCATCGCTATACACCATTTTGATTTTTTTCGCACCCAAGGTACGCCGTAATACTGCACGGTGTCCTTGGTTAAAAGTCGGTTTGTGAACATAAAATTCATCGGGATCAACCGCGCCTTGCACCACGTTTTCACCTAATCCGTAAGCCCCAGTAATAAACACCACATCGGAAAAACCCGATTCGGTATCCAGCGAAAACATCACCCCGCTAGATTCTAAATCCGAGCGTACCATTTTCATAATGCCAATAGATAACGCGAGTTTGAAATGATCGAAACCTTGATCGACACGGTAGTGAATGGCGCGGTCTGTGAATAAACTGGCAAAGCAACGTTTACAAGATTCTAATAACGCCACTTCACCGCGTATATTCAAATAAGTATCTTGTTGCCCCGCAAAACTGGCAGTCGGTAAATCTTCGGCAGTGGCAGAACTGCGTACTGCAACACTTAAGTCCTCACCGTATTGAACTTGTAATTGAAAATAAGCATCGAGAATTTGTTGTTCGAGGTCTTTAGGTAGCGGGGCAGAATAAATAATATCGCGGGCTTTGCGGGCGCGTTTGGCTAAATCGCTGACATCTTCGGCATTCAAATCATCCAATGCCTGATGTAATGCTTCCCAGCCATTTGATTCCTCTAGCACATATCGGTAAGCCTCCGCCGTTACCGCAAAACCATTAGGGATTTTAATGCCTTGCGGCGTAAGCTCTTGGTACATTTCACCCAAAGACGCATTTTTGCCGCCAACTAACGGCACATCTTCAATGCTTAATTCATTAAACCAACGAATATAATTTGTTTGTTCAGACATAATGTTCTCCTTGGGTGAGCTGTTAGTAGCTTAGCTTTAACTACTTAACAAAAATCGAATCATATACATAACCAAGACACTACGCAAAGTTGTTTATCAAATTGCCAAAGCACGAATCAATTCTAATTGTTGATCAATGATCTCAGTCCTTTTTCCTAAGCAATTTGCTAATGGAACAAGTTCAACCTCACCTTTGTTAAACGCGGTAACGTGGGCGTTGTGTCCTTGTTGAAGTGCATGAACAGCGGCATAACCCATTTTTGAGGCAATCGTGCGATCTAAGGCGGTAGGGCTGCCGCCGCGTTGAATATGTCCCAAAATACAGACGCGTAGTTCAAGTTGGTATTGCTTCATTAGCGTATCTCTGATTTGGTAGCACACCCCCTCTTTTTCACCTTCTGCAACAATGATAATAGAAGAGGTTTTGCCACGCGCCACGCCTTTGTGGATGGTATCAGCAATGTCTTGATAGTTAATACCTTGATTGGGTAAAACCACTTGTTCCGCGCCTGTGCATAACGCTACTTGCAAAGCGATGCTGGGGGAGGTACGTCCCATGACTTCAATCAAAAAAGTGTGTTGATGGGCAGAGGCGGTGTCTCTGATATTGTCCACGGCATTAATCGCAGTCTGCACGGCAGTATTAAAACCGATAGTATATTCAGTACCCGCAATATCATTATCTATCGTGCCAGGAATACCGATAACAGGAATAGTATGTTCTTTATGCAAATTCATCGCACCCGTAAAAGAACCATTACCGCCGATAACGATTAAGCCATCAATGTGTTTTCTGGCTAATAAATGGGCGGCTTCTTGGCGTACTTGTGGGGTGTGAAATTCAGGGCAACGTGAGGTATCAAGTATTGTGCCGCCTCGTTGAATGATATTACTCACCGATGATAGGCTGAGTTTGTGCATATCACCTTCTAATAAACCCGTGTAACCGCGATAAATACCGTAAATATTTATCCCTAGACCAATCGCAGTTCTCACTACTGAACGAATGGCGGGATTCATGCCTGGGCTATCGCCACCACTGCACAGCACGGCTAGGGATTTAATGCTTTTTGTCTTGGTTTCCATGATGACACCTGTTGGGTTTGATTGGATTTATTGTCCAATAGCTAAAGCTATTGGACTCCTGAGTTATCCTGCAAATACTATATCAAACCGTTGCATAAATTCGCCTATCTCTTTGCGCGGTAAGGCTTGTACGGGCAAACACAAGGCATTCACGCTTAAACCACGCTGTTGTAAGGATTCGGTTTCAATGTATAAATCAGTCACGTCATAAAGAGCTAACGAATTAAACATAGCGGCGGTATCTTTCATACTCAGCACCTCAGGCTGTTGCTGGTTTTTTAATTGAAACACCGCATCATCCAGCCATAAAATACTGACTGATTGATCGAAAGCGGCGGTAGTCAAAATAATATCCAGCATTTCTTGTAGGTATGCCCCATTGTGGGCAGGTTTTCGTAACACAAATAAATAACTTTTCATCAGCTTAAGCAAAGACAATAAAACGATCAGCAAGTAAGGTGGCTTCAACCAACTGCCCCAATCCTGAAATCCGAAAACCTGCGGCGACATCATTATCACGTTTGCCTTGCTGTTGTGCTTCATCAGAATGCAATAAACCACGGCGTTGCGCCGCTGAAATACACACCACTAAGTCAATTTGATAATCGCGAGCGAGTTCACTCCAGCGTGTCACTTGTGATATTTCATCATCGGGTGGCGTGGCATATTGAAACGCATGATAAACGCCCTCATGATAGAAAAATACTCGCACGATTTCGTGTTGCTCGTCCAATGCCGCACGAATAAACTGATAAGCAGTTAGCCCTGCATTGGAGTGGTAGGGGCTAGTATTAACTTGAATGGCAAATTTCATTGGTAGTTTTAAGTTTGCTAACACAAGAGCTAACAGGTTTTAAAAACCTGTTAGCTCTAACTATTGTTATAATCGATACTTGTTATTCTAACATTCATTCTGACCTGATTTTAGTTGAGCCGTTATGTTTAAACCTTCTGCTATTGCACTTGCTTTAAGCCTCGCCCTGTTTCCTGCATTGCCGCAGGCAGTTGAAGTGAATAAACTTGAATTACCAGAAATGGGCGATTCCTCTGGTTCTTTACTGACGATTGCCGAAGAAAAAGAATTAGGCATAGAATTTTTTAGATATTTACACAGTGAATTAACGATTGGTCAGGATGCTGAAATTCAAGAATATATTCAAACCATTGGTAACAAGCTCGCCACTAATAGTGACACGCCTGGTTATCCGTTCCATTTTTTTGTGGTAATGGAAAATGACATCAATGCCTTCGCAGGGCCTGGCGGATATATTGGTGTGAATTCTGGCTTAATTTTAATGACCGAAGCAGAAAGTGAATTAGCGTCTGTTATGGCACACGAAATTGCCCACGTTACCCAACGGCATTTATACCGTGGTGTTGAAGCGCAACAACGGCTATCAATTCCAACAATGGCGGCAACGCTTGCTGCCATTGCCTTAAGCACAAAATCACCACAAATGGGGCAAGCCGCATTAATGGCAATTCAGGCGGGTAATGTGCAGTTTCAAATCGATTTTACTCGCGCCCACGAAGAAGAAGCGGATCGTGTTGGCATGGAAACATTGGAAAAATCACAGTACGATCCGCGCAGTATGCCCACCTTTTTTGAACGCTTACAGCAATCTAGCCGCTATTCTGGTCAAAATACTCCCGAATTTTTACGCACTCACCCTGTCACTGCTTCGCGTATTTCTGATACACGCGGTCGCGCAGAGAATTACCCCTATAAACAATACCCAGATTCCTTAGCCTACCAACTCACCAAAGCAAAAATTAAAGTCTTGACCGACACTAACTCCGCTGATGTACTGAAATATTTTCAACTGAAATTGAAACAAGGAACTAGCGAACAACGTACCGTTGCTCAATATGGTTTGGGCTTAGTTGCACTCAATACTCTAAAATATCAAGACGCAGAAAGTATTTTTCAAGCCTTAGTACAAGCCTATCCCAATCAAGAACAATATGGCACAGCGTTAGCGCGTACTGCATTAGAATCGAGAAATTTCCCGCTCGCCCTAGAACGATACAAAAAATTGATGGGCAAATATCCTAATAACGACGCGATTAAACTGGAATATACCAGTCTGTTATTAAAAACAGACAACCCAGAACAAGCACGAAAAATGTTATTCACCTTGAATACTAATACCCAACAGCTACCTGTTTATACTCAGCTTTTAGCTCAAGTTTATGGTAACTTACATCAAGTTTCCGAATCACATCGTTATTTAGCTGAATATTACTACCAGATAGGCAGAACTCAAGAAGCAATTTTACAAGTACGATTAGCTAAAAATTCCAAAGATGTAACGCCTCAGTTAGATGCCATACTTAACGAGCGACTTAGATTTTTCGTGAGTAGAGCAAGAGACGCTGATAAGCAATAAAGCCCTGTTTTAACACCCAATAAGAACCTATTATGTTTACCATTACCAAAGAAGTTTATTTTTGTTACGGACATCGTTTGATGAATCATGCGGGTAAATGCCGCCATTTACATGGTCATAGTGTCAAAGCCGCTATTTCCATACAACAAGCACAGCTTAATGAGCAGGGCATGGTGTGTGATTTTGCCGATATTAGAGACTGTGTAGAAGCCTATATTGACGAACAACTGGATCACAATTTTTTACTGCACAAAGATGATCCAATTATTCCCATGCTGATTGCCAATAATGAGCGATTTTTAGCACTGGATGAACATCCAACCGCCGAAGTATTAAGCAAAATGCTGTATCAACATATCAAGCAAGCAGGTTTTAATGTAGTCGAAGTCGCATTATGGGAAACGGCAAGTGCGTATGCCCGTTATCGAGAAGACAGCGTTTGAATATGTTGATTCAAGGTTTTTCTTTGATGGTTAATACACTGTTCACAGTCCCCGTGTAGAACACCATAATTTTTACGGGGACTGACCCAGTATTGCGACCATTGTGTGCGGTATCAACGACCTCAACGAGAGGATCACCTGCTTTTAGGTGATTAACTGAGCCGTCTTTTAACATGACATCCAATGTGCCTTCGACAATCATTGCAAAGGAAGGCACAGGATGTCGATGCCAACCTGTTTCGCCATTGACAGGAATTTCTATCATCAGCGCGGTTACTTGGGCTTTTTCGCCAGTGGGATAAGTAATGGCTTTGCCGTCCCAAGTAGTTGTGGTTTTGAGTAATTGGGTGCTGGTAATTGGCGCGATTTTATCGCTGTGTGTCGTTGCACACGCACTTAATGCAAAACATAAAACGCTGGTAAGTAGTTTTTTATTCATCATGAGTAGCCTTAATTAAGATTAAATGCCTGTGTTTTGGAATACAAACCTAGGTTTGTACTCCTGATAAAGATTAGCGGCGGCAACGGTTAAAAATATCCAGTTCTGCATCATAGTCGCCTGTTTGTATGTCCAACATTCCAAGCACTGAATGGAATAAATTGTCATGCGAATAGGCTTCGTTGCTATGCTGTTTCAAGCAAGCAGTGTCTATATTAAAACTACTGGCAAACTCAGGCGATAGCCATAGTATAAACGGGATATGGATTTGTGCATCGGGGGCAATTTTATAGGGCAGACCGTGTAAATAAATGCCATTTTCGCCTAAAGATTCACCATGATCGGACATATACAATAACGCGGTATTGTATTGCTTAGCATTTTTTTGCAGAAAATGAATCACTTGGCTAAGAAAATAATCGGTGTACAAAATGCTATTGTCGTAGGCATTGATAATTTGCTCACGCGGACAGTCTTGCACTTGATTAGTCGCACATTCTGGGGTGAATTTTTTAAAGGCTTCTGGATAACGCTGATAATACGCAGGACCATGACTGCCTTTTTGGTGTAATACGATAACGCCGTCATTAGTAAATTGGGCAATTTTCTCTTGCAAGCCCTGCAATAAAATCTCATCAAAACATTCTTGGTCATTGCAAAATGCAGGCAGGGTTAATTTTTCCATACTTTCGTTTGTTACACGATCGCACACGCCTTTACACCCTGAATTATTATCGCGCCACAATACATTGATACCTGCGTTAGTCAACACATCCAATAAATTTTGATAATGTTTGGCTTTGCTATCGCTGTAATCGCTACGCCCAAAATCAGAAAACATACACGGCACGGATTCAGCGGTTGCTGTGCCGCACGAATGGGTATCTGGGAAATTAATAATGTCTTCTTGGCTTAACTGTGGATTGGTATTTTTCGCATAACCGTTGAGCGAAAAATTTTGGGCGCGGGCAGTTTCGCCTACTACTATCACGACAATGGATTTTTTACCGCGTGATTTCCAAGAGCTGAGTTGTTGTGCGTCTTTGCCAATTTCGGTAACAACGGTCGTTTCAGGATTTAAGGAGCGATTGATATATTTACTCAGTGCGTAAATTGGGTAGTTAGGATTAATAAAATAACGTAATGAGCGATTGTTTCTATCGATGAGGGAAAAATCTTTGTAATAAGTGAAAATAATTCCCCCTAGTACCGTGCTGATTAACAGCATAACGATTAAGCGTGTACCGAGTTCCTTAAAAAAAGACTGGTATTGAATATCTATACGCGACAAACACACGGCGGGCAATAAGCCGACTAGCATGATATGCCGAACTAAATTTGAACTCAGTAATTCCAGGGCTTCTTTGCTGTCAGTTTCAACAATGTTTTGTATCATCGACACATCGACAATGACACCATAATTATCCATAAAAAAGCTGATTACCGATGCGACTATTAGTATCACTATAACAATCGGTTTAAAGATATATTTGCTGGCAAAAAATGACAATAGCAAGCTAAATAGTGAAAATAGAGCGATAAAAACTACGATTTTAAAGTCACTACTGGCTAATCCAGACTCATCGACGATTTTAAAAACAGCTGTTAAAAATGCCTGATTATCAACGGAGGCAAGAAATAATGCGCTTAAGAAAATGACGACAGTCATACTGAGTTTAGGCGATAGCCATTTTGCAAGAGCGGACATGGTGATGAATTCAGAAAAAGCGCGGTGGGATTAAAGTACCGACGTTAGCGTGGCAACGTCGGCATGAACGAATTAATTATTTTTCTTTTTGAATAATATTGCCTTTACGATCCAAAGAAATACGCCAAATCTCACCCGAAGCATTAACCACTAAATCAAATTCTTCGCCCGCACCATTAGGATTAACCACTAAAATGGCTTCTTTAATCTCGTAATTAGTAAAAGCAGCCTTCAAGTTTTCATAACTTGCAGGTGGCATTTCAATCGAGTTTTTAGAGGTGTCAATTTCATCACCGTTGACATAAAAATGCCCATTAACTCGATAATAAACAATGGCACGCTCGTCTACTTCTTTGGCTTCTTTAAAAGCAATCAAGTACAACTCTTGACCAAAATGTGTTTTTTGTTCAGCACTCACGCTGATAGCATTCGGGTGTTTTTTATTAAAATCAGCCAGTATTTTTTCAGGAATTGATTCTTTGGGTAGCACAGCACCCGCGAATGCTGAAACTGAAAACAGTGTTAACACAACACAACTGAACGTTGAAAAATAATTACGCATGAACTTAAGTTACCTGTAAATAGAGTTAAGAAAAGCGGGCGGTAATAATACACACCCTAAATAACCGCGAGGAGCGGCTTGTTTTATTTTACTTTTTAATGAATTATCATTGAAAAACAAAAATACCCATAAGGCAGTATAACCAGCCAGTGGTTATTGGCAAGTCACCACTTACATATCCATGAACATCATCGGAATTCCGTAAGTTAAAATAAAATAGCTAAACGCTAATATAACGCTATGACTCATTTTAGTTTCAAGTGTTTGGCGCAGAATATAACTGACAATCGCTAAATACCAACTGACTAACATCGTGGCTAAGGATATATCCACATATTCTCGGTAATGAAAGTGGTTTATGGTCATCAAAAAATTCAAGGCTTCCGCGACAATTGCCAAGGTCATAATGAAGTTTTCACAGATAAAAATAGCAATGAACAACTGTCTAAAATACTGCCATTTTTTAGTGATGAGCAAAAAACTTATGATGGTAGAAAATGCCATAAAGGTTCGGAATAAAACTTCTATTATGCCCTCAACATCAGCAATTAAAAATTCAACAATCATCCCTGAAACCAGATAAAACGCCACTGTTTTCCACATAAACGAAGTGGACGGATGCAAATTAGCAGGATTATTGCGAAACCAACAAAGCGCGAGATAATTTATTAATAAGGACATAACATAACAATAAACGGTAAATCAGAAAATATGAATAGGTTATTGGTGAGCATTAATTTTTTTAATGGTCTTGGTCTTGCAAACAGTGCGTATCTTACCCGTCCACGCTTAACTTTCCAACTTTTACCACGCAGTTTGCTGTTTCATAAAATTGTCATAGATAGTTAAAGGTTAAAACCGTAGCTTCTGTGTTATTCTCATAGTTTATCGTTGTAATTGTTTTTTATACCAAACTCAGATTAAATAATCTATTTAATGACCTGTCCATACCTCCCATCTTACGGATTTCATTTTTTATTCGCGCAACGCAATTTTCAATCTGACATCAACAATCGCAGTATTGCTATCATCCTCCTGTCGATAGCCTGACATTCGGTCATTGCCAAACTGGATACTTGCCACTTCTGCTACCAGCAATTTACCCGCATCCATCAATCGCGCCAATACGGGATTACGGAATTTGGGTACATAACCCAATTTTTGCCTGCTTAGCGTGAATATTTCAATCGCCAGTTCATCGTGGCTGTTGCTTGGTTCGCGGCATAGTTGTAGCACATCAGTGATTTTTAACGCTTCATGCAGATTTTTAATGTCGTAATAATGCAGTCCAGCAACATGAGTTTCCAGCAAAAAAATATCCTGCGCAAACGGTAAGGCGATAGCTGTTTTTTGCAAAGTACGCTGCATAAGTTGCTGCGTCAATGTTGTCATCGGTAGCAAATCAGTCATATCAAATCTCTGGTTGAATACGGGTAACAAGTTCAGCATGACGACTAATCAAGATTGCCCAGCGTTCATTTTCTTTGACAATCGCTATTTCTAAGGCGGTTTGCTGGGTGTTTAACCATTCTGTATCATGCAATTGCTCTGCCCAGCAAAAAGGAGCTTCATTTCTCAATTGCACCAGTCGCTCACTTTGCCTGACAACCATCACTTTAAGGCGTGCGATAATTTCTGCTGTATTTTCACGGCTGTTTTGCTGTTGCGCGGCGGCAGTTTCCACAGTATGCAGTAAGGCTTCCAATAAATCAGCATCAAAACTGCGATAAGCATTCTGCACGCTAGACCAATAATGCTCAAATAAAGTTTGATGCTCAGGACTGACATCAGGATGCAACAAGCGCGACAAACGGCGATAAGCCTGTTTAACGCGCTGTACAATATTCGTATCAACCACTATCAAATCTTGCAGATAAGCAACACCCGCGGACAACACTTGCGCCTGTTCACTAAGTTGTGTGCGCCATTTCAGCAAATCCTGTATGACCTGTTGCTCGATAGCTTGCAGTTTCTGTTCCGTCAGGCACTCGCCACGGTTTAAATAAACCATTGCCAATTGAATGCGTTGTTGTAAAGCGCGGCATTCAACCTGCATGGTCAATAACTTATATTCCAGCTCGCCCAGATTGGCTTGATACAGAGCCAATAAATAAGGCTTTTCGCGTTGCTGCATTTGTTCCAGATTTTCCAGAATCGCCGCAAGCTGTTGAGACAAACTATCTACAGTATCGATTATTAGCGGTTGAGTGTGCATGACTGTTTTTATCGTTCCAATACGCCTAAGTAACAAGGAGTCCAATAGCTTTAGCTATTGGCTAGTATCTGCTAGAAAACAGCTAAAGCTGTTTTACTCCTGAGTTTTTGTCTCGTTCCAAAACTCCAGTTATCTCGTTCCAACGCAGAGCGTTGGAACGAGAAATCCTACCGTTATTACGCGCGTAAAAAGCCCAGTTCAAATACTTGCGGTTGTAATTTTTCGCTCAGGGTTTTGTAGGCGGTTTCAAAGGCTGAAAAATCAACGGGTATAAAATCGCCGCTGTTGTTACGCGCTTTAAGGGCGTTGCGAATTTGATACCAGCCAACATCGGGGCGATTTAATTTTAATTCTTCACGCACGTTATAAACATCGGTTTCAGAAAAATACACTTGCCAGAGTTCGCGCCCTGCGTTTAATACCGCTTCGGCTTGGGTTGATAATCCGCTAGCCCGATTGCCCTGAGCTTGTCGAAGGGCGGCTAAATACTGCACCATAAAATCCGATTCAAAACGGTCGGGGGCGTTGACTTCGGTTTCGGTGTAGGGAATGAAGTAATTGACGAGTGACCAGTGTTTGCCATCAAGCCTATGCGGTTACTTGCTTACTGTATTGATGAGTTGCATCTGCCATATCCAAATTATTCAGTAAATGAATCAAACTACTACCTACGGCATACGCCAGATTCACAGGTACAGCATTACCAATTTGTTTGTATTGTGCCGACATAGACCCCATAAACTGCCAATTATCAGGAAATGTTTGTATGCGGGCATATTCACGCACGGTTAAAGGTCGGGTTTCATCAGGATGACAGCGTTCAGTTTGATTTTGAGCTGGGGCGCAAGTCAGTGTTAAGCTTGCTTCATCCCACGATAAACGCCGTGCCATTCCTGTTCTACCACCACCTAAAAAATAGCTTTTTTTCATGTATTCGCGTTGTATAGCATCGGGTAAATGTCGCCAACAACCGCCCGCAGGCACTAAATCTAATACCGCTTTCTTTTTGGGTGGATAAATTTGCCCAATCGATTCAGGCACATCACAATCGTATAGCTTACCTGCTTTTAACCCATCTCGTAAGGTCATTATGCGTTCATGCGGTTTGGGAAAAGTGAAATTGGCTTTATTCGCTAAATCATTACGCACCCCTACTAAAAACAAGCGTTCGCGTTTTTGAGGTACGCGGTAGTGCATCGCTTTTAAAACCGATGAGCCAACTAAGGTATAACCTAAATCGGCAATGACTTTTTCAATCGTTGCCAAAGTGCGACCGCTATCATGACTTAATAAACCGCGCACATTTTCGGCTAAAAACACTTTAGGTTGAATTTCGCGTATTGCTCTGGCAAATTCAAAAAATAATGTGCCGCGTACATCATCAAAGCCACGTTGATTACCTGCATAAGAAAACGATTGGCAGGGAAAGCCACCTGAAATAAAATCTATTTTATGGCGATACGGTGTAAAGTCGATGTGTTCAATACTGCCTTCAATAATATTCCACTGTGGGCGATTATGGCGTAAAGTAGCACACGCCTGTTTATCGATTTCGTTGAGCAATAGCGCATTAAAACCCGCTTTTTCCAAACCCAACGCTAAACCGCCAGCACCTGCAAATAATTCAATTGAACTAAAATTCATAATTCAAAGCTCTCAAAACCTTGGTATTTTTAAAGGCGAGTAAATATAAACTTTTGGATAAATTGGGTGATATTTTTTCTAGCTCGGCAAAAACAGTATTTACGTTGCTTCTTTGAGGCATCGCGTTAATAACATCTTCAATGACAGTCGGTAGTTTTTCGCATAATTGCTTAAAGGCGGTTGGTTCACCTGTCACTATTTCGTAAAACTGATCGATGAAAACACGGCGGATATTTTCATGAGATTCTCGCTCACCGTCTAAACTAATAACCCATTTTACGTTTTGGCTTTTATTTGCAATCACTTCAACCAGCATACAGGTTGCTGATGGGTCATTAATCAGCACTGATTGCATACGCATATAGGTTTTTTCATTTCAACATAAATCTTCTGGCTGTCATTGACCACATCGAAACCACTATCAGGCACGCGCCAACCATGACCAAAATATTTAAAAATATTTTGGTGAAAATAGCCAATATGGTTAGTATTTGATTTATCTAACTGTCTTAAAATCTCAGATTCGACAACCGCTTGAATGCGTTTGTCATAAACCTTGGCATCGAATGTTAGTTTGATTGGGTCGATGATGTTTTTATTGAATTCAGCTAAATCAATAGTGAATCGGTATTTTTCAACGGTTTCTCGAACGTGGTTGAATAAGTCAGTGTTGCTGATAAATGATAGGTTGTAATTGTTCATTAAAGTATTATTCTTCGTTTTTAAACTGTCGATTGGCTAAGTTTTTGCTATCGCCTCTACCCATCCCATGATAATAACATCAATACAAACTGTCCGTTACCGTCGCGTAAGTTGGATTACTGCTTTTGCATAATGTCGGCAAAAAATAACAGTGCGTAATGTTCTCGCTTACTCTTTACCGACTTTTTCGAGATCGTAACCCCATCTACGCGCAAATATTGGGGGTCGGCAATCACTCAAGCCTTACCTGTCCACAGTTAACTTTCCAACTTTTACCACGCAGTTTGCTGTTTCATAAAATTGTCATAGATAGTTAAAGGTTAAAACCGTAGCTTCTGTGTTATTCTCATAGTTTACCGTTGTAGCTGAGAAAGGCAGTGTTTTTTATGCCAAACTCAGATTAAATAATCTATTTAATGATAGTTGGAGCAAGAAATGAAATCAGAAGAATTAATTAAAGTCTGGGATTTGCCATTGCGCATTTTTCATTGGTTATTGGTGACGGCATTTTTTGTCGCTTATTTTACTGAAGATGACTTATTAACTGTTCATGTTTGGGCTGGGTATCTAGTGGCGGGGTTACTGGTATTTCGTACTGTGTGGGGCTTTATTGGCAATGAGTATGCCCGCTTTAGTCAATTTTTATGTAGCCCGATGTTGTCTATTGCTTATCTGAAAGACCTCATGCAAGCTAAAGCCAAACGCTATGTCGGTCATAACCCCGCAGGCGCGGCAATGATAGTGCTGTTACTGCTTAGTTTATTGATGACAGTTGCTACAGGTTTAGCGGTTTATGGGGCAGATCAAGGCGCGGGACCGTTAGCGTTTATCGGTAACAGTCATGAACACTTTTGGGAAGAAATCCATGAGTTGTTCGCTAATTTTACCGTGGTGTTAGTGATTGTTCATGTTATCGGAGTTATCGTTGAAAGTGTTATTCACCGCGAAAATCTAGCCAGAGCAATGTTTAACGGTAATAAAAAGAGACCTTAATCTATGATAACCAAAGCCGAGTTAAAAATAGAAAATAGCATTGCCCTGTTAAGTTTGCTGGGTATAGGCACTTATTTAGTGTTGCGCTATTGGCTGGATACAGGCTATGAGGTCTATCACTGGTCATTTAACAGCACACTAAGCACAGCTATCGAAACACTTTGGCAAGGACAAAGCGCAGTTTCGCTACAACAAGTGCAACTGCCATTAATAGCGGTATTAATACTGGGTGGATTGCCGCTACTCTATCAGTTGTTAGCGAAATTAATACGCGGTGATTTTGGCGCGGATTTGTTGGCAGGTTTATCCATCGTTACCGCTATCTGTTTGCATGAATATCTAGCGGGCAGCTTAGTGGTATTAATGCTTTCAGGCGGCGCGGCGTTAGAAACCTATGCGATACGCAAAGCCTCCTCCGTGCTAGAAGCCTTATCCAAACGTATGCCCTCGATTGCGCATCGCAAAGAAGGTGAAAAACTCATCGACATTAGCACTGACAAGGTTAACATCGGTGATAGCTTACTTATTTTGCCACATGAACTTTGCCCAGTGGATGGTACGGTGTTAGAAGGTTCAAGCACGATGGATGAATCCTATCTCACAGGCGAACCTTATTTAATGTCCAAAACCAGCGGTTCTACTGTATTGTCTGGTGCGGTCAATGGTGATAACGCCTTAACCATTCGCGCCGATAAACTCGCTGTCGATTCACGGTATTCCAAAATTATGGAAGTGATGAAAGCATCGGAACAAAATCGCCCCAACTTACGCCGTTTAGGCGATCAACTAGGCGCGTGGTACACACCTATCGCGGTTGTTATCGCCTTGCTGGCGTGGTTTATTAGCGGTGATGTGATTCGTTTTCTGGCTGTGTTAGTGATAGCCACGCCTTGCCCGTTGCTGATTGGAATTCCTGTTACCATCATCAGCTCAATTTCACTGGCAGCGCGGCGCGAAATTATCATCAAAAACCCCGCTATTTTAGAAACCATCGGTACTTGTCGCACCGCGATTTTTGATAAAACGGGGACACTGACTTATGGTCGTCCCTCATTAACCGCATTGCTTACTAGCGCGAATCACACTGAACCTGAGGTATTGGCACTGATTGCCAGTTTAGAACGCTATTCCAAGCATCCGTTATCCAGTGCGATTGTTAAAGCGGGTGAAAAAGCCAATCTAGCCTTATTACCTGTCAGCCATATCACCGAATTATCAGGCGAAGGGTTAAAAGGCATCGTTGCCGATAAACATATTCAGATTACCAGCCGCAAATTTTTTGAAGCCAATCATGCCTCTGATATTGCCCAATTACCAGAAACCAGCGGCGGTTTAGAATGCGTGGTATTGATTGATGATGTTTACGCAGCAACTTTGCAATTCAGAGACGAAGTGCGTACCGATAGCTCCTCATTCATCAACCACCTGCAACCCAATCACCTGTTTGATCGCGTCATGTTAGTATCAGGCGATAGAGAATCCGAAGTCTGCTATCTTGCTGAAAAAGTCGGCATAGAACACGTTTTTTTCAGCCAAAGCCCCGAACAAAAACTGGCAATCGTGCGCGAAGAAACTAAAAAAGCTAAAACCGTATTTTTAGGCGATGGAATCAACGATGCTCCTGCGTTAACCGCCGCCACTATTGGCATAGCCTTCGGTCAAAACAGCGACATTACAGGCGAAGCAGCCGATGCAGTTATTATGGACAGCTCGTTATTAAAAGTAGATGAATTGCTACACATCGGCGAACGTATGCGCAAAATCGCCCTACAAAGTGCAATAGGCGGCATGATACTCAGCGTCATCGGCATGGTGTTTGCGGGCTTAGGTTATTTATCCCCCGTCGCAGGCGCGATTGCTCAAGAATTGATTGATGTATTAGCCGTGTTGAATGCGTTAAGAGCGGCGATACCACCTAAGACTTTATCGGATTTTTGAAGTGATTTGAGGTGAAAGTCGAACCTATTCACACTTCGACAAGCTCAGTGCGAACGGTTTTTTAATCACAAAAACTGCTTTAGCTATACCAATGACAAGTGCTTGCCTGATACCCAGTGTCCGCTTAAAGCAGTGTAAAATAGTAACATCACTACTCTCTCCAACTGTTAAAAATGACAACCAACACTCCTCTCCCTGCCAAGCAATTAACTCACCCCAAATACCGCGCCGATATTGATGGTCTGCGGGCGATTGCGGTACTTGCTGTGGTTAGTTTTCACGCCTTTCCCAATATGCTGAAGGGTGGTTTTATTGGCGTGGATATTTTCTTCGTCATTTCTGGCTTTCTTATTTCGACTATTATTTTTAGCAATCTGGAGCGCGGTAGTTTTAGTTTTGTTGAATTTTATAGTCGTCGTATCAAGCGTATATTTCCCGCACTACTGCTGGTTTTGATTGCCTGTTTTGTGTTTGGTTGGTTCACTTTACTGTCCGATGAATATAAGCAGTTGGGTAAACATATTGCAGGTGGCGCAGGCTTTGTTTCCAATTTTTTATTTTGGCAAGAAAGTGGCTATTTTGATAATGCAGCCGACACAAAACCATTACTACACCTTTGGTCACTGGGTATTGAGGAGCAGTTTTATATTGTTTGGCCGTTGCTATTGTGGTTTGCTTGGACGCAGCGGTTGAATTTGCTGACCCTCACATTAACCGTTGTTATTATTTCGTTTGTGCTGAACATTACTAAAATACAGACTGATGCTATCGCCGCGTTTTACTCACCGCAAACCCGTTTTTGGGAATTATTAGTGGGTTCAGTGTTAGCCTATATCAGCTTGTATAAGCAAAATTTATTTTTTAAATTCAGGTTGCGGCTTGATGAGTGCTTAAGCCTAGTTATTTGCGCCGAAGATCCACCGATAAAGGGCAACACGTTACGCAGTGTTCAGTCACTATTGGGTGCATTGCTCATCGCCATCGGCATGATGGTTATCACAAAAGACAAAGCCTTTCCTGGTTGGTGGGCGGTACTACCAACGCTTGGGGCAGTGTTGATTATTTCAGCAGGCTTAGGCGCGTGGTTTAATCGGGCGATTTTATCGAACCGTGTGCTAGTGTGGTTTGGGCTAATTAGCTTTCCATTGTATCTATGGCATTGGCCTTTACTGTCATTTGCCCGCATTATAGAAGGCGATAAGCTCTCACAAAGCCTACGCAGTGCCGCTGTTATTATCGCTATCGGGCTGGCATGGCTGACTTATAAGCTGATTGAAAAACCCATTCGCTTTGGTAATCACAGCAAAACAAAAACCATTGTTTTGTTTGGTTTAATGCTGCTAGTTGGTGGGGCGGGCTATTATGATTATAAGCATAAAGGCTTAGGGTTTAGGCTAAAAGATGATGCTCGCCAAGACTATTCCGACTATTTTGAAAACAGTCTTCCAGAGCAACAATACCTTAAGAAACAATCTATATTCGAAAAATTTCGCGCTGAATGTTCTTTTGTTGATCTTGCCGCAGCGGCTAATGGACACTTCACGACCGTACCCGTTAAGGAACTCAACCACAATTGTTTTGAAAAAAGTAATAACTACAGCAACACGCTATTTATTTGGGGCGATTCCCACGCGCAACAATTATATTCTGGTCTAAAAAATAACCTGCCATCAAATTGGCAGATATTACAAGTGGCTAGTTTTGGTTGCGCACCCAATCTCAACAGCAAAACTCCCTCAACAACAGACTTCTGCGCTCAATCCAACTGGTTTGCGCTTAAAACAATCAGTGAAATAAAACCTGATGTGGTAATTATTGGGCAAGCTAATGGACACAACATTGCAGATTTCAATCAATACCTTGCAACACTAACCAGCTTGGGTGTTAAAAAAATAATATTTCCTGGTACAACACCACAATGGACATCAGATTTACCTAAAATTATTCTCACTAAGCTGTGGAAAAATACACCCAAAAGAACCTATACAGGTATCAATCAAAAAATATTGGATGATAACGCGTTACTTCAGAAAGAATTTAAAGCCACAGATTCTGCTATTTTTGTTAATTTAATCGACTTTTTTTGTAATCAAGACGGCTGCATCACTTATATTGGTGATGACAAAAAAACGGGAATAACGACGTGGGATAGCGGGCATTTAACCCCTATTGCTTCTGATTATCTGGCAAAAAATTTATTGGTTGATTTGATTATTGGTAACAAACACTAAATGTTGTGTCAATACTTTAATAAGGGTTGATGTTTTAACCAAGACTGTGCCTCTTGACAGCAAGGAATAAGAATACTCTCAGAACCATAGCAACGCTTAAAGGCTTGTATTGCTACCCGTGGATAAAATGATTACAAAACCGTTCGCACTGAGCTTGTCGAAGTGTGAATGTGGTTCGATAAGCTCACCACGAATGGTATCATTTTATTGTGCGTTAGCTCTATTGCTTCATAACCTATAAGTGAAACGATAGCTTTATCTTTGGCTAAGGTGTTAAAAATAACTCGCTGCCTTTTGTACTGATTAATTAACTTGATTGTGGCAATTAAGCCCGCAATAGCGATAAATTCCTTAACGTAATAAGGTAACAAGTCTATTAGTCGCTGTGGTGAGTCTGTTGGCAGTTCTGGAAAACGCATAAATAAATCCCTATAGAATTGAATAAGTAAATACATTTTAAACGACGGGCTGTTTGGGGGAATTTACTATTGACGGCGGCGAATAATCCAAGCAATATGCCCATTAAATTCATTTAATCGTGTTTTATTGATAAGAGCATTATGATGTGCCGACGATAGGAGGCGCATCAATCGCATTGTCACTCGAACGAGCGCGTTCGTACCTCAGCTCATCCTATGTAGCGCACCTTATCGCGTTGGTACGCCAGTTAAGAAAAAACGGCGCAAGAAATAAAATACGGTATTAAAAATCATGACAATGATGTTATTATTTTAGAATCAACAGGTTAATCAGGGTTATGAAAACTATGTTGAAGACCGACAACACTGGCAAAAAACTTTTAAGCGATGTCTGAGCATTTTTATGCGAACACTGGATTCTGAAACAGAAAAAAACTTAGCGCAATTGGCGGAGCGAGAGCATTGCCCAGTCAATGAATTGATTAAGCGATTGCTTAATCAATATGTTAGCCCAAAAATAGCAAGTCAAGTGCCTTTTGCAGAACGCAACATTGAAATGCTTGATAACAATGCAATGCTGAGAATATCAGAACAGCGTTACCGTCGTTTATTTGAAACTGCACAAGATGGTATTTTGCTACTTAATGCTGAAACGGCACAGATTGAAGATATTAATCCCTTTTTACTTAACTTACTCGGCTATTCGCATGAAGAATTTTTAGCTAAGACATTATGGGAAATCAGTGCTTTCAAAGACAGTACACTGAATAAAGAGATGTTTCTCGAACTGCAAACGCAAGGCTATATCCGCTACGACAACATCCCGTTAGTCGGCAAAGACGGACACAGTATTTCCGTTGAATTTATCAGCAATATCTATATTTGTGACAACATCCCTATTGTTCAATGCAACATCAGAGACAATACCAAGCGGAATTTAGCGGAAATCGCCTTACAGGCAACCACTAGAGCATTGTTCATGCTCAATAAAAGTAATGTTGCCTTACTTAATTCATCCAGCGAAACAGTCTTATTATCTGAGTATTGCCGAATTGCTGTTGAAACAGGCGGCTACCAAATGGCGTGGATAGGATTAGCTGATAACGGTGCAGATAAAGCGGTACGAGCAATCTCTTATTATGGTCATGAAGATGGTTATTTATCGCTGGCTGACATTACTTGGGCGGATACTGAGCGCGGTCAAGGACCGACTGGACGCGCTATTAGATCGGGGGAAATTCAGTTTGTCGATGATATAGCAAGCAACCCTATCATGAAGTTTTGGCGAGATGAGGCATTAAAACGCGGCTATAAATCATCGATATCCCTGCCGTTTCAGTTACCCAATGGAATAATGGCGTGTTTGACGCTTTACAGTTCGCGCTGTAATGTTTGGAATGACTCAGAGCGGAAACTGTTGGCGGAAATTGTTAGCGATCTCAACTTTGGTATCGCCGCGCTACGCACAGCGATTAGCAAAATGGAATATCAGAAATCTTTAGAAACCAGTCTCGAACAAACTATTCAAGTGGTGGTTGATGCAGGTGAAGAACGAGATTCCTATACCGCAGGACATCAACGACGAGTTGCCCATTTATGCACAAAAATAGCACAAGAACTTGGGCTTGCTGCCAGCCTCACTCATGGTTTGCATCTGGCAGCGAGCATTCATGATTTGGGTAAAATTGGCATCCCCATCGACATACTGGTCAAACCACGTCGTTTGACTGCACCCGAATTTAATTTAATAAAAGAACATCCGACTATTGGTTTTAACATTATCAAAAATGTTAATTTTCTATGGCCGATTGCGCAAATAATTCTACAACATCACGAATTCATTGATGGAACAGGCTACCCGTCAGGGCTGAAAGGCGATGAGATATTGCTAGAATCAAAAATTCTAACCGTTGCCGATATAGTTGAAGCAATGGCATCACACCGTCCCTACCGTCCCGCCTTAGGTATTGACGCAGCATTGAGCGAAATTACCAGACGACGGGGCGTTAGTTTAGACACACAGGTTGTTGATGCCTGCCTACGCCTATTTACTGAACAAGGCTACGAATTTCAAGATTAGGATTTTCGTTATGAACTGCAAAGTGCAGTAAAAACCTAGGTTTGTACTTCGTGTATACTTACTAAAAATGCGCAATAAGTGGAAGATCCGCGTACCGCGTACGTTGGATTGATGAACAAAGCCCAACCACTTTCCAGCTCGTGTGTTTGTTGGAGTTCGTGCATCACCCCAACCTACAACTAAATGTTTTGGGGATTCATGCGTTGTTGCCCGCCCGCTTTTTTCCATTCCAGCAAATGGATTAATTCACCGCTATTAAGCCATACGCCGTGATCTCTGCATTTATCCATCTACGCCACTACGATAAGCAAAGTTGACGTGGTTCATGAGTATGTGACACACAGGACACTTGATATAGTGGACGTGGCATTGCGTGTACCGCAATACTCACAGATATTGGTATTAGCAACTAAGGGAGCTGCACAGTTTTTACAATTCGCCATAATGAAAATTCCTCCAAGCTTCGCCCTTAATGGACGGTATCAGCTATCAACTCATCGTAAATACTGTCAAACAAGCGTGTTACTAGAAATAACAGATTGCAGGTCAGACTAGCTATTGCTTGCCCAGTTTTGCTTTTATCTGCTACATCGTCAATTACCAAGTCGATATATTCCAGCAATTCGATTTGAACGTTGTTTTTTATGTCAGCTGGGGATTGAGTTTTGCTCTCGTTTTCCAGTGCTTTGATTTTATGCTGTAGCCATTGTGGTGATACTACATTGGTTGGTAATTCACCAAGTATTTGTGCATAGACATAAATAATATCGAAACAGGTATCCATGAAGACATGAGACATTTGTTCGCTTTGCGCTTCTATGACCATCGGAAAAGCTGATAAAAATGTTTGCCCAATGGCAGGATTATTTTGGTAAAACTGGCTTAGAAACGCATTTCCTTGTTCTTCTGTGAGGCTTCTTGCCTGTTGAATGGCATTAAAAACGTCTGCTCTCGATAATATTCTCATGATGATTATTCGCCGTTGTTTATAAGATTTTGCATAATATAACAGGCAAATTTGAATACCAAGTTTTTATAGGAATGACTTATGGCAACATTGCTACAGGGAATATTTGTTTGCGTGATGAGCAGTTGCGTAGCCCTTATTTGTGGGGCTTTAAGCATAGGTTTTGAACTCACTGGTGTCGGTTTGTTGTGTGATTGCTACGGTGTTGTTGTTGACAATACAACTTTATATTAAGTCATAAATAACAAAATTTACGAGTTGATGATAACATTACCCACTTAAAGTTAGCTTTTTTTGCTTAATTTACACACATTTTAAAGAGTTAGGGGGGTATTTGGTGCGGTTTTTATTCATTGCGTTATCACTATTGTTGTTGCCGAATTTGGCATCGGCAGCGGAATTCCATAATTTGGGACTCACAGGTACAGAACGCGGCATTTACAGCGTTTTGATTTTTGTCATCGCTTACGGCTTTGTGATGGCGGAGGAATTTACCCATTTGCGTAAATCCAAACCCGTCATTCTCGCCGCAGGTATTATTTGGGGACACGCTGCTATATTGGCACACCAAGCAGGTGTTGCTCCTGAAGAAATGCACAAGGTGTTTGAACACAACTTAACCGAGTATGCTGAGTTAATGTTGTTTTTGTTAGTTGCTATGACTTATATCAACTCAATGGCAGAACGTAATGTATTTGAAGCCTTACGTTCTTGGTTAGTCAGAAAACAATTTGGTTATCGCAAATTGTTTTTGATTACTGGCGTAATTACGTTCTTCTTATCAGCGGTTGCCGATAACTTAACTGCTGCCTTATTAGTCGGTGCGGTAGTTATGGCGGTCGGTGCGGACAATCCAAAATTTGTCAGTATCGGTTTCGTCAATTTAGTAGTTGCCGCTAATGCGGGCGGTGCATTCTGTCCGTTTGGTGATATTACTACTCTGATGGTTTGGCAAGCAGGTTATGCTGAATTCTTCGACTTCTTCAAGTTATTTGTTCCTTCTTTGGTCAACTATGCAGTACCCGCAGCAGTGATGTATTTTGCTGTGCCTGATGAACAACCACTGGCTTCTGATGAAGCGGCTGTACAATTAAAACCAGGTGCGCTAGTTGTTTGCGGACTGTTTTTATTGACGATATGTACGGCTGTTAGCTTCAAACAAGTATTACATTTGCCACCGTTTATGGGCATGATGACAGGCTTGTCGGTGTTAATGCTGTATGGATACTATATTAAAGTAACTTACCGCGTTGAAGGCGAAGAAGGTTTTGATATTTTCAACAAAGTGCGTCATGCCGAATGGGACACCTTGTTATTCTTCTTCGGTGTGGTGTTTGCGGTCGGCGGTTTAGGATATATTGGTTATCTGGAACTGTTATCAGCGGGTATGTACGATGGTTTAGGCGCGACCACTGCCAACGTTTTAGTGGGTTTGATTTCAGCGATTGTTGATAATATTCCTGTAATGTTTGCAGTATTGAACATGAACGTAGATATGGATTTATATCAATGGCTATTAGTTACCTTAACAGCAGGCGTGGGTGGTTCATTACTGTCTGTGGGTTCAGCCGCTGGTGTTGCCTTAATGGGGCAATCCAATCACAAATACACGTTTTTCAGTCATTTAAAATGGACTCCAGCAATTGCAGGCGGTTATGTTGCCAGCATTGTGGCGCATTATTTGATTAACGGTTAACGCTGATTATTGCACCGCACGCTCTTTGTGCGGTGCAAATAACGGTTTTCATTTATTACTCAATATCAATTTGCTGCTCATCGAGAAACTTTTCAGCATAGACTTTATAGATTTTATGGGCGATAAATGCGTCATATAAATCAGGATCTATGTGATTATCTTCTTTCATTTTTTGTAAAATAGCCAAGGCTTCAGACAATGGTTTGGCTTTTTTATAGGGACGGTCTTTTGCCGTTAATGCCTCAAAGACATCAGCAATTGCCATAACACGCGCGGGAATAGACATTTGTTCACGCGTTAGCCCATTGGGATAACCTCTACCATCCATGCGTTCATGGTGTCCACCTGCATATTCAGTAACTTTTTGTAAGTGCTTAGGGAATTTAATGCTTTTTAGCATAGTGATAGTGGCATTAATGTGATGATTGATTATTTGTCGTTCCTCAGTCGTTAATGTGCCTTTGCTGATACTTAAATTGTAAAACTCTTCATCACTGAGTAACGGCATCGTTACCTTGTTTAACACCCAATTCATGGTTTTTAGTGACTGCAAGCGTTGGCTGTCTGTTTCGGACATAAATTCGCCACCCGTATTACTGTACTTAATAAAAGCAAAGTCATCATCTAGCTTGGCAATATTGCTTTCAAGACTGACTTGTCGTTGTGTAGATAGCTGGTCATTGCCTTGTAGTTCAGTAAGCTGTTGTTTGAGGAAAGCAATTTCCTGATCGCGCTTTAACACTTCAAAACGAGTTTCCAATAAATGAATGCGGTCAAAAATGGTTTCTAGTTTGGTTGCTTTGTCGATGACATATTCGGGTGACGTAATTTTGCCGCAATCATGCAGCCAGCCTGCCACAGTTAGTTCATAACGATCTGCATCGTTGAGTTGAAAATCGCGTAAATAGCCAGTGTTGGTATTATGTGCGGCTTCAGCTAACATCATGGTTAATTCTGGAACACGCCGACAATGCTTTCCTGTATAAGGGGATTTTTCATCGATAGCGGTCGCAATTAGTTTAATCATCGATTCAAACATATCCTCTAAATCAGCAATCAGTTCTTGTTTGGTTAGCACTGTTGCCGCTTGGGAAGCCAAAGCTTCAACAAAGCGTTGTGAAACAGGATCAAAATCAATAATTTCTTTCGTGAGAGGGTCAATCGCGTTAATAAGTTGTAAAACACCTAGGGTTTCACCTTGATGATCTTTCAACGGAATAGCCAGAAATGATTGTGAGTGATAGTGATTTTTTTGATCAAATTCTTTGGTACCTGAAAAATCAAAATGTACGGTGTCGTAGGCATCATGAATATTAACAGTTTTGTCGTTATGGTAAGAATAACTCACCACATTATGAAGGTTTGGCTCACCATTTTTTAAATACAATGGAACGCTGGGCTTGTCCATGAAATCGTTTGCACAATCGTTAAAAAATATGCCTAATCTGTCGGATTGAAATATTTCCATGGTCACCACATCACCCTGCTTGAGAAATAACGTACCGCCGTCGGCATCGGTAATTGATTTCGCGCCTAGCAATATTTTTTCTAATAATTTTGCCATATCCTTTTCGGAGGATAAGGCAATGCCAATATCGATTAATTTTTCAAGTTGGCGAATGATTTTCTGTATGTGCATAAAGAGTACCGTGGCTTAATTGAAAAACTAGGCGTTTAATTTACTACCTGATGTGCTGCACTGTCTACGAAAAACACGAAAATTTTTCATCGCTCACTCAATGCTAAACTTCCGAGAGTTGAGATAACTGCTTAAACAACACGGCATTCAGCAAAGCATGAGCCGTAAAGGCACAAACTGGGACAACGCCGTCTCCGAAAGTTTCTTTCACACCCTAAAAACCCAATGCGTCAACCATGAACGCTACCAAACCCACGAGGAAGCCAGAAAATCCATCTTCGACACCATCGAAGTCTTCTACAACCGACAACGCCTCCATTCCAGCAATGGCTACCTGTCACCTGTAGAATTTGAAATGCAGCATAAAGCTGCTGTGAATGTGTCCTGAAAAGTGTTGATACATCAGTTGCTGCCGACTGCTAATAGCAGTACTCAGATAAGGCTAATCAAACAACCTCAACGCGTGCAAATTTCCGTTTACCCACTTGATAAACATGATTGCTGCCGACGGCTAATAACAGTTTGGTATCGCTGACTTTTTCGCCGTCTATTTTTACTGCGCCTTGGTTAATCATGCGGATGGCTTCTGAAGTGCTGGCGGTTAAACCTGCTTCTTTTAAAAGATGGGTGATTGTGCAGCCTGTCGCCTCGCCTTTAAC
>JAPLRZ010000022.1 GCA_026398895.1 Methylococcales bacterium
ACTCAATAAAAAACTAATATACATAGGCAACGTACAACGTGCCGTTGGTGGGCGACTTGGTTTCCTTATCACAATCTTGCTATTTTCTTGGTTAGGGGATGTTCGTATTTTATAGCATCTGTCAATGCGTAACTTCTATTATTGATGAAAACGATTTAAAAATAGCGGTGATTGTTGGTGATGGTGTGGCGTTCGAGTGTGCCTGTCAAGTTGCCGCAAAAGTGGCTAATGGTTTTAAACTGACTAAAAATATTTTGCTTGCCGATATTCCGTCCGAAACCGAAAACAATATGAGCCGAATCTATATGGCTAATGGCGTGACGGAAAAAGTACAAAGCAACCGCGAAAAATATTTACGCGACCAAAATCCTGATACACCTATCGACTTTATTAAATTGGATGAAGTCAACGAGGATGCTAGACCGTCGCAATATTTGATTTGTACTTATAAAGATATTGATGATATGGGCGAGAAATTACAGCATAAAGCATTAAAACATTTTCCTAAAACGATTAATTATATTGCTGAAAAAATCACGCTGCTATTGAATAGCGGTTATGCCAAAGTGGTTTTAATTACCGATCATGGTTTTGTATTAACTGGCTTATTAAGCGAGTCAGATAAAATTGTAGTCACACTGAATGGCGTATTTGAAAAAGCCGAGCGTTATATTCGTACCGTAGAACCACAAACGGCTTTATTAGAGCAGTATATTGAAGTGAATAAACCTTATGAAAACTTCAATTATTTGTATTTTTCCAAGACTATGAACCCATTTAAAACAACAGGCGTTTATGGTTTTTCGCATGGTGGACTTGCACCACAGGAATTGATAACGCCTTATTTTTGTTGGTCACGTTCTACGGATGATTTATCGGCTTTAGCGGTGACTATTCAAAATAAAGAATCGTTAAAAAATGTAACGGGTGAGATTTTTCAATTAAAAATTCAAGCCGATAAAGGCGATGGTGATTTGTTTTCATTGAATCGAAAAGTGTATTTGGTTTTTTTCAGCAATAAAGTACAAACCAATAAAAGCGATGTGTTTACACTTCAGAAAGAACAGGTGATTGCCAAAGATTATACCTTTGATGGTCATAGTGAGATAGAAGTGCAGTTATTAGATGCACAGACTAAACAGCAAATTGATAAAGCAGTGATAAAACAAAATAAAGACCGTGATTTGGGTGGCTTGTTTTAATAATTAAGGTATCAGATATGGCAGTATTGAATGATTTGGATATTAAGCTTTTGGAGCATTTCAGGGGCTATGTGGTTAAAAAGGATTTAGTGCGTTCTGTCAAAGTAGGCGCGAACGTGCCTGTGTTTGTGCTGGAATATCTGATTGCTAATTCCTGCTCTACCGATGATGACGAACAAATTCGCAAAGGTATGGATAACGTTAAAAAAGTGCTGTCTGAGCATTATGTTAATCCAGAAGAAAGCGCGTTGATTCATTCCAAAATCAGGGAAAAAGGTCGCTATAAAATCATTGATAAAATTTCAGTAGAGCTGGATTCTAAAAAAGATTTGTACTGGGCAAAGTTACAGAACAGCAATATCAAAAATGGCAATATCAGCGATGACCTAGTGAAACAGCATGAAAAAATGTTGATGGGCGGGATTTGGGCAATTATTGATGTTGAGTACGATCCGAATATCATGATTGGGCAAACAATTTATCCTTTTGTGATTACCGATATTAAGCCGATTCAATTATCAACGTTTGATAACAGTAAGATTATCGATAAACGCAAAGAATTCAGCAAAGATGAATGGTTGGATATTGTGCTGCGTAGTTGTGGATATGAACCGACTGCGGAAGATGTTTCCTATCGTATAAAAATGCTGTTGCTCGCCCGTTTGTTGCCTATGGTTGAAGCGAACTTTAACTTTATAGAGTTAGGACCGCGTTCTACGGGTAAGTCTTTTGTGTATAAAGAATTAACGCCTTATGCGGTGTTAATATCAGGTGGTCAAGGCACGGTGGCTAAACTGTTTGTGCATGGCTCAACGGGTAAAGTCGGGGCAGTCGGACAATGGGATGCGATTTGTTTTGATGAAGCAACGGATAAGATATTTAAAGACCGTGATGCTATTCCACTAATGAAGGATTATATGGAATCTGGTTCATTTTCCAGAGCAGGTGCAGGTGGTGAAATTACGGGTGTGGCTTCTATCATTTTGAATGGCAATATTAATCAGCCTGTCGAAACGGTGTTGCAAACCTCTCATTTGTTCAGTCCTCTATCAGACGAGGTGAATTCTGATACGGCTTTTCTTGATCGACTGCATTTTTATTTGCCAGGCTGGGAAATGATTAAATTTGCCCCCAAACATTTCACTTCAAATTTTGGTTTTAGTACCGATTATTTTTCAGAAGTATTGAAGTCATTAAGACGAGTTACTTATACAGACGCGCTGGAAAGATACTTTTCTCTAGGAGCGCATTTGAAACAACGGGATACTAAGCCCGTGAAAAAAACCGTTTCAGGATTTATTAAACTTCTACATCCAGATGGAGATTACACGAAAGAGGATATTCGAGAATATCTGGTACTGGCATTAGAAATGCGCAGGCGGGTTAAGGAACAACTAAAACGCATTGGTGGGATGGAATTCTGGGATACTAATTTTTCTTATATTGATAAAGACACGCAAGAAGAATTTTTTGTTGGTTTACCTGAAGAAAAAGGCTCACACCTTATCGAAAATACACCGTTGTCCCCTGGTGTTTGTTATACCAGTACCAGTAATGGTGATAACACTGCCTTGGTTCGGATTGAAGCGATCGCGGTACAAGGAAATGGCAAGCTGAATATAACAGGCGTTAATAACACGGAAGTGAAAGAAAATATTAAAAACACCTACCACTATATAAAAGCCAACGAAAAAAGCATATTGAGCGATAAACATTCGCTGAAAAATTATGATATTACTATTCAGGTGAGCAATCTTCTCGGTGCGGTAATTTCTTCTGGAATTGGTGCGGCTGTTTATATTTCCATTGTGTCTGCACTTTACAAAAAGAACCTTAAAGCAGGTTTGGCAGTGTTAGGTAATATTTCAGTAGGTGGTGCAATTGAACGAGCAATTAACTTTGAAGATAAAGTGACTATGCTCTCTGAGAATGGAGCAAAGGTTATTATTGTTCCAATTGATAACCTAGCTGAGTTAGCCAATATTCCGCCCTCTGTTCTAGGTGTTACCGATGTGCCTTTTTATCAAAATAGCCAGCTATTACTACAGAAAGCGATTTTGTTGGATTAACTTTCTTAAAGCCAAGATGGACGAAATTGAGTGCTACAAAGTCATGGCGAGCTGTTAGTTATCGGTGGTGTAATCTGGGGTGATAATCCAGAGGATAATTATTTTGTGCAATCGGATGGAGTGAAAACACCCAATGCTTACTGGAAAGTTGTTGTGAGGGGTAAAGGGAAAAATGAACGAGCGATTGCTTGGATTGTGCCACAGCTACAAGATGCTACGCGCAAAAACTTGGATAGCTACCTTGTGATAGTTGATGAAATTAAGGGTGTTACGGGTGAAAAAATACCAGTTGTGGAGCTATGCACTATGACAAACTAAGCGCGTCATGGCTAATACCGCACGGTTGTAATAAAGGTTAATTTCTCTAATGGCAAGAGTAAAAAGCCCACTAGACACTTCAATACGAAGCACCTAGGGTTTTTGTTTTGATTGCTTGGTATTTGTGACAGGAGCTATTACGGCTCTCTTTTTCTTTGCTATCTGTTGTTGTATATTCAAAATTTGATTCATTTGGTTGATTTGATTTAAGTCTTGGTTAATTTGAATTTTTTGATTTATATTGTGGTTCATTTGTTCCATTTCATTCATTTGAATCATTTGATTAAGCTGGTTCATTTGATTAATATTTTGGTTAATCTGGTTTTGTTGATTGATAGTCTGATTCAATTGATTTAACTGGTTCAATTGATAATTTAGACCTGCGCCACCCATTTGAACAGCATAAACAACCCCAGATAAGGTTATAAAAAAGACAAATGCTATCGGTGTTAAAATTTTTATGTTCATTTTATTACTGGCACGTTACAAAAAAACCTATGAAATAATTCTATCCCAAATATCAACTATAGTATTTTAGTTTTTAGATAGTCTGAAAAAAAAATTCAACACAAGAATATAGAGTAGAATAACTTGAAATACATTTCTTGATTTTTGCTTTAATAATTGCTTAGTATTGCTCAATAGGATTTAAATCACACGATTACCCACAACTCACTCCGACTCGCCATAAACAGCTCTACCGATTTCGATACCGAGTGCGTAATGCCTGGCTTTTCCATGCCTTCCCATAAGGTTTTAGCCCCATTTTTCTGCCTAAGAAGCCGCCAAAGCCTGCGATGATGCGTACCCTATCGCCTAGTTTAGGCGTTTGTGGTGGCGGTTTGCTACGGTATTTCCTGTCCACGCTGCTTGCCATTCTTCGGGGTCAAAGACCACATCACAGGGTAGATTGGGACAAGCTTGTCCTGTGGTGGTGACGTGTAGAATCCGCCAGCCGATGATAAGGTAAATCATGAGAGATTCGCTCTACTCGTTCTACGCTGCTCAGTTGCAGGGATTCAACCCGACAGCCGCTGTCCGCACACGAAAGAAGCAACTATCAGCCAACGGCGGCGATACCAGTCTATTAGCTCACTGGCTTGTTCCAAGGTGTCTACCGTGCGGTTGGTCAGTAGTCGCCAGACGATGGCTCTACACCAACGGGCGGGGTTTCTTCACGCGTAACAATAATAGTGACTTCCAGTGGGTCTTTGCCTTTTTTCTTGGGCAATGTCACCCGCTGGGCGGTCAGCGTTTGCCTGACTTGACGGGCTTTGCGTTGCGGGGTGGCTTCGAGTAGGAATTCGATTTCTTCAAGCGGCTCTTGATTTGCGACGCTGTCCCATCGTTTTTCACCACCCACAAGCTTGCGGTTGTGTTTTGCGTGTATCAGGTAATCGGCGGCATAGTCTCTGCGTCGCGCCCACGTCATCGCGCCGCTCTTGTCCGCATGACAACCCAGTATTTTCAACGGCCCAACGTGGTCGGTTGCCAATAATCGGTAGCACGCTTGGTGTCTGCCCAGCCCGCCGACGCTAACGGTATACTCGCCTGTCGGCTGTACCGCTAAACTGTCCATGACTTTGTGCAACCTCGCAACACGTCTCGTGTTACCCAAGCACAGATCCCCAGTTCCTGTCGTATACAGTTCATTGCTATCATCGGTTATTTAACTCAAATACCCTTATAATATCAAAAGGTTGATGAGTTGTGGGTAATCGTGTGATCATAACCCTCTCTTCATTCATCTGCCTAACGGTTAAAAAAATTTAATTAAATTCCTGAGGGTAATGGGTGGTGTTTCGCGTGCCTCAAAAACCACAATGCTACGCGCTTGTATCGTTTGATTGTGTCTTGTCACTAATTTTTGGTTGGCGCGTTCAATTATATCGTAAGGTGACATTGCTGCGGTGTTTAATGCAAGATACCAGCGACGTTGAGCAATAACAGGCAATGGCACGTCGATAGAATAGTCAGCCATATTGATAACCACATGCAAATCTTCTTCTTCGCTAGAGCAACCTGCAAGCGTAAAAGCCAAAACCTGAGCGCCTGAATCATTCCAAAGCGGTTCGTTCAAGCGAAATCCATGCCAAGTAATATCAGGAATGCCGCGTGATGCTTCCATACGACCTGTTAAATAACGTGGACGTGATAAACAGGAATGACGATGACGAAAGGCAATCAACTCGCGCACAAAACGCAACATATCATTATTGGTTTCAGTCAGCTGCCAGTTTAGCCATGAAATCTCATTGTTTTGACACCATGCGTTGTTATTGCCACCTTGGGTATGCAAAAACTCATCACCCGCTAAAAACATCGGTACGCCTTGGCTTAAAAATAGCAGTGCCATAAAATTACGCGCTTGTTGTCTACGCAGTGCCAGAATGTAAGGATTATCTGTCACTCCTTCAGCACCACAGTTCCAGCTTAAATTATCGTTAGTGCCATCACGATTATTTTCACCATTCGCCATATTGTGTTTTTCATTGTGACTGACTAAATCCCATAGCGTGAAGCCATCATGACAAGTGATAAAATTAATACTACTGGACGGTAAGCGATGATCGTCCGCGAAAAGGTCACTACTACCCGTTATGCACGTCGCCACTTCACCTATTAAACCTCGATCCCCACGCACAAAACGACGCATAACATCCCGATAACGCCCATTCCACTCTGCCCAGCGTGTACCTGGAAACGAACCGACTTGATACAGTCCTGCTGCATCCCACGCTTCGGCAATAATCGGCGCATTTATCAAGGAATGCGATAACTCAATACTCCAAGGCAGTGATGGATTGGCTAATGGTGTTCCATCTTCGCCGCGTGTGAACACACTGGCTAAGTCAAAGCGAAAACCATCTACGCCCATTTTATTGACCCAGTATTCTAAGCAGTGAACCAGAAAATGAGTAACCAATGGATGATTGCAGTTGATGGTATTGCCACAGCCTGTGTAATCACGATAATGCTCACGCTTCGAATCACGGTGATAAAAAATATCATCCAACAAGGCTTTGAAGTGTATGGTAGGACCGCCTTCATTTCCTTCACTGGTGTGATTGAAAACCACATCTAAAAGAATACCCAGATCAGCATTATGCAAGGCATCGACTAATTCTCTAAATTCGTGTACGGGGTCAGGTGTAGCACAAAAATTAGGATGTGGTGCGTAAAAGCCATAAGGACTATAGCCCCAGTAATTAAGATTACCCAATTCTGCCACACCATCAGGTATATCTTGTTCATCAAATGCCATAACGGGCAGTAATTCGATATGGGTGATACCTAAGGCTTTAAGATAGGGTATTTTTTCGATTAAGCCCTTAAACGTATTGGGATACTGCACACCCGACGTGGGATGTCGGGTAAAACCGCCGACATGAACCTCATAAATAATCGCGCCCTCTAAGGATTTTGGCTTAAAAGGTAAATGAGTAAAGTCAAGGCGTATATCACTAACAATCCCGCGTAAGCCGCCGTTATTCGCTTTGTGAATTGCATTATTACGATTCCATTTTTTATTGCTAACTGCTCGCGCCCAAGGATCCAATATTTCCCACCAAGAGCCATCAGGTTTTTGTATGCGCCAAGTATAACAAGTACCCACAGGTAATTTTTCAACAGCGATATGCCATGAAAAAAATGTTCGCTGCACCTCCAGATCAAGTACCATAACCTGCATAGGTTTATCACTGTCTTCTGTCTGGTAAAGTAATAATTCAACAGCGATAGCCTCACGGCTAAAAATAGAAAAATTGGTTGTTTCTGGACTCCACGATGCTCCTGATGGAGAGCGATTACCAATAGTCGTTATAAAAAGCGGATTTTTACTCGTCATTAACACTGTCCTTAATAGTAAGCTGCTGCGTGTATCGCAGTCTTTATTTATAGTAAATAACTCACATTGTACAGTCTAGGTTATAGAGTTTGTAAGAAAAAATAAGCCTTCAACTTTGGCGAATTCAAGTTATAAGTGCAACACTCGGAAAAGAATCGAAGTATTGGTTTGTCAACTTATTAAATACTTCCCAGGGAGTCCTGTAATTAAGGGACTTCCGAGGGCGATTGTTCAGCGCACTGACCGCCATATCCGCC
>JAPLRZ010000066.1 GCA_026398895.1 Methylococcales bacterium
CATTGCAGAACGCTGTTTAAACCACAAGTTAAAGGGCATTGAAGGCGTTTATAATCACCATGATTATTTAAACGAACGCCGCAAAGCTTTGGAGTTATGGGCTGGATTATTAACCGCTTGTGAACTTGGAAAAGACTGGAATATAACGACAATGAGAAAACGCACTACACACTAAGCAAACAGGAAAAACAATGGCAACCATTACATTTGATACACATGATTTTGTTAAGAAACTTAAAGGCGCGGGCTTTAGTGAGGAGCAAGCCGAAACACTTACCGACTTACAAAAAACCACTTCTACTAATACGCTAGAACAAGCACGACACGATTATGACCTAGAAAATATTACCAGTAAAAAAGATTTTGAATTGCTGGAATTGAATCTTAAACGTGATATTAAGCAACTCGAAACCGATTTAAAAAAGGATATTGAAATTTTGCGCTTAGAGACCAAGCGCGATATTTCCGAAAGCAAAGCGGAATTAATCCGTTGGGTTGTGGGTGTTGGATTGTTACAGATAACGATTATTGCAGGGCTTATTTTTAGGCTTTCTGGCAAGGCATAAATCAAGAGTATAAAACCAGTTTAACCAAGCCTAGCCCGACGGGGCGAAAAGCCGTAACCCTTCAAGCGGCGCGGCTTGGTTATTTTTATTTGAGGGGATAAGCGCGTAGGGGCGTTGTATGGGTTTAAATAAGGTAAAAATAAAAATAGAGTATTACACCGTTGAACAGTTAGCAGATCATTGGATCGTATCAAGTGATGACATTGTACATTTAGGGCTAACTAATAAATTAAAGTTAAATGCAGTAGCAAAATTTCAATATAGCCAAGCCAAGATTACAAAATACAATTGCCACCTACCATTATCTAACGAGGAGTTAGCGGCGGTATTTTTCCATAAAAAAGATTATTTAATATATGGAGAAATAAGCCTAGTATTCGACTGTAGTCACAAGCCTATAGAGCTTCACCTCTTTATGGAGTCAATTCTTAATTATGGATGGTTAGCAGAAATAATAGGCAAAGAATTAATAATTTCCTCAAAACTTTTTAACGTCACGGTAAGGCTTGACGACAGGTATATAATTACTATTGATAACTTAACCATCACTCACGACAAAAAAAACAACACACTTATTCTAAAATCAAATGAAGAAATAGAGGTTTCTTATTGCGCTGATATTAGTCGATTAATTATTTATACCGATGATGTAGAACGGTATGAGAATAAAAATAGTATTGAGCAATCAAGTAAAGTTATTAATGACCACAACCGATATAAAGCAAGGGATAATGATTTTAAAGCATGGATAAGCGAGACTAAGTCAGATATTGCCAATATGAAAAAAGTCGATATTCACGAAGAATTGATAAAGAGAAATAGCCGTTTATGGGCAAGCGGTTTTTCTCATTGGTGGGAAAAAAGGGAGTTTAAAGAAGATACCAGACTAAATACTGGCAGGCGAAAAACAAACAAACCTACATAATTTTTAAAGGGGCTATGAGTCCCTTTTTTTATGCCTATCAATAACCACGCGGCTTTAAACCTCCTCACTTTATGGGTAGGTTTAAATGTGTAGTTTGAGTAGTTTTTTACTGTTAGATAGCGTCGTAACCTATGCCTTGACTTAACAAGACACGGGATAAAGCACGATGAAAGTATCAAAATCAGCACCAACAACACAACCCAAACAACCACCCGCCACACTGCCAGAAACTGGTTTTATACGCATTAGCGAATTAATCAAAATCATACCGTTTTCCGCGTCTACGATATGGCGAAAAGCCAAGAATGGCACGTTTCCAAAACCCTACAAACTATCTGAACAAATCACGGCTTTTGACGTAGTCGAGGTGAAAAACTGGATTATTGCCCAAAAATCCAGCGGCGGTAACGTGTCATGATTAAGCCAATTATGAATTCCGTACCAGAAGACATTAAACGGGTATTGAAGCAACGGATTATTACTAATCAATACACTGCTCAGGAATTAACCGATTGGTTAAAAGAACAGGGGCATAGTGTTAGTAAGTCATCAATGGCGCGTTATTGCATTGAAATACGCGGTCTGATAATTGGATTACATCCATTGGTAGGCATATCTAAAGCAACGGCTATCAAACATAGAAAAGACATTGATTGCTTAGGCGATTTATTCACTCAAAAAACCTTTATTGAGATGCAAATAAAGACGCTTAAACAAGCCATTTTTGCCAGTGAAGTTGAGTATCAAGCCGATAAGCAGGGTGATAAAAATGCCGATTAATCCACAGGATTTATTATCTAACAGAACCAAGGAATTAATACAGGTAGTGGGTTATGACGCGGCAATAGCACTGGTTAATCATTTTGGTGGTAGGCATTTGAATATCCCCAAAAAACTAAAGCATAACCATCTTTTAGTATCACTCATTGACTTTTCTGTCTTTGAAAAATTATGCAAATACTACGGTGGTACAGTATTAGAGATTGATTTATGCACAAGGTTTTTTTGTCACCAAAAACAACTATTAATCATGGATAGCGTTAAGTTAGGCATGACTAATGCACAACTGGCAAAACAATTTAACACTACTGAACGACAAATAAGGCGGGTTAAACAATCTCATAGGGGTAAACCATGAACCCTAAACAAACCCAACTTGACCTAATCCAAGCTGATTTAGTGGCGCGTAAGCCTGTCAATTCTGTGACCGCGTTTACAGATCATTACATCACGCGGTTGTCATCGATTATTAAGCGGTTGCGAGATAAAGGCTACCCGATTGTTACCACCTTAGAACACGGTAACGGCTTGGCACATTATTCACTTCCTGATCATTGGCAACCCTAGCCACGGTTAGCAATTTTTACCCACAAAAAAACCCGTTATCCATTCGACTGGATAACGGGCTATCACCACACACTCACATCATGAAAAACAGTATAACATTGACAGATTCAAAACTACGCCTTATGCTTGCCCTGCTTTCGCAAAAAACGAAAGTCGGGATTGCAACCCCGCGCAAAGGTGATAAATCACCACTACCCTTAGTGGTTTTTTTTCGTCCACAATTTTCAATTAACGCGGGGAAAATCCGTGTTTTTGTCATTATGGTGGATTGTTTTAGGAAGACCCTCAAAAGTCTTGCCCGTTCCTTTGCGGGTAGTTGCAACCTGATTCAATCCACCGCCCTGTTATTGCAACCAACAGGCGGCGGTTTATCCTCACACAAAGGAGTACCCGCTATGTTACACGACCAAACCCACACACCCACGCCTGATGCTTATGGCATTTACCGCGTAAACCCTAACACCAAACCACCTAAAGGCTTTAAACAAGTTTGCAATCAATGCCATTTTGATAAGTTCAGTGGCGCGTATCGCTATTGCCCCGCGTGTGGCTATGAAGCCGTTAATCATTGCCAGTATGTAGCGAAAGCAGGGGGCTTGTAATGACCACCATCAAAACCACACTCAGAACCCGCGCCACTGACCACCACGGCAATATCGAATTAACCCATCCAGATAGACCAAAATCTTTTGGTGGTATTTATGCACTGGGTTTAATTATGGGTTCACAAGACAAAGACACCCGCCGCTTGCCCGTTGATGATCGGGAATTAATCTATCTGAAAACCGCGTTGAATAACGTGATTCAAGACTGTTTGTTTAGCTTGCAAGGCTTGGGTGGCTTTATCGCTAACTGTCAACCTATTACATCGTTTACCCATAGCGATTTATACGGACTGGGTTCAGTGATTCAAAACTTGGCACTGTTGGCACAAGAAAGCCAAGACCACCTAGAAAACATTGCAATGGATGGTGACAGTCGCAACCAAGCACAGGGGAATACTCATGAGTGAACAAAGTAGACAACAGAGTTTAGTCTCTGAACAGGCAACCTTAGGCGGTTTAATGATGGATAGCACAAAGTGGCATGACATTAAAGACACGCTTAAAGTGAGTGACTTTTTACACGCTCAACACCGCGTTATTTACCAAGCCATTAGTGACAGACTACGAGAGAACCAACCCGCCGATGTGGTTACTTTATGCGATGTTAAAGGACTGGATAGGGAATATTTGGTTCAGCTAATCGAAAGAACACCCACCGCTAACAATACCGTCACTTATGCTGAGTTGGTTAAAGAACATTCAGAACGCTATCAACTTAGAGAGCGCGTAACTCAAGCACTGGCAAGCCTTAACGACACCTCAAAAAAACCTCATGAGGCATTGCAAGAACTAACCACCCACTATGAGAAAATCACCACCCAAAAACGGAGTACTGCCTTTATGTTTGAATCTATTAAAAACACCACCATTCAGCCACAAGATTGGTTAATTGATGACTTCATAGAAGCAAATTCTTTAGCTGAAGTGTTTGGTGCGCCTGAATCAGGCAAAAGTCTACTAGCCATTGATTGGGGCTTATCGATAGCGGCGGGCATACACTGGCAAGGACACAGAACCCAACAAGGCGCGGTATTTTATGTAGCAGGGGAAGGACAGAACGGCTTAGCGCGGCGTTTTGGCGCGTGGTGTATCGAAAATAACAAAGATATGTCTAGCCTGCCTTTCTATCGTAGTGAGCAAGCGGCGGCATTTTATGATTTACATTCGGCTATCAATGTTGAACGCGCCATTAGTCAGATTATCCAGCGGGACAAAGTACAGCCGCGTTTAATTATTATCGATACCTTAGCGCGTAACTTTGGCGGCGGTAATGAAAACAGTACCGAAGATATGAGTCAATTTGTTGCGCATATCGATAAACACTTGAGAGTTCGTTTTAATGCCACGGTGTTATTGGTACATCATACGGGGCATGGTTCTGCTGAACGGGGGCGCGGTTCTAGTGCATTACGCGCCGCCGTGGATACTGAGTACAGTATGATTAAAAACGATGCTGATGTGATTAATTTAACCTGTACCAAAATGAAAGACGCGGCACACCCCTTGCCTAAGTCGTTTCAAATTCGCTCTATTGAGTTGGGTATTTCCGATGAAAAAGGCAATCCAGCGAATGGGCCTGTATTAACTGCTACTCATTACACACCCACTACACCCAAAACCAGCGCGTTAGGTAAGAATCAAAAACTGGGTTTATCGTCATTGGGGATATTGTTGGAAGAATCTCAAGCCTATCTGGAAAGTATTAACAAGAATCCAAACGATGCAAAGGTGACGGTTAGCGATTGGCAAGAGCGGTTAGACATTGGTACAAGGTTTCCAGAGGTTAAAAATTCCTTACAAGAAAAAGGATTTATTGCCATTGAAAAAGGTTTCGTTTACTTGCTGAAAAGTGAGTTTGAATAGGGCTATTTTTAGCCTGTTTTGAAGTTTACGAAACGAAACGAAGTATATATAAACATCGTTTCGTTTCGTTATTTTTCAAGTCATACAAAAGCCAATAATTACAACAACTTACACGGATTTATGATTTTTTGGCAAATCGGATAAAAGCAGCCATTTTTAACGCGCTTTAAGCAGGTAAAAACATGGACAAAAACACTTCAAATGTTATTCAGTTCCCAGTGCAAAAACAGCCAATTCCAGTAAGCAAAAACTTTGTACCAAGACGAACAGTAAATTTTCAAGATTATGAACCCAGCGGAAAATACTTTGTTTCAATGGTGAAACCTTAACCATACCACCACCTAAAACCAGCCTAACCGCTGGTTTTTTTATGTGTGCTTTTTTTTGCATCTATCAAGCTACTAAATACCCGCATTTAAAGCGGTTACTTTTCATATTAAGGCTATGACGTGGCATTGAGTGAAACCGCGTTAAAGAGTGGCTATTTTGCTTGATTAACTGCCATTGTTACCCGTCATTTAAAATACGTTCTCTAATTAAATTTAAAAGGGCGTTTAATTAAATGACAAGCCATAGCAAGGAATTTTTAAAACAAATTTGTCAATCTGAACAGTTACCAGCAAGCGTAAAGCAAATGTTAGAGGTTCTTAGCATGGAGTCTACACTAAGAATAGTCGCCAGATATGGGGGGGACGCGCTTAAGAATAACTACCACGCCTAATAACGACCTAATAGACTTATTAGGGGGTGAACAAGCGAAAATTTTGACATATCATTATCAGCATATAGTCATTTCCGTACCGCGATGTACAAAAGTTTTTCAAGAGATTAGAGACGATGAAATTATGATCAATAAGCGAAAAGGGGAAACCTTATCTAGCTTGGCTATTGCTTATCAATTAACAGAAGTCGGTATATGCCTTGCATTGCGGCGTGCTGAAAAAATGGAATATGAACAGCGGCTTAAATCTAGGCATACCAAAACGATAAAATAAGGCTAGATTTATGGCCCTTAAAATAAATAAACCGTTATAGCCTGATACATTGGCTTTTTTCTGTCCAGTCGTCCAGACAAACCACTGAATAATTCGACACAATAGGGAATTTTTTCAACACAATAAAACGATTTTTTCCGTTTTACGACACATTGAAATTAAATATTTTAGCTTTTTATCCCTAACAAACTAATCGCTATTAAATTATAAAAGGTTAGTTTATTAGGGAAGTTATCAAAAATTACCGCTTAAATGTGAACCGCCTGCCATTATCGAAACCATGAAAGCACGATAAAGGTTAAGCCTTGCCAGTGGTCAAGATTGCCTATTGCCGATGACTACCAAGCGGCTTAAGTGTGAACTTCCTGCCATTATCGAAACCACGGTTAAGACTTAGCACTGGATTAGATCATCGGCTTGACCATGAACCGCTTGCCAGTATCGAAACCATGAAAGCACGATAAAAGTTAAGCCTTCAGTAGTCAAAGATTGTTCATTGGTGATGACTACCAAGCGGCTTAAGCGTGAACTTCCTGCCATTATCGAAACCACGGTTAAGACTTGGCACTGGATTAGATCATCGGCTTGACCATGAACCGCTTGCCAGTATCGAAACCATGAAACGGTTAAGACTTGGCACTGGATTAGATCATCGGCTTGACCATGAACCGCTTGCCAGTATCGAAACCATGAAAGCACGATAAAGGTTAAGCCTTGCCAGTGGTCAAGATTGCCTATTGCCGATGACTACCAAGCGGCTTAAGTGTGAACTTCCTGCCATTATCGAAACTGGGTGCTATATTTTTGGCTTATCTTGCTGGAAGCGTGGGATGATGCGGGATGTAGCGGTTTTTTGATTTACATTTCATTTTATACAGTTTTCGATTTTTCAGAAAAGTTTGATGACTACCAAGCGGCTTAAGTGTGAACTTCCTGCCATTATCGAAACCACGGTTAAGACTTAGCACTGGATTAGATCATCGGCTTGACCATGAACCGCTTGCCAGTATCGAAACCATGAAAGCA
>JAPLRZ010000005.1 GCA_026398895.1 Methylococcales bacterium
CGACAGCCCCAAATTAGTTTTTAACGCCACTGTCCAAGGACTTTTAGGGTATGCCACTAAAAAATCGGTCAATGCCTGATAGTCATCATCACTCTGTCTTGATTGATACTGTGTTAGCGCAGATAACAACGCCTTATTCTCTGCACGCCCTGCTGCTGAACTTGCCACTAACGGTTCAGCAAAACGCGACCCCGCAGCAAGCACGTTTGCACGCACCTGAGATACCGTTTCAGCGTGGACAGGAAATGCCAGTTGAGTAAGCACTAACAGCACGAATACCAGCGAAAACTGAACGATAGAACGCATAAACTATCCTTATTTTTTTATGAACGGCAATAAAACACTAACAGTTTAAAATACAAACTATATCAATACGATGACATCTGTCAATTTTTAAAAATCACTTAGATTGAATTATGTGCATGAAGCCAATAGACTTACTTGGTAGAGGCTTAAATCTGTTGTTTTTACTTTTGTGCATGACTGCTGACTGGCAGTTATTAATCTCGCTATAACAGGCTTCACCCACTACCGTTACGTTTTTCAAGACGGTGGGCTATAAGATGCTTTAATCGACTTAGTCGGTGTCACTGCTAGCAACATCAACACATCAGGCTTAGCCATCAATTCAATATGGATTGCTTAAATCCTTACTCCCTGTAAAATTGCCAGACAGCAAGCCTTATGGTTTTTTGCTTTTTATTACTCGTATATGATGCAGGTTTATGATCGTGTCTTGGGTAGTAATAGCGTCTCTACCTTATTAATGCTGACTGTGCTGGCGGTGTTGTTGTTTGTTATGCTCGGTGCGTTGGAGTGGATACGTTCACAGGTGTTGATTCGCGTCAGTACTCGCTTTGATTTATTGCTTAATGAACGGCTTTATAACGTGTTGTTTCGCCAAGCGATAGTAAGCAGTGGAAAATCCAGTGCGCAACCATTAAGCGATTTGCTGGCATTACGACAGTTTTTGACGGGTAACGGTTTGTTCGCTTTTTTTGACGCGCCGTGGTTGCCAATTTATATCGCTTTATTGTTTTTATTTCATTTTTGGTTTGGCATAGTTGCTATTATTTCCGCTATAATATTGATTTTATTGGCAATTTGGAATGAGCGTGCAACTCATGATGATTTAGAAGAAGCCAATCAGGTGGCGGTGGAAAACTCTAATAATACTGCGCGTAATTTGCGTAATGCCGAGGTAGTTCATGCGATGGGTATGCTACCTTACCTAATGGCACGCTGGAAAATAAAACAGAAAAAACTGCTTATTCTACAATCCTTGGCGAGTGAGAAAGGAGGGTTAATTTCTTCTTTATCAAAAACTTATCGTGTTACGATACAGTCTCTGGTGTTAGGCTTAGGTGCGTGGTTAGCAATTAACAAACAAATTAGCCCAGGTTTGTTGATTGGTGGCTCTATTTTGTTAGGTCGCGCGTTGGCCCCTATCGATATAATGATTGCTAGCTGGAAGCAATTTTTAGTAGCACGCATCGCTTATGGGCGACTCAATGCCTTATTAGCGAATTTCCCCCCCGAAACAGACAGAATGCCGTTACCCATACCAAAGGGAGCGTTACGCGCTGAACAAGCGGTAGTCGCACCCCCTGGATCTAAAGTGGCGGTACTTAAAGGGCTTAATTTTTCCATTGAAGCGGGGACTTCTGTGGCGTTGATAGGCGCGAGTGCTTCAGGTAAATCAACGTTAGCACGGGCGTTATTAGGTATTTGGCCTGTTGCCAGTGGCGCGATTCGTCTGGATGGGGCGGATGTTATGCAGAGTGAGCGACGTTTAGTTGGTCCTTATATTGGTTATTTACCACAAGATATAGAGTTGTTTGATGGTACGATTGCTGAAAATATCGCCAGATTTGGTGAGGTGGATGCAAATCATGTAGTAGATGCGGCAATTGCGGCAGGAGTACATGAAATGATTTTACGCTTGCCACAAGGTTATGATACTGAAATTGGCGGCGGTGGCGGTGCATTATCCGCAGGTCAACGTCAACGTATTGGTTTAGCGCGGGCGTTATATGGCAATCCTGTATTAGTCATATTAGATGAACCGAATTCCAATTTGGATGATGTCGGCGAACAAGCGTTGGCGCAAGCGTTGTTAAAACTAAAACAACGTAAATGCACGGTGATTGCTATCACCCATCGTGTCGGTATTTTGAGTATTGTGGATAGGATTATGGTATTAAATGAGGGGGCGTTAGTATTGGATGGACCAAGAGATGAGGTGTTAGCAAAGTTGAATCAACATCCTGCACAAGCCGCACAAGGTAAACCTGCATGAGTTTGTTTAAAGCAAAACCCAGAAATTTAGAACAACTAGATATTGAACAATTTGCCGATGATCGCCCCGTTCGACGACTCGGTTACGCGTTGATTTTCATTGTGTTTGGTGGCTTTGGTGTGTGGTCTTATTTCGCTCCTTTAGGCAGTGCGGTATTGGCACCTGGAAGTGTGACGGTTGAAGGCTATCGCAAAACTGTCCAGCATTTAGAAGGCGGTATCGTTAAAGTCCTGCATGTGCGTGATGGCGATAATGTCGAGAAGGGGCAGGTGTTGGTGGAACTTGATGATACCTCGTCCAAAGCGCAACTAGAAACTCTGCGTGGTCAATTATTTTCTGACTTGGCGCGTGAAGCCCGCTTAATCGCAGAACGCGATGGCAAAGCCTTGATTACCTATCCTGATGATTTAAAAAAGGTGAGCAGCGAACCGCGCATACAAGAAAATATTCATGTTCAAGATCAATCCTTTACGGTGCGTAAACAATCGCGTAATGGTGAGATTGCTATTTTAAAAGAACAACGCCAACAATTACTCGCTAAAATCGAAGGCATTAAAGCGCAAATGACCAGCCGTGTCACGCTATCGTATTCGTTAAACAAAGAATTAACCGACTTTCGCGCCATGCTTAAAGAGGGCTATATTGAGAAACAAAAAGTTGCCGAATTGGAGCGACGGTTAGCAGAATCAGAAGGAGATAAAGGCGACTTTGTTGCCAATATTGCCACTGCGCAAACCCAAATCAGTGAAATTTCGCTGAAAATTCTGCAAATTGACAAAGATTTTCAACGTGAAGTCGTTGAAGAGCTTAGTAAAGTTCAAACTGAAATCTCCGAATTGCGTGAAAAAACCCAATGGTTGACCGATACTGTACAGCGTACCATCATCAAATCGCCTGATGCTGGTATGATTCTTGGATTAACAGTGCATACCCTCGGTGCGGTGATTCCACCAGGTGGGCATTTACTTGATATCGTACCGCAACAAGAAAAACTGATTGTTGAAGCGCAAGTTTCACCAATGGATATTGATAGAATTCATATTGGACAACAAACAGAAATTCGATTTAGTGCGTTTAAAAGTGCCAAAACACTTAAAATAAATGGTAAATTGATTACAGTGTCCGCTGACCTACTCAGTGATGAACAAAAAAAAACCAGTTTTTATCTTGGGCGGGTTGAAGTCGATAAAAATGGTTTGGAAGATTTACGCAAAAATGACTTAGTGCTAGTTCCTGGTATGCCCGCTGAAGTGTTGATTAACACAGGGGATCGCACCTTTTTTCAATACCTAATGAAACCCCTTAGCAATATTTTCGCTCGCTCATTCAATGAGGATTAACTATGCGCCGATTGATCTTAGCATTAATCAGTTTGACCTTTAGCTTATCAAGCACTGCGGATAATCTACTGTCGCTTTACCAACGCGCATTGCTTGCCTCACCCGAATTAAAAGGTAGTCAATTTGCTTTGGATATTACTCGCGCTCAAGAAGATCAATCCTTTGGTAAATTGCTACCTCAGGCGGTATTGACAGGTAATTACTCAGCTAACCACATAAAATATCAAAATCAAAATAATAGCCAAAGCGCAGCTTTAAGCGAGCGTGGATACCCTGGTAAACGTGCGGGGCTTAACATACGTCAGCCTTTATTTGATTTACAGTCCTATTTACTGATGAAAAGTCAGAAATCACGCACTGCACAAGGAGAAGAAAACCTAGTTTCCGCGCATCAACAACTGATTTTTGATCTCGTTGATCGTTATGTGGATGCGTTAGAGGTGGCTGATAAAATTGAGATTATCAGTGCAGAATTGGGTTCGACTGAAAAACAACTCACGCGTGTTAAATCCATGAGTGATCGGCAAATGGCATTGGTTACTGACTTATACCAGTTACAAGCGCGTGTTGAAACACTACGCACCAGTCTTATAGACAGTAAAAATGACGCTAATATTGCCTTGGAAAAATTGCGTGAACTCACAGGTGATGCCGTTACTTTTATTAACCCCGTGCGTTTAGATGCTACACAACCGCCGCCCGAAGGCAGCGTTGAGACGTGGGTAGAACAAGTAGGACGCAACAATCCTGATATAAACTCACTTAAACATGCAGTTGAGTCCGCAGACCAAAGCATTTCTGCTTATCAAGCAGGGCATCTGCCGCGTGTTGAATTACAAGCGGGAGCTAATTACAGTGATACCTCCTACAATAATCAGCAATCGCCACCCTACAATATTGGTACAGTCGCTGTTGAAGCCACTATGCCGATTTACGAGGGCGGCATAACCACGGCAAGAATCAGTGAGGCAGAAGGACGCAAAGGACTAAGTTCTAGCCAACTCGAACAAAAACTACGCGAACTTGAAAAAATAACTCGCGCCTCCTACCTAGACATGGCAACTTCACCCGCGCGTAGTTTAGCCACTGACCGTCAACTAGAAGCTAACGAAAAAGCCAAATTAGCGATGGAAAAAGGCTATGAATTAGGCGTAGTGACTATCGTAGACTTGCTCAATGCCGAAAAACAATTGTCTGACTCACGCAAAATTCAACGCCAAGCACGTTATCGTTACTTTAAAGCGCGTAATAACCTATTAAGACAGGCTGGGCGTTTAGATGTTGAAGAATTAGCAAAATTAAATAGCTGGCTAGCCGTAGACTCAACACAGGAAATAGTCGCCGAACCCATTATTAATATTAATAATGCCAAAAAAATGCCAAAACCTGTAGCAAACTTAGTGGCTAAATCAAATAAATTCGAGCCTACCGTAAGTTTTTCTGAGCCGTCTGAACCCACAGTTATTAAACCCAGCATTGACAGCACGACTCATAAGCCAACTGCAAGTTTAGAGCCTAAGGCTAGAGATAAACCCAACTCGCACATCATCACTGACGATGTAGATAACACAGTGACCGACACTAAAATGGCTGAGCGAGCGGCAGTTAATGCCAAAGTCCAAACTTTTGTACACTCAGATTTTAAACCTGTTATCAAATCAGTAGCTCCTTATAAACCGACCAATAAACCCACGACAAACTCAAATTTTAAACCCGTTATTAAATCAGTAACCCAACCATGATTAGCATTATTCAACGGGTGACAGAAGCTAAAGTCACCGTGAATCATCACGACATCGGTAAAATAAAAACGGGCATACTGGCGTTAGTTGCCGTGGAAAAAAACGATAGTGTAAAAGAAGCCGAGCGTTTGCTAGAACGCATTCTTAACTATCGAATTTTTGTTGATGAACAAGATAAAATGAATTTGAGCTTGCGAGACATTAATGGCGGCTTATTGTTGGTGCCACAATTCACCTTAGCGGCAAATACCGACAAAGGCAATCGCCCCAGTTTTACTTCAGCCGCCCCCCCTGAGCATGGACGGCAGATGTTTAGTTATCTACAACAGCTCGCTATTAATATTTATCCGACGGTTCAGTTTGGTGAATTTGGTGCAGATATGCAGGTAGCCCTGATTAATAATGGTCCAGTGACGTTTACTTTAAGAGCTTAGGTGATGTGGGTAGTGGGTGAAACTGCTTTATAGCGATTTAATGACTGCCAATCCTTTAAAGGACTGGCAGTCATGCTCAAAAGTAAAAACAATAGACTTGTTGCAACCTTATAAAGCAATCAGTTGGCGAGATAAAAGTTCCAAAGCCCCGCTAAGTCACGGGGGATGGTAAACGGCGGTATCGCTTGAGTGTTGCCGATGTTCTTGGCACGGTGCAGTTCACCTGAGCATCGCACAGCAACCCGCAAAGCACGTCCAGTCGAGTTAACGTTACGCAACGCTTCCAACTACCAAGCAATACCCCTGCACCACCGTCACGGCGTTGTTGGCGAGGAAAGAGCATTCTCCTGAAAGCGAAACCCAGATTGAATGGCGGCTCACCGATGAGACCCTCACCACCTTGGCAGACGTGGTGTTGCGCATTGAATGGTATCGTTCGATGGCTGCTTGAGCTGTTTTTTAGAACCCTTAAAACGGATTGTAACATCGAGAAATTGCAGCTCAGCACCAAGGAACGACTCGAAAAAGTCCTCGTCATCTATATGGTTATTGTGTGGCAGATGCTCATGACCTTAGGGGCGCGATGTACCCGAACTGCCTTGTGAGGTGATTTTTGATCGAGAAGAATGGCAAGCCGCGTGGATTGTCAGTCAAAAAAATGCCTTTGCCGCCTAATCTGCCTACGTTAGGGGACATGATTTTAATCGTCGCCCGCTTCGATGGGTATCCGCGCGTAAAAATGATGGCAACCTAGGCGTGGAAGCCTTATGGTACAGGCTACAGCGCATCCGTGACTTTGCTGAAGCTATTAATGCCACTTCCCAAGCTTATGTGGTTAAAATTTGTGGGTAATGGACAGGCTTTAAGCCCACCCTCATCCGATAACCTAAAAACGTTATTAACAACGGTCGCCGAAGGTCGAATGATACGGATTTTGAACGGATACGCGATTTTGGCAGGGAGCAACCTGAATGGGATATTTGATAGATACTAATAGTATTTCAGAGTTACAAAAAGGTCAGCGTACAGATGAAAATGTACAAGCATGGTTTGATAAAGTAGCTGAAAATGAATTGTTTTTATCGGTGTTGGTTAGTGGGGAGATTCGTTTAGGCATTGAGCGGTTACGTCGCCGTGATTTACCGTAGGCTTTACGGTTAGAACAGCGTTTGCTGGTTTTACAAGCAAAAATGGCAGGACGCACTCTCCCCATTACGGAAGCCATTGCTAGTCGCTGGGGAAGAATAAACTCAGGCGACCCTTTATCCATTATTGACAGATTGCTAGCAGCAACAGTGCTTGAGCATGATTTAATACTGGTCACACGAAATGTGCGTGATGTTGAACGTAGTGGTATGCGGTTGTTAAATCCTTTTACAACGCGATAAGATGCGCTTTGCGTTTTACAAGTCACTGCGTTTACCCCATCCCACAATAACAAAAACTGATTAACTGAGAACCTCTACCATGACATCCATTATCCCACTGTCTGAACTAAGAGAAAAAATTGATGCTATTGATGCGCAACTGTTGCAGTTGATGAATCAACGGGCTGAATGTGCGTTAGCCGTTGCTAGAACCAAGTTGGCACAAGGCGAGACGGGGACGTTTTATCGCCCTGATCGTGAGTCGTTGGTGTTGCGGCGTATTCAGGATTTAAATTCAGGGCCGTTGGCGAATGAAACGGCGGTGCGATTTTTTCGTGAGTTGATGTCGGCGTGTTTGGCGTTGGAAAAACCCTTGGATGTGGCGTTTTTAGGGCCTGAGGGGACGTTTACGCAGCAAGCGGCATTTAAGCATTTTGGTCATGCGGTGAAGACGATTCCTGCGGCAACCATTAATGATATTTTTAACAGCGTGGAAAGTGGTTCGTGTCAGTTTGGCGTTGTGCCTGTGGAAAATTCCACTGAGGGCGTGATAAGTCATACGCTAGATAGGTTGTTAATTTCGCCGTTAAAAATTTGTGGTGAGGTGGAAATTCGGGTGCATCAAAATTTGCTTGGTTTAACGGAGAATTTCGCTGACATTACCGAAGTGTATTCACATTCTCAGTCCTTGGCTCAGTGTCGGCAATGGCTGAGTAAATATTTGCCTCATGCAGTACAAACAGCTGTAAGTAGCAATGCCGAAGCGGCACGATTAGCCGCAAGCAATAAACACACAGCGGCGATTGCAGGTATTGCTGCGGCTGAGGTGTATAATTTAACGGTGCTGGAAAAAAATATCGAAGACGAAGCCAACAATACGACGCGCTTTATTATCATCGGAGGACAGACCTCATTACCCACGGGTAAAGATAAAACCACCTTAGTGGTATCTACTAATAATCAAGCAGGGGCGTTATATAAAACCCTTGAACCTTTTGCCAGTGCTAGTGTCGACATGTTGAATATCGAATCTCGACCCTCTCGACAAGGTTTATGGGATTATGTATTTTTTATTGATATTGAGGGGCATAGTGAAGATACTAACGTCGCCGAAGCGTTGGCTTCATTAAAAAATAAAGTCACTATGCTTAAGTTATTGGGGTCTTATCCTAAAGCAGTTTTTTGAAAAATATGAGGAGAAAAGCAATGCAACACCGTAATAACTATATGCCTTTACTCTATTTAACTTTATTGTTGAGTGCAGGTTGCGCTGAACAGCAAAGTGTTCGAGTGCCACAGAAATCTACCCCTGCTACTGCGCATATCCTTGGTAGCAACGGACTTGATGGTGATGAAGAACAGGCGATTTTAAGTTACCACAATCAAATCAGAGCCAGTGTTGATGTTCCGCCGTTACATTGGTCAAAAGAACTGGCGCAACACGCCGCTAATTGGGGTGCAAAGCTAGCGGCTCAAGGCTGTGCAATGCAGCATAGCCAAGATTCCAGTTATGGCGAAAATCTGTTTGTCAGTTCAGCTAATCAAGACAATGAGGCTGTTATTGAGGCGGCTAAAGCATGGGAAAGCGAAAAAATAAATTATTCAGGAGAACCGCTGAATAAGGCTAACTGGTCGCAATCAGGACATTACACGCAAATGGTGTGGAGAGATACCCTGCAATTGGGCTGCGCAAAAGTTGCTTGCAATAGTGGTGGAGTGGTGGTGGTGTGTAATTACGATCCCGCAGGAAATTTTATCGGCAAAAAGCCCTATTAGAGCGTCCGCCCCGAAAGGGGCGGTACGAAACACTTTTTAGCCTCTTTCGTTTAAATAAAGTTGTAACACGGTCTGGGTGCGAATATTGTTTTGTCGCATATGTGCCACTAAGTGCATAAAAATATCCCGCAATACAAAATAGCCTTTTTCTGGGTATCTATCCAAAAAGCTGATCATTTTGGGGCCATCAAACTTAGCAATTTCGCAATCGGTTAAGGCGATAACTTCCGCGCTACGCGGTTCGCCATCAAACATAGCAAGCTCACCAAAAATATCATTTTTGGATAATCTTGCTAATCCTGGAGAAAATTGACTGCTTGAGTCGCTGATGTTGGTGCTAACCTGTACCTGACCTTCTAAAATAAGATACACATCTTGGCTGTTTTCTTTTTCTTTCAAAATAACATCAAGTGCTTTGTACTTTATTTTAGCGTGTGGCACATCTAACATAAAAACAGGATCATCAAATAAATCACTTAAATTTGTCATAGTGTTATGGATTCATATTAAGGTTAAAGTTGGAGGTAATCAGTGCTGTTCTTACTCATTTTCGGTGGTAACTGTTATAACATTGTGAATTGGGTTATTGAATTCAGATTACCTCAATCTAAACTGTGCAACACCCCTGATTCATTCAGGAGAATATAAAGTATTAAATGCCGAAAATCAAGATTATTTAGCTCAGTCGTTAAGTTACTGTCCACAGTTAAAAATTAGGTAGTGATCAAAGTTCAAGTGATTCCTGTATAAATGTAGAGCCTTGATGTGTGCAGCTCTGCATTTACAGTGTTTTCAATCATCATTAGTTACTTTAAATTAAAATTGGTTAGCATGGTAAAAATATCCATGTGCATTATCAACGGTAATAATTTTAAAAGCATTTCCAATAGCTATTAAAAGGTTATCAAATGTCCGAGCTTT
>JAPLRZ010000061.1 GCA_026398895.1 Methylococcales bacterium
AGAAAGTCAGTGCATGGGTTCTATCTACGTCACAGACTTGCGTCTAAGGTTGGGGACGAACTCTGATCATGCACTCTGCTATAATGCTAGCTAAACACTATAGCAGTTTTCTCCTTTGCTTTGGAGAGATACAAGGTTGGGTTAGGCGATAGCCGTAACCCAACAACATCGAGGGTAAATGTTGGGCTACGCTATCGCCTAACCCAACCTACGGCTACCGATTACGATAGCGTAAATCCAAGGTAAATGGATACTCAGCACTCAACTCTTCCTCTGGTGGTGCCATTGCTCTAGGTGCAGTATCCGCGATACTAAATGTTGTCAAAAACGCTTCATTAGACGGTATAGACGGAGAGCTTGCCAATGGCGGACGAATAATAACGCCAGGGGTATGACCATAATCCCAAAAACGGGTCATGCGCCGCGTTTCTGCCGCGTAATCATTGACAGGGAAATCATCATAACTACGTCCACCAGGGTGGGCGACAAAATAAGTACAACCGCCAACCGAATGTCCATTCCAAGTATCAATCACATCAAACACTAGCGGTGTATGCGGTGCAATAGTGGGATGCAGGGCAGAAGGCGGTTGCCATGCCCGATAACGTACCCCCGCGACAAATTCACCATTGCGCCCTGTTTTACGCATCGGCACTCGTCTACCATTACAAGTAATCACATAACGACTCTCAGTAAAGCCCGTCACCAATATTTGCACCCGTTCCACCGAAGAATCGACATAACGCGCTGTGCCTGTACTACTCATTTCCTCACCAAGAACGTGCCACGGTTCAATGGCAAAACGCAGTTCCATATCAATACCGTCAACCAGTGTATTGCCATAACGCGGAAAACGAAATTCAAAAAACGGATCTAACCATTCCAAATCAAACGCAAAACCCGCACGTTGTAAGTCTTTGGTGACTTGTTTCATGTCTTCACGGACATAATGCGGTAACATAAAACGATCGTGTAGCTCCGTTCCCCAGCGCACTAAATCATGCTTATACGGTTCGCGCCAAAACCATGCAATCAATGAACGCAATAACAGCATCTGCACTAGCGACATACGCGCATGAGGCGGCATTTCAAACGATCGTAATTCCAAAATACCCAAGCGTCCTGTCGAACTATCTGGCGAATACAGTTTATCAATACAGAATTCAGAGCGATGGGTATTGCCTGTGATGTCCGTCATTAAATGACGCAGTAACCTATCCACCAGCCACGGTTCAGGCACTTCACCTTCGGGGATTTGTTGAAAGGCAATTTCCAGTTCATAGAGTTTTTCATCACGCCCTTCATCAACACGCGGTGCTTGACTGGTAGGACCAATAAACATCCCCGAAAATAAATACGATAACCCAGGATGATGCTGCCAATAAGTAATTAAACTGCGTAATAAGCTAGGTCGGCGTAATAACGGGCTATCGGTCGGCATTTCTGCCCCCATGGTAATATGATTACCACCGCCTGTTCCCGTATGACGACCATCTTGCATAAATTTTTCAGTACCCAGTCTGGTTTGGCGTGCTTGATCGTAAAGAACCGTGGTTTTATCGACCAACTCTTGCCATGTTTTAGACGGATGAATATTAACTTCAATGACACCAGGATCAGGCGTAACCATTAAGCGTTCCACACGATAATCACGCGGCGGTTCATAGCCTTCCATCACAATAGGCGTTGCCAGACTTTCAGCGGTGGCTTCAATGGTCGCAACCAGCTCAAGGTAATGTTCCAGCGACGTTAAAGGTGGCATAAAAATATATAACCGTCCTTCCCTCGCTTCTACACACAACGCGGTATGTGGTACTTCCACTTGTACAGCAACATCATCGCCCACTGCCTGTTCAATAATTTCGGGGTGTTCGTTGATTCTTTCTTCAATATGGCTATAACGGCGGGTTACTTCACCATAATAATCATCCAGTTCTGGCAAATCGGTAAATAGGCTTTGTGGCTCTTGGGTATCGATTTTATCAGGGGCGACCCACGGTAAACTGGCTAAGGGTAAACGCATACCCATAGGAGAATTACCAGGAATCAGAAACATCTCACCACGGCGAAAATCCCAAGGACCACTTTGCCAACATTGTTCAGACCAGTTCCATTTAATGGGTAGCGTAAAACCTGCGGGTTGATTCAAGCCCGTATCCAATAATTTGGTTAACGTTTTGCGTTCAATCGAATCTTTTAAATTACTTTTTAACGGATCAAGATTGTCGGGCAACGTGCCTTCTTGCCAAAGATGATAAAAACTATCTTCATAAGCAGTGACGATGTAGCGGGGTTGTACACTCAAACGCTGACCGATTTGCTGAATAAATTGTCGTGCGTGTTTGATGGTATGACCGTAGTCTTTATTGATGTCAGCAAGCAAGCTTGGATTACGCCAAATTGATGAGCCATCTTTACGCCAAAAAATACCATATTGCCAACGCGGCAAGGCTTCACCTGGATACCATTTACCTTGACCATAATGCAGCATCGCGCCTTTGGCAAACACATCACGCAGGCGAATGGTCAATTGTTGTGCAAGTTCACGCTTATTCGCACCATCAGCGTGCGTATTCCACTGATCGCCTTCCATGTCATCGACTGACACAAAAGTCGGTTCACCGCCCATTGTCAAACGAACATCATCTTCCATTAAGCGTTTATCAACTGCCTGACCTAAGGCATCAATGTGATACCACTGCTCATCGGTATAAGGTTTAGTGACGCGCGGATCTTCATGCAGACGATCCACTGTATTACTAAATTCAAATGCCACTTCACATTTATCCGTGCCACCTGTAACAGGTGCAGCACTGGCTGGATCAGGGGTACACGCTAATGGAATATGCCCTTCGCCCGTCAACAAGCCAGAGGTCGGATCTAGCCCTATCCAGCCTGCACCAGGGATATAAACTTCTGTCCACGCGTGTAAATCAGTGAAATCATTTTCAGGGCCAGAAGGACCATCAAGTGATTTTATGTCAGAGGTAAGCTGTACTAAATATCCTGATACAAACCGTGCTGCTAAGCCAAGATGACGCAGTATCTGTACCAATAACCACGCAGAATCACGACATGAACCACTGCGGATTTTTAGCGTTTCTTCACAGTCTTGAATACCCACTTCCATGCGTATGTTATAGCTAAGTGCTTCAAAAACTTTGCGATTAATATCAACTAAAAAATCATTGATAGAGCGTTTGCTGGTATCAAACTCTTTAACCCATTGTCTTAATAACGGACCTTTTTCTGTCACTTCCAGATACGGCTGTAGCTCTTTCAGTGTCAGTGCATCGTAGCTAAATGGATAGTTCTCAGCATAATCTTCAACAAAAAAATCAAAGGGATTAATAACTGTCATATCGGCGATAACTTCCACTTCAACGCTCAATCTTTCGCATTTATTCGGAAATACTACGCGAGCGAGCAAGTTACCAAACGGGTCTTGTTGCCAATTGATAAAATGATCTTTGGGTTCAATGCGTAAAGCATAAGCTTTGATAGGTGTTTGGCTATGTACCGCTGGACGTAATCGAAATACATGAGGCGACAGCGAAACAGGTCTATCGAAGTTGTATACCGTTTTGTGACGAATGGCGACGCGAATGGTCATAATCTTTTTTCCTATTGCCCGATGGTTAGGTTGGCTTTTTGCAGCCTTGTTTTACAACTGCTTGCAATAACACAAGCATGAATCGTTCCATATTTTTAATACTCAGCATATTGCAATAAGTTTGCGTGATTAAACGCACTCACATAGTGTTATCGAAACAATCTTAAACGCAGTAACCCTTGTCTAAAAAAACGATATACTAAACAATCATAACTTTAATCGTAAATAAACATTGAAAAATATTCCGATGTTTAGTAAACTTCGCAGTCTTTTATTGAGCCTTTAACCGCAAGACATAAGTAACAAAACATGAAAACATTTAGTGCAAAACCAGAAGAAGTTAAGCGCGATTGGTATGTAGTCGATGCAGAAGGAAAGACCCTAGGTCGTTTAGCTTCTGAAATTGCACTGCGTCTTCGCGGCAAACACAAACCAGAATACACCCCGCACGTTGATACGGGTGATTATATTATTGTAGTAAATGCAGAAAAAATTGGCGTTACAGGCAATAAAGAAAAAAATAAATTATATCAACATCACACAGGATATATCGGTAATCTGAAAACCGTTAGCCTAGGTAAGTTAAGACAAACGTTCCCTGATCGTATTCTTACTACTGCGGTTAAAGGTATGTTACCTAACAATCCATTGGGTCGTGCAATGTTCAAGAAATTGAAAGTTTATGCAGGTCCTGCACACGATCATCAGGCTCAACAGCCAAAAGTTTTAGACATTTAAGCGAGTAGATAGACCATGGCAGCAGCTCAGTATTATGGAACAGGTCGTCGTAAATGTGCAGTAGCACGCGTTTACGCAACATCAGGCACTGGAAAAATCACCATTAACACAAAATCTATCGAAGATTATTTTGGTCGTAAAACCGATCAGATGGTATCTCGTCAGCCGCTAGAGTGTGTGGATATGGTTGGCAAATTCGATGTCAATGTCATTGTTAAAGGCGGTGGCCCCTCTGGTCAAGCTGGTGCTATTCGTCACGGATTGACCCGCGCTTTAATGGTGTATGATGAAGCTTTACGTCCAGCCCTAAGAAAAGCAGGGTTTGTTACGCGTGATTCTCGCATCGTAGAACGTAAAAAAGTCGGTCTACACAAAGCGAGAAAACGTCCGCAGTACTCAAAACGTTAATCGTTTTAAACATAAAGTGGGGCTACTATTCTTAAGGAAAGTAGCCCTTTTTTATGGCATGAGCAAACTATCAGCTAATAGCGCGTTGTTTTTTTTGTTAGCAGTGCTAAATCAGGCACAGTTAATGGTATTATGTGCCTAACAAATGCTGACTGATTTTTGAAAAATGCCTACTAACTCGCCAACACTAGAATTTAAAAGCGGTAGTTTTTCCGTACCCATTTTAATTCTGTTTACCGATGATTTAAAGGCTATTGGGCAACAGCTTCAAGAAAAAGTCGATTTAGCCCCCGAATTCTTTAAAAACTCACCTTTAATTTTTGACGTACAAGAGCTGAATAAGCTAAGTCGTGCGCTCGATATTCCAGCTTTAGTAGACATCATTCGACAATCAGGTCTATTACCCACAGGAATACGAGGCGGCACTACTGAGCAAAATAAAGAAGCATTGGCGTTACTTATTCCCGTCTATTCAGCGCACAGCAGCACACTCACATCCGCCGACACTCAAGCACCAAAACAAAAAATAATTGAATCCGAGTCCTCAGTTAATGCCAGTGCCACCATAATTACTCGCCCTGTTCGCTCTGGTCAACGACTTTACGCATCGGGTGACTTAATCGTTTTAGCGCAAGTGAGCGCAGGTGCTGAGATCATGGCTGAAGGTAATATCCATGTTTACAATACCTTAAGAGGTCGCGCCTTAGCTGGAGTACAGGGCAATGTGGATGCTCGAATTTTCTGTTCAGATTTGCAAGCCGAGCTTATTTCAATTGCTGGAAATTACAAAATCAGCGAGGATATGCGTGACGTTGTTAGTAAAAAATCAGTTCAGGTCTATTTACAAGGTCATACCTTGATCATTAAAGATATTGTCTAATATCGCTACAGTGGAGGAAACAAGTGACAAGAATTATCGTTGTAACATCAGGTAAAGGCGGAGTTGGTAAAACCACAACCAGTGCAGCCATAGCCATGGGGTTCGCAAAAAAAGGTCACAAAACAGCAGTTATCGACTTTGATGTTGGTTTGCGTAACCTCGACTTGATTATGGGCTGTGAACGCCGTGTTGTTTATGACATTGTCAATGTCATCTATGGTGAGGCAACGCTTAATCAAGCCTTGATTAAGGATAAACATTGTGAAAACCTATACATTCTGCCCGCTTCGCAAACCCGCGATAAAGATGCGCTGAGCCAAGAGGGTGTCGGGCAAATCTTAGAAGAATTGGCAGCTAAAGATTTTAAATACATCGTTTGCGACTCACCTGCTGGCATTGAAAAAGGTGCGCATCTCGCTATGTATTTCGCCGATGATGCGTTTGTGGTCACTAATCCAGAAGTCGCTTCAGTAAGAGACTCAGACCGTATGCTAGGTATTTTGGCGAGTAAATCACGCCGAGCCGAGCAAAATTTAGAACCCATTAAAGAATATTTACTACTCACCCGTTATTCAGCAGAACGGGTAAAAATAGGTGAAATGTTGAGTGTAACCGATGTGCAGGATATTTTATCGCTGCATTTACTGGGAGTCATTCCAGAATCAAAATCCGTTTTAACCGCATCAAACTCAGGAATGCCTGTTATTCTCGATGAAAAAAGTGATGCAGGTCAAGCTTATGCTGACATTGTGGCTCGTTATTTAGGCGAAGACAAACCACATCGCTTTATTGAAGAGAAAAAAGGAATTTTTGGGAAGTTTTTCGGGAGTAAGTAATGAGTTTATTGGATTACTTTAAGATAACCAAAGTTAGTTCAGCATCGGTTGCAAAAGAAAGATTGCAGATTTTGGTTGCTCATGAGCGATCCTTCAAAAATCAGCCATCTTATCTTCCGCAATTACAGAAAGAGCTACTACAAGTAATACAAAAATACGTTAACGTTGGAAACGATTCCATATCCGTTAATTTTGAACAAGACGAACATCAGGAAACACTCGAAGTTAATATAGTGCTACCTGATAAACCACGTTAAAACTTATTAATTTTTCATCAATCACCATAAAGGTAAATAACAATGAGCAATACAATCAGTGATGCAGCGGGTAAAATCTGGCAATATCTGGACAAAAATGGACCATCTAGCGTGACAAAAATCACGACTGAAACAGAAATCAATAAAAATGACGTACAACGTGCAATTGGTTGGTTAGCTAAAGAAGACAAGCTAATAATCGAAAAAGGTCGCTTCGAAACTATTTCATTGAAATAAACTCTGATAAAGATAACCCTCTAGGGCTAAGCCTAGAGGGTTATCTTTCCTCTTATCGCTCTTCAAAATCCTGCTAATGGTTGTCAGCTTTTACTATCGAACAAAGCCGCCTATTATCTTTTCAATAGTTAACGGTAACATAGCCAAAATCAAAGCCGTTGTTTTTAAGAAGGTATATAAGCAATCGAACCATTTTCGATAGCTAAGTAACAGCTTTCTGTTCGTTTAGGGGTAGTTGCGTTGATTGCCCAAGGAATTGGCACTAAAGCCGAAGTACCGATAATAAAACAACGTTGTGAATTTACTAAAGAAGTGAAGTAAAACGATCTGGCGTTAAATAGCCAAGCAGTCTATACATTGGGTTGCCGTCTTTTTGGTAACCCAATATTTTTCGATTTACGTTGGGTTACGATAGAGCTGCAATCGAAGCTACGACACTTTATAGATTCAATCAAACTCTCAACGGATTCACAATGACTCGCCGCAAAATTCCTAAGCAACCACCGTTTAACACTCGTTCAAATTCAGCTACGAAGATGCAATCAGTCATTAAACGCTGGTCGTTTTTGCTGCTTGCTGTGTGCTTGTCGGTGTTAGTTATGGCGGGTATTTATATTTACCTAGCCGATACCAAGCCCGCTGCTGGAGTTGAGGTTAGTGTGGAAAAACCAGCTGTTACACCAGTCGTATCGCCGCCAGAGGTTGTGGCGAGCGTTGAACCAGAAAATTATGTCGGCGCGGAGAGTTGCAAAGAGTGTCATCAAACGGAGTTTCAGGCGTGGCAGGGTTCGCATCACCAATTGGCAATGCAGGAAGCCAATGAACAAAGCGTATTGGGCGATTTCAATAATGCTAAATTTAATTATCACGGATTCGTCTCGACGTTTTTTAAACGTGATGGCAAATTCATGGTACGCACTGATGGCAAAGACGGCAAGTTGACTGATTATGCAATTAGCTACACCTTTGGCGTTACCCCATTACAACAATATCTGATTGAATTTGATGGTGGGCGTTACCAAGCCCTGAGTATTGCGTGGGATAGTCGTCCGAAAGCTGACGGCGGGCAAAAATGGTTTCATTTATATCCCAATGAAAAAGTGAATCACAATGACCAACTGCATTGGACGAAACGCTATCAAAACTGGAATATGGAATGCGCTGAATGCCATTCTACCCATTTACAAAAAGGCTATGACGCGGCAACTGATAGTTATAAAACCACTTTCAGTGAAATTAATGTTGCCTGTGAATCCTGTCACGGCGCGGCATCTAAACATATTGATTGGGCAAAACAAGCCAAGCCGCCAACTTCAATTGATAATAAAGGTTTAGCGGTAAAACTACAAAGTCACTGGAAAGATGCGTGGCAGTTTGCTGATAAAGCCGATATTGCGCAGCGTGATGAGCTTGCCAGTGATGAATTAATGAATACTTGCTGGGCGTGTCATGCACGTCGCTTACCGCTGGTTGAAAATAGCCCACCTAGTTTGCCATTAGAAGACACGCATAAACCTTCGTTATTAACTCAACCAACCTATCATGCCGATGGTCAACAACGTGATGAGGATTACACTTGGGGTTCATTTCGCCAAAGCAAAATGTTTCAACAAGGCGTGACCTGCATGGATTGTCATGAGCCACATTCGCTTAAACTTCGTGCCGAAGGCAACGCGCTGTGTACTCGTTGCCATAATGCCGAAAAATTCGATACCGAAAAACATCACAAGCACAAAGCCGATTCAAAAGGTGCGTTGTGCATGGATTGTCACGCGCCTGAGCAAAATTATATGGTCAATGATGGTCGGCACGATCACAGTTTCCGTTTGCCTAGACCTGATTTATCACTGTCGCTAGGCAGTCCAAATGCCTGTACACAATGCCACGCAAAACAAAAACCCGAATGGGCGGCGAGTGCGATGGATAAATGGTACGGCAAAAGCTGGCGTGAGCGTCCGCATTACGGCACGACCTTGCACGCAGGTGTGACCGATGGTATTAAGGCGTTACCTTCATTGCTTGAACTGGCGCAAAATGCAGCCACGCCTGCCATTGTCCGTGCTACCGCTGTGACACTGATTAAGCCGATGATGAGTCCAGATTTACTCACTTTTGCACGCGAGCAGTTAAAGGATACTGATCCGTCGGTGCGCGTAGCAGGGCTAGAACTGATTGAATCGCTTGATCCCATTAATCGCAGCTTATCTGCGTCACCGTTGTTGGATGATTCAGTGCGCGGCGTACGCATTGAAGCGGCGCGTGTGCTTGCTGATATACCCGATAGTGAAATGTCGGCAAATCGGATGGAGAGTCGTAATAACGCAATGCAGGAATATATGGACGCGATGAAGCTCAATGCCGATTGGCCCGCAGAGAATAGTAATTTGGGTAATTTGTACCTACGGCAGGGAAAAATTGATAAGGCGATTACTGCTTATCAACGTGCTTTGACCTTAGACCCACAGTTTGTGGGTGCGTATATCAATCTCGCCGATGCTTACCGTCAACAACAGCATGATGATGAAGGTGAACAACAGTTACGCAAGGGCTTAGCATTAATCCCTGATGAAGCGGATTTACATCACGCGCTGGGCTTGCTATTGGTGCGCAAAGGTGACAAAACAGCGGCACTGAAAGAATTTGCTAAAGCAACTAAACTCGCGCCGACTGATGCTCGCTATAGCTATGTTTATGCTATCGCCCTAAATTCATTGGGTAAACAGCACAAAGCCTTATCCGTATTGAAAGCCGTTGATAAACGACAACCCCATAATCTGCAAATACTCAGCGCGTTGATTTCCATGCACCGTGAAGCAGGTGATAACAAAACCGCCCTCGTATACGCACGAAAAGCCGCTGAAGCCTTGCCCAATAATAAAGAAATAGCGCAGTTAATTACAGAATTAGAAGGTGCGAAATAACTTGGTATTTTGAGTACAAGCTTCGCTTGTGAACAAGCAAAGCTTGTACGCCAGTATTTGACGACTTATGCTTTAACGCGGGTAATTTTTAACACAATGGTCAGTTCTTTCAAGCGGCGGATAATTTGCGCTAAATGTACGCGGTCTTTAACGGTTAGGGTGATTAAGTCAATACAGACACGAACATCTTGATCGACTACATTGACATTTTCAATATTGGAATGCAATTCGGAAATCGTTGAGGCGATAGTAGCTAACGCGCCGCGTTGATTAAGAATTTCCAGACGGAGTTCAGCGGGAAACTCGCCTACTACATCGGTACTCCATTCCACATCTAACCAGTTAGTGTGTTTTTTTCGAACGATGGTGCGATTACGACAGGCGTGGTGATGCACAACGATACCCTTACCAGGGTTAAAAAAACCAATAATGGAATCACCTGGTATCGGTCTACAACACTTGGCGAGGGTAATCACCATGTCTTCTGTGCCTTTGATAACCAGAGGTTTTCTTTGAATCTTGTCGCTATCATTGAGTTTAACATTGGCACTAACATCGTCTTGCGTGAGTCGTTTAGCCACTAAAAATGGCATTTTATTACCCAAGCCTATGTCTTCAAATAACGCATCTAATGAGCGCGTTTTAGTTAATTGCAACAAGGCTTGCAAGCGTAATTCGTCAATGTCGTCCAACTGTAACTGCATGGCTTGTAGTTCTTTTTCTAGCAGTCTGCGTCCTAAATTAATGGCTTCTTGTTGTTTGAAATTTTTCAGGAAATTACGAATACTAGAACGTGCTTTCACGGTGGTGACGTAATTTAGCCAAACAGGATTGGGTCTTGCCCACGGTGCGGTTACTATTTCGACGGTTACACCATTTTCTAATTTGGTTTGTAAGGGGACTAACTGTTTATCGATCATTGCTGAAATACAGGAGTTACCGACATCGGTATGCACCGCATAAGCAAAATCGACAATAGTCGCGCCTTTGGCAATTTTGATAATTTTACCTTTGGGGGTAAAAACAAACACTTCTTGGGGAAATAAATCGACTTTTAGATTATCAATAAACTCCAGTGAATCGCCTGCTGATTTTTGAATTTCCAATAAATCTCTAAGCCATTCATTAGCACGCGCTTGAAGTTTTTCAGCTTTACCGTTGTTATCCGATTTGTACAGCCAATGTGCGGCAATGCCTGATTCCGATATGTGGTGCATTTCGTGAGTTCTGATTTGTATTTCTATCGGTTGACCATAAGGTCCAATCAGCAGGGTATGTAAAGATTGATAGCCATTGGCTTTTGGTAGGGCGATATAATCTTTAAATCGCCCAGGAATTGGTTTGTATAAATTATGCACCGCACCGAGTACGCGGTAACAGCTATCAACATCATCACAAAAAATGCGAAACGCATAGACATCAAACACTGCCGCCAGTGATAGTTTTTTAAGGTGCATTTTTTGATAAATGCTATAAATGTGTTTTTCTCGCCCTGATACTTTGCAGGGTAGATTGGCTTGTTCTAAACGGTTTTTTATCGAACACTCAATAGGGTCAACAATTTTTCGGCGGTTGCCCCGCGCTTTTTTTAGCGCGTTACAAATCACTGCATACCGATAGGGATACATCGCCTCAAAACCTAAGGCTTCTAATTGATGGCGAATATTGTTCATGCCTAAACGGTTGGCAATGGGTGCGTAAATATCTAAGGTTTCACGCGCAATACGGCGTTTTTTTTCGGGTGGCATCACACCTAGCGTTCGCATATTATGCAATCGGTCGGCAAGTTTGACTAAAATAACGCGTAAATCTTTACCCATTGCCAGAAACATTTTACGCACGTTTTCGGCTTGGGTTTCGGCTTGCGATCTATCGGCAATTTTGGTGAGTTTGGTGACACCGTCCACCAGTTCGGACACTTCTACGCCGAATTGGTTGGCAAGTTCCTTTTTGCTGACCTGACAATCTTCAATAACATCATGCAGTATGGCAGCCATAATGCCGCGTGCATCCATGTGCATATCAGCTAATATCATCGCAACTGAAATGGGGTGGCAAATATAGGCTTCACCACTTTTGCGAAATTGACCCGAATGTGCTGCCGCGCCAAATTCGTAGGCACGGACACAATCATCAATTTGAGCTTGATCTAAATAGCCAGATAGGCTTTGACATAAACGCGCAATCAGCTCATCTTGAGGACGCTGTGGCAAAGGGGAATCTGGCGTATCCATAATGTCAGTGACTAGAACAGGGGATTGTAATCATGCGCTTCACCCACGCGGTGTAGCAGATTAATATTTTCTGTAGTGACATGACCAGCGGCGATTTCGCGTAATGCTAACACGGTGTCTTTATCTTTGCCGCGTGGCAAAAATTCGGGGGCACCGTGGCTTAATTGCCGCGCTCTGGTACTGGCTAACAATACCAGTTTGAAACGATTTTCTACGTTTTCTAAACAATCTTCGATAGTGACTCTTGCCATTTTTTTAAACCTTTATGTGGTAGTCGTAGTTCCCACGCTCTGGCGTGGAAACTATGAAATTATTATTAACCGCGTGAGTTTAACACAGCAACCGCTGGTAATTCTTTTCCTTCGAGAAATTCAAGGAACGCACCGCCACCTGTGGAGGTGTAAGAGACTTGTTCGTTAATGCCATATTTATCGATAGCCGCTAAGGTATCTCCACCGCCAGCAATTGAAAACGCACTACTTTCTGCAATTGCAGTTGATAAGGACTGTGTACCGTGACTAAATTGTTCGATTTCAAATACGCCCACAGGGCCATTCCAGACAATAGTACCCGCTGATTTTAGTATCTCCGCGTATTGTTTTGCCGTATCTGGACCTATGTCGAGAATTAAATCATCGGCTTCGACATCAGCGACTTGCTTAACAGTGGCGACAGCCGTTTCGGAAAATTCTTTCGCACACACGACATCAGTAGGAATGGGAATGTCAGAGCCAGCGGCTTTGGCAGCAGCGATTAAACGTTGTGCTTCTGGGATTAAATCGGCTTCATACAGTGATTTGCCGACTGGAAAACCAGCTGCGGCAATAAAAGTATTAGCAATACCGCCACCAACTATCAGCTGATCTACTTTTTCAGATAAGGATTTTAATACCGTTAGCTTGGTTGATACTTTAGAGCCACCAACAATCGCCACTAAGGGTTTAGTGGGGGTTTCTAAGGCTTTGCCCAGTGCTTCTAATTCGCTTGCTAGTAAAGGTCCAGCACAAGCGATAGGCGCGAATTTTGCCACGCTGTGGGTTGAGGCTTGCGCTCTGTGCGCCGTACCAAACGCATCCATGACAAACACATCACATAATGCCGCCATTTTTTGTCCTAATTCGTCGTTATTTTTTTCTTCGCCAAGATTAAAACGCACGTTTTCGCATAAGACTACTTCACCAGCGGCGATAGTCACTCCATCAATCCAGTCTTTTTCTAAACGTACGGTTTTGCCCAATAATTCAGCTAAACGTTCGGCGACAGGTTTTAAGGACGCTGCTTCGTCATAGTGACCTTCTTCAGGACGACCTAGATGTGACATAACCATCACGGCTGCACCTTTTTCTAAAGCGAGTTGTATGGTTGGTACACTGGCTTGAATACGAATATCGCTGGTGACTTTGCCATTTTTGACAGGCACGTTTAAATCTTGACGTATCAATACGCGCTTACCTGCTAAATCCAGATCAACCATTCTTTTAATCGACATATTTTTTCTCTCTTGTTGTGGAGGTAATGTTAGACCTTTGAGGTTTTAAAAACCTCAAAGGTCTTTCTTTCTGTGTGAGTATCTAGTTTTGTCGCCATTTAATTGAGCATCCGATACTAACTTTTTGCTCGGCTGGCCCGTTACCTGTGGCGGAAATTTGTTTCATGGCTTCAAATAAGTCGCGTATTGTATCAGCTGGAGCAGTTTCTTTGCGACTGGCATCTAAGCGTCCGCGATATTGCAGTTTCAAATCCGCGTTGTAGCCAAAAAAGTCGGGTGTACAAACCGCGCCGTAGGCTTTAGCCACTTCTTGCGTTTCATCAAATAGATAAGGAAACGAATAATCAAATTGCTTGGCAATTCGTTGCATAGCTTCGTAGGAATCGTCTGGATAGTCGCTAGGGTCGTTGGACATAATGGCGACTGAATTAATACCAAATGCTTTAAGTTCAAGGGCATCTCTAATAATTCTTTCATGTATCGCTTTAACATAAGGGCAATGCTGGCAAATAAACATCACCAGCAAGCCTTTTTCGCCTGCACATTGAGCAAGCGTCCATCTTTTTCCATCGACACCGAGTAAATCAAAATCAGGTGCTTGTTTACCAAAATCACACACGGGGGTTTCAAGTAATGCCATAACGACCTCTCACAGGAATAAAAATTGAACCTGCTTAGATTATTTCATGCCAAAATAGTACGAGTATTTTGTGTATCTAAGTCAGGAAATTATGAAAATTGCTATTTTATCGCGTAACCCTAAATTATATTCAACTGTTCGTTTAGTTGAAGCTGCAAAAGCACGGGGGCATGAAGTACGGGTACTGGATGTACTGCGCTGTTATATGAATATTACTTCGCGCAATCCTTCAATTCATTATCGAGGCGAAGATTTAACGGGTTTTGATGCCGTTATACCCCGAATTGGTGCATCCGTCACCTTTTATGGCACAGCGGTACTGCGTCAATTTGAAATGATGAATGTATTTCCGCTCAACGAATCGGTTGCTATTTCACGGTCTAGGGATAAATTACGCTCTATTCAGCTATTGGCTAGAAAAGGTATCGGGTTACCCGTGACGGGGTTTGCCAATAATCCAGATGATATTGCTGATTTGATTGCTCAAGTTGGCGGCGCACCTTTGGTTATTAAATTATTGCAAGGTACGCAAGGCATTGGCGTGGTATTAGCAGAAACTTACAACGCCGCTGAAAGTGTGATTCAAGCCTTTATGGGTTTAAAGGCAAACATCATGGTGCAAGAATTTATTAAAGAAGCCGACGGTAGTGATATTCGCTGTTTTGTGGTGGGTGATAAAGTCGTTGCTGCGATGAAACGCCAAGGTCCAAAAGGTGAATTTCGTTCCAATTTACATCGTGGTGGCTCGGCTAGTGAGGTTCGCTTAACACCCGAAGAACGTGCTACCGCAGTCAGTGCGGCAAAAGTCATGGGATTAAATGTCTGTGGCGTAGACATCCTACGCGCCAGTCGAGGACCTGTAGTGATGGAAGTTAATTCTTCACCTGGTTTAAAAGGCATAGAAGACACCAGCGGCAAAGATATTGCTGATTTGATGATTCAGTTTATTGAAAAACGTTTTGAGGCGGTAGAAATCAAAGACAAGTCGCTTACACGAACGCGCACGCGTGGTAAGGGGTAATTCTTACGTCATCGGCTCATTAAATCTGATTACTACATTGCTATAAAGAGATGAATATGACTCCTGATATGATTGGCTATTTAGGTTATTTAGCCGCCACACTTACCACTGCCTCATTTTTACCTCAAGCCATTTTAACTATCAAAACCAAAGATACCCAGTCGCTGTCATTGACGATGTACACGCTATTTACGCTGGGTGTGTTTTGTTGGTTGGTTTATGGCATTTATATTGCTAATGAAGCTATTATCTTTGCTAATGCCATTACCTTTATCTTAGCGGCATCGATACTATCCTTTAAAATTTACAACGTACTAACTAACAAAGAATAGTGTGTTTTAAACCCAACTTGAATAATAACGCTCCAATGGAGAAAACGCATGGCGAATAAATTAACATTAACGCAGTTCATTATTGAGCAGCAACGTGGATTACCCGATGCGTCGGGTACCTTTACTATGCTACTAAATAATATTGTAATGGCGTGTAAAGAAATATCCCACTTGGTCAATCGTGGTAATTTAGTGGGGGTATTAGGCAGTGCCGAATCAGAAAACGTGCAAGGTGAAGTACAAAAAAAACTCGACATTATCACCAATGACATCATGGTCAACGCGCTGAATTGGACGGGGCATTTAGCGGGCATGGCATCGGAAGAAATCGATGACATCATCCAAATTCCATCGCAATATCCCAAAGGTAAATATTTAGCCTTATTTGACCCGCTGGATGGTTCGTCCAATATTGATGTCAACATGACAGTAGGGACGATTTTTTCTATTTTGCGTTGCCGTGAAGGCGTTAATCCTGCCGAAGAAGATTTTTTACGCAAGGGCATGGAGCAAGTGTGCGCAGGTTTTGTGCTTTACGGACCATCTACTATGATGGTACTCACTACAGGGCATGGGGTGAATGGCTTTACGCTGGATCAAGATGTTGGTGAATTCATTTTGACCCATCCTGATATAAAAATCCCCGAAGACACTAGCGAATTCGCCATTAATATGTCCAATCAACGTTTTTGGCAACCGCCCGTACAACGTTATATCGCGGAATGTTTACAAGGCACAGACGGTGTGCGCGAAAAAAACTTTAATATGCGTTGGATTGCCTCATTAGTCGCCGAAGTGTATCGAATACTAACGCGTGGTGGCGTGTTTATGTACCCATTAGACACCCGTGATCCTAGCAAAACAGGCAGATTACGGCTGATGTACGAAGCCAATCCAATGGCATTTATTATTGAGCAAGCGGGCGGGCTTTGTTCAACAGGACGTGAACGCATACTCGATATGAAGCCTACGGGTATTCATCAACGTGTGCCTGTGATTCTAGGTTCAAAAAACGAAGTTGAACGTATTTTGGCATATCATCAACAAGACTGATTTTTTAGCCTGCATGGAAGCAATGCAGGGTGAGAGTGACTGAGGCTATCAACGAATTCAAAAATAATCCAAACGTTATTTTTAACTCATTGGTTATGGAATCAAAAACATATTTTTTGATTCCAAAACATAATATTACTGCGTTGCTTAGCTGGTTTGGGTTTAATCATTCATGGTGCTATCAGCAGTAACACACCACCCGCAAATAGTCCCGCTAATACATCATCCAGCATAATCCCCAAACCGCCGTGGACTTGTTTATCGATCCATTTAATGGGCCACGGTTTTAGTATGTCGAAAAAGCGAAACAACACAAAACCAATAATCATGGCTTGCCAAGTAAATGGCACAAACCATAGCGTAATTAAATACCCCGCTACTTCGTCCCAGACAATGCCACCAAAATCATGTTCATCGAGTTTTTTCGCGGCAACATCACAAAACCATATTCCCACTACGGTGGCGAGTATGGTCAGCACACTATAAATCAGCAGGCTATGCGCTTGGACAAGCAGATAATACACTGGTATAGCCGCGACGGTGCCGCACGTTCCAGGGGCTTTTTTTGCTAAGCCTGAACCAAAACCGAATGCCAAAAATAACACAGGATCGGTCATGATTTGTTTCGCGCTTAACTTAGCATTACCGTAATGGGGTTTAAGAAAAATGCTCATAACCTTTGACCTCTAGTGTTTGAATAATACCTGATTTATTTAATCGTAAGCCGTGTTGTGCCTCAATAATGCCGATTTTTTGGCAATAATTGGGGACTAGCGATGCTTTTTCGGGGTTCACAGTAAAGCACAGTTGATAATCATCACCTGCGACTAATGGCATAATCCAATCGCCTGTGTCTTGAATGTAACTTAAAACCGTATCAGATAAAGGTAGCTCTTCCCAATGCAAACACGCACCGACGTGGCTTTGTTGCAGAATATGCCCTAAATCACTGGCTAAACCGTCCGATATATCAATACAGGCATTGGCTACACCGATTAGCATTTGCCCTGTATCACACGCAGGGTCGGGCTGATTAAATTGTTTTAAGGCATTATCGGGTTCAGTGCAATCATAGCCTTGGGTAATTTTTAAGCCTAATCCAGCGTCGCCAATATTGCCTGACAGGTAAATAAAATCACCTACTTTTGCCGCTGAGCGAGTGAGCGCGAGACCGCGTGGCACTAAACCTAAAGCGTGTACGGTGAGCGTCAATGCACCCGCAGTAGTATCACCGCCAATTAAATCAACAGAATAGCGTTCAGCTAGTGTTAAAAATCCTTTCGCAAACGCGCTTAACCATGCTTCATTGACGCTAGGCAAGGTGATTGCCAGTGTTACTGACAGCGGTTTAGCACCCATGCTGGCTAAATCGCTTAAATTGACCGCGAGTAATTTGTGTCCAAGTTGCTCAGGATCAGTGTCTTTAAAAAAATGTACATTTTCTACCATCGTATCGGTGGTGATAGCGAGTTCATAGCCATCTGGAATAGTTAGTAACGCACAATCATCACCAATTCCTAGGCGAGTCGAGGCATTTTTAACGGCTTGCTGGGTAAAAAATCGCTGAATCAGGGAAAATTCGGAAAGCGGCATAAGCTTATTTTGACTGAGCTTTAGCTTGAATTTCTATGGCACGTTTTTGTTGGGCAATTTTGTCCAAAATGCCATTGACATAACGATGACTGCCATCGGCACCAAAACATTTAGCCAGATTGATACTCTCATTTAATATGACTCGGTAGGGCATATCCAAGCGGTGTATCAATTCATAAGTGCCAATTCGTAAAATAGCTCGCTCCACAGGATCGATATTATCGACAGGACGGTCAACAAATTCACTTAATGCGGCATCAATCAGTTCTAAATTTTTGGGTATGCCATAAAAAATCTCAGTGAAATAACTTTTTTGTGCATCTTTTAAACGTTCTTCTTCTAAAAATTGTCGTTCGATTTCACTCAGGTTTTGTCCTGTCATTTGCCATTGATACAGGGCTTGAACAGCGGCTTTTCGTGCATTGGTACGCGCTTGACTCATTAGGTTTCCAAATGGTTATATAAATCTTTCGATGGTTAATGGTGTGATGCTATCTTTTTTAAGCTTAAGCGTTCATGAATACGTTGGCAACAGGAAGTTGTTGAATAGCTATTCTTAGGTTACAGCTGATAAGTGTTCAATTGTACCAGTAATACGCGCTTGGCTTGGTGAATAACCAAGGCTGATAATAGCGATTCTATCATCAAAAAAGACAGTGCTAATACAAGCATTAAGATTAAAGTGATGCTTGTGATAAGCCTGATAGAAGCTTTATATCTTAAACAGTATTAGCTTTTTTGCATTGTTAAAGTCAGTGATACACTGCATACAGGGTTCAATAGCTAATTTTCTTAAATAAATTTATTGACTCAATAGGTTTTATAAAATATAATGCACAGCTTATCCAAATATTGGAGGGGTTCCCGAGCGGCCAAAGGGATCAGACTGTAAATCTGCCGGCTCTGCCTTCGGAGGTTCGAATCCTCCCCCCTCCACCATCTTTGAGTTAATCGAGTCTGCGGGTGTAGTTCAATGGTAGAACTCCAGCCTTCCAAGCTGATCACGTGGGTTCGATTCCCATCACCCGCTCCATAGTCTATCGAATTTAGCTCATATAGCTCAGTAGGTAGAGCACTTCCTTGGTAAGGAAGAGGTCACCGGTTCGAATCCGGTTATGAGCTCCATTTAAAGTGCGATGCGGTTCGCTTGGTATAATTTTTAGGTTGTTTTCGAGCTAATAGCGTATCGGTTGGCGACGAAATTTAATAGCCATCGTTGTGTTGGTGGTTGAATAATAGCTTTGGTTGATGTATCATAATAAGTTCAATTTTTTCTGAATAGGTCAGTAGTTCAATTGGTAGAATGGCGGTCTCCAAAACCGCTGGTTGGGGGTTCGAGACCCTCCTGGCCTGCCATTCAGTTTAAAATAATAAATACCACTCATCTTCATAATAAATAACACATGAAAATCCAAGCAGAAGCGCAGACAGCTGTATTTGATGTTGTCAAGCAAGTCTTTTCCGTTGTCTTTGTAGTTGCTGGTGTAGCTGCATTTTATCGTTTTTCAGAAGCTGTTCCTCTTTTATATCGGGTTCTAGGTCTATTGGTTGTTATGTTGGCGGCAATGGGCTTAATGCTTACCACAGAGATTGGGAAAAATGTCTGGCTTTTTGTTTTAGAGTCTAAACAAGAGGTTAGAAAAGTCGTTTGGCCGACCCGCGAGGAAACAGTGCGTACTACCTTGTTGGTGTTTGCAATGGTCACTGTCGTGGGGCTTATTCTTTGGTTTTTAGATATGTTCCTCTTTTGGGGTGTGCGGTTTCTAACAGGGCAGGGCGGATAAAAATATGGCTTTGCGCTGGTATGTTGTACACGCCTATTCCAATTTTGAAAATAAAGTTAAACAAGCTTTGGAAGATAGAATTAAGCGCGAAGGTTTAGAGCAGTTTTTCGGTAAAATCTTGGTGCCTACTGAGGAAGTCGTAGAAATGCGCATGGGGCAGCAAAGAAAAAGCGAAAGGAAGTTTTTTCCAGGTTATGTTTTAGTACAGATGGAACTGACTGATGAAACGTGGCATTTAGTCAAGGATGTACCTAAGGTACTAGGCTTTATAGGCGGAACGTCTGATCGACCCGCTCCTATTTCTGAAAAAGAGGCGATGTCTATACTTGATAGAGTGGAAGAAGGTGTCAATAAGCCTCGTCCTAAGACTTTATTTGAGGCTGGCGAAGTTATTAGGGTTGTCGATGGGCCATTTAAAGATTTCAATGGTGTTGTTGAAGAAGTGAATTATGAAAAAAGTAAGTTGAAAATATCAGTGCTTATTTTTGGTCGTTCTACTTCTGTTGAGTTGGGTTTTAGTCAGGTTGAAAAAAGCTAGTTATTGGTATTGTTTGATAATTAGTAATTAATAAATCTCTATCTGCATAAGGTAGGGATTTTTTGTGTCTAGGGGAGCATTACGGTGCGATTGTACCCATATTGGAGTAGAAAATGGCAAAAAAAATAGCTGCATATATTAAATTACAAGTGCCAGCGGGTGAGGCAAAGCCGAGTCCACCTGTAGGTCCTGCATTGGGTCAGCGTGGCGTTAACATCATGGAGTTTTGTAAAGCATTTAATGCTAAGACTCAGGATGTAGAAAAAGGCCTGCCTTTACCTGTTGTTATTACTGTTTACAGTGATCGTAGTTTTACCTTTATTACTAAAACACCACCCGCCTCTATCTTGCTGAAAAAAGCAGTGGGTATAAAAAGTGGCAGTAGCACTCCAAATACCAAAAAAGTGGGTACAGTGACGCGTGAGCAATTAGAAGAAATTGCTAGAACTAAAATGGAAGATTTGAACGCTGCAAATCTTGAGGCGGCGGTAAAAACAATTGCAGGCAGTGCGCGTAGCATGGGTCTGAATGTGGAGGGATTATAATGGCTAAGTTATCAAAAAAAGCGAAAATCATTAAAGCAAAGGTTGATAAAACCAAGCAATATTCAATCACTGAAGCGGTTGCCTTATTGAAAGAATTAGGGACAGCTAAATTTGCTGAGGCCATTGATGTCAGCGTTAATTTAGGCGTAGATCCGCGTAAATCTGATCAAAACGTGCGTGGCGCGACTGTGTTGCCAAACGGTACAGGTAAGACAGTGCGTGTTGCTGTATTTACTCAAGGTGCTAATGCAGATGCAGCAAGAGCGGCAGGTGCTGATATTGTCGGTATGGACGATTTAGGCGATTTGGTCAAAAAAGGCGAAATGAATTTTGACGTGGTTATCGCATCTCCTGATGCAATGCGTGTCGTCGGTCAATTAGGTCAAATTTTAGGTCCTAGAGGCTTAATGCCTAACCCTAAAGTGGGTACAGTAACTGCTGATGTCGCTACTGCGGTCAAAAATGCTAAATCTGGTCAAGTACGCTATCGTACTGATAAGTCGGGTATTATTCACTGCACATTGGGTAAAGTTGCATTTGAAGCTGAAGCAATTCAAGGTAACTTGGAAGCGTTGTTGGCTGATTTAAGAAGAATGAAACCAACAGCTGCTAAAGGTGTTTACATCAAAAAGATTACTCTATCTTCAACGATGGGTCCTGGTTTGTGGTTAGACGCTAGTAGCCTTACTAGCTAAGTACTAAAGAACTTTGGGTTGCCGTTATGCGGTAACCGTCAAAGACCGCAGGCGTTGTAAAACTTAATAGCAGCATGGTTGCGAAACTATGTTCCTGCGTAGACGGACTGGAACCGTGTGGGGAAAGAAACCGTAAGGAAGCACTCTATTTGGAGTGCGTTTTATTTATCTGGACACCCCAGAACATTACCGGAGGTAAACAGTGGCACTAAATTTAGATAGCAAAAAAGCTGTCGTAGAAGAGGTTGCTCAATACGCCGCTAAAGCGCATTCTGCTGTTGCAGCAGAATATCGTGGTTTAACAGTAACGGAATTGACCGAACTGCGTAAAACAGCGAGAGAAACAGGCGTTTATTTGCGAGTGGTAAAAAATACTCTGGCAAAACGTGCAGTAGCTGGTACTGAATTTGAATGTATGCAAGAGGGTCTAGTCGGTCCTTTGTTAATTGCATTTTCAATGGAAGATCCAGGTGGTGCGGCGCGTTTAATCAGTGGTTTTGCCAAAACCCACGACAAATTAATCACTAAGATTGTTGCTATTGGTGGGCAGTCTTACGGTGCTTCTGAATTAGCTCGCTTGGCAAGTTTGCCAACACGAGATCAAGGCATTGCACTATTAATGTCAGTCATGAAGGCACCTGTAGCGAAGTTAGTACGCACCTTGGCAGCACTGGGCGACCAGAAGCAAGAGCAAGAAGCGGCATAATTCGTTAAACCTGTTATCCCGTCGTATCGACGGTTTAAAACTATTATTTAGAGAAACTCACAATGGCAATATCAAAAGAAGACATTTTGGAAGCAGTCTCCACTATGACCGTTATGGAAATCGTTGATTTAGTGTCAGCGATGGAAGAGAAATTTGGCGTAACTGCTGCTGTTGCAACTGCGGCTGCTCCAGCTGCAGCGGCTGCAGCGGTTGAAGAGCAAACAGAATTTGATGTAATTCTGACTGGCTTCGGCGAAAATAAAGTGGCTATTATTAAAATAGTTCGTACCATCACAGGTTTAGGCTTAAAAGAAGCAAAAGACGCTGTTGAAGGTGTACCGACTGTATTAAAAGAAGGCATTCCTAAAGCTGAAGCAGAAGCAATTAAAACGCAACTGATAGAAGCAGGCGCGGCTGTTGACGTTAAATAACGTTTGACTCACACTAAGGCTTTTGCCTTTGTAGAGGGCTGGTGGCTTATGCCATCGGCCTTTTACTGCTTGACATAAATGCTCACTGTTTATATCTCCAGCAGTTACCCTCTGTTGCACACCGCACAGTAGAAACAATTCATGATGAAAAGGTTTGGAAGCGATATGTCCTACTCTTTTACCGAAAAAAAGCGTATACGAAACAACTTTGGGAAAAGCACTGAAGTGCTTGATGTCCCATATCTTTTAGCAACACAACTAGATTCTTATGCCAGCTTTTTGCAATCAGGTGTTACGCCAGATAAGCGTACTGATACTGGCTTACACGCCGCATTTTCTAGCGTATTTCCGATTGAAAGCCATTCGGGCTATGCGGTATTGGAATATGTCAGGTATAGATTAGGCGAGCCTGTCTTTGATGTCAGGGAATGTCAACAGCGCGGCGTAACCTTTGCAGCACCTTTGCGGGTATTGGTACGTCTTGTTATCTACGATAAAGAAGCCGCAGCTAATGCTAAAGTCGTTAAAGACATACGCGAACAAGAAGTCTATATGGGCGAACTACCCTTAATGACCGATAACGGCACCTTTGTTATCAATGGTACTGAGCGCGTTATCGTCTCACAGTTACACCGTTCACCAGGAGTGTTTTTTGATCATGATAAGGGTAAAACCCACTCATCAGGCAAGCTTCTGTTTAACGCGCGGGTCATTCCTTATCGTGGTTCTTGGTTAGATTTTGAATTTGACCACAAAGACTGCGTTTATGTGCGCATAGACCGCCGTAGAAAAATCCCCGCTACCATTTTATTGCGGGCTTTAGGTTACGATAACGAAGACATGATCAATATCTTCTTCGAAACCAATAAATTTACCTTAAGTGCAGATAAATGTTTATTTCACATCATTCCAGAAAGAATGCGTGGCGAAATTGCTGCATTTGATATTAAAAATAACGATCAGGTTTTGGTCGAAGAAGGACGGCGAATTACCTCCAAGCATATCCGCGAGATGAACAAAGTGGAACTTACCCAAGTGGAAGTTCCCAGAGCTTATCTAATCGGTAAAATTGTTGGTAGTAACCTTATTGACCAAAGTACGGGTGAAATTATTGTTAACGTCAATGATGAATTGACCGATGCCTTGATTGATCGCTGCATTGATAGCGGTATTACTGAACTCAATACCCTATTTGTCAATGATTTGGACAATGGACCTTACATTTCTAACGCAATGCGTATTGATAATTCAACCAATGCGTTAGAAGCGTTGGTCGAGATTTATCGCATGATGCGCCCAGGCGAACCACCCACAAAAGAATCTGCGGAAAATTTATTCCAAAATTTATTCTTTACTGATGAACGCTACGATTTATCGACCGTAGGACGAATGAAGTTTAATCGTCGTTTGGGTAGAGAAGAAATTATCGGCACAGGAACGTTGACTAAAGCCGATATTATTGATGTTCTGAAAGAATTAATAAAAATTCGTAATGGTAACGGCACGGTTGATGACATCGATCATTTAGGTAATAGACGGGTGCGTTCAGTCGGTGAAATGATTGAAAACCAATTCCGTGTTGGCTTGGTGAGAGTTGAAAGAGCGGTTAAAGAACGCTTAACGTTGGCTGATTCTGAAGGCTTAGTGCCGCAAGAAATTATTAATGCCAAACCAGTTTCAGCGGCGGTGAAAGAATTTTTTGGTTCTAGCCAATTGTCACAGTTTATGGATCAAAATAATCCATTGTCTCAAGTGACCCACAAACGCCGTGTGTCCGCTTTAGGACCGGGTGGTTTAGCGAGAGAACGTGCAGGCTTTGAAGTGCGTGACGTACACGCAACCCATTATGGTCGCGTATGTCCAATTGAAACGCCTGAGGGACCCAACATTGGTTTGATTAACTCGCTGTCAGTTTATGCGCGTACCAATAACTATGGTTTCTTAGAAACGCCGTATCGTAAAGTGGTTGATGGTAAAGTAACCGATCAAGTGGATTATTTATCCGCCATTGAAGAAGGTGAATTTGTTATTGCGCAGGCGAGTGTACCCGTCAACGCAGAAGGTAAATTAGTTGATGGCTTAGTATCTTGCCGCCATAAAGATGAGTTTGCCTTGGCGATGTCCGATACTGTGCAGTATATGGACGTATCATCCAAACAAATCGTCTCGGTTGCTGCCTCGATTATTCCATTCTTAGAGCATGACGACGCGAACCGTGCATTAATGGGTTCTAATATGCAGCGTCAAGCGGTACCCACACTAAGAGCTGAAAAGCCATTAGTCGGTACAGGCATGGAAAGAACAGTCGCAAAAGATTCGGGGGTAACGGTAGTTGCCACGCGTGGCGGTAAAATCGAAGCCGTTGATGCGGCGCGTATTGTGGTTCGTGTCAATGACACAGAAACCGAAACGGGTACCTCAGGCGTTGATATTTATAACCTGATTAAATACACACGTTCTAACCAAAACACCTGTATTAATCAAAAACCATTAGTTAAACCAGGTGACATCGTCCAAGCGGGCGACATTATGGCAGACGGTCCTTCAACTGACATGGGTGAACTCGCACTAGGGCAGAATATGCTGGTTGCGTTCATGCCGTGGAATGGCTACAACTTCGAAGACTCGATTTTAGTCTCTGAGCGCGTCGTCAAAGAAGATCGTTTTACCACTATTCATATTGAAGAAAAAACCTGTGTTGCGCGTGATACTAAGCACAGCCCAGAGGAAATCACCGCTGATATTCCAAATGTTAGTGAAGAAGCGTTGTCCAAATTGGACGAGTCTGGCATTGTTTATGTCGGTGCAGAAGTGAAAGGTGGCGATATTCTAGTCGGTAAAGTCACGCCTAAAGGCGAGACTCAACTGACTCCAGAGGAAAAATTGCTACGCGCTATTTTTGGTGAAAAAGCCGCTGATGTGAAAGATACTTCATTGCGCGTGCCTAGTAGTATTGAAGGGACAGTTATCGACGTGCAAGTGTTTACTCGTGACGGCGTTAAAAAAGACAAACGTGCCTTAGACATTGAGCAAGATGCGATTAAGCGTTACCGTAAAGACCTAGACGATCAGCTAAAAATTCTCGAAGGCGATATTTACTCGCGTGTCGCAAATTTGTTGATTGGTAAAGTGGCTTTATCAGGTGCGTCTCAACTTAGAGCGGGAACAGAAATAAGCCAAGAATATTTGCAAAGCATCAAGCATTCAGATTGGCTTAAAATCAAGATGAAAGAGGAAGAGCTTAATCTTCAGCTGGAATTGGTTGTTGCTCAAATTGAGCAGCAACGTAAAGATTTTGATGAAAAGTTTGAAGTAAAGCGCAAAAAAATCGTCATGGGCGATGATTTAGCCCCAGGTGTGTTGAAAATGGTTAAGGTTTATTTAGCCGTGAAAAGACGCATTCAGCCAGGTGATAAAATGGCAGGTCGTCATGGTAACAAAGGCGTTATCTCCATGATTAGACCGATTGAAGATATGCCTTTTACCGCTGATGGTAATCCTGTTGATATTGTATTAAATCCTCTCGGTGTACCTTCTCGTATGAACGTAGGACAGGTGCTGGAAACACATTTAGGTTGGGCAGCAAAAGGGCTAGGTATCAAAATCGGCAAAATGCTGGAAGCTAAAGCTAAAATAAATGAAATCAGAGAGTATCTGGATAAAATTTATAATAGCAGCGGTCGTAAAGAGGATTTAGATTCTTTTACCGATAAAGAAATCTTAGAAATGGCAGCCAATCTAGTCGCTGGCGTACCAATGGCGACTCCTGTATTTGACGGCGCGAGCGAAGACGAAATTCGCACCATGTTAAGATTGGCAGATTTGCCAGAGCATGGACAAGTGCAGTTGTTTGATGGCTTAACAGGCGAACCGTTTGAACGTGAAGTGACAGTCGGTTATATGTATATGCTAAAACTTAACCACTTAGTCGATGACAAAATGCACGCCCGTTCTACTGGTCCTTACAGTCTAGTCACTCAGCAACCGCTAGGTGGTAAAGCGCAATTTGGTGGACAACGTTTCGGTGAAATGGAAGTCTGGGCGTTAGAAGCTTATGGTGCTGCTTATACTCTGCAAGAAATGTTGACGGTCAAATCTGATGACGTGACAGGTAGAACGCGTATGTACAAAAACATCGTAGACGGTAATCATAAAATGGAAGCGGGTATGCCCGAATCTTTTAATGTATTGCTGAAAGAAATTCGTTCTTTAGCAGTCAATATCGAGTTAGAAAGGGAATAACACTCCTCGTAGTTAGGGTATGAAGAGTCCGATAGCTTTAGTTATTGGCTAGAAAGCAGCTAAAACTGTTTTACTCCTTTACCCTACACGGCTGAACTACACCAGAAACAATTTAAAGAGGACAAGCTCTTGAAAGATTTAATGAACTTCCTAAAGCGTCAAGGTCGAGCTGACGATTTTGACGGCATAAGCATAGGCCTAGCCTCTCCCGATATGATTCGGTCATGGTCTTATGGCGAAGTAAAAAAACCAGAAACCATCAACTATCGCACTTTCAAGCCTGAGCGTGATGGGCTGTTCTGCGCCAAAATATTTGGTCCTATTAGTGATTATGAATGTCTGTGCGGCAAATATAAACGCTTAAAACACCGTGGTGTTATCTGCGAAAAATGCGGCGTGGAAGTCACGTTGTCTAAAGTACGCCGTGAGCGTATGGGGCATATCGACTTAGCTAGCCCTGTTGCACACATCTGGTTTTTAAAATCACTACCCTCCAGAATTGCATTGTTATTGGATATGACATTGCGGGAAATTGAGCGTGTGTTGTATTTTGAATCATTCGTTATTTTAGACCCAGGTATGACTCCTTTAACTAAGGGGCAGTTGCTTACCGATGATGAATACCTTGATGCAGTTGAAGTTCATGGTGATGATTTTGTTGCCAAAATGGGTGCAGAAGCCATTTACGACTTGTTAAAAAGTATTAATTTAAAAGAACAAGTTGAAATTTTACGCGAAGAAATCAATTCCACCAGTTCAGAAACCAAAATTAAAAAATACGCTAAACGCCTCAAAGTCATGGATGCGTTAGTGAGTTCAAAAAATCGTCCCGAATGGATGATTTTGAAAGTATTGCCTGTATTACCACCCGAATTGCGTCCGTTAGTGCCTTTAGATGGTGGTCGTTTTGCGACTTCAGATTTAAATGATTTATACCGTCGTGTTATCAACAGAAACAATCGTTTAAATAGACTGTTAGATTTGAATGCACCCGATATTATCGTGCGTAACGAAAAACGGATGTTGCAAGAATCAGTTGATGCGTTGCTGGATAACGGTAGACGTGGTCGCGCCATTACGGGTACTAACAGAAGACCGTTAAAATCGTTAGCGGACATGATTAAAGGTAAGCAAGGACGTTTCCGTCAAAATTTATTAGGTAAACGGGTCGATTATTCTGGACGTTCGGTCATCGTAGTCGGACCTACTCTAAGATTGCATCAATGCGGTTTACCGAAAAAAATGGCATTGGAATTGTTCAAGCCCTTTATTTTCAGTAAATTACAACTGCGTGGCTTAGCAACAACCATTAAAGCCGCTAAAAAAATGGTCGAACGCGAAGGTGCGGAAGTATGGGATATTCTCGAAGAAGTTATTCGTGAGCATCCAATTCTGTTAAACCGTGCGCCAACTTTGCATAGATTAGGTATTCAATCCTTTGAACCGACCTTGATTGAAGGTAAAGCCATTCAATTGCACCCGTTAGTCTGTAGCGCGTTTAACGCTGACTTTGACGGTGATCAAATGGCGGTACATATTCCACTGTCTATAGAAGCACAACTGGAAGCGCGTACTTTAATGATGGCAACTAATAACATCTTATCGCCAGCGAATGGTGAACCTGTTATTAATCCATCACAAGACGTGGTATTGGGTCTGTATTACATTAGTCGTGAAAAAATCAACGCTAAAGGTGACGGTAGTATTTTTGGTAGTGTTTCCGAAATACATAAAGCTTTGCTGACTAAAACGGTAGAACTGCAATCTAAAATTCAATTACGAATTACTGAAAAAGTTACCAATGAACAGGGCGAATTAGTTGATAAAACTCATCGTGTTCATACTACGGTAGGACGTGGTTTAATCTGGGAAATATTGCCAGATCGTATGCCGTTTGACATAGTCAACTGCGATATGACCAAAAAGAATATCTCGCGGTTGGTCAATTATAGTTATCGCTATTTGGGCAATAAAGACACTGTTATTCTTGCCGACCAATTGATGTACCTAGGATTCCGTTATGCCACTATATCGGGCGTATCTTTCGGTATCGAAGATATGGAAATTCCCGCCAAAAAAGTAGACATCATTAGATCAGCCGATAACGAAGTTAGCGAAATCCAACGCCAGTATTCGTCGGGTTTAGTGACTGACGGTGAACGTTACAATAAAGTCGTCGATATTTGGTCTCATGCCAACGATCAAGTGGCTAAAGTAATGATGGAAGGTCTTGGTGAAGAATCGGTAGTGAATGCGGAAGGCAATGTCGTCAAGCAAAAATCCTTTAACTCTATCTTCATGATGGCTGATTCAGGTGCTAGAGGCTCAGCGGCGCAGATTCGGCAGTTAGCAGGTATGCGGGGCTTGATGGCGAAACCAGATGGTTCGATTATTGAAACACCGATTACTGCAAACTTCCGTGAAGGTCTGGACGTATTACAATACTTTATTTCCACACACGGTGCGCGTAAAGGTCTTGCCGATACCGCGTTGAAAACAGCAAACTCAGGTTATTTAACCCGTCGTTTAGTCGATGTCGCACAAGACCTTGTGATTATTGGGCAGGATTGCGGTACCAATAATGGTCTTATCATGACTCCCATCATTGAGGGTGGCGATGTTGTAGAACCACTATCAGAGCGCGTCTTAGGTCGTGTGGCTGTTGGTGATGTTATGGATGGTGCGGGTGAAAACATCATTGTATCTAGTGGTACTTTATTAGACGAATACTGGGTGGGCGTACTTCAAGAGCAAAGCATTGATAGAGTTGTTGTTAGATCAATTATTACCTGTGAAAATAGACACGGTGTCTGTGCTGCGTGTTATGGACGTGATCTAGGTCGTGGACATTTGGTGAATATTGGTGAAGCGGTTGGTGTTATTGCCGCGCAATCAATTGGTGAGCCAGGTACACAGTTGACCATGCGTACTTTCCATATTGGTGGTGCAGCATCGCGATCAGTTGCTATCAGTAATGTTCAAGTTAAATCAGCGGGTGCTATTCGCTTGAATAATTTGAAATCGGTTATCAACCGTGAAGGTAACTTGGTCGCTGTATCGCGGTCGGGTGAAGTCGGTGTCGTCGATGATTATGGTCGTGAAAGAGAGCGTTATAAAATTCCTTACGGTGCGGTGTTATCGGTACAAGAAGGCAGTCGTGTCAATGCGGGCGATACCATCGTAAAATGGGATCCCTTCACTCATCCTGTTATTACTGAAGTTGACGGGGTAGCTGAGCTGATTCATTTTGTCGAGGGTGTCACGGTACAAACGGAATCTGATGCTGTTACTGGCTTAAGTTCACTGGTCGTCACTGATCCTAAGCAGCGTGGTAGTGCAGGTAAAGAATTACGCCCTATGGTAAAGCTGCTCGATGCGGAAGGTAATGGTATATTTTTGCCAGGGACAGAAATGCCTGCGCAATATTTTCTACCCGCAGGCGCGATTGCAGGTATTAAAAATGGCGGTGAAGTAAAAGTGGGTGACGTATTAGCTAGAATTCCACAAGAATCCAGTAAAACGAGAGATATTACGGGTGGTCTGCCGCGCGTAGCCGATTTGTTTGAGGCTAGAAAAACCAAAGACCCCGCTATATTGGCAGAAGCGAGTGGCACTGTGTCTTTTGGTAAAGAAACCAAAGGTAAGCAACGCGTCATTATTACTGATGCCGATGGCGAACAGGTAGAGACTTTAATTCCAAAATGGCGACATATTACGGTATTTGAAGGAGAATATGTTGAAAAAGGTGAAACCATCGCTGAAGGTGAATTGACTCCACATGATATTCTCAGATTACGCGGCATAGAAGAACTGGCTAACTATCTGGTTAAAGAAATTCAAGATGTTTATCGACTACAAGGTGTAAAAATCAACGATAAGCATATTGAAGCGATTATTCGTCAAATGCTTAGAAAAGTAGAAATCACGGCTTCAGGGGATACCAGTTTCTTGAAAGGTGATCAAGTGGAGCGTGCGGCAATGCGCGTAGAAAATGACAGAATGGAGTCTGAGGGCAAAATTCCTGCTAGTTATGAATCTATTTTGCTAGGCATTACCAAAGCATCACTTGCGACAGAATCTTTTATCTCGGCGGCATCATTCCAAGAAACTACTCGTGTCTTAACAGACGCGGCAGTACGTGGTTTAAGTGATAGTTTGCAAGGTTTAAAAGAGAATGTTATCGTTGGTCGATTAATTCCAGCAGGAACGGGACTTGCCTACCATGAGCATAGAAAAAATAGATTTTCTCAGCAGACGTTGATGGAAAATGAAAATACCTCTGTCGTTGATGCAGGGGATGTAGAAGAGGCACTAAAGTTAGCATTGAATGGCTAAAAAAGGCGATAAATCGCTTTTAAACAAAATGAGCTTGACCTAAACAAGATTAAACAGTATTATGACCAGCTCACATAAGCTATATGGTTTTGAGTTAGGTTGAAATACTGTAACCGCTTGTGTATTTATGTCACGGTTCAGGTATCTGACAATTAATTTGTAAAACTGGAGTAGATAAAATATGGCCACGATCAACCAATTGGTTCGTAAGCCGCGTGCTAAAAGAATTGAAAAGAGCAATGTTCCAGCATTGGAGGCCTGTCCTCAGCGTAGGGGTGTTTGTACAAGGGTTTATACAACAACGCCTAAAAAGCCAAACTCGGCATTGCGTAAAGTGGCGCGTGTTAGGCTCACTAATGGTGCTGAGGTTAGTAGCTATATTGGTGGCGAGGGTCATAATCTTCAAGAACACTCTGTGGTTTTGATAAGAGGTGGTCGTGTAAAGGATTTGCCAGGCGTACGGTATCACGTTGTGCGTGGTAGTTTGGATGCTTCAGGAGTGAACAACAGAAAATGTGGTCGCTCTAAATACGGAACAAAACGCCCTAAAGGCAAGTAACTAGGTTATAAGAAATGTCGAGAAGAAGAGTCGCTACAAAAAGAGAGATTATTCCTGATCCAAGATTCGGCAGTGTAATGCTGACTAAATTCATGAATATGATTATGGAAAGTGGAAAAAAATCAGTTGCTGAAGGTATCGTTTATGGTGCATTGGATGCAATTGAAGCAAAAGGACATAGTGAGCCGCTAGAGGTTCTGTCAAAAGCACTGGAGAATGTTCAGCCTAGAGTCGAGGTTAAATCTCGTCGTGTAGGTGGCGCAACTTATCAAGTGCCTGTTGAAGTGCGTCCTTCACGTCGTATGGCGTTAGCAATGCGCTGGTTAATTGATGCGTCACGCAAAAGAAATGAAAGAAATATGTCTGCTAAACTAGCTGGCGAATTGATGGATGCTTTTGAAAGTAGAGGATCGGCAGCTAAAAAGCGTGAAGATACCCATAGAATGGCAGAGGCTAACAAAGCATTCTCTCATTACCGTTGGTAGTTGATGTGTATTAGTCCCGTTAGTAGAAGTGCGTAAAACTCCAATAGAGCATTATCGTAATATCGGTATCATGGCTCACATTGATGCGGGTAAAACCACAACAACAGAGCGTGTACTCTACTATACGGGCGTATCTCACAAAATAGGTGAGGTGCATGACGGGGCAGCTATCATGGATTGGATGGCGCAGGAGCAAGAGAGGGGGATTACTATCACCTCGGCGGCAACCACCTGTTTTTGGAGTGGCATGGAAAAGCAATTTCCACAGCATCGAATTAATATTATCGATACGCCAGGACATGTAGATTTTACCATTGAAGTTGAGCGCTCATTGCGTGTACTGGACGGTGCGTGTGCTATATTTTGTGCTGTAGGTGGTGTCGAGTCACAATCAGAAACGGTATGGCGGCAGGCTGATAAATATCATGTGCCTAGATTGATATTTATTAATAAGATGGATCGTTCTGGTGCTGATTTTTTAAGGGTTATTGGGCAGATTAAGACCCGTTTAGGCGGTAATGTGGTGCCAATGCAAATGCCTATTGGAGCAGAAGATGGCTTTGAAGGGGTTGTTGATCTCGTCAAAATGAAAGCCATTTATTGGGATGAATCCAATATGGGTATGACTTTTCAGGAAAAAGAGATTCCTGTGGATATGCAAGTGCTTTGTGAAACATGGCGTGAGCTTATCGTTGAAGCTGCAGCGGAAGCAGATGAAAGATTAACGGAGAAATATCTTGAAGAAGGTGTTTTGACAGATGAAGAAATAAGATGGGGTATTCGCATTCAGACAATAGCCAGTCGAATAGTTCCAGCTTTTTGTGGTTCAGCCTTTAAAAATAAGGGTGTTCAGGCGATGTTGGATGCAGTTATTGAGTATATGCCAGCACCGACTGATGTTAAGGCAATCGCTGGTGTACTTGAAGATGGTGAGACGGAAGCGCAACGTCATGCAGATGATAACGAACCTTTTTCAGCATTAGCTTTTAAAATAGTTTCTGATCCTTTCGGTACATTGACTTTCTTTAGAGTATATTCGGGTGTGCTAAATTCTGGGGACAGTATTTACAATTCGGTGAAAATGAAAAGAGAGCGTGTTGGTCGTATTGTACAAATGCACGCTAATAGCAGGGAAGAGATTAAATCAGTTTGCGCTGGCGACATTGCTGCATTCATTGGTCTTAAAGATACTACCACAGGTGATACTCTGTGCGATGCTAAAGGAATTATTATTCTTGAACGCATGGAATTTCCTGATCCAGTTATTTCTGTGGCGGTAGAGCCTAGAACTAAGGCTGATCAAGAAAAAATGAGTGTCGCTTTAGCTAAATTGGCACAAGAAGATCCTTCATTCCGTGTTCATACCGATGAAGAGTCAGGTCAAATAATTATTTCTGGAATGGGTGAGTTGCATCTGGAAATTATTGTTGATCGCATGAAGAGAGAGTTTAATGTTGGGGCTAATGTCGGTGCGCCGCAAGTAGCTTACAGAGAGACAATTCGTCAGTCAGTTGAGCAAGAAGGTAAGTTCATTAAGCAATCAGGTGGTCGTGGACAATACGGTCATGTTTGGTTGAGAATTGAGCCGAAAGAAGCAGGGGCTGGTTACGAATTTGTAAATGAAATTGTTGGCGGAGTTGTTCCAAAGGAATATATACCAGCAGTGGATAAGGGGGTTCAAGAGCAGCTGAAAAGTGGTGTTCTTGCTGGCTACCCTGTTTTGGATGTAAAAGTTTCTTTATTTGACGGTTCGTATCACGATGTCGATTCGAACGAAATAGCTTTCAAAATTGCAGGTTCTATGTGCTTTCGAGAAGGCGCGAGAAAAGCAAATCCAGTGTTGCTTGAACCGATAATGAAAGTCGAAGTTTCTACACCTGAAGAATATATGGGTGATGTTGTTGGTGATATTAACAGGCGACGTGGTATTATCCTCGGTATGGATGATGCACCATCAGGTAAAATAGTTAGCTGCGAAGTGCCGTTGGCGGAAATGTTTGGTTATGCAACTGATTTGCGATCAGCAACGCAGGGGCGAGCTACATACAGTATGCAGTTTGAAAAATACAATGAAACGCCTGCACATATCGCAGATGTAATCATTAAAAAATCTTCATAAAATTGAATAACACAAGGTATTAACTCATGGCCAAAGAAAAATTTTCACGCAATAAGCCTCACGTCAACGTCGGTACAATCGGTCACGTTGACCACGGCAAAACAACGCTAACAGCTGCATTGACAACTGTAATGGCAAAATTACACGGTGGTTCAGTTAAAGCGTTTGATCAAATCGATAACGCACCTGAAGAAAGAGCGCGTGGTATTACCATCGCAACATCGCACGTTGAATATGAATCATCAAAACGTCATTATGCTCATGTTGATTGTCCTGGTCATGCTGATTATGTGAAAAACATGATTACAGGTGCGGCGCAAATGGATGGAGCGATTTTGGTTTGTTCAGCTGCTGATGGTCCTATGCCACAAACTAGAGAGCACATTCTATTATCAAGACAGGTTGGTGTTCCTTATATTGTTGTATTCTTGAATAAAGCAGATATGGTCGATGATGAAGAGTTAATCGAATTGGTGGAAATGGAGCTAAGAGAATTGCTCGATATGTATGAATTTCCTGGTGATGACACACCAATTATCAAAGGTTCTGCTCTGTTAGCCTTGCAAGGTGATCAAAGTGAAATTGGCGAGCCGTCAGTCATTAAGTTAGTTGAAGCGTTAGATACCTATATTCCACTACCAGAAAGAGCGATAGATGGTGCATTTTTGATGCCTGTCGAAGATGTCTTCTCAATTTCTGGTCGCGGTACGGTAGTAACAGGTCGTATTGAGCGCGGTATCATCAAGGTTGGTCAAGAAGTTGAAATTGTTGGTATTCGAAAAACAGTCGTTTCGACTGTTACGGGTGTCGAAATGTTCCGTAAATTACTAGACCAAGGTGAAGCGGGTGATAACGTTGGTTTGTTGTTAAGAGGAACTAAAAGAGACGACGTTGAGCGTGGTCAAGTATTGGCTAAAAAGGGCAGTATTAGTCCACATGCGTATTTTAACGCAGAAATTTACATTCTATCAAAAGATGAGGGTGGTCGTCATACACCATTTTTCAACGGCTATCGTCCACAATTCTATTTTAGAACGACTGACGTGACTGGAGCTGTTGAGTTACCAGAAGGTGTTGAAATGGTAATGCCTGGTGATAACATCTCCGTGAAAGTTAAGTTGATTTCTCCTATTGCCATGGAAGACGGTCTACGTTTTGCAATTCGTGAAGGCGGTCGTACAGTTGGTGCGGGTGTTGTTGCGTCAATCATCGAGTAATCACTATTATGGCTAATCAAACTATCAGAATTCGATTGAAATCATTTGATCATAAATTAATTGATCAATCGGCTGGTGAGATAGTAGAAACAGCAAGAAGGACAGGAGCGCAAGTTAAAGGTCCTATTCCCTTGCCTACTAAAAAAGAACGTTTTACGATTTTGATCTCTCCGCATGTCAATAAAGATGCGAGAGATCAATATGAATTGAGAACATATAAACGATTGCTGGATATCGTTGAGCCCACTGAAAAAACCGTAGATGCGCTGATGAAGTTAGATCTCGCGGCGGGCGTTGATGTTCAGATAAAGTTGAATTAAAAGTAGAGGAATTGGCAGATGTCAATAGGTCTTATAGGTCGTAAATGTGGTATGACCAGAGTTTTTTGTGAAGATGGATCGTCAGTACCTGTGACTGTTCTCCAGATTGACTCAAATAGAGTTACTCAGGTTAAAAGTATTGAGGTAGACGGTTATCGTGCTGTTCAAGTAGCAGCGGGTGATAAAAAATCTTCAAGAGTCAATAAAGCAATGGCAGGTCACTATGCAGCGGCTAATGTGACAGCTGGACGTGGTCTTTGGGAGTTTAGACTCGAAGAGGGCGAAGGCACTGATTTATCTGCTGGTTCCCCATTACCGTTAGATATTTTTTCTGTAGGTCAAGTAATTGACGTTCAAGGTAAAAGTATCGGTAAAGGTTTTGCTGGTGGTATAAAACGTCACAATTTTAGTATGCAAGATGCTACTCATGGTAACTCACGTTCACATAGAGTATTGGGTTCTATCGGTATGAATCAAACGCCTGGACGTGTTTTTAAAGGCAAAAAAATGGAAGGTCACATGGGGGCGGAGAAAGTAACTGTTCAGAATTTGACAATCCATGCCATTGATACTGAAAGAAATTTAATTTTAGTGAAAGGCTCAGTGCCTGGAGCCAAAGGTGGTGATGTAGTGATTACTCCTGCCATGAAAATGCGAAATAAAGGTTAAACCATGGGTTTGCAAATACCTGCTTTAAATAAACAAGATACTGCTGGAATAGTTGATGTTAGTGAAACTGTTTTTGGTCAGTCGTTTAACGAAACATTAGTTCACCAGTTAGTTGTTCGCTATATGGCGGGTGCGCGTGCTGGAACTAAAGCACAAAAAACTCGTTCTGACGTAAGTGGCGGCGGCGCGAAGCCTTGGCGACAAAAAGGCACTGGTCGTGCAAGAGCTGGAACAACTCGTAGCCCGATTTGGCGTACAGGTGGTGTTGCGTTCGCGGCAAGACCTAGAAACTACGAACAAAAGCTAAACAAAAAAATGTTTCGCGTTGGCATTCGTTCAATTTTGTCTGAGTTGTTGAGGCAAGATCGTTTAGTGGTAAGTAGCGATATTATCCCTACTACGGTAAAAACTAAAGAACTGAATGCAAAATTAAAACTAATCGATGCTAAGCGTATATTAATTGTTGTTGATAGTGTGGATGAAAATCTAGCTTTAGCATCAAGAAATATCCCTTATGTAGAAGTAATCGAAGCAGCTAATTTAAGTCCTGTGCTATTGGTTGCAGCTGATAAAGTAATTGCGACACCAGCAGCATTGAAACAATTAGAGGAACGATTAGCATGAGCGTAAATCAATATCAATTGTCAAATGTACTTGAGGCTCCAATTATCTCTGAAAAGAGTACGATTGCTGCTGAAAAGAATAAACAATTTGTTTTTAAGGTGCAAAAACAAGCCACTAAAAAACAAGTTAAAAACGCGGTTGAGCAGATGTTTAAGGTTGAAGTCGATTCAGTTCGAGTTTTAAACGTTAAAGGAAAACAGAAAAGATTTGGTAAGTCATTAGGCCAGCGGTCTGATTGGAAAAAAGCTTATGTAAAACTTAAGTCTGGTCACGATATAGAATTCTCTGCTGCTTAATTTATAAAGCAAAAGATCAATAGGAAACGGTAGAAAGCATGGCGATTGTAAAATCAAAACCAACGTCACCAGGATCACGGTTTGTAATACGCATTAAAAATGATGAATTGCATAAAGGCAAACCTTATTCTCCTTTGCTTGCTAAAAAAAGCAAGACTGGTGGTCGTAATAATCAGGGGCGTATCACAACACGTCATGTCGGTGGTGGTCATAAGCAACACTACCGTATTATTGATTTCAAACGGAATAAAACTGATATTCCAGCCGTTGTTGAACGCTTGGAATATGACCCAAACAGAACAGCCAACATTGCATTAATTCTGTTCAAAGATGGTGAGCGCAAATATATTATCGCTCCTAAGGGTCTTGCAGTTGGTCAAGAAATTATTTCATCTGACTCTGCACCTGTTAAAGCAGGTAACTGTATGCCATTAAGAAATATTCCGATGGGTACAACAGTTCATTGCGTTGAACTAAAGCCTGGCAAAGGTGCGCAAATCGCAAGAAGTGCAGGTACATCAGTGCAGCTAGTCGCTAGAGATGGTGCGCATGCAACAATTAGACTGCGTTCAGGTGAAATGCGCAAAGTTATGGCAGATTGCCACGCAGTTATCGGTGAGGTATCAAATTCAGAACATAACTTGATATCACTTGGTAAAGCAGGCGCGACAAGATGGCGAGGCGTTAGACCAACAGTTCGCGGCGTGGTCATGAACCCAGTTGACCATCCACATGGTGGTGGTGAAGGGCGTACCTCTGGTGGTAGACACCCCGTATCTCCTTGGGGTATGCCAACCAAAGGCTATAAAACAAGAAAAAACAAACGTACTGACAACATGATTGTTAGACGACGCAAGCAGAAATAGAGAGGACACACATGCCGCGTTCAATTAAAAAAGGTCCTTTTATTGATCACCATCTTCAGAAAAAAATTGAAGATGCCGTGAGTAGCAATAATAGGAAACCGATTAAAACATGGTCAAGACGATCAATGATTATTCCAGATATGCTGGGCTTAACTATCGCAATCCATAATGGACGGCTGCACATCCCCGTTCTCATTTCTGAGAATATGGTCGGGCATAAATTAGGTGAGTTTGCACCCACTCGTACATATAAAGGCCATGTGGCTGATAAGAAATCTAGGTAAGTGTGATGGAAATTTCAGCAAAATTAAACAATGCCCCACTGTCAGCGCAAAAAGCGCGTTTAGTTGGTGATCAAATTCGTGGCTTGCCAGTTGATAAAGCACTGAATATTTTAAAATTCAGTTCTAAAAAAGCAGCGACTATCATAAAAAAAATTCTGGAGTCTGCGATTGCTAATGCGGAGCATAATGAAAGCGCGGATATTGATGAATTGAAAGTGTCTACCGTTTATGTCAATGAAGGGGCGACCATGAAAAGATTTAAGGCAAGGGCTAAAGGGAATGCGAACCATATCCTTAAAAGAACTTGCCATATCACAATTAAAGTCGCAGAAATCGAGTAGGGGCATAAAATGGGTCAGAAGGTACATCCAATAGGCATACGCCTTGGTATCGTCAAGGATTGGAATTCAAGATGGTACGCAAACAGTCAGGATTATTCAGTATTCCTGCACCAAGATTTAACGGTTAGAGAGTTTATCAGGAAGAAATTAGCTCACGCATCTGTTAGTCGAATCCAGATTAATCGCCCTGCGAATAATGCACACATCACCATTCACACAGCCAGACCAGGTATCGTTATCGGTAAGAAGGGTGAGGATATTGAGGTATTAAAACAAGAAATATCTAAAATGATAGGTATTCCTGTGCAATTGAACGTTGAAGAAATTAGAAAGCCAGAGTTGGACGCGCTTCTAGTTGCTGAAGGTGTTGCTCAACAGCTTGAAAAACGCATTATGTATCGTCGCGCTATGAAACGTGCGGTAACTAACACCATGCGTTTGGGTGCTGAAGGCATTAAGATTAACGTTGGTGGTCGATTAAACGGTGCCGAAATCGCGCGTAGTGAATGGTATAGAGAAGGTCGAGTGCCTTTACATACATTAAGAGCTGACATCGATTATGCAACCGCAGAGGCAAATACTACCTATGGAATTATCGGCATTAAGGTGTGGATATTCAAAGGCGAAGTATTCGATATGGATGCCCATATTGCGTCAATCAATTCTGAATCTAAGAAATAGTTGAAGGGATAATAAGATGCTTCAGCCTAAAAGAACTAAATTCCGTAAGCAACATAAAGGCAGAAATAACGGTACTGCTGTTCGTGGTTCATCTGTTAGTTTTGGTGAGTATGGACTTAAGTCAATTAGTCGTGGTAGATTAACTGCCCGTCAGATTGAATCAGCTCGCCGAACTATCACTCGTCATGTCAAACGTGGCGGTAAGATTTGGATTAGAATTTTCCCAGATAAGCCAATTACTAAAAAACCTTTAGAAGTTCGTATGGGAAAAGGAAAAGGTAGTGTAGAATACTGGGTTGCTCAAATCAGACCAGGAACCATGTTGTATGAGATACAAGGTGTTTCTGAAGAGTTGGCACGCGAGGCATTTACATTGGCTGCTGCTAAGCTGCCTTTGAAAACACTTTTTACCGTTCGGACAATAATGTAATGAAAGCAAGTGAATTACGCCAGAAATCAAAAGACGAATTAGGAACGCTATTGCTCGATTTATCGCGTGAGCGGTTTAATCTTAGAATGCAAAAAGGTACAGGTCAGCTATCTAAACCCGATCAAGTAAAAAAGGTCAGACGTGATGTGGCTCGTATCCAAACCATACTAAATGAAAAAGCGAGCGCGAAATGATGAACGAGAACGTAACTAAATTGCGGACAATCACGGGTCGTGTTGTCAGCAACAAAATGGACAAAACAATTACAGTTTTAGTTGAACGAGTAGTCAAACATCCTGTTTATGGCAAGTACATCAAGCGTTCAACCAAAATGATGGCGCATGATGAGCAAAATGTTTGTCAAGAAGGTGATGTGGTTGCTATTACCTCGTGCAGACCGCTGTCCAAGCATAAAACCTTTAAACTGGTTTCAGTTTTAGAAAGTGCCAACAAATAGCACACCGCTATTTATATACAGATAACAGGAATAAATCATGATTCAGATGCAAACTAACCTTGACGTCGCCGATAATAGCGGTGCCAAAAGGGTCATGTGTATCAAAGTATTAGGGGGTTCGCATAGACGCTATGCTGGCATTGGTGACATTATCAAAGTCAGTATCAAAGATGCTATTCCTCGTGGAAGAGTAAAAAAAGGTGAAGTTTACAATGCCTTAGTAGTAAGAACTGCTAAAGGTGTGCGTAGACCAGACGGTTCTGTCATTCGTTTTGATGGTAACGCTGCCGTTATTCTTAACAACAACTTACAACCTTTAGGTACGCGTATTTTTGGGCCTGTAACACGCGAGTTAAGAGGAGAGAAATTTATGAAAATTATCTCTCTTGCTCCCGAAGTACTTTAAGATGGGGTTTGACGATGCAAAAAATTAGAAAAGGCGATGATGTTATCGTTCGTACTGGTAAAGACAAAGGTAAGAGCGGTAGAGTCACTAAAATTTTGAAGGATGATAAAATTTTAGTCGAAGGCATCAACCAAGTTAAAAAGAACCAAAAACCAAACCCTAATGCTGGTGTTACAGGTGGAATTATCGTCAAGGATATGCCGATTGCTATTTCCAATATAGGTTTATACAACCCTGTGACAAAAAAAGCAGATCGTGTCGGCTTTAAATTTCTGGAAGACGGAAAAAAAGTCAGGTATTTTAAGTCAACAAATGAAGTTGTTGACGCGTAAGGTGAATCATGGCTAGATTAGAATCCGTATATAAAGAAACCATTCTTCCCGCATTGGTCGAGCAGTTTGGTTATAAATCTGTGATGCAAGCACCTCGTATCACTAAAATAACCCTGAATATGGGTGTGGGTGGTGCAGTCGCAGACAAAAAAGTTTTGCAAGCTGCGGTTGGCGACATGGAAAAAATTTCTGGTCAAAAACCTGTTGTCACCTTGGCAAGAAAATCTATCGCGGGGTTTAAAATCCGTGATGATATGCCTATCGGATGCAAAGTAACTTTGCGTAGCGATAGAATGTATGAGTTTTTAGACCGTTTAATCAGTATTTCTATTCCGCGAATTCGCGACTTTAGAGGATTAAGTCCTAAAAGTTTTGATGGGCGTGGTAATTATTCAATGGGCGTTAAAGAGCAAATCATATTTCCTGAAATTGATTATGATAAAATTGATACTTTGCGTGGCATGGATATTACAATTACCACAACAGCTCAAACCAACGAAGAAGGTTTAGCGTTGTTAAAGCTGTTTAACTTTCCATTTAAACACTAAAGGCGTTTCGACATGGCAAAAAAATCAATGATTGCGCGTGAAGATAAGCGCAAGAAGTTAGTAAAGAAATTTGACGTTAAACGTAAGGCTTTGAAAGAAGCGATCAGAAGTCCAAATACTTCATTTGAAGACAAGGAAGCTGCTCAGTTACAACTGCAAAAATTACCAAGAGACTCAGGCGTAACAAGAGTACGCAACCGTTGCAATATAACGGGTCGTCCACATGGGTATTACCGCAAGTTCGGTCTTAGTCGTAACAAACTAAGAGAAGCAACTATGCGCGGTGACGTACCTGGCGTAGTCAAAGCAAGTTGGTAATGGTCGGAGAATTAGAATGAGTATGACAGATCCAGTAGCAGATATGCTGACTCGTATTAGAAACGGTCAATCTGCTGGTAAAAAAAGTATTAAACAACCCTCGTCGAAATTGAAAGTATCAATTGCTCAGGTCTTGAAAGATGAAGGTTACATCACAGATTTCAGCACTGAAACAACAGGTAGTCACACTGAAATGACTGTCGAGTTGAAGTATTACAAAGGTGCGCCTGTAATCGAGAGCATAAAAAGAATTAGTAGACCTGGTTTGCGCATTTACAAATCTAAAGACGAATTACCAAAAGTGCTTGGTGGCTTGGGGATTGCTATTGTATCAACATCAAATGGTGTAATGACCGATAGAGCTGCGCGTGCCATTGGACACGGCGGCGAAGTTATCTGTACTGTTTGCTAACGTAGGCTAGAGATTTATGTCAAGAATTGCTAAAGCCCCAGTGAATATTCCCAGTGGTGTGGATATAAAACTAGAGGGTAACAATGTGACCGTGAAAGGTAGTAAAGGTCAGTTATCGTTTGATTTTAATCCAGCTGTTAGTATGGAGATTACTGATAATGTAATTTCTATGCAGTGGAATAAGGATGATAAAAATGCTACTGCTCAGGCAGGTACTGCAAGAGCAATCGTTAGCAACATGGTAACAGGTGTTTCTGCTGGATTTGAAAGAAAGCTGACGCTAATTGGTGTTGGTTATAGAGCGCAGGCGAAAGACAATGTTCTTAGTTTATCACTCGGTTTTTCACATCCTGTTGATTTTCAAGTGCCAGTTGGCGTTTCTATCGAAACACCGACTCAAACTGAAATAGTCATCAAAGGAAGTGATAAACAGCAAGTAGGACAGGTTGCTGCAAAAATCAGAGCCTATCGTCCGCCTGAACCTTATAAAGGTAAAGGTGTTCGATACGCTGAAGAGCATGTTGTAAGAAAAGAAGCTAAGAAAAAGTAAGGTAACGTGATGGATAAGAAAAAATCTCGTATGAAGCGCGCATTAAAATTGCGTAGCCAAATTAAAAAAATAGGTGCAACACGGTTGTCAATTCACAAAACATCACAGCATATTTATGCCCAAGTGATTAGTAGTGATGGTACAACAACCTTAGCTAGTGCATCCACTACTCAAGCAGAAGTGAATGCCGCGTTAAAAAATACTAATAACATAGAGGCTGCAACTGAAGTAGGCAAATGGATTGCTCAAAAAGCGATTGCTGCGGGTGTAACAGAAGTTGCCTTTGATCGTTCGGGCTTTAAATATCATGGTCGTGTTAAAGCATTAGCTGATGCTGCACGCGAAGCTGGTTTGAAATTTTAGGAGAATAAAATGGCTACAGCACCCGCCGCTCAAGGCAGTACTGACGGTTTACAAGAAAAATTGGTTAATGTAAGACGCGTGGCAAAAGTAGTAAAAGGTGGTAGAGTGTTCGGCTTTACTGCATTAACAGTGGTTGGTGACGGTGAAGGTCGAGTTGGCTATGGTGTTAGCAAAGCCCGCGAAGTGCCGATTGCTATTCAAAAGTCTTTAGAGCAAGCGCGTAAAAATATGCGTAAAGTCTCTTTAAAAGGCGATACTTTGCAGTACCCAATTATGAATACTACAGGCGCGGCAAAAGTTTATATGCAGCCCGCTTCTGAAGGTACGGGCATTATTGCTGGTGGCGCGATGAGAGCAGTATTTGAAGTAGTTGGCGTACATAACGTATTAGCAAAATGTATTGGTACTAACAATCCAATTAATGTAGTCAGAGCGACTATTAATGGGTTGACAGGTATGCACAATGCTAATCAGATAGCCGCAAAACGTGGCTTATCAGTTGAACAGATTATTGGATAGTTACAATGGCTGGTACTAAATTAAGTGTTACGATGACAAAAAGCAAGTTTGGACGTTTACCACGTCATCAAGCCTGCTTAAAAGGCTTGGGGCTACGCAGAATCAACCAAACAGTTGAAGTCCTCAATACTGCTGAAAATAGAGGTATGATAAACAAGGTGTCATACATGCTAAAAGTCGAGGAAGTATAATGTTTTTAAATACCATCCAAGCAAGCGAAGGGTCTCGCAAAAAATCCAAACGCGTAGGACGCGGTATTGGTTGTACACTTGGCAAAACCTGTGGCAGAGGTCATAAAGGTCAAAAAGCGCGTAGTGGAGGCTTTCATAAAGTTGGTTTTGAAGGCGGACAAATGCCTTTACAACGTAGATTACCTAAAATTGGTTTCACATCACGCAAAAGTATGTATTCAGCTGAAGTTCGTTTAAGCGAACTGAATGGCTTAGTCGCTGAGGTAATTGATTTAAAAGTATTGATCGCTGCGAATATTGTTCCAGCATTCACTAAGACAGCGAAAGTCATTAAATCAGGTGAAGTTGGCAAAGCAGTTACGCTGAAAGGCATTAAAGTAACTGGCGGAGCTAAAGAATCTATTGAGGCTGCTGGCGGAAAAGTAGAGGCGTAAGTGAGTACATCAAAAGCTCAAATGGCTAGCAAAGTGGGCGGTTCTTCAGAACTTAAAGCGCGTTTGCTTTTTGTTTTGGGTGCTTTTATTGTTTACCGAGTGGGTGCTCATATTCCTGTTCCAGGTGTTGATCCTAAAGCACTAGCAATTATGTTTAATCAGCAGGAGCAGGGTAAGTCTATCTTAGACATGTTTAATATGTTTTCAGGTGGTGCTTTAATGCGTTTAAGCTTATTTGCTCTTGGTATCATGCCCTATATTTCTGCATCAATTATTATGCAATTGATGACCGTTGTAATTCCTACAATGGAGCAAATGAAAAAAGAAGGCGAATCTGGACGACGTAAGATTTCTCAATTTACCCGTTACGGCACAGTGGTTTTAGCAACGATTCAGGCTATAGGTATTTCTGTTGCTTTGCAGAATCAAACCGCTGGTGGATTTTCTGTTGTTTTAAATCCAGGGCTAGGTTTTATCTTTATAACTACCATCACATTGGTCACGGGTACTATATTCTTAATGTGGTTAGGTGAGCAGGTGACTGAGCGCGGCATAGGCAATGGTATTTCGATGATTATCTTTGCTGGTATCGTTTCTGGTTTACCTAAAGCAGTTGGTAGTACATTAGAATTGGCTAGAACAGGAGAAATGAACGGTGGATTTATTATTTTATTATTTCTACTTTCTATCTCGGTAACCGCTCTAGTGGTTTTTGTCGAAAGAGGGCAAAGAAGAATACTCATCAACTACCCAAAAAGACAACAAGGTCGCAAGTTGTATGCGGGACAAAGTAGTTTTTTACCATTAAAGCTTAATATGGCGGGTGTTATTCCTCCTATTTTCGCATCAAGTATTATCTTATTTCCAGCGACTATAGCAGGTTGGTTTAGTAATACAGAGGGATTGTCTTGGCTTCAGGATGTAGCAACCAAGTTATCGCCTGGGCAACCTATTTATGTTATGTTTTACGCAACTGCTATTATATTCTTTTGTTTTTTCTATACTGCGTTAGTATTTAATTCAAAAGAAACAGCTGAAAATTTAAAAAAATCTGGTGCATTTTTACCAGGTATTAGACCAGGTATTCAAACCAGTGCTTACATAGACAAAGTAATGACTCGATTGACCTTAATTGGTGCTTTCTATATTACTTTAGTTTGTTTGCTACCTGAGTTTTTAATAGTATATTGGAATGTTCCTTTCTATTTTGGTGGAACATCTTTATTGATTATTGTCGTTGTCGTCATGGATTTTATTTCGCAGTTGCAAACCCATGTCATGTCTCAACAATATGAAGGCTTGATGAAAAAAGCCAATCTGAAAAAATAATTTAGGAGTTAGCTGTGAAGGTTCGTGCTTCGGTTAAAACAATTTGTAGAAATTGTAAAATTGTAAAAAGAAATGGTGTTGTTAGAGTCATCTGTGTTGATGGACGACATAAACAACGTCAAGGCTAGAATTTGTTGTGCCAAGATTAGTGTAATGCTATAATCTGGCACTTAACTTTAGAATACTACTCAGGGGAGTATCTGGATGGCACGTATTGCCGGGATAAATGTACCAGATCATAAACATGCGGTCATAGCATTGACTGCCATTTATGGTGTAGGTCGTCAAACAGCAAGTGAAATTTGCGTTGAGGTGGGTATAGCACCTTCCATAAAAATAAAAGAACTGACAGAAGAGCAATTGGATGCTATTCGTAGTGTGGTTTCAAAGATGACCGTGGAAGGTGATCTGCGCCGTGAAGTTTCTATGAATATTAAGCGTTTGATGGACTTAGGTTGCTATCGCGGAATAAGACATCGCCGTGGTTTACCTTTGAGAGGGCAAAGAACAAGAACAAACGCTCGTACTCGAAAAGGTCCGCGTAAACCGATCAGAAAATAAGTATTCCTTTAAGAGATAAAAAGTAATGGCTAGTCCCAATCGCGCTAGAAAACGTATCAAAAAAGAAGTTGCCGATGGTATCGTGCATGTTCATGCTTCTTTCAATAACACCATCATCACGATTACAGATAGAAAGGGTAATGCTCTTTCTTGGGCAACATCAGGAGGCTCAGGCTTCCGTGGTTCAAGAAAAAGTACCCCATTTGCTGCACAGGTTGCTGCTGAAAAAGCAGGTATTGTTGCACAAGAATTCGGCATGAAAAATCTTGATGTTATGATCAAAGGACCTGGTCCTGGTCGTGAGTCCGCAGTGCGTTCTTTGAATAACTTAGGATTTAAAATTAACAATATTGTTGACGTAACACCCATTCCTCATAATGGTTGCCGTCCACCTAAGAAACGCCGCGTTTAGAAATCTGGAGTTGTATCATGGCAAGATATCTTGGACCTACCTGTAAATTAAGTCGAAGAGAAGGGACTGACCTGTTTTTAAAAAGCAGAGGCAAGTCTTTAGAAGGTAAATGTAAATTAGATCAGAGACCTGGTCAGCACGGCACTAAACGTGCAAGAAATTCTGATTACGCAACGCAGTTAAGAGCAAAGCAACGCCTACGCAGAATCTACGGCATTTTAGAAAAGCAATTCAGAAATTACTACAAATCCGCTGATATGAAAAAAGGCGCGACAGGTGAGAACTTGTTAAACCTACTCGAATCAAGATTGGATAATGTAGTTTATCGTATGGGTTTTGCTTGTACTAGAGCCGAAGCTCGCCAATTGGTTTCTCATAAATCCATTCAAGTGAATGGCTCATTGATTAACGTACCTTCTTATCAGGTTGCACCTGGTGATGTATTGTCCGTTAGAGAAAAAGCAAAAAAACAACAAAGAATCGTTGACGCATTAGCAGTCACTGAGCAATATGGATTTCCTGCTTGGGTTGAAGTCGATGCAAAAGCAATGTCTGGCACATTTAGTTCTTTACCAGATCGTGTTGATTTAGGTAGTGATATTAATGAGCAGCTAGTTGTTGAGCTTTACTCTAAATAATCGTAGTTTCGAGGGATATAAATGCAGAATTCTATTTCTGGCTTATTAAAGCCTCGATTAGTTGAGGTTGTAAGCAAGACACCTAACCATTCTAAGATAGTGATTGAACCGCTAGAGCGTGGTTTTGGTCATTCTCTGGGTAATGCGTTAAGACGTGTGTTGCTGTCTACCATTCCTGGTTGTGCAGTCACTGATGTGGAAATTGAAGGCGTTCTTCATGAGTACACTACCATAGAAGGTGTTCAGGAAGATGTCATTGATATTTTGCTGAACCTTAAAAAATTGGCAATCATACTTTATTCAAAAGATGAAGTTGAACTGACACTGAGTAAAACAGGTGCAGGTTGCGTTACAGCAGGTGATATTACCCTGCCTCATGATGTTGAAATAGTTAACCCAGAGTTGGTCATTGCCAATTTGACTCAAGCTGGTGTTTTAAATATGAAGATCAGAGTGCGTCGTGGTAGAGGTTACGAGCCAGTCAGTGTTCGCAAATTAAATGCTGAACACAGTTTGGTAGCGGGTGCGTTACAATTAGACGCTTCCTATAGCCCTGTTGTCAAAGTGGCATATCAAGTTGAAAGCACACGAGTTGAGCAACGTACCAACTTAGATAAGTTGATTATTGAACTGGAAACTAATGGAACTATTGATCCAGAAGAAACCATTAAACTTGCCGCAACTATACTTCATGATCAATTATCTGTTTTTGTCGATTTTGAAAAAGTCAACGAACAGCTTGAAGATGAAAAAGTAGAAGTTGAAGAAGTATTCGAACCTGTTTTACTTCGTCCCGTTGATGATCTTGAATTAACCGTACGTTCTGCTAATTGTTTGAAAGCTGAAAATATTTTCTATATTGGTGATTTAATTCAACGCACTGAAGTTGAGTTATTAAAAACTCCCAATCTTGGCAAAAAATCGTTAACAGAAATAAAAGACATTCTTGCTTTAAAAGGTTTATCGCTGGGTATGCGCTTAGAAAATTGGCCGCCTGAAAACCTTGCAGATCAAACTCATACAGCAACACACTAACATTAGGTCTTCTTACAATGAGACACCGTAAATCTGGTAGAAAATTTAATATGAATAGCAGCCACCGTAAGGCTCTATTCAGTAATATGGCAAGTTCTTTGTTTAAACATGAACTTATCAAAACGACTTTGCCAAAAGCTAAAGAATTAAGAAGCTTTGCTGAGCCGTTAATCACTTTGTCAAAAGAAGATAACGTCGCTAAAAGACGTTTAGCTTTTGCTAGACTTCGTGATCGTGAAGTCGTGACCAAACTCTTTAATGTGCTAGGTCCACGTTATAAAAATAGAGCAGGTGGCTATTTGCGTATTATGAAATGTGGTTTTAGATCAGGTGATGACGCGCCGATGGCTTATGTCGAGCTAGTTGATAGACCTGAAGCCAGCGCGGAATAATTACCACGCAAGCCGAACAAAAAAGCCAGTTTATCTGGCTTTTTTTATGCGTTACAAACCCCAGTTCAAGCTGGAGCAGGGCGGGTAGCCCAAAATGTTTGAATTCTGGTATCGATGTTCAGCACGATGCTTAACAAGAAGTTGCATGATAGAATCCAAAAATGAAATATAAGTTGACTAATCATGCACAAAAGCAAATTATAAAACGAGATATTCTTGTTAAATGGATTGAAGCTGCTCTTACATTCCCTGCAAAAATTGAGACTGATACACACGATCCTGCGCTGGTTCATGCCTTGTTACCTATATCCGAACGAGGCTTTCGTGTATTGCGTGTAATTTATAATGAATCGGTTGATCCCATTGCGGTGGTCACTGCTTATTTTGATAACACTGTGAAAGACTTATGAAAATTGAATTTGATCCAGAGGCAGATGCTGCCTATCTTGAATTAATTGATGGCGAAGTAGCCAGAACCGAGCAGATAGAGTCTGGGATTATTGGCGACTTTGATGAAAATGGACGACTTTTGGGACTTGAAATACTGTATATTAGTAAACGTTCATCCCTTGAACCAGCGAAAAAGGTTGCCTAAGTAGCCAGAATTTTCAGTTTGATTGTATCGAAGCGCGACGGGGTGAGTACCTCGTCGCGCTTCGTTATGTATTTTTACTGAACACAATCAAAGTATTTATCCACAAATACTTTTTTCCAATCGCTGAATGATACATGAAGCATTGTTACATTTCCTGAATAAATACCACCTGGTCCAGTAAGACTCAAATCTTTTTTCCATCTAACACCAGCCGTTACACCATCTGGAATTCGTATTGGTCCTCTATCTTGAAAATGAAGTATCTGAACGGGTCCCGTACAGCGTTCGTTGCAGGAAGTCTGATTGACCTCCCATTGAACAACTACTCTATCGTCAGGAACTAACATATCATGACCTGCGTTGGCACCACCAGTATTAGGTGATCGTTTCATCTCCCATCGGTTAGGTGTGGTTTCGATCTGTGATCCTGTAAAGTCGTTTTTTGTAGGATGACACGAACCCATATCACCCATTGCCGCGCTTGTTGTAGCCGAAAAAACAAGTGAACCAGCTAGTAGTGATCCAGAGAGGAAAACAGATTTCAAAAATGAGTTTTTCATAGTAACTTGCTCCAATGGTTGAAATAATAGTCTTTTGAGAAGTGTTGAACAATGCTGTCCAGCGGTGTACGTTTCAGCAAGTAGATTTAAGCCCACATTACACATCACTTCATACGATTTTTAACACCAGACTTATAATTAAGTCTGTTAGAATGATGCGGTTATTTTTTAGTTTTCACCACCAAGTAATACTTGTTTTTATAACCAGTCGGGATTGTTATCTTTATGAAAGTTCATGAACAAATTAAATTATTTCGTAAGTTAAAGGGTTGGTCTCAGGAAGAAATGGCGGATAAACTGGAAATGTCGATAAATGGTTACGGTGCTATTGAACGCGGTGATGCCGATATATTATTCACTCGATTAAAACAAATCACTGAGGCTTTTGGAATTAGTTTGGTTGAGTTATTTGGATGTAATGAGAAAAATGTTTTTAACGCACTAGGAACAAATAACGGGACAGGGATACAAAACAATAATTCTGGTTGTACCGTTAATTCAGAATCTTCTGAAAACCTACAACTTAAATATGAACTTGAAAATCAACGAATGCTAAATGAGCAAAAAGACAAGGAAATTGAATTATTAAAAGAAGTAATTGTGTTAATGAAAAGGGAAAATATCTAGCATCTAGGATGGATTGCGTCGTTCCCACACCAAAGGCGTACTGCCTACAGTTAAGCCGTTCGTGCTGAGCTTGTCGAAGCATGAATGGCTTAACTTCGGGGGCTTCGGATTTTTCCGCTCACCCTTCGACTGTTCGACAAGCTCACAGCTCAGGGCGAACGGAAAAATCCTTAATTCAATACTAAGGCGCAGTAATTTCCTCACTCGTTTCTAACTTAGCTTGATCCACCATCAACCGATTTAGCCACACTTTCGCCGTTTTTTGATTTATTTTCAGCACTTTATTGGGCATAAAACCTAATAGGGCAGGGACGCTAACAACGCCAATTTGCGTGTGCTAGTTCTTGTGCTGGTTCGATATAAACACATTATGCCGCTTTTTTACAGGTGATTATGATATTCTTACCTCAATAGTTGGATAATGAGTAATAGGCAATGAAAATATACCTAGTCGGTGGTGCAGTACGCGATACTTTACTGAATAGACCTGTATTAGAACGGGACTGGGTAGTTATCGGTGAAACGCCAGAATCCATGTTAAAACAAGGATTTAGACCTGTGGGTAAGGATTTTCCTGTGTTTTTGCATCCCGACACTCAAGAAGAATACGCATTGGCTAGAACGGAACGTAAAACCAGTCATGGTTATACGGGGTTTGCGATTCATGCCGCCCCTGATGTGACTTTGGAACAGGATTTAATTCGCCGAGATTTGACCATTAACGCGATGGCGATGACTCCAGAAGGTGATGTGATTGATCCGTATCGTGGGCAACGGGATTTGGAGCAGCGAGTTTTTCGTCATGTCTCGCCTGCGTTTACCGAAGACCCAGTGCGTTTGTTGCGGCTTGCACGTTTTGCTGCGCGTTATGGCACTCTTGGTTTTACGATTGCTGAGGAAACTAAAGCCTTGTTGATTAGCATGGTATCAGGTGGTGAGGTGGATTATCTTGTCCCTGAACGAGTGTGGGCTGAATTATTGAAAGCGTTGAAAGAACAAACCCCTAGCGCATTTTTTTATGCGTTAAAAGACTGTGGTGCGTTGGCGAAAATTTTTCCTGAAATCGACGCGCTGTTTGGTGTACCGCAACCTGCGCAACATCATCCTGAAATTGATACAGGGGTACATACGTTGATGGTATTAGAGCAAGCGGCATTATGCTCTAACAATCCAGAAGTTCGGTTTGCGGCGTTGGTTCATGATTTGGGTAAGGCTTTATCACCTAAAGAAAATTTACCGCATCATTATGGGCATGAACAAGGCGGCTTACCTGTATTAGTACAATTATGTGCGAGATTGCGTGTGCCTAATTCGTATAAAGCATTAGCTGCGCAAGTAATGGAATATCATAGCCATTGCCATAAGGCGATGGATTTACGCGCGGGTACGCTCACCGATGTATTGACCACTTTGGGCGTTCATAAACCACAGCATAAATTAGCAGAATTTTTGTTGGCGTGTGAAGCCGATGCTAAAGGTAGAACAGGGTTTGAAAACAGACTCTACCCGCAAGCTGACAGGTTTCGTGCTGCCGCTAAAGCCATTGCCGCCGTGGATATATCGCCTGTATTGAATGGCGAATTACAAGGCGCGTTGATTGGTGAAGCAATTCGGCAATTACGCATTAAAGCGGTGGCGGGTGTTATCAATGATGACCAAGCATTGTAAAATGAACTTTTTTAACTTAACTCTCCTGTATTGCTATGCCCTCATTTGATATTATTTCTGAATTTGATATGCACGAAGCCACCAATGCGGTGGATCAAGCCAGTAAAGAAGTGACTACGCGCTTCGATTTTAAAGGCACGAATTCCAGTGTTGAAATGACTGATGACAAGTTGATTATGATTTCTGAATCGACCTTTCAACTACAACAAATTTTCAGTATCGTGTGTGCAAAACTCAGTCGCCGTGGTATTGATATTGCCTGTATGGAATTGAGTGACGCAAAAGGTAGTGGTAAATTAATGCGACAGGAAATCACTTTAAAACAGGGGCTTGATTCACTGACGGCTAAAAAAATCGTCAAACTTATCAAAGATAAAAAATTGAAAGTACAGGCGGCAATACAAGGCGACAAAGTGCGCGTTACGGGTAAAAAACGTGACGATTTGCAGGAGGTTATTCAGATGCTTAGGGAAGAAAAGCTGGAAATGCCTGTGCAGTTTGATAATTTTAGGGATTGATTGAATCAAAAAATGAACCCACACAATAGAAAAAGCTTGCAACAAGATAGAGCATTGCGTAGGTTGGGTAGAGTGATAGCGAAACCCAACAAATCCGCAAATGATGGGTTTCACTTCGTTCTACCCATTCTACATCACCACACGAGATCACCATTATGTCCGATACTTTGCAATCACCTAATGTAGTAAATCCTAGCGTATTATCGCCTGTGCATCCTGCCATTGAAGACTATATGCGTGGCCTGTTAAGCGCGACTGATCATGATGTTTTGACTGAAATGGAAGACTTAGCAGCAAAAAATAATTTTCCGATTGTCGGGCGTTTAGTCGGTGTATTTTTGGAAACAATGGCAAAATCCATTGATGCCAAACGCGTGTTTGAATTTGGTAGCGGTTATGGTTATTCAGCCTATTGGTTTGCAAAAGCGGTTGGTGCGACTGGGCAAGTAATTTGCAGTGAAGCCGATTTATTAAATAAAGAAAAAGCCGAGCAGTATCTGAGTGCCGCAGGTTTATGGGATAGAGTCGATTTTAAAGCGGGTATGGCGCAAGATATTTTCGCTCAAACTGAGGGCTTGTTTGACGTGTGTTATAACGATGTCGATAAAGGCGATTATCCCGAAATTTGGTTGTTGGCTAAAGATCGAATTCGTGAAGGCGGGCTGTATATTGCTGATAATGTGTTATGGCGTGGACGAGTGGCAGTCGAACAGTTTACCGATGTGTTTGCAGGTTGGACTGAGGCGATTCGAGAACATAACGCGCTTATTTTTAATGATCCAGATTTTGACAGCTTTATTAATCCTACCCGTGATGGTGTTATCGTGGCGCGTAGGAAAATCAAGGCTTAGTCATGGATGCGTTAGTGCTATTAATTTTGCTATCACCTTTGTGTGCGGCTATCTTGGTGGGTGGCGGACATTTATTCGGTCACTTGGACGGCGAAGAAAGCGAGTCTATCACTAGCAGCTGTATTTTATGGGCAATTACATTGTCTTGCTTGCTGTCACTGGTGTTATTAGTTGCTGATATGCTAGGCAAAAATGCGGGTTCGTTTGATCTAGGTCGCTGGTTAAGCAGTGACACGCTGACCATTCGCATCAACTTTATCACCACAGGTTTTAGTGTGCGTTTAGCCGCGTTGTTTTCGGTATTGTTGGCAATTGTTATTCATTTTTCTACCCACTATATGCACAGAGAAGCGGGCTTTCACCGCTTCTTTTTTATCCTGAGTTTATTTTCATTTGCGATGTTGCTGTTGGTGTTATCGGGTAATGCGGTCGGTACATTGATTGGTTGGGAAATTGCAGGGCTATGTTCTTATTTACTGATTGCCTATTCGTATCAGCGTCCCATTGCAGTCAGTAATGCAACCCGCGTTTTAGTGACTAATCATATTGGCGATGGCTGTTTTATTCTTGGCATTGGCTTAAGTTTTGCGTGGACTGAAACCGTCAATTGGAACGCGCTCAATATTGCCCTGACTGAATTACCACCTAGTCAAATCACAGGCATTGCCCTGTGTTTCACGCTTGCCGCCTTTGCTAAATCTGCACAACTGCCTTTTACCCCTTGGTTAGCACGCGCAATGGAAGGACCTACGCCATCCAGCGCGGTGTTTTATGGCGCGGTGATGATTCATGCGGGTATTTATCTTGTGTGTCTATTGCGTCCATTGATTGAACTGAGTTTTTTTGTGATGTGCTTATTGGTAGCAGTTGGCTTTTTGACGGCTCTTTATAGCTTTATCGTGGGGCTGACACAAAGCGATGTCAAAAGCTCGTTGGTGTATGCCATCAGCGCACAATTGGGTTTGATGTTTTTAGAATGCGGCTTGGGTTTTTGGCAGATCGCAAAGTGGCACTTGTGCGCTCATGCGGTAGTACGCGCTTATCAATTATTAGCCGCGCCTAACTTAATGCACGCAGTACACGGTAATCCCATTAAACCTGTGTCGCCCAAAATCGCTTCATTACACTGGCTTTATACTGCTTCTTTACAACGCTTTTGGCTGGATCAAATCACCGATTGGGCATTGGTCAAACCTGTACGCCGCTTAGGACATGATCTTTGCTATATTGACGATCAGATTGTTGACCGTTTGATGGGTATGCCTAATCCTGCGTTACACAGCATCTCATCTTTAGCGCAATTGGAAGAAGCCAAACTAGGTGCGCGGTTGGATAATAGTGCTGATGAATTCGCCCAAGGCAGTGGTTTTGCAGGGGCATTAACTGAATGGACAGCGGGGCTTTTGCATTGGTTTGAAGAGTATTTTGTCTTGCAAGGAGTCGGCACAGGCGGTGTTCGCTATGGTCGTGAACTTGGACATTTTGCCAATAAAATCGAATACCTCATTTTAAAACCGCGCTATTTGGTTTTATTCGTTTTTATTACCCTGCTCGTGGCATTTTGAGGCATTGATGGACATTAATATTAACCATTGGTCTACCGTAACCAGCTTTCCATTGCTGTCGGTGATGACTTTGCTACCGCTGCTAACGATAGTTGGCGTGTGGCGTTCGCAGTCTACTTGCATTGCTTTACGATTTGGCTATGCAGGCACACTGCTGAATGTATTGCTGAGCGTGTATTTATTGCTGATTTTTGATTCGGTCAATTCAGGTATTCATTTAGTGGAACATCTACATTTTTTGGGCATGAGTTACGCGGTCGGAGTAGATAGCACTAATATTTTATTTATTCCCTTAGCCGCTTTATTGACTTTGCTGACATTTATTTATACCTCTATCACGCGCCACGCCACCGACAAATTGTTTATTGCGTGTTTGCTGGGTTATGAAACCGTACTGATAGGCGCGTTTGCCGCACTCAATGTATTGCAGTTTTGGCTATGGAGTGCTTTAGAGCTTGTGCCTGTGATTTTGCTCACTGTGCATTCAGGTACTGGACAGTATCGACGTTGGGTAGTCACGCGCTTATTGCAGTATTGGATTAGCGGTTTGTTAATGACCTTTGCGGGATTTATGTTTTTGGCGTTTGGTTTAATCGATTCAGAACACGCGCTATCCTTTGATTGGCTGACGCTAAAACAAAACAACGCTTATTTGCACGACGAAGTGTTGATTTTTGTACTGCTATTTTTTGGCTTTGCCATTCGTATGCCATTATTTCCTTTTCATGGTTGGCTGCCTTTATTGGCAGAACACGGCACGGTTGCTAGTGCGGCAATTTTTCTAGTGGGTTTAAAGCTGGGCGTGTATGCACTGATTCGCTTTATTTTGCCAATGGTGCCAGGAGTTGCCGAGCAATGGGAAACCTTTGTGCTAACGCTGGGCTTAATTAGCATTTTTTATGGCGCGTTTCTGGCTTTGGTACAGATTAATATTCGCCGTCTATTAGCATTTGCTGTGGTCAGTCATACAGGTATGCTAGTCATCGGGGTGTTTAATTTTAACGCTGTTGGTTTGGAAGGTAGTTTATTGCTGTCCAGCGTGTACGGTTTAGCCACAGCGGGAATGTTATTTTCTTCGGGGCTTATTTATGAGCGCGTGCGCACTGCATTCATTCCGCGCTTAGGTGGTTTATTTGATAGTAATGCAGCAACTGCGTTATTGTTTTTAATCTGCGCATTAAGCACGATGGTTATGCCAGGTACACCTGGCTATGATGCAGCGCATTTTCTGATTGAAGGAACAATTGAAGAAGAGGGTTGGTTGATTGCCATCGCTATTTTGATTGGCAACGTATTAGCGGCGGCGTTTTTATTACGCGCATTTCAGCAAATATTTATCGTTGCACCTAAACGCGCTAAACAACCGTATCATTGTGATCATCACTCTGCGATGAAAGAGAGAATTATCGCTGTCATTATTGGGGGGCTACTGATTATCTCAGGTTTTTGGTCTACCCCGTGGCTAAAATTTATTGACCAAGATGCGGTAGCGATTAGTCTTATGTATCCGATGCACAGCTCACAACACAACAAGATCGATACACCAGACATTATCACCGCACCTCTCAATGACAAGGACAGCCGTAATGAATGAATTTCCGATGCTTAGTCTACTTATCTTCCTGCCTTTATTGGGTGCGTTAATCACAGGGCTATGCGGCAATAGCCAATTAAGCAAAAAAATTGCTCTCGCCTTTGCGGGTATTGAACTTATTTTAACGGTGTGGGTTGTGCTGTTATTTCAACATAATAATGGCGATTTTCAACTATTGGAACGTTCAGCGTGGATACCCAGTTTAAATATTGAATTTTTATTAGGTATAGACGGTATTTCGGTATTGTTTTTGCCCTTGTCTGCTTTATTAACGCTGATGGCAATGGTAGCCTCATGGAATTCGATACAACACCTATCACGCTTACATTTTGCCCTGTTATTAGCACTAGAAGGCATAACAATGGGCGTGTTGTCCGCACTGGATTTAGTGCTGTTCTTTTTGTTTTGGGAGCTAACCTTACCACCGATTTTCTTTTTAATTGGCTTATGGGGCATAGGGCCAAAACGGCGCGGCGCGGCAATGAAATACACGCTGTTTATGCTGTTTGGCGGTGTGCCGTTATTATTTGCCATCGTCATTTTAGCGATTAATCACGCCACCAGTGTCAGCGGTACGATTCCGCAAGATTTATCGTTTAGCTTACCGATATTACTGACAACTCCGTTGCCTAACTCGTTGCAAAGCGTGGTATTTTTCTTATTGCTATTAGGTTTTGCCGTTAAAGCTCCGTTAGTGCCATTGCATACTTGGCTACCAACGGTAGCAATGGAAGGCGCGACTCATACCACCGCGCTATTAATTGGCTTAAAACTAGGCGTTTATGGCTTATTACGTTTCGCGCTACCACTTGCACCTTTAGCAGCAGTTGAATATAGCTGGGCATTGGGTATTTTTGGCGCAATTACTCTGATTTATGGCGCGTTAATAGCCATACAGCAAACCAATTTACGTCGCTTATTAGCCTACGCTAGTGTCAGTCATGTTGGCTTAGTGATTATCGGCTTATCGTCTTTGAATATGCAAGGCTTGCAAGGCGCGATTTTTTGCTTGCTAAATTTCACCCTGATTGCCAGTTCCTTAATGCTCATCGCGGGCTTTATTCAACACCGATTAGGTAGTACCGAAGCCTTGCAGTTAGGCGGTTTAGCGAAAGTCATGCCACGTCTCACCAGTTTTTATTTTTTATTCATGTTAGCCAGTATGGGCGTTCCTTTAACCAGCGGCTTTCCTGCCGAATTATTAATCATCATCGGTGCATTGATCGCACATCCCACCCTAGGCATCACTGCCTTAGCAGGTGCAGTATTGTGTGCCTGTTATGTGCTGTCATTTACCCGCCGTGCATTTTTTGGCGTAATCACTCAGGCAAGTGTCGAGCAAGTGCAAGACCTACGACCACGCGAATTGGCATTGCTATGTATTCCTGCATTGCTAGTTTTACTGCTGGGTTTTATGCCCAATAAAGTGCTTAAAATAAACCAAAAATCTGCCGAAGTATGGTTGAGTCGATTAATGGAGCAACCTGTTTCAGAAATGCCTACGGAAAGTTTAGTGCCTTAAACGTTGTTCAATCTATAACGACTAAAACTGCAAACCAATGTTGGTAATGAGTCGAACCCTGTGATTTAGCATAACTATCAACGCCAAAGCCTACTGTGTTAATCAGTAAGCCAATGACGGTATCGTGCATGATCGCTACTTTGGAAAAGCAGATTGTTTTTCGAGTTAAGCGTTTAACCCAAGTCCGCAGATTCAGGTTTTTGGGTTCTATTTTCTGAATGTTTTTTTGCCTACCTCATGCGGGTAAATGACGCGCATAAGTCCCCCAATTATCCGTACAATATCGCGTGATATTAAAGTTTACTGATTGACAACCCCCGTGAGGACGCTCGAATACCGCTCCCATTGATTGCCATCTCCAGCACTTGCACCTTTATCCCTGCTTGGCAGGCGCGGTATCGACAGTTCAGCATGAAGGCTTTCGTCAGACATAAAGGTTTTTGGCAACGGTTGTGCTTGGGGAGTTTCAGCCTCTGATTTTAATCTAATTTACAGATTTGACCCACTACCGATTTAATCATTACACGTCATTAGAGTGTCACACTACTTAGCTATCATGAAATGATATTGGGCTATATTGGACATTTTACTATTTATGATTGAGAGGCAAAAAAGCATTCGTAATACTCGCTCTTTAGCATTTTCTGCACCGTGTGCGTATGAATTGATGTTAGGGATACAATCGATTCCGTTAAATACCCCTGTTTTAGATGTTCTCACGTTGTTTCAAACCCATGCTGATGTCCCTGCATTTCCTGTGATAGATGAAAACAATCTCTATTTTGGCATTATTACCCGCCGTAATTATTTGACCATCATGAGCAGGGCTTATGCACGCGAACTATTCGCGCGTAAAGACCTGACCAGTTTGCTAAAAATCAATCCGACTATTTTTACTCCGCCATTGATTGTTAACGCCGATGATCGTATCGATCAAGTGATGTTGGATTTTCTAAGCCGTGATCCTGAAATGGTTTTTGAGGCTTTGCCTGTTCTCGATATGACGGGGAGTGTCGCGATTATTAAAGTGGCGGACATGATGCTGCAATTATCAGAATCCCAAGGTGTGTTAATTGACACGATGGAGCAATTGAGTCTGCGTTTAAAAGAAGAGGTTGCGAGTGCGGCAATCCTACAACGGAATTTGCTACGCCCTGAGCGCATTGATCTTCCAGGTTTACGCGGTTTATCAACACTAATAACGTCTAGCGAAGTAGGCGGCGATTTTTATGATTATTATGCGATTGATGATCGTTGGGTGGTGATGCTGGTCGGTGATGTCAGTGGTCATGGAGTTGCAGCAGGAACGATGGTCAGCGCGGCGAAAGCAGGCGTTAATTTATTGGAAAGAGATAAAGAAAAAGAACCTCATAAAATTTTAGCTCGCCTTAGTGATACGATTTTAAATACCGCACGGCAATCGCTATTAATGACCATGTTCGCGTTGTGTTTGGATACCAAAACAGGCGAGCTAAGCTATGCTAATGCGGGGCATCAATTCGCTTATCTTTACCGATCTATTACGGGAGCATTAGAAATGCTAGAAGTCGGTGGTCTGCCTTTGGGCAAGGAAGAAAATATCAGTTATGAACAATGTGCGACTGAAATGGATGTCGGTGACCGTTTATTTCTCTATACCGATGGTATTGTGGAAGAGGAAAATGCTATCAACGAGTGCTTTGGTTATGAACGTTTGGAAGAGTTGTTAGCTATTCATGCCGAAAGTGATGCGGAAACCCTGCGTGATAGTTTGCTTGCCAGTTTAGCTTCCCATGTTGGACGCAGTAATTTTGAAGACGATGTGACTATTTTTTTCGTGGAACATTTTGAGCGACATCACAAAAAAACTAAAACCACCGAATCGGAGCAGCAAGAATTCGATTTAGTGCGAATTATTGACAGTTTTTATCGCGCTAATCCAAATTCAATTGCACCGAATATCATGCGGCAAAACTTGGTTTTTTTTGCCGAAGCTAATTTTTCCGATTTGATGCCTAGCTTATCTAAACAAGGTATTCGTCGAGTATTGCCGCGCAATCATGCTATTAACGCACAATTGGGTTGGAATAATTTATTAAGACAGCATCAGCACATCAACAATGATGATTTAGTTGCCTATCTTCCTGCTCCTAAGCAACACCGTGAGTTTTATTTTAATCACAGTGATGACAAAGCCTTCATATTGAATGAGGTGGAATCATGGCTGCAAGACATTTCTGCACCCAATTTAGACCGTTTAGATGCAGTGGTGTTACTGTTAGATGAATTGATTGAAAATGGACTTTACGCCGCACCGCGTGATGGTAAAGGGCGGAAATTGTATAGCAAAGGCACAGTACGCGCCTTGGATGCTGGTGAAGTGTTGCGTTTAAGCTTGTCAATTCAAGATAATTTACTGGGAGTTTCTCTGACGGATAATTGGGGAACGCTGACTCCTATGGTATTTCTCAATCGGCTCGCACGCCATAGCCAAGGTATAGGCTTGGATTCAGGTATCGGTGGCGGCGGACTGTACTTAATTTGGCGTATGTCTGATTATTTGCAACTGCGCGTTCTTCCTTATAAACAAACTCAAGTGTGTGCTTTTCTGGATTTAAATAAAGCTTTTGACGAAGAAACTGAAAATGGCTTTCAGTTTCTTTATCACAACGAAGTCCACGAGACCGTCAACGCCCAATAAAACGGAATATTATTATGTTACAAATTCAACCACAAGCTTCAACGCAAGAATTAGCTCAACAATTTACCCTCATAGGCACAATCGATGTGGAAGCGATTGCTAGCCTAGAAACACTTTATGTTTTACCTGCCAACTGCGTAGCTGAATTGGATTTCGCCTTAGTGCAGCGTGTCAACTCAATGGGTTTAGCGCAATTACTTAAATTGTTTGAACACTGGCAAAAACAGGCAATTAGTATCAAGGTCACGAATGTCAATCGTATGATTGGCGTGTTATTTAAAATGACAGGGCTAACCCGTTTTCTTAGCGATGCGCAAAGTTCACCGTCTGTTGTCCAAATACCAGAAGCCAAAACCGTTAATGCCAGCTCTGTTGCCGTTGTTAATTCTACTAGCGGCGATGGAAAACTTAAATTATGGGTTAATGCACAAAATAATTATCAAGTGAACGGCTGGTATTTTTTCAATACTTATTTGCAACGCCACACGCGGCGTGAAATACATTTGGAATTAGTACACGGTGCGATGAGTGAACAAAACACCAAGATTGAACAAATGGATATTGTCTTTACTAAACCATTTGAAGCAACACGATTGCTGATGGAAAAGCAATTCCGCCCGCTATTACATCCCATCAACCAAACCGATGAAGTCACGCTGTTGGTACGCGCCGATGATAAACGGCAAAAAACTAGCGAATTTCAGGGTAGCAAAGTCATTACTGCCACGCCTGACAGTTTTGTCTATCTATTAGGACGTTTTCTATTGGAAGAAGACAGCGCGACACATTTTGACTACACATTTTCTGGGCATGATATTAAAGCATTGCAAATGCTACTTAAAGGTCAAGCAGACATTCTATTCATGGCGAGTGAAGCCTATCAAGGTTTATCGAGCTTAACACGCAATATGCTACGCAAAATAGATCATAGTGAAACAGGTTTTGCCTTTCACCTCTTATGCGCCGCGCCACACTGCGTTGATGTCGGTCATGCGATAACTGAAGTATTACTGAATATGGGACAAGACAGCCAAGGACGACAAGTGTTAGCCGACTTAGGTTTAGAAGGCTGGTGCAAACCTAAACAGGACGAAATTAATATGCTTGCCATGCTGTTTAATCGCTATGTCGCTGATGAACAGCAAGACGCAATCGCCGTAGGGTCATAAATTTATCGTGTAAGACAAATAAGTAATCGCTCAAAAATTTTTGCTGTGTTATGCAATGCTATAGTCACAACTAGAGAATCTTTGTTATTTTGTGACTTGCGGTATATTATTAGCAGCTTTGATTATTTGCTTGATAGGACTTTAAACCCTGACTATGTACCAGTATAACGAGATTGACCAAACCCTTGTAGATGAACGGGTTGCCCAATTTAGGTGGCAAACCGAGCAGTTTTTAAAAGGTGAACTTTCTGAGGATCGTTTCCGCGCTTTGCGCTTAAGAAATGGTATTTATATTCAAATCCACGCGCCGATGTTGCGGGTGGCGATTCCTTATGGCTTGTTAAGTAGCAAGCAAATCAGAAAGCTAGCGCATATTGCCCGCACTTATGACAAAAACTATTGTCATTTTACTACGCGGCAAAATGTGCAGTTTAACTGGCCTAAGATTGAGCAAACGCCTGATATTTTGGCTGAATTGGCAACGGTGCAGATGCACGCGATTCAAACCAGCGGTAATTGTATGCGTAACACTACCTCTGACCATTTGGCGGGTGTGTGTGTTGATGAGATTGAAGACCCACGTCCGTATTGTGAAGTTATTCGTCAGTGGACGACGTTACATCCTGAATTTGATTATTTGCCGCGTAAATTTAAAATTGCGGTCAGTGGTGCAGTGCATGACCGTGCGGCTACGCAATTTCACGATGTTGGCTTACATTTGGTTAAAAATGACGCAGGTGTCGTGGGCTTTAAAGTGTTGGTCGGGGGCGGTTTAGGACGCACGCCAATTATCGGTAGAGTCATTCGTCCTTATTTGGAACAGCGGCATTTATTATCTTATTTAGAAGCTATTTTGCGCATTTATAATTTATTTGGTCGCCGTGATAATAAATATAAAGCGCGGATTAAGATTTTGCTGAAAGAAACAGGAATTGAAAAATTTACCGCGATGGTTGAGCAAGAATGGCAGTTGATTAAAGACGGCCGTGAATTAAGTGCTGACACGGTAACGGCAATGAAGGCGCATTTTATACCACCTGCTTATCTGCCTAACGCCGTCGGTGATAAAAGTTTTGCTCTGTATCTAGCCAGCGATTCAGCGTTTGCTACTTGGGTAAAATACAATACGGTTGCGCACAAAGTCACAGGTTATAAAGCGGTATTTTTGTCATTAAAAGCCCCCGATGTTCCCCCTGGTGATGTGACGGATATTCAGCTAGATGCGATTGCGGATTTAGCGGATCGCTATAGTTTTAGTGAAGTGAGAACCACACACCGCCAAAATTTAATTTTTGCCGATGTTAATCAAACCGATTTATACGCCTTATGGCAACAGTTGGACGCATTAAAATTAGCTACCCCGAATATTGGCACAGCGACCGATATTATTTGCTGCCCTGGTTTGGATTTTTGTTCTTTGGCGAATGCCAGTTCCATCGATGTGACTAAAGAAATTAATGACGCTCTGGATGATATGGATTATGTGCATGACATCGGTGAATTAAAAATAAATTTTTCTGGCTGTATGAATGGTTGTGCGCATCAAAGTGTTGGGCATATTGGTATTTTAGGGGTCGATAAAAAAGGTACGCAATGGTATCAGATCACCTTAGGTGGCTCTTCCGATAATGAGGCGGCTATCGGTGAGCGTTTAGGACCTGCCGTTGCTAAAAGTGAAGTGACTCAAACTATCGTCACTATTTTGGATGTTTATGTTCAACAACGCTTGGAAGAAGAATCTTTCCTAGATATGGTAAAACGAGTGGGCATAAGCCCTTTTCAGGAGCAAGTTTATGCAAATCATTAAAGACAAGCACATTGTTGATGACACTTGGCAACATATTGCCGATGATGCCACTATCCCAGCGGGTGATGTCAGTGTTTCGTTAGCCAGATGGCAGCAAGAAAAACACTTATTGATTCATCACAAGGGCAAATTAGGCGTTCGGCTACATCCAGCCGATGCGGTGACAGAGCTTGCGGGTGATATAAGTCGTTTGGAATTGATTGAACTAGATTTTCCAGACTTTGCTGACGGTCGGTCTTTTTCTCAAGCATGGTTACTTCGAGAGCGTCTTGGCTATGGAGCTGAACTGCGAGCGACTGGGCAGTATATGCCCGATCAGGCGTTTTATTTAGCGCGTGTTGGAGTAAATGCGTTTAATCCTGAAAAATTTAAAGATTTGCCAGTAATCCTTGCCAAGCTTAATGACTTCACGGTCAATTATCAACGCTCAGTTAATTAAATAGCCGTACACACTGAGCGGGGGGGGTTACTTTCCGCCCAGTGTGAGCTTTTCGATTAACTCAACATCGAGCTATGATTATTCGTCCTCTTCCTCAGACTCCTCGTCTTCTTCATCCTCTTCCTCAGACTCCTCGTCTTCTTCATCCTCTTCCTCAGACTCCTCGTCTTCTTCATCCTCTTCCTCAGACTCCTCGTCTTCTTCATCCTCTTCCTCAGACTCCTCGTCTTCTTCATCCTCTTCCTCAGACTCCCTCTTCCTCAGACTCCTCGTCTTCTTCGTCCTCTTCTTCGTCCTCTTCTTCAGACTCCTCGTCTTCTTCGTCCTCTTCTTCAGACTCCTCGTCTTCTTCGTCCTCTTCCTCAGACTCCTCGTCTTCTTCTTCTGACTCTTCTGATGATTCGCTGTACTCTTCAGAGGATTCGCTATATTCCTCAGAAGATTCTGAGCTTTCCATTTGCCACGATGACATCATTTCAAACAGTGAGCTGCTTTCGCTTTCTGAGAAGCCATCTATGCTGACCACACTTTGAATATCAAGCATGATTTTAGCCAGCATTTCACTGGAAAAATACTCGCCTAATAAGGTGACCGACTCTTCAATCAAGGTGATATTGGTTATATCTCTTACCGCATAACGCAATATTTTTTCCGCGCTCATATCAACGCCTAACATTTCGATAGTTGTGGTCATATAAAGCGCGATAGCATCATATTCTTCATCGCTTAAATCACCATCCTGACCTGCTGCGTAAAGAAACAACAACGCAATACGGTATTCAAGCGGATAATCATCACCCATTGCATCCAGCATAGCCGCGTAGTCGTCTTCGCTCATGTTCGCTAGTTCGGATTCGTAATCCCCCACTACCGATTCATCGCTGTTATCCCAGTAATCTTGGGTGTTAAAGTCTACGTTATTAAGTTGTTTGATAATCCACGAGTCGCCATCATTAAACTTAGGATTGACAAGATAATCGTAAGGAATATAACAATAGCCTTTATCACCCCAGCCTTCGCCCCATGAGTTACGCACGATAAAGACTTTATCTTTATCAGAATAACCAACCGCTAACATCGCATGACCACCGTGTGATTCACGTCCTGCTTCGGTCTCAGATGGCATGGGTACAACCCCTTTTTTACGCTGTTTATCAAAGGATTTGTATAAATTAATGCCAAAAATAATCGGATGACCTTCGGCTAAACTGTGTTTCCACGCATATAAATCAGTAGGTACTGCCGCCATATCTTCAACTTTAAATGCCGCCGCTTCATCGTAGTTTTCCTGATACGGTTCGTCATTTACAATCGCTGTATCAAATGGGTAGTTTGCTTCCGCACACGCACCCCATTTTTTTAAGCCTTCGATAGCGTGTTGAATATAACAGCCACTGTCTTCTATTTTTCCGCCTTCCTCTGTGCCTTCATAACGACCGTTGTAATAAATAAACATTCGACTAACATCATAATCTTCGCCCGTGTGCATTTTGGCTAGGTATTCATACGCACCTGCGACCGCATTAGCAACACAACTACTGGTCTGCCCTTGATCTTCCACAGCGGTTAAATATTTTCTTAAATCAACTTTACGAGGCAACTCAGACTCTTTGTAGCGGTTTTCACTGTATTTTTTTGCATCAGCACTGGGTTTTGCTGACTTGTAACCTTTAAGACTACGTTGACTACCATCGGCACGTTCAAATGTAAAATCACTCATAAATGACCTATTAAAGATAAAGGGGGGAAAGAAAGAAATAAGCTTGAAAAGCGCGTGAACAATAGACCAAACGTGGTAGAAGCGCAAATTGTTTTGTTGTTGCGTTCGATGAATGAGACAGAAATACTACCCAAATTCACAGATATTGCCCTCCATGATTACTTTTTATTTTAAGATTTTTGGTAGTGGGTTAAACCTACCTGTTAAGCGATATTAATGACTGCCAGTCCTTTAAAGGACTGGCAGTCATGCAAAAGAACATTAAAAATACATTAGCTATTCACATTAAATAAGATAGTGCTAGACTTCAAGACAGTCATCGATTTTAAAACAGCTGGTTTTATCGTGATCGATTTATTAACTTACGGAGCGTTTACCATGCGAAAAACCCTTTTAACTGCCATTTTTAGTGCTGTGTTAGCTCTATATGGCTGTGCATTATCAACAACAACGATGAATGTGCTACAAGACCCGACAAAATTCGATGCAGTCAATGTTGAGAGCATAGCTCCCTTTATTACCTCAGGGGCTTATGTACAAAGAGCCAACAACCTATTTGTTTTGTTCGATGCCTCCGCCTCAGCAACTGAAGATTATTCGGGGGTAGGATATAAAGCAAATAATGCCCCGACAAAACTTGAGGCGCAAAGAGAAATTTTACACAGAATGAACGCAACCATTGCTAATTCTGCATCCGCTTTGAAATTGGCAGATTTTAAAACCAGCATTCGCAGTTTTGGCTATGGCGATTGCAAGGGCTATGGTGATCGCTACACTGACTTGCACCAAGCCCCTGCCCTTTATGCAAAAGCTGCATTTGATAGCGCGACAGATACCATAGCTTGCTCTCATGGTCGTTCACATATCGGCAGGGTACTCATTAAAAATGACGATAACGTTAATCCAGTCAGCAACTTACTTGCTAGTGATCATGACCAGTCTGTTGATGGGGATTTAAAGGACGTTCAAGGTAATATCTCGTTGGTCATCATCAGTGATTTATCAAAAAACAACACAGCGAGATTCGCCGCAGCTATTCTTCCCGAATATCTTAACCCAGACTTAGGCAAAGATGACGAAAATGCGATTAAAGCCCTAAGACAAAAATATGGCGATAGATTGTGCGTGTATAACATTTGGATGGACAGCAGCAATAAAAGTCAAGTAGAAGGCGGCGGCAATGAAAGTGAAACCTTTAGCAATCAAGAGATGATGTACTCAGCAGATAATCCAGCCAATTGCGGTGGAGCGAGTGCTTTTACAGCCGAAAGAGTCGCTGAAACTGCGGGTATGCAAGATTTTATGCGTGCCGCACTGTTGTCACCTGTTCCTCCAAAACCCCCAGTCGATTGCTCGCAACTGGACTCAGATCATGATGGTGTCAACGATTGCAATGATAAATGTCCAAACACCTTACCAGGCACACAGGTTAATAGATTGGGATGCTGGATTGTGGATATTAAATTTGATAATGATCGTAGTGAAATCAAACCCCAATATTTCGCGCACCTTAACAAGCTGGCAGTTGATATTTCGACACACTTCCCTAATTTAACATTAGAAATACAAGGGCATACCAGTAGCACAGCGTCAGCGGCTTATAACATGAAGTTATCCGTCCGTCGTGCCGATGCAGTAGCCAAGTACTTGAATAAGAGAATCATCAGCCCACATAAACTCGTTCCTCATGGTTATGGGCTAACTCGACCCATCGATACCAATGAAACAGCCGCAGGGCGTGCTAACAACCGTAGAGTACAAATAGAAGTTCTACAATAAAGTCTAGCGTTATCGTGTAGTACGCTATCAACCTGTCAGGTTTTTAAAACCTGACAGGTTTTTTTAATCATGTTGCAATTCAACGTTTCTAGGGATTTAACCGATTACCGTCAAACCCTCTTTACCATCGCGTGTTTTTATACAATGTGGGAGAGGCTTTAGCCTCGCAGTCGAGGCTAAAGCCTCTCCCAGATGAATAGCGTAATGCGCCGAGGTCACTGCTCAATGTCAGGTGCTGTGAGGGTATCGGGTGGTGTCGTGAGTGGGTCGCGAAGCCCACACTAGCCTGTCCCGAAGCTCCTCGAAGGAAGTTTATCGAAGGGAGGGGGTTCTGACAAAGTGTGGTATTGTGTGGAATGGTTTGTCGGAAACGGCTGTTTTCGCTTTGAATAGTTGATAAAATGAACTGTTAATTTTTAATCATGAAAGGAGTATTTCTAATGACTGCGTTATCGTTGGTCACAAAATTTATTAACAGGCATCATAAGCCTTTTGTTGTGAAAGTGACTGTTTGTGAGGGTGTGTGGACGGCGGTGTGTGACGCGCTGGGTTTAGTGACAGAAGCGGATAGTTATGAGCAGTTGATAGAAAGGGCGTGGGAGGTTGCACCTGACTTGATTGAACTCAATGCCATTGATGTGGCGGGTGATATTCGCTTGCAGTTTACGCATACTAAAACACTCGATAGAGTTATCTTGTAATGGGTTCAACTTTTTATCCGCAGCTAGTCGAGCTTTTACGGTCAGCAGGTTGTGTGTTTGTTCGTCAAGGCAAAGGCAGTCATGAGATTTGGCACAGTCCTATTACTCTAGAAGTTACGCATTGACGGAGGATTCAAATTGTGGGTTCAAATGTTGCATGGTTGGCATAAAGCCAGCAATGAACGAAGCAATCACCTCGTTAAACAAATCTCTCTGTAGTCGATAACAGTTACTAATGACCGCCATA